>NZ_JAJOMC010000001.1 GCF_021129155.1 Arthrobacter sp. AK04
GCGTGTCAGCTTCTGCCGGACAAATCCGGCCATTGCACGGCACTTCGCCGGGGTAACCTTTTTCTCCGACACCCGCCCTGAACTGAAAAAGGTGCGCACTAACTGCCTGATCCTGCAGTGCTCCAACGATCGGCTTGCCCCGCCGGAAGTGGGCGCGTACCTGCACAAGAATCTGGAACACAGCACCCTGGTGCAGCTCCAGGCCGCCGGGCACTGCCCCCACGTCAGCGCCCCGGAGGAAACGGCCCGGGCGATTCGGCACTACCTCGACACCCACTCCTGACAGGCGCCGCTGGCCCCCGCCCGGTTTTGAAGCCTTCTTTCATCAAACACCCCCGGGTGCCTGGATAACGGATGAAATGGCCGCAACTCAGGTGACCTGCGGGATCCGGGTTCAGGCGAGTTTGGTTACCTGGTAGGTGTGGCCGGCTGCGCGGAGGCGCTGGATGAGCACGTTGCCCAGTGCTGTGGCCGGTGTCAGCGAGCCTTTCGCGGCCGGCAGCCGGTCACCGTCGAGGGCAAGAGCGAGTGCAGTCTCGCCGGCCATCACGGCGGTGGCGGCATAGCCGGGATCGCCGGGGCCTGCAGCAATCGCCTGGTATCGGTGGCCGTCCTCGGTGCGGGCGGTTACTTGGGAGTTGAACCAGCCTGAGCGCTGCATGCTGGCGCGCGGTCCTGTCCCTGGTGCCGGAAGAAAGCGGTCGAGCACCCTCCGGGTCGGCGGGAACGCCATCGCGCCGGTGAATGCCCGGAGCCCGAGTGTCATTGCCCTGGCGATGACCGCTCCTGCCGGTCCGGGGGCCACTCCCATCACCTCGCCGTACTGGAGGGAGCGGCCGTAGGCCCAGCCCTGCAATGCGTTGCTGCGGCGCACTATCCGGGTGTTGAAAGGGGCCATGATGAAAGGCGCTGTCCAGGTGCCGTCATCGGAACGGCGAACAGGACCGTCATCGGGAGGCTGTGGTGTCGTCGGCTCCCGTGTGCGGTCGGGGCTCAGAGCGTAGGGGTCAGCGGCTAATAACCTCAGGGCGGTGCTCGACCGCATCGCGTCGAGCTGCCCGCGCATCGATTCAAGCGTTCCTCCGCTGATGCCAGCCTTGGCCGTAGCAACGAGTTGCACGTCGACCAAACCGCCAGCGCCATCGGCTTCTGCCGCCTGATGAAGCAGCAGTACGGCGAGGTCCGACGGCACGGAGTCGTAGCCGCAAGAGTGCACAATCCTGGCCCCGCTTGTCCTGGCTAGAGCGTCATAGCGATCGATCGCCTCCCGGATGAAGAACACCTCACCGGCGAGGTCGGCGTAGTCGGTACCTGCCCGTGCGCAGGCCTCGACAACAGGTAGTCCGTGTTGCGCGTACGGACCGACGGTTGTGAAGAGCACGCGTGTGCTCGCAGCCAGGGCCGCGATCGAGTCCGCGTCCTCCGAGTCGGCTTCGAGGAGGGCCCACCCGTGCGCCGCAACCGGCAACTGGGACCGAACCGCCCCGAGCCTGGCCCTCGACCGGCCCGCGAGTCCAACCCGCATACCGGCCGGTGCATGCTCCGCAACGTAGCCGGCGATCAGTCGGCCAACGAAACCCGTCACTCCGAAGAGAACGAGGTCATGGTCCCGAGGTGAGTTGTCCATGACTGCAGCCTTTCACACAGGTACTCCAAGCTGACACCACGGCTCCTTGCCTTCGTCCTCGGAACCGCCCGAACCGATCTGCGTTCGAAGGAGAAGTCCGGCCCGCCCGCCCGCAGCCGGGGACAATTCCCGGGAGTTATCCACCACTACTGCTGCCGGCGAGCCCCTTCAAAGCGACTGGGCACCATCGGGAAGGGTCCTTGTTGATGATGTGCTTCAGGCACCTGCGTATTGAGCGGGGGTATTGGCTTCGACTGCTGCGTTTAGTTCTGCTTCTCCTTGTTCCTGCTCTGATACTGGCGCTTCCTTCGATCGTGTTGCTGCTCTGGGATGCCCTGAACGACTGATCCCATCCGGCCCTGGGTGCGTCCGGGGGACCCGTAATGACGGAGCGTGTTGGTGCGTTCCAGCTTCTGAGTGGTGGAACACGAACGGGTAGAGGGCCTTTCGCCGTGCAGCATCAGGCTCACGGCGAGCCTGAGCGAGCCGTAGGATGCTGAAGGGGCGCAAGGTTCCCTCGACCTCCGCGATAAAGGAATCAATGGAACAGCCAGGCCTTGTCCATTTCAACCCTGTGCCTAAGCCGGACCTTTTCTGGCTTACCGCCTACGCCCTGATCCTGGGCACGGGTGTCCTCATCGGCGTTGTCCTGGCTTTCACCCCGGTGGTGCTGGTGGCAATGTACCCGGGCACATGGTTCCTCGTAACGTTGGCCGCGGTACCCCTCGGCGTGTGGATCGCGGTTCGACTGGTAGGCGTGGGCCGCAGACTCATGCTGCGCTACCGGCACCTGCCCGAGTACAGGCTGTTTGAAGACCGGGTGGAGTCCGTGGAGTGGCCCAACCCCCAGGACAAGGGCGTCCGTTTGGACAAGAACACCGCTCCGACCCGGCGCTCTGTACGCCTCGATCAGATCACGTCAGCAGTGGCGTCCTTTTGCATCGTGCGGGAAACTTACAACCGATATGGACAGCGTTTTACCGAGACCGCGCCCATCCTGTACATCCGCTACCGCTCCGGCGGCCGGGACGAATTGCTGAGTATCCCCTTCCCGTCCCACTGGGATCAGGGAGTCGATATGTGGCTCAGCCACCTCAGCGACAGAGGAGTTCCGCTTCTCTACACTCCCAAGGCCCTTTACCGGCACGACACGCAGGTACTGGACGACGCCGGCAGGCTCCGGCTTCTGGACGAACTTCCCAACCTCGTCCCGTACCGGTTTGGCCGCGGCTGGCAGGCTGACGAGCAGGATATCCGCGCCCGATGGTCGGCTGTAGAGCAGGTGGAACGCGACGCCGAGGAGGCCCGGGATCCGGCGCTGAAGAGTGCCCGGGCGCGCCACCCCGTCACCGCGTGGATCATCCAAATGCTGGTCTTCGTCTGGCTGGGCATGACAGTCTTCTTGCAACAGCTTGCTTGGGCCGGCCGCCCCGCGGAACCGGCCAACTTCATCATCAGCTTCGCTGCGGTTCTGCTCTTCGGCCTGCTGTTCTTCTTCCTCCTGCGCAGCTACCTTCGCTGGCCGTATATCTTCATCTACTCCGGCGGTGCGCTCCTGACGGGGTTCATGACAGTTGTTGCCAGCACCGGCCTGTCTGACGCCGATCAGAGTGTCGCGGCAGCATTCTTCATTGCAACAGTCCTTTTCCAGCCTTTGTGCTGGGTTCCCTATCTGATAGTCAAGAGGCTTTCTGCGGGCTCGAAAAAGCGGGAGCAGGTTGCGGTATGACAGCCGGAGCGTGGCCAGCCCACCCCGCGGACCACCCCCGGCTCACACCTTGAAGTACTTCGCCTCCGGGTGGTGGAACACGAACGCGTCCGTGGACTGCTCGGGGTGCAGCATCAGCTCGTCACTGAGGACCACGCCCATCCGCTCGGGCTTCAGCAGCTCCGTCACCTTGCGGCGGTCCTCCATGTCCGGGCACGCTGGGTAGCCGAGCGAGAACCGCGCACCGCGGTACTCCAGCTTGAAATACCCGGCCGTGTCCTTCGGCTCCTCGGCCGCGAAGCCCAGCTCCTTGCGGATCCGGGCATGCCAGAACTCCGCAAGCGCCTCGGTGAGCTGCATGACCAGGCCGTTGAGCTCGTAGTAGTCGCGGTACTGGTTCGCGGCGAACATCTTGGACGTGAACTCCTCGATCTTCGAGCCGGCGGTGACCAGCTGCACTGGCAGCACGTCGATCTGCCCCGACTCGCGCGACTTCACAAAGTCGGCCAGGCACAGGTGCCGGTCGCGGCGCTGGCGCGGGAAGTCAAACCGCAGCCGGTCGGTACCGATCGGACCGCCTGAACCACCGTCCGGGGCGAGGAGACCCGCGGCGCCCAGGACGCCGTCGCGATCCTCCCCATGGTGCAGGACCACCACCTGCTCCCCCTCGGAAACCACCGGGAAGTAGCCGTAAGCGACGGACGCGTCCAGCATGCCCTCAGCGAGGATGCGGTCCAGCCAGTAGCGCAGGCGCGGCCGGCCCTCGCGTTCCACCAGTTCCTCGTAGGAGGCGCCGTCCTCGCCGCGGCCGGGCTTGAGCCCCCACTGCCCCATGAACGTGGCACGCTCGTCGAGGAACGCAGCGTAGTCATGGAGCGCCACGCCGCGCACGATGCGTGTGCCCCAGAACGGCGGCGCGGGCACCGGGTTATCGGTGACGACGTCGGACCGGCCCGGCATCGCTTCCGGCTCGGTCACCGTGAACTTCGCCCCGCCCTTGTGGATGCGCTTCTTCAAAGGCGGCAGGCCGACGTCGTCCGGGGACGCGCCGCGGGCCACCTTCACCAGCGGTTCCATGAGGGCGAGGCCCTCGAAGGCGTCCTTGGCGTACCGGACCACACCGTCGAACTGCTCGGCCAGGTCCTGCTCCACGTAGGCGCGGGTCAGGGCAGCACCGCCCAGGATGATGGGCCACTTCTTCGCCAGGCCGCGGGACTGCAGCTCGGCGAGGTTCTCCTTCATCACCACGGTGGACTTCACCAGCAGGCCGGACATGCCGATCACGTCGGCGTTGTGCTCCTCCGCGGCGGCCATGATCTCGGCGATCCCCTGCTTGATGCCGATGTTGATGACTTTGTAGCCGTTGTTGGTGAGGATGATGTCCACCAGGTTCTTGCCGATGTCGTGCACATCGCCGCGCACGGTGGCGATCACCATGGTGCCCTTGCCGGAGGAGTCCGACTTCTCCATGTGCGGCTCGAGCAGGGCGACGGCGTTCTTCATCACCTCGGCGGACTGCAGCACGAACGGCAGCTGCATCTCGCCGGCGCCGAAGCGCTCACCGACGACCTTCATGCCCTCGAGCAGGTGGTCGTTGATGATGCCGAGCGGGGTCATGCCCTCGCTGCGCGCCAGGTCCAGGTCCTCTTCGAGGCCCTTGCCTTCGCCGTCGATGATGCGTCGCTCCAGGCGTGCGCCCGTGGGCAGCGCCGCAAGTTCCGCGGCGCGCTGGTCCTTGAGTGCTGCGGTGTCGACGCCGGCGAACATGTCCAGCATGACGGCGAGGGGATCGTAGGTGGTGTTGCCGTCGGCGTCGTATTCGCGACGGTCCCAGACGAGGTCCAGCGCCACCTTGCGCTGCTCTTCCGGCAGGGAGGCGAGCGGCACGATCTTGGCGGCATCGATGATGCCGCTGGTCAGGCCCGCCTGCGCGGCCTCGTGCAGGAACACCGAGTTCAGGACCACGCGCGCCGCGGGGTTGAGGCCGAAGGACACGTTGGAGACGCCGAGCGTGGTGTTGATGCCGGGGTACTTGGCGGTGATCTGGCGGATGGCCTCGATGGTTTCGATGCCGTCCCGGCGGGTTTCTTCCTGGCCGGTGGCGATGGGGAAGGTCAGGGCGTCCACGATGATGTCCTCGACGCGCATCCCCCACTCGCCCACCAGGGCGTCGACGAGGCGGGAGGCGATGGCCACCTTGCCCTCGGTGGTGCGTGCCTGGCCCTCTTCGTTGATGGTGAGGGCGATTACGGCGGTGCCGTGTTCCTTCACGAGCGGCATGATGCGCGCGAAGCGGCTGTTGGGGCCGTCGCCGTCCTCGTAGTTGACGGAGTTGACCACCGGGCGGCCGCCGATGAGTTCGAGCCCGGCCTGCAGCACAGGCGGTTCGGTGGAGTCGATGACGAGCGGCAGCGTGGACGCCGACGCGAAACGCGACACGATCTCCTTGATGTCCGCGACGCCGTCGCGCCCCACGTAGTCGATGCAGACGTCGCGCAGGTGCGCGCCGCCGCGGGCCTGCTCGCGGGCGATGTCCACGCAGTCATCCCAGCGCTCTTCGAGCATCGCCTGGCGGAACGCCTTGGAACCGTTGGCGTTGGTGCGCTCACCGATGGCGAGGTAGGCGGAATCCTGGTCGAAGGGCACGTGGTGGTAGAGGGAAGCGATGCCTGCTTCCCTCTCGGTGGGGGTGCGGGCGGGCTGTGTCTTGCCTTCCCCGGTGGCGGGCGTGTTGGTGCCTTTGGCTGCGTTGCGGAAGGGCGCAAGGCGTTCGACGACGGCGGCCATGTGCTCCGGCGTCGTACCGCAGCAGCCGCCCACCAGGCCCAGGCCGAACTCGCGCACGAACTGCTCGTGCGCGGTGGCGAGTTCGGTGGGTGAGAGGGGGTAGTGCGCGCCGTTGGGGCCGAGGACGGGCAGGCCGGCGTTGGGCATGCAGGCGATGGCGACGGAGGACTGCTTGGAGAGATGGCGCAGGTGCTCGCTCATCTCGTCCGGGCCGGTGGCGCAGTTCAGGCCGATGGCGTCGACGCCGAGCGGCTCGAGGGCGGTGAGCGCGGCGCCGATCTCGGAGCCCATGAGCATGGTTCCGGTGGTTTCGACGGTCACCTCGACGAAGATGGGGAGCCGGATGCCGCGGGTGACGATGGCCTGCTTGCAGCCGTTGACCGCGGCTTTGGTCTGCAGGAGGTCCTGGCTGGTTTCGATGAGGAAGGCGTCCGCTCCCCCGTCAATGAGGCCCTCGGCCTGGAGTGCGAAGGTCTGCTTGAGGTAGTCGTAGGTGGTGTGGCCGAGGCTGGGGAGCTTGGTGCCCGGCCCCATGGAGCCTAGGACCCAGCGCATCCGGCCGTCTGTTTTCTCAGCCGCTTCGGCGCGTTCGCGAGCGATCTGCGCACCCTTACGGGCGAGCTCTTCGATGCGGTCGTCGATGCCGTAGTCGGAAAGGTTGGACCAGTTCGCGCCGAAGGTGTTGGTTTCGACGGCATCGATGCCCGTGGCGAAGTAGGCGTCGTGGATGTCTGCGAGGACATCCGGGCGCGTGTCATTGAGGATCTCGTTGCAGCCTTCGAGGCCCTGAAAGTCTGTTTCCAGGGACAGGTCCCGGCCCTGCAGCATGGTGCCCATCGCGCCGTCGGCAATGACGACCCGGTGGTTCACTGCGTCCAAAAGCTCCTGCGAACGGGCGGGGCGGGGCACGGACTCAATATCAAGTGCAAAACGAGGCATCTAAACAGGTTACGTGTGGGGGCTGAAACGTTGCGCTGTGTGTCCGTGTACTACGACGGAAAGTGGTGGGCTTCCTAATCTCTGTTCGCAGCCGCTTGGATCAGCGGCTGCGAACGACGACGGGCCAGCATAGGAGCCTCGCGTTGGCAGTTGTAGCGGTTGCACCAGCCGGAGAGGTTGTTTCCCCTCTTTCGACATGGAGTTATAGCTGGAAGCAGATAAGTGTCATTCAGGACAATCACATGTAGTTTGTTGCTTCATCAGCTTGGATCTTTGCTGCACTTCGTTGTGCAGCATTGACGGTCTTGTAGGGGGACAAATGGAGTTCGCAGAAAAGCTTTCAGCGTTGGCAGCAAAGGTGCGCCAGCAGCGCGGCGTTATTCAGACAGAAGAGGCGACGAAAAACGCGTTCGTGATGCCGTTCATTTCGACGATTCTTGGCTACGACGTCTTCAACCCGATGGAAGTCGTTCCGGAATTTATTGCAGACGTGGGGCTCAAAAAGGGCGAAAAGATCGACTATGCCATCGTCAAGGACGGCGAAGTACAGATCCTGATCGAGTGTAAGAAGTCCAGTGAACCCGTGAAAATCGAGCATGCATCGCAGCTCTTCCGGTACTTCGCCGTAACCAACGCTCGCATCGCGATCCTTACCAACGGGGAGGTATATCAATTCTTCACGGACCTCGATGCCCCGAACCGTATGGACGCGAAGCCTTTCCTCGTGCTCGACTTGAACGACATCGATCAAATGCTTATCCCCGAACTGCAGAAGCTGTCCAAGGATGTTTTTGATCTTGATTCGATCATCAGCGCGGCCGGCGAGCTGAAGTACATCGGCGAACTAAAGCGGACTCTGGCCGCGCAGTTCAAAGAGCCAGAAGACGAATGGGTAAAGTTCCTGACTGGGCGCGTTTATTCCGGCGCGTACACCCAGAAGGTGCGGGAACAGTTCACTGCTTTGGTGGCTAAGGCATCGAAGCAGTTCCTGAATGATCAGGTAAATGAGCGTCTGAAGAAGGCCCTCGGCAACCCGGGCTTTCCTCAGAGCGAGGAAGCCGCAGTGGCGGCTAGCGTCACCAGCGCTCCAGTAGCCGAAGCGGACCTGGCCGAAGCTGATGGGCTAGAGACGACGCTGGAGGAGATCGAGGGTTATCAGATTGTGCGGGCCATTGTTTGCAGCGAGGTGAAGCCAGCGCGAGTAGTTCAAAGGGATGCCAAGTCTTACTTCGCAGTGCTGCTGGACGATAACAACCGCAAGCCCATCGCACGCCTGCACTTCAACCGGACTCAGAAGTACATCGGGATCTTCGACGACAACAAGGAAGAGACCCGGGTGCCGATCAGTTCACTTGAGGAAATCTACGAACACACCGAAGCGCTGCGCGCGAGCGTCAAGAGTTACCTATGACGGCGCCTCCAACTGACCTGGATCTGCTTCTCGTCGCGATTGCCGCAATCCCAACGCCGTGGAAAAAGTGGCCCGGGGGATACCCCGGCCGCCTGGACCTGGCATTGGTGGATGCCGTCATGTCGATCAGATTCCGGTACGGCAAGGAACGTAACGGTGTCTGGACGGGTGCCAGAGGTGCGGTGCAGCGCTACCAGAGGCACACGGAACACGTCGCTCCTCGAGACAAGATGCGCCACCTGGCAGGCCAAGACCCGGTTGCCTTAGTGAAAATTCTGAATCGCCAGAAGGTACATGCAGGAAAGACGAAGGCGTTCGCCATCGTGGAAGCAGCTCAACGTTTCGTAGACATTGGCGTGACTGAACCGGCACAGTTAGTGCCCAACAAATGCCGAACACCGGAAGCAGTACACCGGAGTTTCGGGGTTGGGGCCAGTCACTTGGGAATACCTCACCATGCTTTTAACCCATGACGGGGTGAAGGCAGACTCATGGATCACAGAATTCGTCGGAAGAGCCATCGGGCAGCGTGTCTCCCCGGAGCGTGCCGGCAGGCTGGTCAAGGAAGCCGCTCAGAAATTGGGCGTGGAAGAAAAGA
This sequence comes from Arthrobacter sp. AK04, assembly GCF_021129155.1. Taxonomy (GTDB): domain Bacteria; phylum Actinomycetota; class Actinomycetes; order Actinomycetales; family Micrococcaceae; genus Arthrobacter; species Arthrobacter quantipunctorum. Next base: position 9,071 of record NZ_JAJOMC010000001.1, read on the forward strand.
CGCTCGACCATGACATTTGGAATTACGCCAGCCCCACGGGACTAAAGATATGTCTCCTTTTCCCTGACCTACCTTGAAGGTGAGCATGACCACGCGAGATCCGCATCTGCTGGCAGGCATTGTCGCTCTTGTCGAACAGACGGCCGACGCCCAGGACTCTCAGCCTGACGGCGTTAGCTACCTCCGGCAGGTCAACCGGACCTTGGCAGCGGCAGGTGTTCGTCGCGGCGCGCCTAGATTACGCTCCGGTGGAATCCCTTCTCGAAGGACACAACCAACGAAATGATCCTACGGGTGGAGGGACGCTTCAGCCCAGTAAGCACAAGGCCAGCTGCTTTGAGGTCATAACTCTTTTGACCCCTTAGTCGTTGGCGAAGTGCTGGTTCAACCGCAGCCAGCACTTCACCAACTCCCCACTTTTACCCGCCCAAGTCTGACGCCGTGGCGGGAGCTGCGGCCGAAACACCACCAGGGTCTGGACTATCCGCCGACACCGGAGCCTGTGCCGACGGATGCTTGTACGACTCCAGCAGTGACGGCAAGAACTGCGAGAAAGCTTCTACGACGTTCGCGAGGAGTGGGTCGTCATGTGATGGCAAATCACGAGCCTGATGAAATAAGAAGTTCCGGACCTTGTAAACCGCCTCGATGCCTTGATTGGACTTGATCCCCCGGGCATCAAGAAAATCCGAGGCCGCCACTCCAAATTCCCTGAGGCTAGAGGAACAGTCAGAGTACTTCTCCATAAGCAATTTCAGCCGCCCCTTTTCACGGATCTCATCGCCTAAAAGGTCAAATTGGTCACGAGCTGACGCGGTCCCATTCTGCAAACTATCAATCATTTCCTGAACGACCAGAGGCAAACGATGACGCATCACGCTTTCCATGAGGTACTCGAAAACCTGGTACAAGTAGAAAAACTGTGTCAGCAAGGAGGGACTCGAAGTTGCCGAAAGCGTTAGCAACTTGGCCACAATGTTCGAGTTCTCCACGTCCTCAGAGACTAATGACACCTTGATCTTTTGTGATTCTGGAGGTGCACCTATCCACTCCAGATCGGCAGGCTTGCAGGCACCCGCAGGCACATAGCCATACTTGATCAAGCTTGGAAGAATTCGGTCCAACCCAAAATTTGGTACCTCCGATAGGGTCGACTCGCTGACCACCAGAAAACAGATGTTGTCATGGAATAAGTCCGAGAAGAGCAAGGGTTCAGATCCATCTAAATGATCCTCAAGAATCCCCGGGGATTTCGCGAGAAGGTCAGCCAATGCAAGGCGTATGGCCATATAGGCATACTGCTGAAAATAAGGTTTCTCGGCTTCGTCGTGCTCTATAGAACCCAAAGCATTGGCAGGAACCATTAGCCCGATCCGAGGCGGATCACCTTTGACAACTCCAGCGAGGTGAACAGGGTGAATGGAACTTTCACGTAAGTCCTTCATGGCGAAACTATGGATGCTGAAGGGCATGGCTTCGAACGCAGGATTGAGCGTGAGCGGCGTCGATATGGACACCTCCAGGTCCCCTGTAGGGTCCATGGCCTTGAACATGCCCTTGTGAAATCTGATGCCCCAAGAGTCGCGGGGTCCTTCCGCTGGCATTACACCGAACCCTAAACGTACTGATCCTGGTATTTTCGCAGCGCACTAGAAGCGGCTGACGTCAGATCTAGATAGCTATCCGTCTCCCTATTCAGAAGTTCGCGGAAGTAGAAGGTGAAAAACGTTCGTTGCGCGTTTCCAATTTTGGGCGAGTTGTTCTTCAGCCACGAAAGCGAGGAATTCATTTCTAAAAGAAATTCTTCGGGGTCACCGATTTCAATTTCCGGAATTAACTTGGAGGCCTGATCAAGATTTTCAAGCAGGCCCCGGTCTATAAGCTTACCGAGTGCAGAACCGAGGCCAGACATCGCCTGCGGCTTCTTAAAGACCTGCGTCACGTTTTTGCCAAAGGGACTTGAATCATCCAACTCTTGCAACGGCAGCTCTGCATTACCCGAAAGAGCGACAACGTGCGTAACAAACTGGTCCACCGTATGGACGTAGTCCTTGAATACGTCAGAGTCCTGGTTCTCTCTTGAGAGCTTGTCGAGACTCCGGATATTTTCGAGCAAGCTCGCGCGATCGATAGGAAGTTCATCACGGTTCAAGTACGCGTTGAAGCCTTCAACCACATCCTTAAAGTTGTACTGATGGGGTTTAGCGGCATACCGCCCATCAGCTTCTTTCAACAGTTCGATATGCGATTCTGTGTCCTGATAATCCAGGTAAAGCATTTCTATTTGCTGACGAAGAGACATCGGTGTCTGCCCGGTGTTCAGGGTCAGCATGCGATAGAGGACGCCGATCCTATTCAGTCCGATGTAGACCTCAACCCGGACCTCCATGTTCGATACTTTTTCCGCTTCGGGGCCAGGGACCCGGCGCACCTCATTCAGCAAATCGATGATGGTGTGTGTTCTCTGGAGTCCATCAAGAATTACGAGCCCTGAAGCACCGTTGACGATCAGCTCGGCCAGGCCCTCGTTGTCCAGGTCGTCGATGTCACCTATCTGCTCCGTGAGTGCAAGGACCAGGGGCGGAATAACGCAGCCCTTGCGCATGTCCTCCTTGAGAAGTGAGTACACGGTCTTTGACGAGCTAACCCTGCGCCTTTGAAACTCGTTCTTGTCAAGGTTCCCTGAAATCAGGCCCGCATACTCAGAAAGGGTCATCTCGGCCAGGACGTTTACCGCATCAATTCGTTGGTCACGAAGCTTCGAGGTGATTTTCACGATTCTGCTCTCATGTTAGTCCGTCTGTAACTAGGTTCCTCGCACTACCGGTAATCCTAACGTCGCCAGGACCAGCTAGAAGACACTTACGATCTCGAAACACCCCCGCGTCTTCGGACGCTATTACGCACCCGAAAGGACACCCTCTAGAGGGCTGAGACCTGCCTGTCCCGCATAACTTTCAACGTCTCGCCCAACTCCGTCTTCCACTCGACCAGTCCGTTGGCCGATCGTCCCAAAACCACAGCAGCAGCAGCAGATGGCGAATCAAAGGTGTACGGCCTGGTGAAGGCCATCCGCCCGTTCCTTTCTACAGCCAGGACTCCTCGCTCCACGAGGCGCGCACGGAGCTTCACGGCCCAGGGCGGCGTTGAAGTGACCAATGCGGCGCGGGCGTGGCCGCTGGACACGACAAACCCGGCTCCGGACTCATGTCCGCGAGCATCAGCGTCTCGCCCGCGGATGAAGTATTGGGTTTCGCTGGTGGCAACCGTATCGTCGGGCACCTCGAATGAGGACACGCCGAGCACTGGCAGCAGAAGTAGCAGTTCATCAAGATACGAAGCAGCATCAGCAGTGTCTGGCTCCGACAATTTGACGGCGGAGCCGGCATTGCCATTCGAGACGTTCGTTTTAGCTGCCATCTTTGCCATTTTGATTAATTCAGCCTCAAGCCAGCGAAAGTGCGCCTTATTGAGGTTGTCGTCCTTGCTTGTGGCCACGATGACTTGCTGCCAAAAGTCGAGGTTCTTCCCCACGTGCTGCTTGATACGTCCTCGGACGTCATCCGACTCTCCTATGTACATATCAACAGTTGAGTCGTCGTTGGGTGGACCCACCAGGAGATAGATGCCGGGGCTCAGAAGCTCATCGCGTTTCAGGATGTGGACGATGTCCGCGCGAGAACAGACGAGTACAATCCCCGTCCATCCGGACTTCTCAACAAGGCGGAGACCGTTAGGATCGCCATCTGCCATAAAGATGCGGATGGATGAAGCGCGACGAGTATGCCCAGCTGGAGTCATGCCCAGATCCTATTCGATCACAGTTCTCGTCTCGGAATATGGGCAGAGTCCCAAGGTGATTACGATTGGCACCCCACTCGTGGAGATGTTGTATTTTCAGGGCCGCAAAAAAGGCGGTAAGAAACTCAAAGCGCGGGTGATTGTCAAGGGGTAAGCGCGCAAAGGCATCGTCTTACCGAGCGACCGTCTACGGAACTGGTACTGACGACTGCAACCAACCCAGCTCTGGAGTTACTTGACTAGTAAAGCGTTGCACCAGCACGGTAACTCCCAGTTAGTTCCAGCAGTTACTGTTAGCCGGAGGCGGCTCAAACCATGGATGTCTATGTCGAATGGAACCCCTGCCGGGTACTCGACCCTCTGGGGAGGAAGCAGCACCGCACCCTCAGTTGATGTAATGGAGAAAAAGACGGTGCCATCAATCACGGTGTCGTGACGTGTGTCATCGGTAAGAGCAAGAACACCTTGGAATCGGCTATAGGTACCTGGCAAATTCACGTCCGTGGTGGATGTGCAATTGGCGCAGTTGTGAAACTCAAATGTGTAGCTGAACGGATAATCTACGCCATTGGCTTTGGCTGCGCCCCGGAATGCCCCGGGTTCCTGCCTCAGAAAGGCGGAAGGTGGAAGGCTGCTGAGGTAAAGCTGAACTGGGGCCGAAACGGCTCCATTAGCGGACGGCGCTGCTGAGGCAGGAGTTGAAAGCCCGGAAGTTGTGGGCGGGGACGAAACAGTAGTAGGGCTGGCGGGAACGACAGTCGGAGTCGGCGTCGGCGTCGGCGAAGAGGTTACGAGCGGCGAGGACGACGTCGGGGGCGCTACTGTTTCCGGCTGACGAGCGGGAGAACTTGTCATAGTCATAGTCAGGTAGAGGGACACTACGGTTGCTATGGCTCCGACCGCACCCCACCACCCTGCGGAATGCCATTTGGCTTTGCTCTGATTTCCGTCGGGACCGGTCGCATCGGGCACTTTCGTCCTCCCACCCAATTATTAGGAAAACCTCGTCGAACCAGCACCCCAGACTGGTTTCTAGATTAGGTGAGAGGTGATCGAAATAATAGAGACACCCGACACCGGCAGGAGTCTTCCTTCTCTCCGCTGTCAGTACGTCAAGAGGAGCCGATCAGCGACGACGTGGTCCTCCAGCGTTTGTCCTTCCATTCGAAAACGCTTCAGCATCGAGCGTCCGACGTTGACGAAGACTTCGTGTTCGAACAGGCCCTCTGGTATCGGCAGCTCCAAAAGCTTCTTTCCGGAACTTTGCTTCCGTCAATACTCAGTGCAACACGCACCCCGCGCGACTTGGCGTCGGCGATGCGTTCGAAAAGGTCTGCAAGGCTGAAGGTCTGAGCGCCATACAAAATCGTTTGAGTGTGAGTGTAGGGCGGATCGCAATAGACGACATCGCCTGGCTGGGTCATTTCCAAGGCCTCGCGGTAGTCAAGGTGCTTAAAGTCCACGCCCTCTGTACGGTGAGCCCATAAAACCGCCCGCTTGCCAAATGACTCTGGACTCACGGGCTTGTGCACGCACATAGGGGTGGACATGCATCCGTCCGCCTGCCGGAAGCGAACGACGCCGCCTTAGCAGGATCGTGAAAGAAAAGGAAGGTCTGCTGCATTTTACTCGCGTTGAATCATCAAAGATGCCCGCGTAGCTACTATCGAAGAATCATCTGAGAATGCCCGCGTAGCGGCGCGTCTGCTGGGGTGGTATCTGCCGGCCGGGCACTGTGAGCCATGGAGCTTTCGATGAGCGAACGCAAGACCGTCACGAAGACCACTGCCCTTCGATATGCCCGGTCGGACCGGACCGCCGAGAAGACCATCCTTGACGAGCTGTGTGCACTGACGCATTGGCATCGTGACCATGCGCGTAAGGCGCTGCGGCAGGCTCTGGTACTCAAGCAGGTCAAGCCCCGGACCTTCCCGGCCCCGGTCTACGGGGACGACGTGATCGAAGCGCTGCGGTTGTGCTGGGCGGTGCAGGGCAGCCCGTGCGGGCACCTGCTGGCAGCAGCACTACCGGATTTGGTTCCGCGGCTGCGCCGGTTCAAGGAGCTGACGATCGAGGACGGGCCGTGCTGCTGCTGAAGATCGCCCCGGCCACCGTTGACCGCCGGCTCATGGCAGATCGGAAGAAACTCGACCCCAGAGGCCGCTCTCACCCCAAGCCAGGAACGCTGCTTAAGGACTGGATCCCGATGCGGACGTGGGCCGAGTGGGACGATGCGGTGCCCGGCTTCGTGGAGATCGATCTGGTCGGCCACGAAGGCGGCAATTCCAAGGGTAAGTTCTGCTTCACCCTGACAATCACTAACATCTGCACAGGGTGGACCGATACCCGGTCGGTGAAGAACAAGGCCCAGAAATGGGTGTTCGCCGCGATCAAAGAAGCCACCGCGTCGTTCCCGGTCCTGATTGTCGGGATCGATTCGGAAGACGGGAGCGAGTTCATCAATTGGGAGCTGCTGCGGTGGTGTAAACAGGAACAACTGACGTTCACCAGATCCAGGTCCGGGAACAAAAATGACGGCGCCCATGTGGAACAGAAGAACTGGCATGTCGTCCGGCAAACCGTCGGAGACCACCGGTACGACACGGCGGCTGAACTGGAATTACTGAACCGGATCTGGGCATTGCAAGGGCAGCTGACCAACCACTTTGGGCCACAGCAGAAACTCGTCAGGAAGATCCGAACCGGTGCAAAGATCACCAAGAAGTTCGATCTGCCAGCGACACCATACGAGCGGGGCCTGTCCGACGAGGGCACGGTCCGGAAACTCGTGAAGACCAGGCTAAAGCGGGAGAACAAGCCTTTGAACCCGGCGGCAATCCGACGTCAGGTTCAAGCCCTCTGCGCTGCACTGCTCACCCTGACTACAGCGAAGCAGGGCCCTAAAAGCCAACCAACCATCCGGGCATTATCAAATGATTCCACGATGAAAGCTAGGCGCGCATCTTGACATGATTCCTCGGGCCACTATGGAGTTATCCTTTTAGATCCTGAGCCCAAGTGCGAAGCACGGCTCCGAGGGGTGCGCCCACGCCAGAGAAACGAAGGTAGCTTCTATAACTCCGCAACAGGCGCCGCGAACTGCGCTTCGTACAGCCGCGCGTAGGCCCCACCCGCGGCGAGCAGTGAAGCGTGCGTCCCCTGCTCCACGATCTGCCCGGCCTCCATCACCAGGATGAGGTCCGCGTCGCGGATCGTGGACAGGCGGTGCGCGATCACAAACGAAGTCCGGTCCGACCGCAAAGCACGCATCGCCTTCTGCACCAGCACCTCGGTCCGGGTGTCCACCGATGACGTCGCCTCGTCCAGGATCAGCACCGACGGCCGGGCCAGGAACGCCCGCGCAATGGTCAGCAACTGCTTCTCCCCCGCGGACACATTCGAGCCCTCGTCCTCCAGCAGCGTGTCGTACCCGTCCGGCAGCGACCGCACGAAGCGGTCCACATACGTCGCCCGGGCCGCCTCAAGAATTTCAGCCTCAGATGCCCCGGGCCGCCCGTACGCAATGTTGTCCCGGATGGTCCCGGCGAACAGCCACGTATCCTGCAGCACCATCCCCATCCGCGAGCGCAGCTCGCGCCGCGGCACCGAGGTGACGTCCACGCCGTCGAGCGTTATCCGCCCCGCATCGATCTCGTAGAACCGCATCATCAGGTTCACCAGCGTCGTCTTCCCCGCCCCGGTGGGCCCCACGATCGCCACCGTCTGCCCCGGCTCCGCCACCAACGAAAGAGAAGAGATCAGCGGCTGCTCCGGCGAATAGGAAAACGACACATCTGAGAACACCAGCCGCCCCCGCCCAAACACCGGACCCGTAGAAGCAGCAGGCTCAACAGACTCCTCCTCCTCATCCAGCAAGGAGAACACCCGCTCGGCAGATGCCACCCCGGACTGCAGCACGTTCGCCATGGATCCCAGCTGCGCCAGCGGCATGGTGAACTGCCGCGAGTACTGGATGAATGCCTGCACGTCGCCCAGCTGCATCGCCCCGGACGCCACCTGCAGCCCGCCCACCACGGCGATCCCCACGTACACCAGGTTCCCGATGAACGTCATGGCCGGCATGATCAGCCCCGATATGAACTGGGCGCCAAAACTCGCCTCATACAGCTCCGCGTTCTTCTGCCGGAACCGCTCCCCCACCTCCTGCTGCCGGCCGAACACCTTCACCAGCGCATGCCCGGTGTACGTCTCCTCGATCTGCCCGTTCAGCTCGCCCATGTGCTTCCACTGCGCCACAAACAGCTTCTGCGAGCGCTTGGCGATCAGCGCCGTCAGCCCCAGCGTCAGCGGAATGGTCACCAGCGCGATCAGCGCCAGCGTGGGCGAGAGGATGAGCATCATCACCAGCACGCCCACCACGGTCAGCACCGACGTGACGGCCTGGCTGATGGTTTGCTGCAGGCTCTGCGAAATGTTGTCCACGTCGTTCGTCACCCGGCTGAGCAGCTCGCCGCGCTGGATCGAATCGAAATACCGCAGCGGCAGCCGGTTGATCTTCGCCTCGATCCGCTCCCGCAGCCCGAACACCGTCCGCTGCACCACCCCGTTCAGCACATACGCCTGCACCCACATTAATGCCGACGACAACACATACAGCACCAGCGCCCACGTCAGCACACTGCCCAGCGCCGCGAAGTCGATCCCCTGCCCCGGCACCAGGTCCATCGCGCTGAGCATGTCCGCGCGCTGCCCCTCCCCGGACGCCCGCAGCTGCGCAATCACCTGCTCCTTGCTCACCCCGGCCTGCAGCTCGCGGGACACCACGCCGGCGAAAATCAGGTTGGTGCCCTCCCCCAGCAGCCGCGGCCCGATCACGGACAGCGCCACCCCGGCCACCGCCGTCACGAACACCAGCAGCAGCCACGCCCGCTCCGGCCGCAGCGTCCCCACCAGCCGTCTGGCCGACGGCCAGAAGTTCATCGCCTTCTCCGCCGGGACGTTCATCCCCGCGAACGGACCGCCCCTTCCGGGTCCGCCCGCCGGACGGGGAATGCGTACGACGTCGGCGCTTGCCGTTTTGGCCCCGGGCGCGGTTCCGGCGGGGGTTCCTGGAGCGCCGCTTCCGGAAGCAGCGCCCGACGGCGGGCGGTGCGGCGCGCTCATACCGTCTCCTCCGCTGCCAGCTGGGAGGAGACGATCTCGCGGTACGTCTCCGATGTCTCCAGCAGCTCGCGGTGCGTTCCGCGCCCCACGATCCTGCCGCCGTCGAGCACTAAGATCTGGTCCGCGTCCACGATGCTGGAGACGCGCTGGGCGATGATCACCAGTGTGGCGCCGGCGGTGCTGCGCTTGAGGGCCTGCCGCAGCCGGGCGTCGGTGCCGGTGTCCAGCGAGGAGAACGAGTCGTCGAAGATGTACAGCTCGGGGCGTTTCACCAGGGCCCGGGCGATGGCCAGCCGCTGCCGCTGCCCGCCGGAGACGTTGGTGCCGCCCTGGCTGATGGGCGCGTCCAGCCCGCCGTCCATCCGCTCCACGAAGTCGCGGGCCTGGGCGATTTCGAGCGCGGTCCAGAGCTCGTCCTCGGTGGCGTCCGGTTTGCCGTACTGCAGATTGCTGCGGACGGTGCCGCTGAACAGGTAGGGCCGCTGCGGGACCAGGCCGATGTGCCCCCAGAGCAGGTCCGGGTGCAGCTCGCGGACGTCCACGCCGTTCATCCGGACCGAGCCTTCCGTGGCGTCGAAAAGTCTCGGCATGAGGTTCACCAGGGTGGTCTTGCCGGATCCGGTGCTGCCAATGATCGCCGTCGTCTGCCCTGCCCTGGCGGTGAAGCTGATCCCGGACAGGACCGGCTGGTCGGCACCCGGGTAAGCGAATCCGACGTCGCGCATTTCCAGCTCGCCGCGGCGCACGTCGCTGCTTAGGGGGTTCTTGGGCGGGCGGACGCTGGACTCGGTGCGCAGCACCTCCCCGATCCGGTCAGCGGAGACGGCGGCGCGCGGGATCATCACGGCCATGAAGGTGGCCATCATGACGGACATCAGGATCTGGATCAGGTAGCTCAGGAAGGCGATGAGCGTGCCCACCTGCATGGAGCCGTCCTGGATGCGGAATGAGCCGAACCAGATCACGGCCACGGACGAGACGTTCAGCACCAGCATCACCATGGGGAAGGCGAGCGCCATCAGCCGGCCGGCGCGGAGGGCGGTGTCCGTGACGTCCTCGTTGGCGCGGGCGAAGCGTTCGGTCTCAATGTCCTCGCGGACGAAGGCACGGACCACGCGGATGCCGGTGAGCTGCTCGCGGAGGACGCGGTTCACGGTGTCGATCCGTTTCTGCATCTTGCGGAATAGCGGCACCATCCGGACGGTGATCAGGCCGACGGCGATCAGCAGCACCGGGACGGCGACGGCGATCAGCCAGGACAGCTGCACGTCCTGCCGCACGGCCATGATCACCCCGCCGATGCTGAGCATGGGGGCGGTGACCAGCATGGTGGCGGACATGAGCACCAGCTGCTGGACCTGCTGGACGTCGTTGGTGGACCTTGTGATGAGGCTGGGCGCACCGAACTTGGTGACTTCCTGTTCGGAGAACTCCCCCACGCGTTTGAAGATCGCGCCGCGGAGGTCCCGGCCCACGCCCATCGCGGCCTTCGCCGCGAAGTACACCGCGATCACCGCGCACACGATCTGCAGCAGCGTGATCCCCAGCATCACCCCGCCCAGGCTCAGGATGTAGCCGATGTTCGCCTTGGCCACGCCCTCGTCGATGATGTCCGCGTTCAGGGTAGGCAGGTACAGGGACGCGATGGACTGCGCCAGCTGGAAAACCACGACGGCGGCCAGCAGCGGCCGGTGCGGCCGCAGGTATTCAACAAGCAGCTTCCAGAGCAATTGGCGGCTCCTGACACAGTGTCCACAAGGTGTGGTGCGAAGGTCAGTTTACGTCCGGCGGCTGGGAAGTGGAGCCAGGTATTGCGGACAAGCGTTGACGTGGGATCCGGCTAGGCGTTGCTCCTGCTACCCCAGACTCGGGAGGGCTCCGGCAAGCTCAGTCCTAACCATGCAGCGCCTGGTAGGCGGTAACTGCTGCTGGATGCAGGGGCAGGCCGGCGGTGTTGATCAGGGTCTCCCGGCTCAGGAACTGGACGCCACGGCTGGACTGGGGAATGAGTTCACGGGCATGGGTCACCAGGAGCTCCACCGTCCGGGTGACTGTCCGGTCGTCCAGGTCACGGCGGCAGAGCAGCAGATTCGCTACCCCTACTGTTCCGACGGCGGGAGTTCCCTCATAGCTGTTTTCAGGGATGAGGACGCGGTCGTAATAGGCGCCGTGATTTCTCCGCAGGGCTGGGATAACGGGCGAAAGTTCGAGGAACCGGAGGCCCACTTCGTTGTTGGCCGCAGCTATGGCAGCGGTGGGTACGCCACCCGACCACAGCAGCGCATCCACGGAACCGGTCCGAAGGGCAGCCAGCCCGGCATTGAGGCCGAGGTAGACCTCCCGGACAGCCCGGTCTGGAGGCCCCGCCAGCCCGGCGGCCTGGATGATCCGGTGGGCGGTAAAGGATGTTCCTGATCCGACGGCGCCGATGGCGGCCGTTTTGCCGGCGAGGTCGCTGACGCTCCGGAGGCCGCTGTCCGTTCGCACAATGCAGTGGACGTAGTTCTCGTACACCTTTCCCAGCGCAACGATCCGGCCGGACTCGGCGGCAGCTTTCTCCACAGCGGCATCTGCCAGGGCAACCGCCAGGGTGACCTCGCCCGCCATCAGCCGTTCGATATTTTCTAGGCTGCCCCCGGTGGTCATGGGGACGGCATTGCCGGCCACCCCATGGCGCCGGAGCGACTCCGCCAGAAGGGTGCAGAATTCGAGGTAGAAGCCGCCGGGCTCCCCGCCGGCAATCGTCATGTTCTCCCGCTTGTCATCCGGAGTGCAGGAAGTGACGGACGGAATCATGAGGCTCGCCACCCCCCAAGTGAGTGCCGCTTTCAGGGCGGACCGCCGCGGCAGGGAGCCAGGGGGCCCTGCCGTATTCCTCATCCCTGCGTTATTCCTCATGGGCGGGCCTCGCCGCAGGTGCGGCCTGGACGGGTAGGGGAAACTCAAGGCGGGCGATCAGCCCGTGCGGCACGCGATGGTCCAGGATCAGCCGGCCACCGTTTGCCCCGGCGAGTTGGTTCACGATTGTCATGCCCAGGCCGTTACCCCGGATATCCCTGTGCCTCGGAGACCGCCAGAATCTGCCGAGGGACGCCGCCCTTTCCTCCGCTGAGAGTCCCGGGCCGTCGTCGGCGACTTCTATTGCCGCCGTTCCGGGGAGGCGGCTGAGGGCAACAGTGATTCGGGCACCGGGGGCGTATTTGATCGCATTATTGATCAGCTCCCCAACCATCTGTGCCAGTTCCGCCGGGTTGCAGCTCAGTTCCACAGGGCGGTCCGGCGCCTCCAGAAGCAGCTCCGCGCCGGAGCGCTGTGCCGCGGGCCGGGCACGCTCCACTTCTTCCTGCAGCACGATCATGGGATCTGTGAGGGATTCGGTGTGGAGCGCGGGACCAACCGCAGTTCGGGCAGCACCTTCGACCGCCCGGTGCTCCGCAGCAGCGAGCTTCAGCACGCCGTCGAGAATGTCTTCCACCCGTTCCAGTTCTGCCAGTACTTTCGCCGCAGCCTCCTGCTCCTGCTGTGTGTGCAGCTGAAGCTGCAGCAGGTCCATCCTCAGCCTCAAGGCACCCACCGGGTTGCGCAATTCATGCGATGTGTCGGCAATCAGCTGGCGCTGGAAGTCGATGCTTTCCGTGACGGCCTGCGCCATGGTGGTGAAAGAGTGGCTCAGTTCCCGCAGCTCCGGCGGGCCGTCTTCGGGAAGGTGGCTGGTCCTGCCCGTGGCAGCAAGTTCCGTCACGGCAGAGTTCAAGCGGTGAATGGGACGCAGCACCCAGCCGGTGACCCGGGCCGCCATGAAAAGCAGTACAGCCCAGAGAGCTACGGCCACGAGGCCAACCGCGAGCCACCGCTCCCGCAGCTTCTGCCGGGCCGCATCCTGGGTGACTTCGAGCACTGCCTCGCCCAGGACCTGGTTTGCGCTTCCAAAGGACCTGGAGATCACTTCGGAGCCCGTTCCAAACGGGAGCAGCGGCGGCAACGTGGTGTTGCTGAGATTAAGGCTCGCGCTGGAAAGCGCGGTGCGGACGTCGTCGCGATCCTGATCCAATCCGCCGGAGCTCAGCGTCCCATCCTGGAGGCGGATGATGATGCCCTCGCCGTAGAGCTCGGAGTACCTGTCCATCTCCCTCTTCAGCTGCGTGGTGTCATTGTCCAGGGCGGCATCAGAGGCCACCTGCGCGAAGCGGTTGAGCGCCGCGGCACGGTTGATCTGGAGCTCCTGTGTCAGCTCCCGGCTGGCCGACGTCAGCAGGGCGAAGGACGCGCCGACCACCATGAGGAGTGACACCAGGCTCAGCACGCCCAGGACGCGCAGCCTCATGCGGGTTCCGATTCAATCCTGTAACCGACGCCGCGGACATTGATGATGAAGCCCGGCAGGTCCAGTTTTGCGCGCAGTCCCGTGAGGTGGACATCCAGGGAACGGGATGAGGCCAGGAATGCGTCCCCCCACAGCGCATCCAGGATCTGCTCCCGCGTAACCACGGACCCCGCATGCTGGACCAGGAGCGCCAGCAGATCGAATTCCGTGGCGGTCAATGGCAGGACCCGGGATCCTACCGATGCAACGCGGCGGTCGAGGTCGACGGCGAGCGTCCCGACTGTGAGATTGCGGTCCTGGGCTCCAGTGGTCCAGGCCATCCGCCTGGTCACGGCCTCAATCCTGGCGAGCAGTTCCACGAGTTTCACCGGTTTGACCAGGTAGTCATCGGCCCCCAGCCGGAGCCCCAGGACCACGCTCCGTTCGTCATCGCGGGCGGTGAGGATCAGAATGGGGCACTGTGTCACTTGCCGGAGTTTCCGGAGGACGTCCAGGCCGTCAAGGTCGGGCAATCCGAGATCCAGGAGAATGACGTCGAATTTCCGGTGGACCAGCAGCGCATCCGTTCCCCGGGAAACCCTGGTGGCCTTGTGCCCGGCCGACACGACGGCAGCCTCGAGGGCAGAAGCCATGGCATCGTCGTCCTCGACGATCAGCAATTCCATCTGGCTGGGTCCCTTTTCAGCTCGGTGAGCATCCGCAGAACGACATCGTATGGTGCGCCGGCGCCGAAACCTAAGGGAGTGTTAGGAAACCCTGGATTGCCTTTGATGTGGCACCAGTCACCCGTAGTTTGGCTTCAGTCCTCTTACTTTCAGGACCCCAACAACATCGAGGAGGAGCCATGAGCAACGATGCCATGGACAGCATAACCCCAAGGAATAAACGGCTGATGACCGCGGGCCAGCAGGTTCCATCCGGAGTCAGCCACGCGGACCGCGTAGACGACGACGGCGGGCGGGCCGCCAAATGGCGCATCGTCGGCCCTGGCCTGGTGGTGGCTGCCACCGGCGTGGGTGCCGCTGACATGGTGGCCACATTGGTGGCTGGTTCACGCTACGGCTACGGCCTGTTCTGGGCCGTCATTGTTGGGGTGTTCTTGAAGATCATCCTCGTTGAAGGCGCCGGACGCTACACGCTTGCCACCGGAAAGACGATTTTCGAGGGGTGGCGCTCGCTCGGCAAATGGACCACCTGGTACTTCGGCCCCTACATCATGATCTGGGGGTTCGTGTACGGGGCCACGGCCATGTCCTCGGCGGCATTGCCGCTGGCTGCGGTGTTCCCCATCCTGCCGCTGTGGGCGTGGGCCATCCTGATGGGCCTGGCAGGATTCGCCATGGTGTGGTGGGGTAAATACGCCACCTTTGAGAAGATCACCGCCGCACTGGTAGGCATGATGTTCGTTACCGTCGTTGGCCTCGCGATCATCGCCACTCCGAACATCCCCGAGATGATTGCCGGCCTGGTCCCGATGATCCCAGAGGCGAAGGACGGCGTCTTCTACACGATGGCCCTGGCCGGCGGCGTCGGCGGAACCATAACCCTGGCAGCCTACGGTTACTGGCTGCGCGAAAAGGGATGGTACACCCCGAAGTGGATGAAGGTCATGCGGATCGACAACTCCATGGCATACGTCATGACCGGCATCTTCGTGGTGGCAATGATGATTGTGGGTGCAGAAGTTGTCCGCTCCGCCGGTGTCTCGCTGAGTGCCGGTGATGAAGGACTGCTGGGTCTCTCCGACGTGCTCAAGGCAGAGTATGGCGACGTGGTGGGTACTGGCTTCCTGATCGGTTTCTGGGCCGCTTCCTTCTCCTCCCTTATCGGCGTCTGGAACGGTGTCTCGCTCATGTTTGCTGATTTCTGGGGCAACATGCGGGGCAAGAAATCAGGCCACGCGGACACCCGGGTGGGCGGTAAGTACTTCAAGTTCTACCTTCTCTGGCTGACGTTCCCGCCCATGATCCTGTTTGCGCTGGGCAAGCCGATCGGACTGATCCTGGCCTACGGCGCATTGGGCGCTCTCTTTATGCCCTTCCTGGCGCTCACGCTGCTGGGCCTGCTCAACGGCAAGCGGATACCCAAGGCATGGGCGAACAAGCTGCACACGAACATCTCGCTGGGATGCTGCGCCCTGCTGTTCGTTGTCCTGGGTATCCAGCAGCTCTGGACTTCCCTCTCGCCACTCTTCGGCGGTTAGCCGGCTTTACAGGGTTTCCCTGTAAATCAGTCCGGGAGAACAACAACTCCGTCAATCTCGACTTTCATTCCCGGCCCCCGCCCGGCCCTACAGTGGCCCGGGCGGGGTAGGAACGCGTCTTGGCAATTCTTGGCGGAGGTCGGCGCCCTGGACCACTTGCAGCGGGGAATTCACATGTCGATGACGGACAGCACACGGACGCAGGAGCTGAAGGAGAACATCCGTCAGCCCGGAACCGCGATAACCCTGCTGGTGGGCCGGCTGGCTAGATACGCTCCTGCACGATGCAATGTTCGTTGCCGTATCCGCAGCGCTTGACCAGATCATCATCTTTGACTCTGTCGGCTTCGCCGTCGAGGACGTCTTCGGGCTGGTGGGCGCCCTCTCTCCGGTAGGCTCGCCCGGCTAGTTGTGTTCAAGCACGTGCAGGCCCAGCCATAGCACCAGGGTGTCCTCGGGCTGGTCCAGGTCCACGCCGAAGAGGTCACGCAGGCGCTTGAGCCGGTAGCGGAGTGTGTTCTGGTGCAGGGACAAGGCTGCCGCCGTCCTTGCGGAATCGCGGGAGCAGTCCAGGTAGGTTCGCAGCGTCAGCGCGTATCCGGTGCCGTAATCGGCGTCGTACTCTTTGATCCTCCGCGCGGCAGCGGACAGAAGGTGCGGCGACTTCCGGAACGTCGCGGCAAGCTCAAGGAGGGTGAGGCGGCTGCGGACCTCCCCTGCGCTGGCGTAGGTGCCCGGGGAGCCATCCGAGGCCAGCATCAGCAGGACCAGATCAGCGTCATGCCGTGAACGGCTGATCTCCGGGACGGTGCCGACGGCGGGACCCGCCGCCGCCCGCATCTCAACTCCCAGCGAGGCCCGGGCGCGCTCGTTGAGCCGCCGGGCAAGGGCTTCGATCGAGCCCAGGGAAGGCCCGGCCGCCGCCGGAAATATTGCATAAATGGTGGGGCCCACCTGCACGCACTGGGCGCCCTGCCCGTGGGCTTCGCACTGCGTGGTCACAAGGTCTGCAATCCGGACCAGCGTGGTCTCGGCTGCCTGCCCAACCTCCGGCTGGAATGCGACGACGGCGAAAGGGCCGGAGTGCCGCAGCCCCAACTGTTCTGAAACCAGGACGGCGTCGTCCCCTCCTTCGAGGAGCCTGCGCAGCAGCTCCGCCCGCTGCTGGCGGGCAAGATCATGGCTGCTGCGGGCGCGGAGCATATGGAGCGCCGCGATATCCGCGGCACGTTCCAGGGCCTGTTCGGCGTCAGTATCCAGGTCTCCACTCACGTCGACAACCCAGATTGACCCCAAGGGCTCCTTCCCGGCCCGGACCGCTATCGCCAACCTGTCCATGGCCGGGCGGACGCCCTCGATCCGGACTGCCCCGGAGGACCGGAATACCGCGGCATACTGGGCGGCATTCTCCGGCAGGTAGGGAACCTGCCGGCCAAGGATTCCCCTGCGCCGGTCCTCATCGATCGGCTGGTCCTCAAGCGTGGAGTAGGCCAGCACCTGTTCCTGCAGGTTCTCTATGGTGGTGGCCCCGCCGACCATCGCCGCGATGGCGTTCGCCAGCGCAAAAAGATCCCCCACTCCCAGCGGCGAGACCGTGCTGCCGGCATCTGCCGAGGCATTGAGCGCGGAGTCCAGGAGCGCGTTGAGATGCCGCCACCGCACATCGTCGTCCACCACCAGGAGGGCAATGCCGGCATCGTCGGCCACCCCTGCGAGGTGTCCGACGTCCTGCTGGAGCTTCTTGACCACCACGGCGGCAAAGCCGGCTTCCGCCGCGTCCCGGATCACGCCGGCGGTATCCGGCTCCGCAGGGTGCAGCCCGATCCCGAGCAAAATGCCCCCGCGCAGCCCTTCAAGCGGCACGAAGGGGTCGTACAGCGACGGACTCATCAGGGACACCCTGGGCGGCGCCGCCCTTGAGCCAAGGACCAGTCCGGTGTCCTGGAGCATCTCCAGCAGGTGGGGCAGGTGGATGCTGCTGTTGAGCTGCGGGGCCTCGGTCATAACGCCAAAGCTATCCATCCGTAGTGCTGGAACACAACAAAGGCAGGCAACCTTCGTTGGCTGCACTGAAGCCCCCGCCTGCCAGCGCAACAGATAGTTGACGCATGTCACTTACTCTTGACGCTGGCCCGGCCGCACTTCAGGCCGCAGAATCAGCAACCGCAGCAGCCTCCAGGGCCGGCGTCCTGGTGGTGGACGAACACGACCGCGACCGGCTGCGGGACGTGGAAGCACTGCTCATTGCCATCTGGGGCATGTCGCCGCACGGGGCACCCATCCCCTTCGATCTCCTGCGCAGCATCTCCCATGCCGGCTGCAACGTGTCCGCCGCCTACA
The DNA here is from genome assembly GCF_021129155.1 of Arthrobacter sp. AK04. Taxonomy (GTDB): domain Bacteria; phylum Actinomycetota; class Actinomycetes; order Actinomycetales; family Micrococcaceae; genus Arthrobacter; species Arthrobacter quantipunctorum. The sequence continues at coordinate 26,863 of NZ_JAJOMC010000001.1, forward strand.
GCCAGGCAGGCCAGCTGTGCGGAGCAGCGGTGGGCATCGTCTCCCCCGGGGGACGGTCCACCTACTCGCTGATTGCCGGCGTGCTTCCCGGCACCGGAGACAAGGGCGTCGGCTTCGCCCTCAAGCAACACCAGCGGGCCTGGTCGCTAGCCCGGGGCATTGACACCATGACCTGGACCTTCGACCCTCTGGTCAGCCGGAATGCCCGCTTCAACCTCACCAAGCTGGGAGCCCACGCCTCAGAGTACGCCCGCAACTTCTACGGCGAGATGCAGGACGAAATCAACGCCAACGATGAAAGCGACCGGCTGGTGGCCGTCTGGCCGCTGACCTCCCAGCGGAGCACGGATGCCGGACTGGGGATCCAGGCTGAGCTCGAACTTCCGCCAACCCACCTGGCTCACGTTCTCGAATACGGCCCTGACTCACTGCCTGTCCTCCTGGAATCGGATGGAACCCTCTGGTGCCGCGCCCCCAAGGACATCGTGGCGCTCCGCAGCTCCAACCCGGACGCCGCTGCCCAGTGGCGCGTGCTGCTGAGGGAGATTTTCGAATCCGCTTTCGCCTCGGGACGCCGGGCATCCGGCGTCACCCGCGGCGGCTGGTACCGGCTCGCCCCGGCCGGCCAGGCCTAATCCCACCCCAAGAGGAGTACCAATGCGTATCACACCCCGTTCAGTAACGGCCCGCACCGCCGTCATGGCCGCCGGCCTCGCCCTGGCGACAGGCCTGGCAGCCTGCTCGGCAGAGACAACACCTGCCAGCAATTCCAACCCCTTCTCGGAAGGCGCCGTGGATCCCGCGGCCGCCGCCGCCCTGCCCGAGCGCTATAAGAGCGCCGGCGTCATCAACGTCGCCTCCGACATTCCCTATCCGCCCATGGAGATGTTCGACGAGAACCAGCAGCTCACGGGCCTGGACTACGATCTTGCGCAGGCCCTCGGAGCCAAGCTCGGTGTGCGGCTGGAGCTCCAGACCCAGGCGTTCGACAGCATCATTCCCTCGCTGCAGTCAGGGAAGAACGACATCATCATGTCCGGGATGAACGATACGCCCGAGCGCCAGGAAACCCTGGACTTCGTGGACTACTTCCACGCGGGATTCTCCATCCTGGTTCCCGAAGGAAACCCTGGGAACATCACCACCGTCCTGGACCTCTGCGATAAAGACGTCGCCGTGCAGAAGGCCACCGTCCAGGCAGAAATCCTCCGCACGTACGAGCAGCAGTGCCTGGACAAGGGATCCAAGCCCATCAGGGTTTCCGAACTCCCGCTGGAGACGGATGTCCAAACAGCCGTCCGGTCCGGAAAGGCCGCGGCCGACGTCGTCGATTCCGCGGTGGCAGCCTATGCCGCCACCACCGCCGGCGACGGGAAGATCTTTGACCTCGTCAAGGACCCCGCCAACCCGGCCGGATACAACCCCGTCTACACCGGCATCGGCGTGCTCAAGAAGGACGCGGAGCTTTCGAAAGCGTTGCTCGCCGCCCTCCAGTCGCTTATCGCCGACGGCACCTACGACCGGATCCTGGCGAAATACAACCTCTCCGACTACACGGTCAAGGAAACAGGGCTGAACCTGGGCGGTACCAAGCCATGACCCCCGCCGTCGCAGCACCCCGCCAGCCTGCTGCCCCCGGAACCGCGCCTGCCGACGGCGGCGGCCAGGACGACGTCGTTGCCGTTCCCCTCCGGCACCCCTGGCGCTGGGTGGGAGCAGCGCTGCTGGCCCTAAGCGCCGCCGCGCTGGCGTCATCGCTGTGGACCAACCCGAACATCGACCACGGCACCATCGGCACCTACCTGTTCCATCCCCGGATCCTCGGGGGCGTGGGCCTGACCATTGTCCTCACCGTTGTCTCCATGGTGGTGTCCACGGTCCTGGGCGTATTCCTCGCGGTGATGCGGCTGTCCAGGAATCCCGTCATGAACGCCTTCGCCTGGTTCTACGTCTGGGTTTTCCGGGGCACTCCGCTGCTGATCCAGGTGGTGTTCTGGGGCTACCTCGGGCTGCTTTATTCACAGATCTCGCTGGGTATCCCTTTTACGGATTTCACGGTCTTCTCGGTGGACACCAACACCCTGGTTCCGGCCTTAACTGCCGGGCTGCTGGCCATGACCCTGAACCAGGCCGCCTATTCCGCGGAAATCATCCGCGGCGGAATGCTGTCTGTCGACTCCGGCCAGCAGGAAGCCGCCTCCTCCCTGGGAATGTCCCCGGCGTTCACCTTGTTCCGGGTGGTCCTGCCCCAGGCCATGCGGGTCATCATCCCGCCGATGGGCAATGAGACCATCTCGATGCTCAAGAACACGTCCCTGCTCTCCGTCATCGCAGTGCTGGAGCTCTACACCGTCGCCACCCAGATCTCTTCCCAGAACCTGCGCCAGGTGGAACTCCTCATCGTGGTCAGCTGCTGGTACCTCCTCCTCACCTCTGCATTGTCCGTCCCCCAGTACTACCTGGAACGCCACTACGGCCGGGGCAACGCCCGGCAGCAGGCGCCCACTCCCCTGGCCAGGATCAGGACGCTCCTCGGCAAGCAGCCGGCCCCCGGTACGGCAACGGCCCCCGGTTCGGCCCCGAAAGCATCGAAAGGACACCAGTCATGACTGAGGCACTGGTCTCTCCCAAACCTGGCCACCGCCCGGCAGCGCAGCCGCTCCTCGTGGCCAGCAACGTGCGGAAGCACTACGGCGGCGTCGAGGTCCTCAAAGGCATCTCCCTGACAGTCAACAGCGGCGAGGTCATGTGCCTCCTGGGCCCCTCCGGTTCAGGCAAGTCCACCTTCCTCCGGTGCATCAACCACCTGGAAAGGATCGACGGCGGCCGGATCTCCGTTGCGGGGGACCTGATCGGCTACGCACAACGCCAGGACCGAATTTTCGAGATGAGCCCCCGCGAGGTGGCCAGGCAGCGCCGCGGCATCGGAATGGTGTTCCAGCGCTTCAACCTCTTCCCCCACATGACGGCCCTGGAAAACATCTGGGCCGCCCCGGTAGGCGTCAAAAGGGTCCCCAAGGCAGAGGCAGTCAAGCGCGGGATGGAACTGCTGGACCGGGTGGGGCTGGCCCACCTGGCCAAGGCCTACCCGGCGCAGCTTTCGGGCGGTCAGCAGCAGCGCGTCGCCATCGCCCGCGCCCTTGCCATGGACCCCCAGCTGCTCCTGTTCGACGAGCCAACCAGTGCCCTTGACCCCGAACTGGTGGGAGATGTCCTGGACGTGATGCGCACCCTGGCAGCGGACGGAATGACCATGATCGTTGTCACCCACGAGATCGGCTTCGCACGCGGGGCCGGCGACAGCGTGGTGTTCATGGACGGCGGCGTGGTGGTGGAGTCCGGCGCCCCCGAAGACGTGCTGGACAACCCGCAAAACCCCCGGACCATCTCCTTCCTCGAAAGCGTGATGTAGTCCCCGCTTTGCATGCCCCCTCCGAACCGTCCTCCCCCTTGTGAACTGTGAGCCTTGCCGTGAAGATATCCCGCGCCACCATTACCCTTATCGACCTTCCACTGCTGGAACCGTTCGTGGTTTCCTACGACAGCTACGCCTCCATGCCCAGCATCATCCTCACTTTGGAGACCGACGACGGCCTGACCGGGTACGGCGAAAGCGTTCCGGACGGGCACATCACCGGAGAGACGCCCACCGGGACGGTGGAAGCACTGCGGACGGAGCTGGTTCCGGCGGTGCTGGGGCTGGACCCCCGCGACATCACGGCCGTCCACCAGCACCTCAACAAGGCGCTTAAAGGCTGCGGAGCCGCGAAGGCCGCCGTCGACATTGCCTGCTGGGACCTGGCCGGGAAGGCGGCCAACCGCCCCATCTACAGCCTGCTGGGCGGGCGCCGTCCGGAACACCCCACCATCGCCCGGGTGATGAGCATCCTCGCCCCGGAGGCCCTCGCCGAACAGGCAGTGCAGGCCCGGAGCCAAGGGTTCCGCCACCTCAAAATGAAACTCGGCGGCGGTGACGGCCTGGATGTTGAACGCGTGCGGGCTGTCCGGGCAGCAATCGGCACGGACCTGGCCATCCGGGTGGACGCCAACCAGGGGTGGTCCGATCCCGCAAACGCAAGGGAAATGATCCGGGCCCTGGAACCGTACGGGATCGACTGGGTGGAACAACCGCTCCACGCCGACGACATCGACGGCTTCAGGCTGCTGCGCCAGGCCACCGGCGCCCGGCTTATGGCCGATGAATCAGTGGTGGACGCCGCCGACCTGGTCCGGTTTGTCCGGGACCGTTCAGTGGACATGGTGAACCTCAAACTGATGAAAAGCGGGGGAATCACGCCCTGCCACCGCCTGGCGACGCAGGCTGAACTCGGCGGCCTGAAGGTCCAGATCGGTTCCATGCTGGAAACCAGCATCGCCTCGTCCGCCGGATTCCACCTGGCCCTGTCCCACCCCAACATTGTGTCCACCGAACTCTCAGGACCGGTGAAGTTCGCCCGGGAACCCGGAAACCTTACCTATGTCCTGCCCGAAGTCCACGTGGGTGAAGGGCCGGGGCTGGGCGTTGACGTGGACGTCGATGTCCTGGCCGACTTGACGGTGAGTGAGTGTGAGGTGACGGCCTGATCAACAAGGGAGGGCAGCGCTATCCTCCCGGCGGCACGTTCCGGCCGCCGGGGTCAGCGCTGGATCAGGCGTTCTGCTTGATGAGGTCTTCGGCTTCCTTGAACCATGCGTCGGCGGCGCCGTCGATGGTGAGCTTGCCGTAGTTGAGGTCGGAGCTGACGCGCTTGAAGGATGCCTCGAGCGTGCCGAAGCCGACAATGGGCGGCTGCGGGGCGTCCTTGAGGTACTGCTCGATGGACTTCTCGTAATCCACCACGAGCTTGTCCGTACCTTCGAAGGTGGTCCCGTCCCGCTGGGTCTTCGACGCCGGTACGCCACGGGAGGTCTTGAAGATCTGGCCTACTTCGGGGTCGTTGACCATGAAGTCAATGAAGCGGCCGGCAGCGTCCTTGTACTTGGTCTTGGCGCTGGCCACCATCAACATCGAGGGCTTCAGGAACAGGCCCAGGTTGTCCGGATCGTCCGACGGCGGCGGCACCAGCTTGAGCTCCTTGGCCCCGGTGTCCGAAAGGTAGCCGGCCATGAAGTTGTCCCAGGTAAACTCGGTCGCTGCAGAGTTGGAGCTAAACGGTGATTTCGGCGCCAACTGGGTAACGCGCTCTTCGGAAATCATGGCCGGGGTGCCGCGCAAGGCGGCCGTCGTATTCCACCATTTCTTGAGGTCATCCTTGGTGAAGCCGAGCTTGCCGTCCTCGGTGAAGGCCTCGATGTTGTTCTGCCGCAGCCAGATGTTGAACATCCACCAGACGGACGTGTAGTCGCCGCCGCCATAAATCGCGCCGTTGCTCTTAGTGCCAACTTCCGTCATGAAGTCGTTGAATTCCTTGTAGGTCCACGCCCCGTCCGGCTCAGCGATGCCCAGGGGCGCCAGCTTGGCGGGGTCGTAGTAGACGGCGAAGGCGTTGGTGCTGGTGGGGATGCCGTACGTCTTGCCCTTGATCTGGCCCGAGGGCAGGAGGGACTTCTCGAACGCGTCCGTGTTGATGTTCACGGTGCCCAGGTCCAGGAGCTGGTTCCGCTGGCCGTAGTCGCGCAGGTAGGAAAGGTCCCACTGCATGACATCCGGCAGGCCGCCGCCGGCAGCCTCGGTGGCACGCTTCTGCCAGTAGCCGGCAAAGTCCGTGAAGTTGCCGTTGACCTTGATGTCCGGGTTCTTCTCCTCGAACAGGGCAATGGCCTTGCGGGTACGCTCGGCACGGTCATCGTTGCCCCACCAGGTGTAGTTGATGGTGACCGGGTTCTCCGCGGAACCCGTCTCTCCAGCGCTGGTGCTGGATCCCGTGCCGCACGCGGCCAAAGCTGCGGCAGATGCGGTGCCGACAGCCACGGTGGTGAGGAAATGCCTTCTGTTGATCATGGGAGCCTCCTTGCTCAATGTGTTGCCTGATGGTCCGGACATTCCTCTGTGAGGTGACCTGGATTACACGTTGTGAAACGTATCAGTCACCGCCGGAAAAATCCAGAAACATTTCCGTTGACAGGAAAATTGCAGCAACATAGGCTTGGTTTCCAATCACACCCCCCAGGTCAGGAGAACCGTGAGCTTTCCTTCCCGTCGGGTCACCCTGGCCGACGTCGCCAACGCCTCTGGGGTGTCAATTGGGACGGTTTCCAAGGCGCTGAACAACCGGGGCCAGCTCCGGGAAGATACCCGGGACAGGGTCCTGGCTGCAGCACACAAGCTCGGCTTCGAAACCCTGCCCACCGAAAGCAGCAGCGGCGAGGTGATCACCATAGGCCTGGTCACCTCGGATGACATCGGACGCTTCAGCATTCCGGTGATGTACGGCCTCGAGGATTCATTCGGCCCTGACCAGGCCTCGGTGCTTATCAGCAACTCACGGGGTGACCTGGTCCGCGAGCGCCACTGCGTTGAAACGCTCGCTTCGCGGAATGTGGACGGAATCGTCGTCATGACCAACCACACCGGCCCCCGCGCCCCGCTACCCAAGACATCAGTGCCGATCGTCTATGTCATGGGACAGTCTTCAGACCCAGAAGACATGTCAGTGGTGGTGGACCAGGTCCAGGGCATGCTGCTGGCCCTTGAACATGCAGCCAACCTGGGGCATCAGAACATCGCCTACGTGGCGGGCCCCCGCCAGGACTACTCTGCCCGGATCCGCGCCCAGGCCGTCCAGGAACACGCCCCGGCCTTCGGGCTCACCCTCGTGGGCGACCGTGCACTGTACGGAAACTGGTCCGAGGCGTGGGGCAGGCAGGCAGCCCAGATGCTCCGCCAGCGGGTGGAGCCCGTGGACATGGTGCTCTGTGGCAGCGACGAAATCGCCCGCGGCGTAGCTGACGGCTTGCGCGAGGCGAACATCGTTGTGCCCCATGACGTCTCAATCATCGGCTTTGACAACTGGGCAGCAGCGGCCCTGAACAGCCGCCCCGCCCTGACCACCATCGACATGAACCTCGAAGAACTGGGCCGCGCGGCAGGAGCACGCGTCCTCGAAGCCATCACCGGAAATTCCAGGCCCGGGATAGACGCGCTGCCCTGCCAGCTCATCGTGCGCGACTCCACCTAGCCCCTGCAGGCACAAACCGCGGAAGCATGAGGGAGCGCGCGCCTTCCCCGGAAGCCACATCCAGAAAGCAACCATGCACCTCACCAGTCCCCCGGCAATCACGCAACTGCCGCCGTCGTCCTTTCCCCTGGACCGGATCCGGCTGCTGCCCGGCCAATTCAAGACCGCGCAGGACGTGGACGTCCGGTATGTCCTCGAACTCGACGCCGACCGTCTCTGCGCGCCATACCTGAAAGAAGCGGGACTTGGCACGGCGGCGGAACCCTACGGCGGCTGGGAATCCGACGGGATGGGAGGGCACATCGGCGGGCACTACCTGGCGGCCTGTGCCCGGCTGTTCGCCGCCACCGGCGACGTCCGGCTGCTGGAAGGGGTGCAGTACGTTGTGGAGGTCCTGGAACAGTGCCAGGCTGCAGCCGGAAACGGCTACCTCGGGGGCGTTCCCGGCGGACGCCGGCTCGGCGAAGAGCTGGCGGCCGGGAACATCGACGCTGATCTCTTTACGCTCAACGGCCGGTGGGTCCCGCTCTACAACCTGCACAAGACCTTTGCCGGCCTCCTGGACGCGTGCACCCATGCCGGCTCCGAGAAAGCCCTGACGGTACTCACCCGGCTGGCGGACTGGTGGCTCACGGTCTCGCGCCACCTGGACGACGACTCCTTCGAGGAGGTGCTCACCACGGAGTTCGGCGGCATGAACGACACCTGGACGTCCCTTGCCCGGCTGACGGGCCGGGAAGACTACTTGCGCGAGGCCCGCCGGTTCTCCCACCGGGCACTCCTCGACCCGCTGGCTGGGGGTGACGACCGGCTGGATGGGCTTCATGCGAACACGCAGATTCCCAAAGTGGTTGGCTATGAACGGTTTGCCCAGGCTACCGGGGACGCGCGCTACTTCGAGGCATCCGACTTCTTCTGGGATGTCGTCACCAGGCAACGGACCGTGTCGATCGGCGGGAACAGCGTCCGGGAGCATTTCCATCCGTCGCGGGACTTCACTCCCATGGTCCTGGACGTCCAGGGCCCGGAAACCTGCAACACGTACAACATGCTGAAGCTCGCCAAGTTTCGCTTCGAGCGCACGGGTGATCCGGCAGCGGTGGAGTTCTACGAGCGCGCCACCTTCAACCACATCCTTTCCTCCCAGCACCCCGAGCGGGGAGGTTTTGTGTACTTCACGCCCATGCGGCCGTCCCACTACCGCGTGTACTCAACAGTCCACGAGTCAATGTGGTGCTGCGTGGGCTCCGGAATGGAGAACCACGCGGCTTACGGGGAGCTCATCTACAGCCACAGCGGAGACAACCTGGCGGTCAACCTCTACATTCCATCCACGCTGGACTGGACCGAGCGCGGGATACACGTTCAACTGAAGACAGATTTTCCGCACTCGGACATCGCCACACTGACCGTCACCGCGGACACACCCACAGAGTTCGCCCTGCGGCTGCGGCGCCCCGCGTGGGCCACGGACATGGAAGTCCGCTTACCCCACAGCGACGGGGCCGTCCCCCCACAGGCTGGAACCGCCGACGACGGCCATCCCGTGCTCATCCAGCGCGTCTGGGAGGGCACCACCACGGTTTCAATCCGGCTCCGCGCTGAAGTCCGGGCCGAAGCTCTTCCGGATGGTTCGCCGTGGGTGTCATTCCTCTACGGACCCGTGGTCCTCGCCGCCAGGGAAGGGAACGCAGGCATTGAAAGCTTCGAAGCACCCGACGAACGCATGGGCCATGTTGCCGGCGGCCGCCAGCTGGCCCTGGCAACCACCCCGGTGATCTCCGCGCAAGAGCCGGCAGACGCCGTCGTCCTGGTCAACCGCGAAGCGCTTTCCGCGGAACTCACCGCCACCCAGGATGGTTCTCCCATCCGGATCCGGCTCGAACCGTTCGCAGGGATCCACGATGAGCGCTACACGGTCTACTGGCCAACCAGCCCCGTTCCCTCGGCGCGGACTGCCGAACTCGCCGCGATGGACGCAGACGCAGCGGAACTGGACGCCGTCGTCGATGCCGTCACGGCAGGCGAGCAGCAACCAGAAGCTGACCACTTCTTCGCCGGCGAGGGCACCCGCGCCGGAAGGCGGGACGGGCTGCATTGGCGAAGCGCTACAGGCTGGTTCTCCTATACCCTCAAGGATCCCAACTCTGAAGCAGCCGTCCTCAGGGTCAGGGTCCGGCAACATCCGGGACGCCGCCAGCGGCTCACCCTGAACGGCTCACCGCTGACGAAGATACTGCGCTCCGGAACAGACCATGACTGCGAAGTAACCGAGTACGCCATCCCGGCGGAAGCACGGATCAAGGACGCGCACACCCTCGTGTTCGCGTTGCACGCAGAGCCCGGCTACATCACCAAGGACTTGCTGTCCGTGGAACTGCGAAAAGGACCCTAGCGCCACTGGTATAGGCAGATACTGTCAGCCAGCCCGCGTATCAAAACGCCGCCGGTACTCCGTTGGCGTCGTGGAAAAGGCGGCCGCGAAGTTCTGCCGGAGGGTGACGGCGTTGCCGAAGCCGCAGTCGGTAGCCACCTGTTCGATCGACAGGTCCGTAGTTTCGAGCAGCCGCCGGGCTGCGTCAAGGCGGCGGGCACGGATCCAGGCGGCCGGCGTCGTTCCTGTTGCGGCCCGGAAGGCGCGGACAAAGGTGCGGCGGCTCAGGTGAGCCTGCGCCGCCAGCAGGTCGACGGTTAGGGGTTCACCCAGGCGGCTTAGAGCCCATTCGAGAAGGCGTGAGATCGGGTCATCCGTGGCGCGTTCAGGCACCGGGCGCTCGATGTACTGTGCCTGCCCGCCCTCCCGGTGCGGTGCAATGACCAGGCTGCGTGCCACCTGGTTCGCCGCCTCGGCGCCGAGCCGTGCGCGCACGAGGTGCAGGCAAGCATCCAGCGCGGAGGCGGTACCGGCAGAGGTGAGCACGTCGCCGTGGTCGATATAAAGCACGGACTGGTCAAGGGGAACATCCGGATGCCGCGCAGCAAGGGAATCGAACGCCTGCCAGTGCGTCACGGCCCTCCGTCCCGCAAGCAAGCCGGCGTCGGCGACGGGAATCGCGCCAAGGCACAACCCCAAAACAGGTGCACCACGCCCGTGCGCGCCTTGGAGCACCTGCCGCAGCGAATCACTGGGGACGCGCCCGTCGTCGAACCATGAAGGCACCACCACCACGTCCGCCGCCTCCGCGTCCTCCGGTCCTTCCACCTCGCCCAGCCGGTAGCCCTCAGCGGTGGTAACCTCACCTGCCTGGTCAGAGAACAGAACCGTCTTCCAGCCGGCAAGGCCCTGGCGGGCAACCTCGTCAAAAACCATCTGCGGAACGGCGAGATGGAACATCGTTGCCCCATCGAACGCATAGACCGCAATCTTCATCCCGTCCCCTTCCCAACAGCTTGGCCCGAATCCATCGTATATCTGCCTTCGTGCCACTGTTGGCCTGCGCCCGCGACGGGAAGACTGGAAAAGTTGCCAGCAGGCAGCCGAGAGAAAACCCCAGGGAGAACAAAGATATGAGCACCCCCCGCCGCGCCCTCGTCCTCATCGACGTGCAGCAGCAGTACTTCAGCGGACCCCTCGAGATCCAGTACCCGCCGCACCAGGAGTCCCTGCCCACGATTGCCAGGGCAATTGACGCCGCCACCGCCGCAGGCATTCCGGTTGCCGTCATCCAGCACTCCGCGGGCGTTGGGGCCCCAGTGTTTGCACCGGGCACACCCGGGTTCGAGCTGCACCCCGAAATTGAAGGCCGCAAAACCGGTGAATGGAAGCAGCTGGTCAAGCAGTACGGCTCCGTCTACGCAGGTACGGACCTCGCCGAATGGCTGCGGAAGCACGACGTCGACACGGTCACCTTGGTGGGCTACATGACCAACAACTGCGTGCTCGCCTCCGCCGTGGAGGCAGAGTTCCTGGGCTTCACCACCGAAGTCCTCTCAGACGCCACCGGCGCCATCAACCTCGCCAACCACGCGGGTTCCGCCGATGCGAAGACCGTGCACACCACGCTGCTCGCACTGCTGAACTCGAACTGGGCAGCCGTAGCGGATACTGACAGCTGGATTAGTGCCCTGGCTGCGCAGCAGCCCATTCCTAGGAGCGACCTCGGCAGTTCTGCTGTGGCCGGTCTGGAGCTGGTCCCGCAGGCCTAACCGGCGGCCCGGGCTTCCCACCTGACAGCACCGGCGGGAAGCCCGGGAACACCAGCAGCACTTAGGCCGTTGCACCCACGGGGACCAAGCCCCCACCGAATTTCAAGGATTGAATACATGAAGTGGATTCTTCTGGCCGGCGCGATCCTGAGCGAGGTGACGGCGTCCCTCTCCTTGAAAGCGGCCCTTGATAATCCTGCCTTCTTCATTGTGGTGGTCCTCGGATATTCCGCTTCCTTCGCTTTCCTCGCAGGAGTCCTCCGGAAGGGCCTTGGCCTCGGCGTTGCCTACGGCATCTGGGCTGCGCTGGGTGTGACCCTCACCGTACTGCTGGCCGCCGTCCTTTTCGGCGAAGCGCTGACGCCGGTAATGATGGTCGGCGTGGCCATGGTCATTGGCGGAGTCCTCTGCGTGGAACTCGGGTCGCACAAGGAGCCCGCGGAAGAACCCGCAGAAGAAATGGTCCTCTCGTGATGTGGCTGCTGCTGTCGGCAGCAATCCTCACCGAGGTGACCGCCACCCTGCTCCTGCGGGTCGCGTCCACCGGAAAGCGGCGCTGGTACGTTCCTGTCGCCGTCGGATACTTCCTTGCCTTCACCCTCCTCACGCTGACGCTGGAGCAGGGCATGAACCTCGGCGTTGCCTACGGGATCTGGGCCGCCGCCGGCGTCGCACTGACCGCCCTGGCCAGCCGCGTCTTCTTCAAGGAGGCAATCACCCCCGTCATGATGTTGGGGCTCGGCCTCATCATTGGCGGTGTCCTGCTGATCGAGCTGGGCGCGGCGCACTAGGCAGGACCGACCCCTCAGAGGCTGGGACGGCCGGATGCCGTGGCAATCGGGCCTGTTCTCTCATCGCGGACGGCCCCTCCCCCATGCGCTCCGTCCATGTTCAAATGGGAAGGTTGAACCGGCCGCCCGAGTCCGCTCCACGGCCTCGGCCCGATGGAAGGAAGCACATGACCGATCGTCCGGAACACCCTCCAATCCCCACTCCCGGAAGTGCCCAAGGCCTGGACAGCAAGGTCGGGGGCGGATGCCCGGTGGACCACGGCAGCGTGACCTCGCATGGCAGCGAGAGCGAAAACCCGGCCATTGACTCACCCCAGCCCAAGGGGCACCGGCCGCGCACCGTCGCGGACTGGTGGCCCAACCAGCTGGACCTCTCGGTGCTTCACGCCAACCACCCCAAGGGCAACCCGCTCGGCCCCGACTTCAGCTACCGCGAGGAGTTCCAGAAGCTCGACGTCGAGGCACTGAAGCAGGACATCACCGAGGTCCTCACCACCTCCCAGGACTGGTGGCCCGCGGACTTCGGCCATTACGGCGGCCTGATGATCCGCTTGAGCTGGCACGCGGCCGGCACCTACCGCGTCCATGATGGCCGCGGCGGCGCCGGCGACGGCAGCCAGCGGTTCGCGCCGCTCAACAGCTGGCCGGACAACGCCAACCTGGACAAGGCCCGCCGCCTGCTGTGGCCGGTCAAGCAGAAATACGGCCAGAAGCTTTCCTGGGCGGACCTGCTGGTCCTCGCCGGCAACGTAGCGCTCGAGTCCATGGGCTTCAAAACCTTCGGTTTCGCCTTCGGGCGTGAGGACGTGTGGGAGCCCGAAGAGATATTCTGGGGCCCTGAGGACACCTGGCTGGGCGACGAACGCTACATCGGCGAAGGCCAGATGTCGGAAGAAGTCGGTTCCACGGAAATGGGCCTCATCTACGTCAACCCCGAGGGCCCCATGGGCAACCCCGATCCCAAGCTCGCGGCAGCGTTCATCCGCGAGACGTTCAAGCGGATGGCCATGAACGATGAAGAGACGTTCGCGCTGATCGCTGGCGGCCACACCTTCGGCAAGACCCACGGCGCAGGCGACGCCGATGCGCACGTCGGCCCAGAGCCGGAAGGCGCCGACCTTGAAGCCCAGGGCCTCGGCTGGCTCAGCACCTACGGCAGCGGCAAGGGCGCGGACACGATCACCTCCGGCCTCGAGGTCACCTGGACCGACAAGCCCACCCAGTGGAGCAACCGCTTCCTGGAGATCCTGTTCGAGTACGAGTGGGAGCTGGTCAAGAGCCCCGCCGGCGCCCACCAGTGGGTGGCCAAGGAGGCTCCGGAGATCATCCCGGACGCGCACGATCCCAACAAAAAGCACCGGCCCACCATGCTGACCACCGACCTGTCGCTGCGCTTCGACCCTGTCTATGAGGAAATCGGGCAGCGCTTCCTGAAGAACCCGGACGAGTTCCAGCTCGCCTTCGCCAAGGCCTGGTACAAGCTGCTGCACCGCGACATGGGACCGGTCGGCCCGCACATGCTCGGGCCGTGGGTCCCGGAAGCCCAGCTCTGGCAGGATCCCGTTCCCGCCGTCGACCACGAACTGATCGGCGAGCAGGACATCGCCTCGCTCAAGGCGTCGCTCCTGAACTCGGGCCTGTCCGTCTCGCAGCTTGCCGGCACGGCGTGGGCCGCTGCCTCCACCTTCCGCAAGACCGACCGGCGCGGCGGCGCCAACGGCGCGCGGATCAGGCTGGAGCCCCAGCGCGGCTGGGAGGTCAACGAGCCTGAGCAGCTTTCGACGGCGCTGCAGGCCATCGAGCGCGTGCAGCAGGAGTTCAACGCCGCCCAGGCCGGGGGCAAGAAGGTCTCGCTGGCCGACCTGATCGTCCTCGGCGGCTGCGCCGCGGTGGAGAAGGCAGCGGGCGACGCCGGCTTCCCCGTCATCGTGCCGTTCCGTCCGGGACGCACCGATGCCGCCCAGGAACAGACCGACGTCGAGCAGTTCCAATACCTGAAGCCGCGGGCAGACGGGTTCCGCAACTACGTGCGCCCCGGCGAGAAGCTCCAGCCGGAGACCCTCCTGCTGGACAAGGCGTACCTGCTGGACCTGTCCGCGCCCGAGATGACGGCGCTGGTGGGTGGCATGCGCGCCCTTGGCACCAACACCGGCGGCTCGAAGCACGGCGTCCTCACCAACCAGCCCGGGGTCCTGACAAACGACTTCTTCGTCAACCTGCTCTCCCCCGGCACCAAGTGGAAGGCGTCCGAGAACGAGGAGAACGTCTACGAGATCACGGACGTCGCCACCGGCGAGCTGAAGTGGACCGCCACCCCGGTGGACCTGGTGTTCGGCTCCAACTCCCAGCTCCGGGCACTGTCCGAGGTCTATGCGAGCGGGGACGGCAAGGAAAAGTTCGTCAACGACTTCGTGGCGGCCTGGGTGAAGGTCATGGAACTGGACCGCTTCGACCTCAAGTGATGCACGTGAACTGAACCCCCTTTACTGATACAGGCGTGCGGCCCGGTTGCGTTTGCAGCCGGCCCGGACTGCTCTCATGCCGTCGGAAGTAGGGTGGTTGCCAGGCATAAAGGGGGTTATTGCCCTGCACGAGGGGATACTGCCCGTTAAAGAGGGGTGGGTTTCCGGCATTATTGGGGGCTGTTGCCCGTAGAGGACACGGAGTTCCCTATGCCAGAATGGGCGTGGTTTCGCTTGTCCACGATGGGAAATTCGTAGAAGGCAAGTCGTGTCCGGCCGCGTGACTCAACTCTTACGCGGCCGCTTCCGTCCCCGCCGATGCCGGGGGCGTGCCGGATTGAGGGTGGCAACTCGGCGTTCTCCTACATCCGTGGCACCCCGTGAGCCTGAAGAAGGCGTCTCAGTAATCGGAACTGGCGGTGGAGCCGTTCCGATCAATGATGGGCACGGAGATCATGACCGGGTTCCACCCCCTAGACCCTGACATCGGTTCGACGACGAACTGCACCGGAATAGCCGGGGTGATCCTGCACCCAGGATGCGAGCGCGATGTCTACTGATCCGCCTGTCCCCTTCAATGGGGCCACGGACGGGGTCCTCCGCAAGGTGGAACCGCCGGAGGTCGCTCTCACTGCCCCGGCCCTTCCGCTGCGGCGGGTGCTGTTCGCCAGCGCCGAGGCCTACCCGTTCATGAAGGTGGGCGGACTGGCTGATGTCAGCAGTGCCCTGCCGAAACGACTGTCCGAGCTGGGCTTTGACGTCCGTCTGGTGATCCCGGCCTACAGGGGCCTCGCAGGCAGCCCGGTCCTGACGATCGATGTCCCGCTCGGTCCGATCGCCGAGCAGATCACTGTTCGCCGTCTCCCGTCCTTGGGCGCCGTGAAGGTCCTTG
The DNA here is from genome assembly GCF_021129155.1 of Arthrobacter sp. AK04. Classification (GTDB taxonomy): domain Bacteria; phylum Actinomycetota; class Actinomycetes; order Actinomycetales; family Micrococcaceae; genus Arthrobacter; species Arthrobacter quantipunctorum. Next base: position 42,272 of record NZ_JAJOMC010000001.1, read on the forward strand.
CGCTTGACGCTCCGGGGTGGTTCGACCGGAAGTTGCCGTACAGCTACCAGGACGGCGATGTCATGCCGTTTGTGCTGTTCTCCAAGGCAGTTACCGCATTGGCCGCCCAGGAGGAGTGGCGTCCGGACATCATTCACTGCAACGACTGGCATTGCGGTCTCGTGGCACAGGAAGCCCGGCAGGGACCGCACAGGCAGGCATTAGCGAGAACCGGGATCGTCTTCACCATCCACAACATCACCTATCAGGGGCCGGTGGGCGCGGCAACCGACCAGCTGATAGGACTGCCGCCGGGCGGAAGCATGCTGGAACGGGGCATCACTTTTGCAGACCGGATAAACACCGTCAGTCCCCGCTACATGGAGGAAATCCTGACCCCGGCCCAGGGAGCGGGCATGGACGGGCTGCTGCGTGCCCGCAGGGAAGACGCCCGCGGCATCCTTAATGGCGTCGACTACGAGGAGTTCAGCCCCGGGCGGGACCCGTGGATCGACACCCGCTACAACGGGGACTTCATCGCAGGCAAGGGCGCGAACAAGAAGGTCTTGCAGAACCTGAGCAACCTGGAGCCCGCCCCGGACCGGCCGGTCTTCGGCATGGTCGCCCGGCTGGTGTCCCAGAAGGGGGTCGGCCTGCTGACGTCCGCTTTGGAGCAGTTCGTCAGCCGGGGAACCCAGGTGGTGGTGCTGGGTGAGGGGGCAGCCCGGTACCGGCGCCAGCTGCAGTCGGCCACGCGGCGTTACCCCGGAAGCGTGAGCTACCATCCCACGTCGAGTGAGTCACTGGCACGGCAGGTCTACGCCGGCAGTGACTTCTTCCTTGCGCCGTCCGTTTTCGAGCCGTGCGGGCTGACGCCGCTGATCGCCATGAGATACGGGACCATCCCCATCGTGCGTCACACCGGCGGCCTCGCCGACACCGTGACGGATTACGCCGAGGATCCAGCCGAAGGCCTGGGGTTCGTCTTCGTGCAACGCCGCGTCGCGTCCATGCTGTCGGCGGTGGACAACGCACTGGCAGTCTACTCGCGGGGGCCTGAATGGAACCGTCTGCGGCGGCGGGCAATGATGGCAGACTTCTCCTGGCGGGAGCCTGCACGTGAGTATGTGGTTTTGTACCAGGAGGCTCTGCACTCACGCAGCACCGTGGAGGTCAGCCGGAGAACCGAACAGACCAGCCGGCCGGGACTACGGTCGAGGCCGGGTCCGGCTCCGCTTCCCTTGGCGCTCGTCCATCATGCCAATCAGTTCCTGATCACAGACGGCTACCAGGACCGGGAGGGCCTGACCTCGCTCATCAGGGGGTACAGTGCGCTGCTGCGGCTGCACGAGAAGTACCGCGTCCCGCTCAACCTCCACTTGTCCGGGACGCTGGTCGAAGCCGCAGCCTGGCAGCACCCCTGGTTCCTTGCGGAAGTCCGCCGGCTCCGCGACGTCGGCCTGCTCTCACTCACGGGCGGCACGTATTCCGAAAACATCCTCACCTCCTTCGACAGGGAATTCAACCGGCGGCAACTGCAGGAGTTGTTTTGGCTCTACCGGCACCACCTTGGGTGCGATCCGGGCGATCTGGAGATCTGCTGGGTCCCTGAACGCGTGTGGGACACGGACCGCCTTGCCAAGGTCCTGACCGACCCGCGGCTGCCAAATGGCGGATATCGATACGTCCTGCTCGATGACCGGCTGTTGTATCCCTCCGATGGTGGAGACGGAGTCAGCGACAGGCTTGAATTTGACGGGGCTGACCCGGCCAGCCCTCCTCCTTCGGATGCCCTCCGCCCCTACCGCATCAAGGGCGGCAAGGGCCTGCAGGTTGTGCCGATGTCCACCCGCCTGCGCTACTGGATCCCTCCGGAAAACAGGAGCCACTGGCGTAGCCTGTCCCGGGCGGCCGAGCTTCCAACGGCTCCCGGTGACGACAGCATCCTGGTCTACGCGGACGACATGGAAAAGAGTGCGGGAGTGGGGCCGTGGCACCCCAGTGCCCTCGGCCGGTATGAGGAGTTCCTGCGCTGGCTGGCCACCCAGCCCAAGCTATTACCTGTGGACCTCTTATCGTGGCTTCACCAGCGCCGCAGGAGCCCCGGTGTCCGGGTCGTGGAACGCGGAACCTTCGTGGAACTGGCCAAGGACTGGCACGCGGGAGAAGACTACAGCGGCTGGGGCAACGACGAAGCATGGGCCCCTTATCAGGAGCACCTCGCCCGCGCCCGCCGTGTTGTGGCAGACGCCGAGCGGGCGGACGCAGAACCGCGGCTGACGGCGCTCGCCTGGAAGCATGTGCTTGCTTCCGGATATGAGACGGCATGGCACGACACTGACCAGCCCGACCGGCGGCCGGCCGCCTGGGCCAAGGCTGTGGCGAGCCACGGGCGAGCCGCCTTCGTGCTGGCCGCCGCCGCCGTCTGGTTCGGCCGGGAGGCCCGCCCGCTGGAAGCCGAAATGGCTGACATTGACGACGACGGCACCGACGAGCTGGTGATGCGAAGCGAGCACCTGTTCGCGGTGCTCGCGCCGGATCACGGCGGCCGGCTGGTCTATCTGGCGTACCGGGGAGCAAACGGGGGCGTTTTGGTAATCGGCAACCCTACCGACGACTGGAACCGCCAGGAGGGGCTGAACGGCTTTATGGACGTCCCGGCCAACCACCCCGGTGCCCTCGCCGATGGCGGAGGACTGCACGACCGATACGAAGCCAGCATCCACTGGTTGGACGGAGTAATCGTTTCGGAGCTCAGGAACGTGCAGGAGGACAGCCCTCTCTTCGGGTTGTGCAAAAGGGTGGTCCTTGATGACACTGCCGCCGCCCTGCTGGTGGCCTACGACCTGCCCCCGGGCGCGGACGGGGTCACCGTTCATACGTGCCTGTCGCCGGACTACTACCGGTTGCTCCGCCACGGCATGGCAGAGCTGCACCGCATGGGAGGAACCAGTTGGCAGGGCGCCTCCAGCCGGGCAACACAAGTATGGATAGCGCTGGCCGACGACGAAGACAGCGCCTGGTGCGGCCCGGAGGCACAGGTACAGGGGCACGGCGTCCTCATCAGCCTGCGCGCGCAAGCAAGGTCCTTCCACCTGCTCATCGGTCTCGGCGAGGTCGACGAGGAGCTCGCCCAAAGGACAGTAAGGTCGGCCCGGGAACGGCTCGTCACCCTGGCTGCACGCGAGCTGACGGGAGACGGGGCGTGAGTGCACCAAACCCTGACCCTGATGCACGGGCGCAGAGGCACGCGATTGCCCAGGCTCTGCTAGCTTCGCCGCCACCACTGGATGCCCTGCCTCCGGCACGGGTGCAGGTGCTCACACGCTCGGTTGTGCACGCCTCCCGCAGCCGGCCCGTCGTCCGGTGGACCGTCGCCCTTGACTCCGGGTCCGGCGCCTCCACCCTGTTGGCAGTAATCGGCAAGGGCTACCGTGCCGGCGGCGGCGAGCAGGCATGGCGGCTGCTCAGGAGCCTGCGCCTGGCCGGCTTCGATGACCCGGAGCTCAGCGTCCCTGCACCATACGGTTATGACCCGTACCGCCAGCTTCTCGCGCAGGAGGAGGCCCCGGGAACCACGCTGCATTCGCTCCTGGACGGCGAGCCAGCAGCCGCGGCACCCGAAGCCGGGCGGGCGGGGCGCTGGCTGGCCCGCCTGCACCATGCCAGGGGCGTTCAGGCGCCCGATCTGGCGGCAGACTTTGAGCAGCTCAAGCTGGCCCAGTATGCCGAGGCGCTGGCCGTGGTCCTGCCCCAGGCCGCTGCCCGAATTGCCGAGCTCACCGCGGCCACCCTTGGGGAACTGGCAAGGACTGACGGGGCCCGTGTGCTCACGCACGGCGACTTCCAACCCAAGAACATCCACTTGGACCGGTCCCGTCTTGTGGTTATCGACTTCGACCGGGCCGCGTGGGCCCCTGCCGGGCGGGACCTCGGCCATTTCATCGGCCAGACCCTGACCATGGGCGCCTCCCGGCACGGAAACCTGACGGCCGCCGTGCCATGGGTGGACAGATTCCTGGAAGGATACTCGGCTGCCGGCGGCGATGAAGGCGGAGTCCGATCCGTCCCGGCCTATGTTGCCCGCACCTTCGCCGAGGTCCTTTTCTACCGACTCGTGGTACGCCCGGTCCCGGACTCCTCGTTCGTCCCTGACTGGCTGGACGCCTGGGAAGGGGCCGTCAGCTCCGCCGCGGGAGGGAGGTACCGGTGAGACGGACCGGCAGGCGCCAGACTTCCGCCGCTGCCGCGGCGGCGCACCCGCCCGGTTCTTCGATTCCGGTCATGCAGGCCCGCATGATCCTGCGCATCTTCGGACCGTTTTTGCGCCCGCAATGGCCAGGCTGCCTGCTGGCCGCGCTGCTCGCGGTCGCCGGGACGGGCATCGCGCTGCTCAAGCCGTGGCCGCTGAAGTATCTCTTCGACGAAGTGCTGCTGCCCAGCGGGAACCCCACCAGCCAGGACATCCAGTACATCCTGGTCCTGGTCGTCGTGGCGCTGGCCGCCATCACCGTCCTGGACTCCCTGGTCGGCGCAGCCCGGAGCTACATCATGACCGTGGTGGGCGAACGCGTCGCGGCATCAATCCGCACCAGGCTCTATGACCACCTGCAGCGGCTGCCGCTTGCCTACCACGAAGGCACACCCACAGGTGAACTGACCACCCGCCTGACAGGGGACGTCGACAAGGTGCGGGCGCTGCTTACCGTGACATTCGTTGACGCCTCAACGCACGTGCTCACACTGGCCGGCATGGCAGGGGTGCTGCTGATCCTGGACTGGCAACTCAGCCTGGCACTGCTGTTGGTGCTGCCACTGTTGCTGCTCACGGTGTCCGGCTTTCGGGCCCGCATCCGCACAGTGGAGCAAAGCGCGCGCAACAGCGAGGGCGATCTGGCGGCGGTTGCCCAGGAGTCGCTGGTGGCGATCAAGCTGGTCAAGGCCACAGGACGGGAAGAGGACGAGTCCAAGCGCTTCCGCCGCCACTCCGACGCCTCAGTCGCTGCCGTGCTGCGCTCGGCGCGCACCAGCGCCGCGTTTGGCGCCGCCGTCGACGCTGTTGTTGCAGTTGCCACCACAGGCCTGATCTGGCTTGGAGCCCAGCGTGTGCTGGAAGGGGCGCTTACACCGGGGGACCTGATCATCTTCACCTCGTACCTGCGGGATTTCTTCGGCCCAACACGGGCGTTGTCCAAACTGCCCGCCCAGCTGACTCGCGCCGGGGTGCGCGCGGCGCGCATCGCGGACACACTCCGGCGCAGCCCTGACATCCAGGACAAGCCCGGTGCCCGTCCCGCCGGCCCGCCCCGGAAGCAGCTGAGCCTGGACGGTGTTGGATTTGCCTACACCCAGGACCGCCCCGTCCTGCGGGACGTGGACCTCACCGTCCCGGTGGGCAGCACCCTGGCAGTCGTCGGACCCACCGGGGCCGGGAAGTCCACAATCGCTGCCCTTATGTGCCGGCTGCAGGACCCCACCAGCGGCCGGGTCCTTCTGGACGGCACGGACCTGCGCGACCTGACCGGCGCGAGCCTGCACGCCCAGGTGGGGCTGGTTACCCAGGACGCCGTGCTGTTCCGGGCATCCGTACGGGAGAACATTGCCTACGGCCGCCCGGATGCCTCGCTGGAAGAGGTCCAGGACGCAGCCCGCGCGGCCCAGGCCCACGCCTTCGTGCAGGCGCTGCCCCGCGGTTACGACACCGTGCTGGCTGAGCGCGGGGCAACGCTGTCCGGGGGCCAGAAACAACGGTTGGCGCTGGCGCGCGGATTGCTGCAGGGCTGCCCGGTCCTGGTGCTCGACGAACCGACCACGGGCCTGGACGCCCAGTCCGAGCACGCGCTGCTGGAGGCCCTCCGGCAGGTGGCGTCCGGGCGGACCACAGTGATAATCACCCATCGCATGGCGGCGGCCATGGCAGCGGACCAGATCGTCGTCCTTGACGCGGGCCGGGTAGTGGAACGCGGCACACACCACCGGCTCATCACCGGCGGGGGCCTCTACGCCGAGATGTGCCGTCTGCAGGGCATCACCGGCTTGCCTCCCACGTGGAACGGCACCACCCACGGCAATGGGCACCATCCCTCACGGCAGTCCAAACTCGACGCTGACCACGCCACCCACCCGAGAGGAAGCCGACAATGATTGAGCCCAGTTTCCAGCCGGACCCCGCTGCCCTGACGGTTGGCGTCGCCGACGGCGGGGTCCTGTCCGGCGTCAAGGATCCCTCAACCGACCCGGCAGAGCACGTGCTGCTGCAGAGTTCCGTGGCCCGCCGGGGCGGCCGGCTGCCGGCCACCACCGTCGATGAGGCCGCGCTGTTCCCACTGCTGCGGGACGCTTACAACTTCGGCCGCTGGCACTCCTGGCGCCGAACCGACAAAGGCTCATCGAACATCAGCTGGTTCGTCCAAACGGATGCCGGTGAGATGGTACTGCGCCGCTCACACAACCTGAAGACCGTGGCAGGGGCACGGTTCGAGTTCGCCCTCATTGAGCATCTGCGCGGGCACGGATATCCTGCCCCGCCCATCCAGCGGACGCAGGACGGCGCCATTTATGCCGAGGTCCAAGGCGTCTTGCACATGGTGATGGGCCTGCTTCCTGGAAGCGCCTATGATCCCGGCGACCCGGCCCAGCTGGAGTTGGCCGCCAGGGGACTGGGCCGCTACCACTCCATTGTCTCGGAGCTGACGCCGGCCGGAGAGCCGAACCGGTCATCGGGCCTGGCAGCGCTGGGACAGCTCGGGCAGGAAAACCTCTACGCCGCGGTCAACGTCGTCCTGCCGCTGCTGTCCCCGCATGCGGCAGCGCAACTGACCGAAGACGCCCGGTATCTGGGCGAACGGATGGAGCAATTGAATGTCGGGCTCGGGCAGCGGCAGAAGGAACTGCGCTCCCTGGTGATTCACGGCTCCTACGGCCAGTCGGCTGTGCTGGTGGACGGGCACCAGCTGACCGGGGTGCTCGACTTCGACCGAGCGGCCCACGATCTTCTGGCCCTGGACCTGGCCTATGCGTTGAGGTCTTTCTGCCGGGAAGGCCCGATCCGCCCCAGCGGCCCCTCCGTCAATGCAGGTCTTGGCCGGGCTTTTCTCCGCCACTACCGCAGCCAGGCCCCCTTGGGGGACGCGGACCTGGCGGCCCTGCCGGAGGCCTTCCAGGCCCAGCGGCTGATTGTGGTCGCCAAAAAATGCCAGAACCTGCTGACCAAGCAAGCGATAACACCCCGGCAGTCCAAGGACGCCCACAGTTTTTCGCTGCTGCTGAACCGCGAGTGCACGCGAGTGCGCTGGATTACCCATAACCCCTTCCCAGCAACGGAGGACGCATGACCCGCACCCAAATCCGGTCCCAGCACCGCCATATCCAGGAGCAGCAGGTGAACCGTGCCGAACGGGTCTGTGCCCCTGAGTTTCTCAACCGTTACGTCCGCCCACACGTGAGTCCTGCGGGTGCCGGCGCCTCGGACGGAGGCGCGTGGACAACACAAGTGATTCAGCTGGATGGATCGGGGGCCGCCACCGTAAAGATCAACCTCGACGGCGGTCCCCCTGTCTTCGCCAAGCTGTTCCCCTTCGAGGATGGCCCGGCCGTGCACGCAAAACTGCAGGCCCTGCGCAATGCCGGGCTGGGGGCAGGTTCCCCGTTCCAGGCTGTTGAGCCGCTGGCGTGGTACGGGGACGAAAAGGTCCTGCTGTGCCGGGAAGCCCCGGGCCGGGCACTGTCGGAAATGTTCGACGACGGCGCTGAACTTAGTGAGGGCTGCGTCCGGGCCGGATCATGGCTGGCCCGCCTGCACAAGGTGGATCTCCGGATCGGGGCCCCGCACTCCCTTCTGGTGACAGGGGAACTGACCAGCCTGGCAAAACGCCTTGTCAAAGCGGTGGCTGACCATCCTGGCTACGCCGAGGTGGCGCTGGGCATGCTCGAACGGTTGGACCAACTCACCCATGACACCGTGGACGGCGTCGTTGCCCAGAGCCACGGGCAGTACCGGCCAATCCACGTCTTCCTTGCAGGGGAAACCGTCACGGTGATCGACCTCGACCGCAGTGCCCCTGCGGACCCCGCCCGGGATGTGGCCGAGTTCCTCCACCGGTTGCGCCAAGGCGTTTACTCAGCCACTGGCGACATTTCCCGGGCCGACCAGCCGTGCAACGCTTTCCTCGGTGCGTACCGGGAGGCAGCCGGCGCTGAGCGCCTGCGGAACCTGCGGTTTCACTGGGCGCGGTATGCATTCCACAGCCTCAACCGCGAGGTGAAAGGCGGGGACGCCGACTGGCGGGACGGCGGAAACGATGTATTCCGGCACTACCGGGAGGAGTTCTACAGGGTGGCAGAGGGACGGGCAGGCGCATGACGTCAACCATGGGCGTCCTGCTGGACCGTGCGGGGGTTGAGCTCCCGCTGTCCGATCTCGCGAATCTGTGGCCGCTGGGCGGCTGGAACTCAGTTGCCCCCGTGCCGGGCGGCAAAAATGAGCACCTGCGCGTTGCTGCCGGTGAAGGCGTCCACTACCTGCGCCGCTCGTACCGGTCCAAACCGCAGGCGGAACTCACCGGCCAGCTCCGCCTGATGCGGCTGCTGCGGGACCGGGGGTTCCCCGCACCGGAGGTGGTCCCCGCCAGCTCCGGCAGCAACCACGCCGAGCTGGACGGCCGGTTATGGATCGCCACGCGGGGAGTTGAAGGGACACCGTTCAACGATGCATCGGCGGCGCACGTTCGGGCCATGGGACGGACACTCGCAAGGTACCACCAGACAGTGGCCGACCTTCCGGCGGCAGTGACCGAACCCGCCGTCCTGGTTGAGTTGCGCACCCGGGCAAAGGACGACGGGGTGGATCCTGACCTGAGAAACCGGACCGCGCACCTGGTCGCGCAATTATCCGAAGTCCTGCCGCACCTGCCCCGGGTGGTGGTCCACGGCGGGGCCCGGCGCGGCAGCCTGGTATTCAACGGCAGCGAGGTGGCGGGCGTCCTGGATTTCGACAGTGCGCACGCGGACGTGCGCGTCCTGGACCTTGCCGTCGCCGTGCACGACGTCGGCAAGGTCTACACCGGTCCAGGCGAAGCCGACAACAAGGTCGCCCTCGACCTGAGCCGGGTCGCTGAACTGCTGGCCGCATACAACGGGGACTTGCAGCCTACGGAGGCGGAGATCGAGGCCCTGCCGCTGCTGCTGGAGGCCAAACGGCTGAAGCGCGGCCTGGGGCGGCTCAGCCGGTCACGGCACGGCGAAAACCTCTCCGCCAATGACTACATGAAGATCCGGCTGGAAGACCAGCGGATCGCTTGGCTGGACGAACACCGCAGCGCGTTGGCAGCCACTGTCCGGAAGGCCCTGGCCGGATAAGGGCCGGCCGGGCACGGAGCACGGGCAAAACTGCTCAGGGAATCAGGTTCTCGGCCTTATAACGGTCGAAGAGCGCAGTAAAGGCGTCGAGCGTCCGCCGGTACCCGGTGAACCCCGCGTCCCGACTCTTGCCCATGTCAGTTATAACCTCAATGCCGCGCCCCAGGTCGCCGTCCGTGTGCCACCAGGATGCCAGGCGGTTCAGGTCGGGTTCGCTGAGGTTGTGGCGCGCGGCGATGTCCTGCCACTGGTCCTCCCTGCCTGCCATTGACTGCTCGAGGGGCCGGGGCATTCCCTTGTACCCCTCCCAGTCCACACCGAAGTAGGCCGCGAGCTTCGGCCACATCCAGCGCCAGCGGAACACGTCGCCGTTGACGATGTTGAAGGCCTCGTTCGCGGCGGCGGGTGTGGTGGAGGCCCACAGCATGTGTTCGGCGAGCAGGCCCGCGTCCGTCATGTCCGTCAGGCCGTTCCACTGTGTTTCGGAGCCCGGGAAGACGAACGGCTCCCCGCTCTCGCGGCAAAGGGTGGCCTGGGCGGCGAGCGTGAGGCCCATGTTCATGGCGTTTCCGACGGCGTGCCCGATCACCGTGTGCGCGCGGTGCACGGACCAGGTGAACCCCTGCCCGGCCGCGGCGGCCCAGAGCTCGTCCTCCTGGGCGTAGTAGAAGTTCCGCACGGGAAGGCGCGGTTCCTCCTCGTGGAAGGGCGTGTCCGGCATTTCCCCGGCGGCGTACGCCTCGAAGGGTCCGAGGTAGTGCTTGAGGCCCGTCATCAGTGCAACGTGGGCCACGTCCTTGCCGCGAAGCGCAGCCAGGAGGTCCCGCACCATGGCGGCATTGACCGCAATGTTTTCCTCCTCCGTGTCCCGCCGCGACCACGCCGTGAAGAAGACATGCGAGAGGTTCTCCGGACCGAGCACGGCGGCCAGCGATGCAGCCGAGGTCAGGTCTGCTGAAAGCCACCGGACCCCGGGCCTCTCTGCCCCTGGCTTCCGGGAGAGGGCGAGCACGGTCCACCCCTGGCCTGACAGTGTATCGACGAGGGCGGACCCAGCGATGCCGGTCGCCCCCACTACAAGAGCTGTACGCCCGGTGCCCGCTGTTGTTCCTGCCTCAATCGTCATGCTTCTCCTTCTCACGCCTGCTGCTCACGCCCGCGCACGGTCGCGCGCCAAGTCCTCTAGCGACAAGCCGCCGGCCGAGTGAGATATTCCGCGGCCCCGTGGCACACCGCTCCTAGACATACGTGGCTGGTACTCCTGCGCCGGGCGACCCTTGACCGGGGCCGCGCGCTGGCGGCACGTCCCCGAGGATTTTGCTTCTCCCCAAGCGGCGCCATGCGATCGTCACTCAGGTCCTTCCTCAGCGCACTGGCCGCGCCGGCACTGGCACTCTGTTCGTGCAGCTGTTCCGAGCTGAATCCCCACCGTTCCACCGAAGGGAAGCGAGTAAATTCCGGTCGAGCAAGCAGTCAAAGTGCTCGGTTCCCGAAGGACCCAGCGACAAGTTTCGGGAACATAATTGGAAGTGGGCTGGGCGACTCGTTCTCGGAGAGGAGTGATCATGATCCGGGCCCTGATGTGCAGGCTCAATGTCGGGCACCACTGGGTGGTGGAAAGGACGCCCGACGGCGGCTTCCGTCGGCGTTGCACTAGGTGTGGAAAGTACGGTCGCCGCAGCCAGGGATGGACGGGGCATCTGGAGGCTGGAGACCGGCCGGGTAATCCGATGGGGCCGGTTCCGTGATGAACAGGCACGCTGCGGTGGTGGCTGTAGCTATTGTGCTTTCCGGCTGCACGTTCGGCACCCCCGACGAAACAGCCACCACCCCGGCTGTAAAGCTGGCCGTGGCGCTGGAAGCTTTTGCCGCCGACGCGGCCACCCATGGAGCGCCTGCTGTGGTCTTCCACGTGCGGAACGGAGACCAAGAAGAGCTAATGGCTACCGGGGTAAGAGACATGGAGTCCAACACAATGGCCGTCCCCACGGACAAGACGTGGATCATCGGGGCGGGTACGCCCATGGTGGCCGTGTCGGTGATGAAGCTGGTGGAGACCGGTTCCGTGCGCTTGGACGATCCCGTCTCCGCTCATCTGCCCGAGTTCACAGCAATCTTCCCAGCGTGGGACCGGGTCACGGTGCGGGACCTTTTGGGCAGTACCTCCGGCCTCCCTGACTACTTTCCACCCCTGATTGAATCCGCGAGCCTGGACGAGCTCCAAACGCGCGTATTGACCTTCGAAGAACGGCTCAGGATTGCAGCGGGGGTGGACCTTCCGCCAGGGCCTGTGACCTTCTTTGCATGGTCTGCAACGGACTGGGAAGTGCTGGGTTGGCTGTTGGAACGCAGACACAACCGCGGCCTCGATGAGGTTCTCGCCAAGGATGTGTTTGGGCCGGCAGGAATGGGAAACACTCACTTGGCGGCGGCAGGGCAGCCGCCCGAGCCCATGCTGCATGGGTACGTGCTGGAGGGCGGAAACAGGCGCGACTTCACGCGTGTTGATGCTATTGCCGGGTCGGCTGATTCCGGGGTCATTTCAACGGTTGAAGACCTCAGCAGATTCGTGGCAGCGCTCACCACGGGCCGGCTCATCCGCGCGGAAACGTGGAAGAGCATGATTGAGGCCGATCCATTTTCGTTGGGTGGCATCGGTCCGCGGGACGACATCTGCCCGTGTGCGCGCCACGTCGTCGTGTCCGGGGGCGGGGGGCCGTACAGTGTCCAATCTGTTTCCTCTTTGGACGGGCACCAGCAGGTGTCGGTGGCTACGGTGCTTCCGCCCCGGGAGCTGAACGTCACTGACGCGCCCCCGCTCGTCCCCGAGATGGAGGACGCTATCCAGCAGACAGCCAGTAGCATGTGCTAGCTCTAACACCTCAGAGCCGTCGGGGCATGGTGTGCGGACGGCTCCAGGTTCTCGCAGCCTCCGATTCGAGTCGCAGGGCTAAGACCGCTTTAAGACTGCCCCTCTATGCACCCGAACGGGGATTTTGCCGTTCCGTGGGTCTCTTGATTCGTCAGTGTCGTTAGTTGACTAGGCCGAGGATGCTGGCGGCTGGTTCGATGGCGTTGTCGGTGATGGTTTCGAGTTAGTTATTTGTTGTCGGGCTTCACCCGTTAGCCTGCTGGAATGGTCCCGGAGGAGCAGGAACTGACAGGCGGCAACGCGTCGGGCAGGGTTGTGCGCATCGGCAACACCGTACGGAAACCCTGGCTGGAGAACTCCGCCGCTGTGCAGGACTACCTCAGCGCGCTCCGCTCGTCCGGCGTCGACGTTCCCCGGCCCCTGGGAAGGGACGACGGCGGCAGGAATGTTTTCGAGTACGTGGACGGGGTCCTGGCACTGGAGGAGTTGCCTCTCGGCCGCGATGATTTGCTGCGGGTCGGGCGCATGATCCGCAAGATCCATGACGCGAGCGAAGCTTTTGTGATCCCTGATCCAGGCGGCTGGAACATGCTTCTGCCTGCTGAAGCGCGAGACCTGATGTGCCACAACGACCTCGCGCCATGGAACCTCGTCAGGGGCGATCGGTGGGTCTTTATCGACTGGGACGGTGCCGGTCCCAGCACACGGCTGTGGGACCTTGCGTATGCAGCGCAGTCTTTTGCCATGCTGTTCGACGGACAGCCGGTGGAGGAAGCGGCCGCAAGACTGCGTGCCGTTGTTGACGGTTACCAGGCCGATGACACTCTCCGCGCGGAGTTGCCCGCCGCCATGGTCCGGCGGACGGAAGCGATGCTCAACCTCCTGGAGTCCGCCCACGGAACCGGATTCCAGCCTTGGGCGGACATGTACATCAACGGCCACGGGGAACACTGGCGTGGCGCTGCCCAGTATGTCCGGCAGCATCAGTCGGCGTGGGAGCAAGCCCTCCACCGGTAACCTGCGAGGTTTTGGTGCCAGCCTCGGCTGCAGCCGCCGCTAGCCTTGGGGAGTGGAAATTCGAGCTGTCCTCTTCAACCTGGACAACACCCTGTTCGACCATGCAGCGTCAGCCCGGGCAGGCCTCGATGCTTTCCTTCAACATCTCGAAACGCCACAGAACGATGAACTGGCCCTCATGTGGTTCCAGCTTGAGCAAGCAAACTACGCCCGGTTCCTGGCCAAAGAACTGTCCTTCCAGGAACAGCGACGTGAACGGCTCCGCCAGTTCCTTCCGCTGGCTGGGCTTGAGGTTCCCGCAACGGACAGAATGTTGGACGAACTCTTCGACATCTACCTTCAAAACTACGAGGCAGGCTGGGCAGCATTTCAGGACACGGTTCCCGCCCTTCAAAGTCTTCGCAACGGCGGCCTTCCACTAGGCGTCATCACTAACGGGAACCACCGCCAGCAAACACTGAAAATCAGCAAGATTGGCCTCACCCCGCTGATAGACCGTATTTTCAGCTCGGAATCGACGGGCCACGCGAAGCCCCTTCCGGAAGCATTCCTCCAACCCTGCAGAAGCCTCGGAATCTCTCCGGCCAATGCCCTCTACGTCGGGGACAACTTCCGCGTTGACGTTGAAGGCGCCAGGAACGCGGGGCTGCCGGCGATTCACCTCAAACGGGACGGTGGCGGACCAGAGGGCACGATCCAAAGCCTCGCAGATCTGGTTCCGCTTCTTGGCGCAGGAACCGGTGCCGCGAATGATTCGACTACGCTCGTGTGATGGCCCGACTCATCGCTCCGGACGTCAGTTACCACTCCTCCTGGCTGGAAGGGGCGGCGGAATTCGACGGCGCCCGGCAGGACGGCGCGGGCACAGAGGGCTGGCAGATGGAAGAGCTCAAGGATCCGCAGTGGTTCAGCCGCTTTGTCGACTGGCTCGTCAAAGATGCCCTCCCGGAGAGCCCGCGGAATCCGGCGCATGTGCCCTGCACCTACCTGTGGGTAGTGGAAGGTGGCACCTTCCTTGGGTCCCTGGCCATCAGGCACGAACTGACGGACTTCCTCCTCAACGAGGGTGGCCACATCGGCTACAGCGTCAAGCCCTCAGCCCGGCGCCGCGGCCATGCCGCAAAAGCACTGGCCCACGCCTTGCCCATTGCCAGGGAACTGGGAATCACCAGGGTCCTCCTCACCTGCGATGAGGACAACTTCGCCTCCCGGGCCACCATCGAAAAGAACGGTGGCGCCTACGAAGACAGCCGCAACGGCAAGCGCCGCTACTGGATCGACGACGCCTGACTGGACCCGCGAATTAGCGGCCTGACGAGGTGCCTACTCAGACGAATTGTCTCCAGCCGCCGCGGGACTGGACATCCTCCCGCGCTGACTCCACGAACTCTTCAACCTCTGCCCGGCAACGTTCGCCCTGCTCGTTTAGGTCCCTGCGGCTGTCGAGTTTCTTCAGGGCAGTGATATGCAGCAGGCATGTGTACGCCAGGTCCCCAATCTGCTTCTTGCTGGAAAGAAGGCGTACGCCATAGTAGGCGGACCAAGCCGCACCACGGGCTCGGTGAACGTCGTCGTCCTCGGTTTTTAGGTCCATACCATGGCCCTCGAACCACTCATCCATCACAGTCCGCCGATACTCCATGGCAGCTTCCGCGAACGTCTTGTAGGCATTAATTCGGGCATCATGAATCCGTGTCTCGAAGGCGTTCTTGCGGTTGAACGCATACGTCAGGATGGCCCCGAGCAGAGCTCCAAGGAGGCCGATAATTGCAGCATCCATGCCAGTGCCCCTACCCCGCCGGCCGCAGCGAAGTGATCATCCGTTTGATGTCCGCGTACTCCGGCGTCGCCGCGTACAGCTTGGCCTTCTCCAGGTACGGCAGCGAGGGATCGCCCGGTGTCAGGTTCAGCTCGGGGTTGTAGAACGCCCCGAATGTGGCGGCGTTGGGCGGCCAGTTGAAGAAGTGGAACATGTAGCAGGCCGAGTCACCTTCCGGGAGCGGCGCGGTGGTGATGCCGTAGGCCGCTGCGGGGGTTTCCGGCGGGCCGGGGGAAGTGGAGTTGCCGCGGGTTTCGAACGTGTACCGTGGCACCGTTCCGTACTGCGCCAGCTGCGGCAGGTCCTGCGACTCCAACACTGAGTAGGAGTACTTTTCCATGCAGGTGGAACCCGTCGCCATGTTGGTGCGCAGCGTCGCCAGCAGTCGCCCGTCCTCGCTGGTCACTTCCGCGAACGCCCCGCCGCCCTCCGCCAGTTCCCCAGCCGGATCCCTGATGCTCCAGGTGGACGGCAGGTCGAAGGCGAGGTCCCCCGCCGCCGTCGTGTACGTGGTCCAGGAGGCCGACGCCGGGGCGCTGGTTGTCGGCACCGGCGTCGCTGGGGCAGAGGGTGTTTCCGTAATTGTTGGGGTTGCCGTCGCTGATGCAGAAGCGCCCGACGGCGTCTCTTCCGGCGCCGCGGCCGGCCCGCCGCACGCGGTGAGCAGCGAAAGTGAAAGAAGTAGTCCCGCGCCGGGCCACGCTGACCGCCGCATCGTCTACGTCCCCCTCAACGCACTTTGCGGTGCGGGCTGCTTGGGCGAGCGGATGGCAACCAGCGTGAACACGAAGGCGGCCGTGGCCGTAACCACCAGCAGCATCAGGCCGATGAAGTAGCTGTTGTCCTCGGCGTTGTACGTGGCCCCCATGACCAGCGGCGGGAAGTAGCCGCCCATCCCGCCGGCCGCGCTGACAATGCCGCTGATGCTGCCCACCTTCCCCTGCGGGGAGAGCCTCCCCACCCAGGCGAACACGCCGCCGGTACCCAAACCGAGCGCGGCAGCCATCGCCACGAAGGTCAGGCCCGCCGGGATCTCGCCGTCGGGCCGCAGGTTCACCACGAACGCCAGCACCGCGATGCCCGCCAGGGACGAGAGGACCACCGGCTTGGACCCGATCCGGTCCGCCAGCACTCCCCCGACAGGCCTGAACAGCACCGCCGCCAGGGCGAACCCGGCCGTGCGGGTGCCGGCCGCCGTCGGATCAAACTGGTAGATGTCCCGGAGGTACGTGGGCAGGTAGGTGGCGAAGGAGACAAACCCGCCGAAGACAATCGCGTAGAGGAAGCACAGCTTCCAGGTGACGGCGAGCCCGGCCGCGTCCTTGAGCTTGGGGATCACCGGCGCGGTGTTCCGATGCCAGTCCGGCGACTCCTTCAGGTTGAACCAGATCACGGCCCCCATCACCACCAGCAGCCCGGCAATCAGCACGTGCGTGGGCAGGTAGCCGATCCAGGTCACCAGGCGCGGGGTGAGGAAGGCCGCCAGCGCGGTCCCGCCCATCCCGGCGCCAAACACGCCGGTGGCAAAGCCGCGCCGCGACGGCTCGTACCAGGCAGACACAAAGGGAATCCCGACGGCGAACACGGTGCCTGCGATGCCCAGCAGGAGGCCGGCGCCCAGCACCACCGCGTAGGAACCCAGGCTGCCGCCGAGCGCCACCAGCAGGACCGGCGGGACACTGCCCAGCAGCACGAACGTGAACATCACCCGCCCGCCGAACCGGTCCGTCATGGCTCCCACCACGATCCGTCCCAGCGATCCCACGAAGATCGGCATGGCCACCAGGACGGCGGTGGCAGTGGAGTCCAGCCCCATCTCCTGGGTATAGCGGGCGCCCAGGGGCGCCACGATGTTCCACGCCCAGAAGGCCATCACCGACGCGCTGGTGGCCAGCGCCAAGTTCAGGCCCTTGCCGGGATGGGAGGTTTCCGTGGGCGGCACGGGATTGGCGGGGCGTGCGGCTTCAGTCATGGTGTGCTCCCCTCAGCGGTTCCGGGTGTCCCGGTCCTCGGTCCCCACAGCCGACCAGCCGCGTTTTCCGGCGGGGGCGTTGGGGTTGTGGACGGCACTGGCGCCGGCCCTGCTCCCGGCCCTGCCTCCGGGCCGTGCACCCGCGCGCCCGCCTGTCCTGCCGCCGTCGCGATCCCGCGAGCGGTACACAATGTACGGGCGGAACAGGTAGTGGAACGGCGCGGTGAAGGCGTGGACCAGCCGCGTGAAGGGCCAGATGATGAACAGCGCCATCCCCACCAGCGTGTGCAGGTGGAAGGAGAACGGCGCCGCTGCCATGGCGGCAATGTCCGGCTGGAAGATGAACAGGGACCGGAACCACGGCGCCACGGTTTCGCGGTAGTTGTGCCCGTGCTCCCCTTCGAACACGCTGGCCAGGGTGGTCCATAGACCGAACACGATGGCGGCCGTCAGCACCACGTACATGGCCTTGTCGTTCTTGGTGGTGGCCATGAACACCGGCCCCGTGGTGCGGCGCCGGTAAATCAGCAGGATGATCCCGCCCAGCGTCCCGATGCCCGCGATCCCGCCCACGAACAGGGCGTTGAAGTGGTAGAAGTCCTGGCTCATCCCCACCGCCTCGGTCCAGGACTTCGGAATGACCAGCCCGAAGAAATGCCCAGCGACCACGGCGAGCAGGCCGAAGTGGAACAGCGGCGAGGCGATCCGCAGCAGTTTTGATTCGTAGAGCTGTGAGGACCTGGTGGTCCAGCCGAACTGGTCGTACTTGTACCGCCAGACCAGCCCGCCCACCAGGACCACCACCATGACGTAGGGCAGCACGCCCCACAGCACAATGTCCAGGGCGGAAAGTTCGACGGCGGCGCCGGGCTCTGTTTCTAAGGGCAGCGTTTCAAGGTTTGGCCCTGCGGAAATCACCATGGTCAGGCCCCCTTCACAGGCAGCAGGCGCGGATCGTACGGGTCAAGGCCAACCGCCTCCGTGGGTGGCCCGTAGCCTGCCATCCGCATCACGGCCTGTTCATCCGCCGGCGATTTCCCGGGAAGCGTGGCGCAGATGGCTTCCAGGATCCTCGCGTGCGCCAGCTTGTCCTTGAGCAGCCCGAACTTCAGCATCTCCAGGCTGGGGCGGTACCTGATCAGCAGCTCCCGCCCGGCGGCGAAATCCACCAGGGCCGTATACTCCAGCACCATCGGCAGGTAGTCCGGCAGCTCCCCCTGGGTGTCCACCAAGATGTCGCTTTGCCGGTAGGCCTTCTTGAAGCTGCCCAGCACCTCGCCGCGGCGCCGGGTGTCCCCGTCCGTCCAGTAGCTCAGGTGCAGGGCATGGCGCCGGCTGAGGTCGAACTCGCGCACGTAATGCGCCTGGGCCTCCATCAGCGGCGTGGCCTCCAGCGCGTCCAGCACCTCCTGGAAGCTTTCGACGGCGCCCGGAAACTCCGCGAGAGCGGCGCGCATCAGCGGCACCTTGCCCAGGAGGTCCTGGTCCGGGTAGGACAGACACCACGCACCGGCCATGTACACCACCTGGTCCCGGCGGCTCACGGCTGGTCCTCGGCCGCGGCCAGGGTCCCCGGCTCGGGGCCCTTGTCCGGGAAGAGCCCCGGCGGAGCTCCGCGTCCGTCCCAGTTCAGCAGGTTTACCCTGCCCTTCAGGCTCGTCCCGGCCGATACCTCGTCGCTGGTCTGCCGGTCCCGCAGGGCGTTGAACGTGTCCACCGCGACCGGCACCGGCCTGCCGCTCGCCTCACCGAAGGGCGAGGAATCCTGCATGCCCGGGCCGCCGTCGAAATCCAACGAACAGCCCATCTCCTCCAGGTCATGCGCCTGCTCCACGTGCGCCTTGGGGATGACGTACCGCTCGTCGTACTTGGCGATGGCCATCAGCCGGTACATCTCGTACATGGTCTGCCCGTCCATGCCCACGGCCTCAGCGATGGACTCGTCCGGATCATTGCCCAGGCTGATGCCGCGCATGAAGGACCGCATGGCCGCGAGCTTCTTCAGCACCGCGGTGACCCGGTCCGCGTCCCCGGCCGTGAAGAGCTCGGCGAGGTACTCCACCGGGATGCGCAGCGCATCAATGGCGCCGAACAGGTTGCCGTGGTCCTCGCCGTCGTGCCCCTGGTCCCGCAGCAGGTCAACCACCGGGGACAGCGGCGGCACGTACCAGACCATCGGCATGGTCCGGTACTCCGGGTGCAGCGGCAGCGCCACCTTGTACACCTTCGCGAGCGCGTACACCGGCGAGCGCCGGGCGGCATCGATCCAGTCTTCGGGGATGTCCTGCGCCCTGGCTTCGGCCTGGACGGCGGGATCGTTGGGGTCCAGCAGCACGTCCATCTGGGCGTCGTAGAGTTCCTTCGGGTCGGTGACGGACGCCGCCGCGGTGACGGCATCGGCGTCGTACAAAAACAGCCCCAGGTACCGCAGCCTGCCCACACAGGTCTCCGAGCACACCGTAGGAATCCCCACTTCCACCCGCGGGTAGCAGAAGGTGCACTTCTCGGCCTTGCCGGTCTTGTGGTTGAAGTAGATCTTCTTGTACGGACATCCGGTGACGCACTGCCGCCAGCCGCGGCACTTATCCTGGTCCACCAGGACGATCCCGTCCTCCACCCGCTTGTAGATCGCGCCGGACGGACAGGAGGCCATGCAGGACGGGTTCAGGCAGTGCTCGCAGATCCGCGGCAGGTAGAACATGAACGTCTGCTCGTAGGCGAACTTGATCTTGTCCTCGGACTCCCGCCGGACCTTCTCCACCAGCGGGTCCAGGTGGCCGTGCTCCGCGGACCCGCCCAGATTGTCATCCCAGTTGGCTGACCACGTGACCTTGGTGTCCTCCCCGGTGATCAGGGATTTGGGCCGGGCCACCGGGAAGTCGTCGCCCAGGGGCGCGTCCACCAGGGTCTTGTAGTCGTAGGTCCACGGCTCGTAGTAGTCCTTGAGCTCCGGCTGGACCGGGCTGGCGAACAGCCCGAACATCTTCTTCACCCGCCCGCCGGCCTTCAGCACCAGCTTTCCCCGCTTGTTCAGGCTCCAGCCGCCGCGCCACTTGTCCTGGTCCTCATAGCGGCGCGGATACCCCTGCCCGGGGCGCGTTTCCACGTTGTTGAACCAGACGTACTCGGTGCCCGCCCGGTTGGTCCACGCCTGCTTGCAGGTGACCGAACACGTGTGGCAGCCGATGCACTTGTCCAGGTTCATCACCATGCCCATCTGAGCCATGACTCGCATCAGTACTGCACCTCCTGTGAGCGGCGGCGGACCGTGGCCACCATGTCGCGCTGGTTTCCGGTGGGGCCGAGGTAGTTGAACGCGTAAGCCAGCTGGGCGTAGCCGCCGATCAGGTGCGAGGGTTTCACCAGCAGCCTGGTCACCGAGTTGTGGATGCCGCCGCGCCGTCCGGTGGCCTCCGACTTCGGCACGTCGATGGTGCGTTCCTGGGCGTGGTGGACGTACACCACGCCGGCGGGCATCCGGTGGCTGACGATGGCCCGGGCCACCAGGACGCCGTTGATGTTCAGGCACTCCACCCAGTCGTTGTCCCTGACCTGGATGGAGTCGGCGTCCGCCGGGCTCATCCAGACCGTCGGCCCGCCCCGGGAGAGGGAAAGCATCAGCAGGTTGTCCTGGTATTCGGAGTGGATGGACCACTTGGAGTGCGGCGTCAGGTACCGGACCACCACCTCCAACTGCCCGTTCTGCCCGAGTTTGGGTTCGCCGAACAGCCGGTGCATGTCCAGCGGCGGCCGGTAGATGGGGAGCCCCTCGCCGATGTCCGTGATCCAGTCGTGGTCCAGGAAGAAGTGCATGCGCCCGGTGAGGGTGTGGAAGGGCTTGAGCCGTTCGATGTTGATGGTGAACGGGGCGTAGCGGCGGCCGCCGGTCTCCGAGCCCGACCATTCCGGCGAGGTGATCACCGGGACCGGAGCCGCCTGGGTCTGGGCGAAGGTGATGAACTTTTCCTCGGACCCCTCGGAGAGGTCAGCCAGTTTCCGCCCGGTACGGACTTCGAGGTCCTTGAAGCCCTGCACGGACAGCACGCCGTTGGTGGTGCCGGAGAACGCCAGGATGGCCTCCGCCATCTTCGCGTCAGTGTCGATGGCGGGGCGGCCGTCCGCGGCGCCGCCGAGCATCACGCCGTTCGAGTGGCTGAGCCGCTTCAGCGGCTCCTCCAGTTTGTAGGTGATGTTCTTGACGGTGAAGCCCAGCTTGTCCGCAAGGGGTCCGACGGCGGCCAGCTTGTCCGCGATGGTTGTGTAGTCCCGCTCCACCACGGAGAAAACGGGCATGTTTTGCCCCGGAACGGCGGGGATGTCCGGCTCCCGCCAGTCGCGGACGATTCCACCGGGCTGGGCGAGCTGGCCCGGGGTGTCGTGCTGCAGCGGCACGCTCACCAGGTCGCGGCGGACTCCCAGGTGGGTCTTGGCCAGCCGGGAGAACTCCCGGGCCAGCAGGTGGAAGGTGTCAAAGTCGGTCTTGGTTTCCCACGGCGGGTCGATGGCCGGAGTGAACGCGTGGACGAACGGGTGCATGTCCGTGGAGGACAGGTCGTGCTTCTCGTACCAGGTGGCGGCGGGAAACACGACGTCGGACAGCAGCGTGGTGGAGGTCATCCGGAAGTCGGCGGAGACCAGGAGGTCCAGCTTCCCTTCCGGCGCCTTCTCGTGCCACTTCACGGAGGTGGGCTTGAGCCCTTCGGCATCCTTGCCCAGGACGTTGTTGTGGGTGCCCAGCAGGTTCCGCAGGAAGTACTCATTGCCTTTCGCGGAGGACCCGAACAGGTTGGAGCGCCACAGGACCAGGGTGCGCGGCCAGTTCTCCGGGGCGTCCACGTCCTCGATGGCGGGGTTCAGCGTCCGGTTTTTGAGTGCGTCCGCGATGTAGGTGGGGGTGTCCTTGGCTGTTCCGGCGGCGACGGCGGCCTCGGCCTCATCCGCGAGGTCCAGCGGGTTGCGGTCGAACTGGGGGTAGAACGGCATCCACCCGAGCCGGGCTGACTGGGCGATGGCGTCCGCGGTGTGCAGGCCGTCCAGGGCTCCGGTGGACAGCGGGGACTTCAGCGCATCGGCGGAGTAGCCGTCCTGGCGCCACTGGTCCGTGTGCATGTACCAGTACCCGGTGCCGATCATGGTGCGCGGCGGCCGGGACCAGTCCAGGGCGTTGGCCAGCGACACCCACCCGGTGATGGGGCGCGTCTTCTCCTGCCCCACGTAATGGGCCCAGCCGCCGCCGTTCCGGCCCATGCAGCCGGTCAGCATCACCAGCGCCAGGATGGCCCGGTAGGTGGTGTCGCCGTGGAACCACTGGCAGATTCCGGCGCCCATGATGATCATGGACCGGCCCTTGGACTGCTCGGCATTGCGCGCAAACTCGCGGGCCACACGGATGCAGGCCTGGGCGGGAACGGACGTGATCTCCTCCTGCCAGGCCGGGGTGTAGGGGGTGGCGGCGTCGTCGTATCCCGCGGCCCAGTCCCCCGGCAGCCCTTCGCGGCCCACACCGTACTGCGCGAGCATGAGGTCGAACACCGTGGTGACCAGCTGGCCCTCCACCTCCATCACGGGCACCCCGCGGCGGAGCACGCTGCCGGTGCCGTCCGCCTGCTCGAAGCACGGAAGCAGGACCTCGGCGCTTTCACCCGAGACCTCCCGCAGGGACAGCGCCGGTTCAATCCCCTCCAGGTCAAGGTTCCACTTGCCCTCGCCACTGCCGGAGTAGCGGAAGCCCATGGACCCGTTCGGGACGGCCGGACGGCCGGCCTTCTTGTCGAACAGGACGGTGCGGAAAGCAGCGTCCTCAGCCCCGGACTCCGCCGGGATGTCACGGGCGGTGAGGAATTTCGACGGCGTGAGGGCGCCGTCGTCGCGCTTCTCCAGCCGGACCAGGAACGGCAGGTCCGTGTACTGCTTCACGTAGTCAGTGAAGAAGGGGACCTGCCGGTCCACGAAGAATTCCTTGAGCATCACGTGCCCCATGGCCATGGCCAGCGCGGCATCGGTGCCGGCCTGGGCGGGGAGCCACTCGTCCGCGAACTTGGTGTTGTCCGCATAGTCCGGGCTGACGGTGACCACCTTGGTGCCGCGGTACCGCACCTCGGCCATCCAGTGCGCGTCCGGGGTGCGGGTGACGGGAACGTTGGAGCCCCACATCATGAGGTAGCGGGCGTCCCACCAGTCGCCGGATTCCGGGACGTCCGTCTGGTCGCCGAACACCTGCGGGCTGGCCACGGGAAGGTCCGCGTACCAGTCGTAGAAGGAGGTCATCACGCCGCCGATGAGCTGGATGAAGCGTGTGCCCACAGCATGCGAGACCATGGACATCGCCGGGATGGGCGAGAAGCCCGCACAGCGGTCCGGGCCGTAGGTCTTGATGGTGTTCACGTGCGCGGCCGCCGCGATCTCGATCGCCTCCTGCCAGGAGACGCGCACCAGTCCACCCTTGCCGCGTGCCTGCTGGTAGCGGCGCCGCTTGTCCGGGTCCGCGGCGATCTCCGCGAAGGCGAGGACCGGATCGCCCAGCCGGGCTTTCGCCTCACGGTACATCTCCACCAGGACACCGCGGGCGTAGGGGAAGCGGACCCGCGTGGGCGAGTAGGTGTACCAGGAAAAGGCCGCCCCGCGCGGGCAGCCCCTTGGTTCGTATTCAGGACTGTCAGGCCCCACCGAAGGATAGTCCGTCTGCTGCGACTCCCAGGTGATGATGCCGTCCTTGACGTACACCTTCCAGGAGCAGGAGCCGGTGCAGTTCACGCCGTGGGTGGAGCGGACCACCTTGTCGTGGCTCCACCGGTCGCGGTAGAAGATGTCCCCCTTGCGGCCGCCTTCCCGGAAGACTGCCCTGCCGTCGTCGGTCTGGTCCCACTTCGTGAAGAACCTGCCCACCTTCAGCATTGCATCCGATGCTGCTCCGTCTACCCCCGGGACAAAACGCTCCTCTGCCATGCTGCCACGGTAGGCACGGCCTTTCCGGATCAATAGGGTCTTTCGACTCGTTGCGCTTTGGGAGGGGCAGGACTAGGTTTCGGGGCTGCCGTAGGCTGAAATCCGCAGGCGACGGACAGGAGACAGACGGTGGCCGAGACGAAGGCGACGACGGGAACAACAGCGGCGGGAACGGAAGTGACCAGTAGGGATGTGGCGGGGCTGATGGCCGAGCTGGCTGCGCTCGAGGACCCGCGGGCACGCGAGGTGAACGAGCGGCACGGGGACGACCACGGCGTGAACCTCGGCAAGCTGCGTGCCATCGCCAAGCGGCTGAAGACCCAGCAGGACCTTGCCCGGGAGCTCTGGGCTACCGGCGACACCGCGGCCAGGCTGCTGGCGCTCCTGGTCTGCCGTCCCAAGGCGTTCGGGCGGGACGATCTGGATGCGATGCTGCGGCAGTCGCGGGCGCCCAAGGTGCAGGACTGGCTGGTGAACTACGTGGTGAAGAAGGGCCCGCACGCCGAAGAGCTGCGGGTAGCCTGGCTGTCCGATCCTGATCCGGTGGTGGCCAGTGCCGGCTGGGCCCTGACCAGCGAACGCGTGGCGAAATCCCCCGAAGGCCTGGACCTCCCGGGGCTGCTGGATGTCATCGAGGCAGAGATGAAGGACGCTCCGGACCGGCTGCAGTGGGCCATGAACACCTGCCTTGCCCACATTGGCATTGAACATGCCGCGTACCGGGCGCGGGCGCTGGAGATCGGTGAGCGGCTGCAGGTGCTCAAGGACTATCCCACGCCCCCGGGCTGCACGTCGCCGTTCGCCCCGGCGTGGATCAATGAGATGGTCCGCAGGCAGGACGGCGCGTAGGAACGGCGAAGCCCCCGCGCGAGTCTGGCTCCAGCGCGGGGGCTCCTTGGTGCTTCCGTGTTGGGGAATAACGTGGAAACAGATAGCAACTTACCCGCTGGTAACAGACCCGAAAGTCCATTTCGCAGGGTTGCCGCAAATCTTGATTAAACATTGAGGGACACAGCGGGACCCTGGTTTCGGCCCTAGTCCGTCTCCGGTGCGTCCGTGGCGGCCGGATCCTCCTCGGGCTCAAAGGTGTTGGGTTCAGCGTCCGTACCGATCCCGACGCCATCCTCCTGGCCGGGAACGCCGCCGTTGCCCTTTCCCTGGGCGCTGGCTGCACCCTCCTGCGGATCGTCTTCAGGCAGTGAATCTGGTGAGTTGACAGTCATCGCTCCTCCTTCATTGGCCGGTCCTTCACGCTAACAGCCCCCGGCAGGAAAGGCGCGGATACAGCCAAAGAATTTACGGCCGACGGCGGGCGGGCGCCGCCGCGCGGAGGATGATTTCCAGCCCGGCCGGGGTGCCCGGCCAGTGCCGCCCAAGCGCCCCGGGACCCGCCCGCTTGAGGACAGAGCGCAGTACCAGCGCCACGATGACGGCGTCATCCGCGTAGCCGATCACCGGAATGAAATCTGGCACCAGGTCGATGGGCAGGAGCAGGTAACCGAGCAGCAGGATTAGCCGCACCCGCACGCCGGCGGGGAGCGTCCGGTCCGCGGCAAGCCTCCGGACCAGCCGGAGCAGGTCCGGGAGCAGGCGCAGCGCGTCCTTCATGGTGACGGTTTCGGGGTGGCGCCGGGCGTAGATCCACAGCAGCACGAGGAGCACGGCGTACGCCAGCAGCAGGCCGGCCACAATTCCGGCGACGGTTTCCCAGGCCATTCTCCGCCTCCTCAGCAGGGCCGGTGGTGGATGCCGGCTACTGACTGAGGGTACGCCAAGGCACGCTGCTGTTACGGCGTCATCCGGTAGCCCACGCCGCGGACGGTCTCCACCCAGCGTGGATTCTGGGAGCTGTCACCCAGGCGCTTGCGCAGGTTGCCCACGTGGACCTCGACGGCGCGTTCCTCGCCCGCCGTGACAAAGGATCCTGTGTTGTACGGCTCGTTGCGAAGCCGCCGCACCAGGTCCGCCTTGGTCTGGACGGTCCGTCCGTTCTCCATGAGCACCAGGAGGATGTCGAACTGGGTGCGGGTCAGGTCCACGGGCTCGCCGTTGATGGATGCCTGGCGGGACGCCTCGTGGAGGGACAGGCCCCGGTGGGCGAAATCGCAGCAGCCCGGGGCCGCAGGTGAACCCGCCTCACCCTCCGGACTTTCGTGCGGCTGCTGCCCCGCAGTGGCACCCTGCCGGGTTTGCCTTGGCGGTTGCCGTTCGCCTCTTCGTGGCGGAAGCGCCCGTTCTGCCGGAGCCTCCCGCAGGGTCCGCGGGCGCCGGAGCATGGCGGCAATCCGCGCCCGCAGCTCGCGGGGGCGGAAGGGCTTGGTGAGGTAGTCATCCGCGCCGGCCTCAAACCCCATCAGGGTGTCGGCTTCGTCCACCCTTCCGCTGACGATGATGAGGTAGGCGTCGCTGAAGGTCCGGATACGCCGGGACGCCTCGATACCATCAAAGTCCGGGAGGCCAACGTCCATGGTGACGATGTCGGGGTTATGCTCGCGGACGGCATCCACGCCCGCAACGCCTGAGGCTGTTGAATGGACGGCGAACCCCGACTGCTGCAGCACTTCCGTCAGGGTTGTCCTGATGTCGTCGTCGTCCTCCACCACCACGGCAACACCGCGCTCCACCATTCACTCCCCCAAGCTCTCTTCACTTTTGCGCCCAGGTTTTCCTCAAGCACATTCAAGGAATATTCGGAGAACCGGGCAATATGGATTGCTTTTGTTATTCCGCACCGTGGGACGCGTAAAAGCCTAACCCAATGGATTGAAAGGTTACTTATCTCCTTCGTCTAAATTGAGCATTTCTTGAGCTTTGGCAAATATTGCGTATTTCCTGAGATGTGCCTCACTGAAAATTAAGTTCGTTGAGCTATTGCCTTCGGCGGAGTTCCTGGCTGAAGATCAAGCTGTGCGCTCCACAGGGGCGCAATTGCTCGCTGGGAGCAACCGAAAAGGGGCGTTTCATGGCTGATTTTCGCTTTTTTGTCTCACATCCCAAGCGCCGGACGAAACCGCTGGCAATGCTGGCAGCGGCCGCCGTCGCAATGCTCGCCTGCGTGCCGTCCGCCCAGGCAGCGGACACCACGCCGCTGGACCCCAACCCGGGGCCCGCAGGAAACTTCGCCTGGAAGGGGTTCAACTGGGAGAAGCGCTTCTGGGGTGGTGCACCGCAGTACAACAAGGCCTTCGCGGCCGCGAACGTCAGCAATCCGGATGCCAACGGCCACATCACCATGAACCTGACCAACCCCACCGGCGAAGCCCCCGTGGGAGCGGAGTTCCAGTCCACGCGGAAAGGGTTCGGTTACGGGACCTACACCACCACCGTGGAAAAGAACCTGGAAACGCTGCAGAAAGAAGTGGTGTGGGGCTGCCTGTTCACATACGACCCCCTGGCCGAACCAGGCTACAACGAAATCGATCTCTGCGAGGCCTCGGCGTGGGGCGGCGGCGCAGCATACGGGGAGTCCTGGCCGGTGAGCCAAGGCCACGGCTATTGGTTTGATGCCACCAAGCCTCCCGGTGAAGGAAACAACACCACGGTCTTCGGCGTCACGCCGGACCCGGTCACCACCCACCGGATGGTGTGGGAGCCGGGGAAGATCACCTTCGAAACCTTCGCCGGGGAAGGGTTTGCGGGCAGCCTCCTGAAGCGCACGGTTCTGGAAGGGGCCACTGTCCCGGTGCCGGCCCAGGAACAGATCCACTTCAACCTGTGGGTAACCGGGGGCGGCGGCGGGGATCCTGCCCATGTGCAACCGGAAAGCGTGGTGATCAGGGATTTTTCCTTCACCGCAGCTTCCGGCCCAGTGCAGGCGCAACCCGTCTCCGCCATCAAGCTGGCTGCCGCTACCACCAAGGCGAAGTCCGTCAGCACCACCACCCTGACGTGGACAGGGGCCACGGGCACCAACGTGACGCTGTGGATCAACGGGGCACAGAAGTCCGTGGCCAATACAGGCTCCTACGTCAACAAAATCAAGGGTGGAAAAACCACTTCCTATAAAGTCTGCGATGCCGCCGGGTGTTCGAACGTGGTCAGCGTGGTGACCTGACCCGCCGTCGTAATAGCCACAAGCAGAACGCAGGGCACCATCAACGATGCCCTGCGTTCCTGCTGACCGCGCAGTTGTGGTCCGGGGACTACTTGGCCCGGAACTACTTGGTGCCGCGGACGGGGATGATCCTCTTGATGGCGAGGCCCAGTGCCAGGAGCGCAAAGGCTGCGAGGGCGAACCAGAACACGTCCCCCGCGCCGGTCATGGCGAGGGTTCCGGAACCGGCTCCGGCTGCTGCGGGAACTGCTGGATTGTTATACATGGTTCTTACCAGGCTTTCTTTCTGTTAAAGGCTGCGTCTGTGTACGCCTTCGCGTGAACCAACTGGAGGAAAAGGTCGATCACCAGCTCGTACATGGTGGCGGCCGCGAGCATGTATCTCCATCCCCGGAGCCGCACCGTCACCACTCGTTCGATCACGAAGACACCGGTCACGGCAAGCCAGAACGGCTGGATGTGCAGCCCCGCCCCCGTGCCCAGTGCAACCGCCACCGTGCTGAGGTAGCCAAGCGTCACCAGGACACCCGCCACCGAAAGAACCTGCCTCCCCCAATAGGGCCTGGTGACCCTCGTCCAGCCGTACTGGACGCAGTTCTCCACCGCGCCGCGCTTCCACCGCAGGCGCTGCGCCCAGAGTTCCCGCCAGGTGGGCATGACCTCGGTAACCAGGGTGCAATCGGCGGGGGATTTGATCCGGTACTTCAGCGTCAGCAGGGCAAAGGACAGCTCGTTGTCCTCCGTCAGGACCGAGGTATCGTAGACGCCGCCCCTGCCGTTTCCGGGAGGCAGTGTGCCATCCAGCCTGGCCGCGGACACGTCGCGAAGCGTTCGGACCCGGAACAGCGCAGCGGTGCCGGTGACCACCAGGCACTTACCGTGCAGCCGCCGCACGTCCCTGGCGTACCGGGCGTATTCATTCCTTTGCAGATGGCCGACGAATCCGCCGCCCTCGCCGCCCCGGAACACTCCGCCCACGGCACCAAGCCGCGAATCAGCCTGAAGGTGCCCCACCGAGCGTTCAATAAAATCCCGTGAGAGCTGCGAATCGGCGTCCTGCACCAGGACCATGTCCTCGGGCGCAGCCTCCGGCAGCAGGCCAGCGAGCACGAAGTTGAGGGCACCGGCCTTCTTGTCGGTGTTGCCCACTGTTGGCACCACCTCGGCGCCCGCCGCCAGGGAAATAGCTTCCGTTTCGTCCGTGCAATTATCTGCCACCACAATTATCCGGTCCGGGATAATTGTCTGGTTTTGCAGAAACAAGAGGGTTTCGCCGATTCCCGCGGCCTCGTTGTGGGCCGCGATGATGACCGTGATCACAGGGTTGCCCCTGCTATAAGCTCGGGCCTGAATATTGCCCGTAATTGCGACGCCGCGCACATTTTTCCCCGCTGAAGCCATTTGAAGTTCTATTGCCTTTGACTGTTTCAACGCGAACTCAAATCGTTTGCACAGAAGCGGCAACAAAACTACAAGCTTCAATCAAGATGGCCGCACGCACCTCAAGCTCAGGAAACAGCGGCGCTGAACTCAAGGGCAGGCGCAGGCCTTCCCGATGCCAGCCTGCGCCCCGCCCAGGTGTGAACAAGTAGAAGCAGGAGCGCACAGAAAGCGCACAAAATCTCTTGACTCGTCACAGCGAGCGCTGTTACAAATGGTGTAAAGCGTTTTCTGAAACGATACAAACCCTTGTCCTCATCAAAGGAGATGACTGTGCCTGCCGCTGCCCAACCCCCCAACCGCCCGGTTTCTTTATCCCGCTGCCGCGGACGGGCGAGGACATCCCTGGCCGCCGGCCTCGCTGCGGCAGCCCTGCTGTCCGGGGCGGGCGTGGCCGTTACCGCGCCGGCCGCCAATGCCGAGCCGAGCAACTACCGCTTTGACTTCGGCAACGGGCCCGTGGAACACGGGTACACCGGAGTCAGCGCCACCGACGCCTACAGCCCCGAAACCCGGTACGGCTTCAACACCCCGGAGCATATGGCCAACGTTTCAGCCAAAGGCACAGGAGCCGGGAGCGATGCCGTTCGCTTCCTCCAGTTCGGGACCAAGAGCTCCAACACGTTCAACGTGGACCTGAAGGAAGGCCTTTACAAGGTCACAGTCACCCTGGGCGACACCTCCCGGGCCAGCATCGCGGCTGAAGGCGTCTTCCAGGAAATGAACCTGACCGGAAACGGCGCCACGGCCTCCTTTGAAATTCCCGTGACCGATGGCCAGCTGAACCTCCTGGTCACGGAGGGCAAAGTTGGCACGGCCTTCACACTGAGCTCGCTGGGCATCGACAAAGTCTCGCGCCATCCGCAAATGGACCCCACCATCTGGGTGGGCGGCGACTCCACAGTGGCCAGCTACTACCCCCTGGAGAACAGCGTCCAGGGCGGCTGGGGCCAGATGCTGCCGCAGTATGTCGACCCCGAGGATTTCGATGTCCGGAACATGGCCACCGGCGGGCAGATTGCCCGCGGCTTCCGCAACGACGGCCAGCTCGAAGCCATCCTCCAGTACATCAAGCCGGGCGACCTGTTCCTGCTGGAGATGGGCATCAACGACACTGCAGCCAAGAACGCCACCACCGAGGCAGAGTTCAAGGAGCTCATGCGTGACATGGTCCGCCAGGTGGCAGCTACCGGCGCCACCCCGGTGCTCGTCACCCCTCAGGGCCGCGCCACGGACTTCGTGGACGGCGTGCACACCTCGGTCAACCGCTGGTACCGCAACTCAACCGTTGCCCTTGCACAGGAGGAGGGCGTGCACCTGGTTGACCTGAACGTCCTGGCGTCCGCCTACTTCACGGAGATTGGCCCGGAAGCCACCCTGGCCCTGTTCATGACCGGCGACACGCTGCACCCCAACCGCGCCGGCGCCTCCGAACTGGCGCGCCTGGTGGCCGGGGACCTTGCCCGGCAGGGTCTCTAGGCAGGGTTCCTGGCCAGGGTTTCTGGCCAGGGTCTCTAGGCAATGTCTCCAGGCCAGCGGCCCTAGATCCAGTCAGCGGAGAAATCCTGCGGCGGCCACCACCGGGTGCGAGGCTGGACGTAGAACCTGCGGCCGGTAACCTCCGTGGGATTGATCCGGATCAGGTGCTCCTTGACGCCGGACTCCCACGGTTCGCGGTCCGGATCGGACAGTTCCAGGGGCACATTGCCGTCGGCCACGGGCTCGGGTATCCCCTTGACCACAACGCTCCACACTTCGGTGCTGTATGCGTTCAACCCGTCTGTCTCCAGGGCCACCAAAGTTCCGGCGAGGAGGGAGTACAGCTTGGTGCCGGGGGCAGTCCTGAAGTACAGGGCACCTTCCGCCGGCACAAAGTTCACGGGGAAGATTTCCGGTGTGGTTCCGTTGATGACTGCCAGCCTGCCGATGTAGGAGGAGCGCAAGTACTTCCAGCACTCCGCTTCTGGAAGGACTTCAGTTTTGGGTCCCGACGGTGAGTTCTCCATGGCCCGAAGTCTAGGCCTCCGGCTGCCGGAGGGAGTAGGGTCTTCCTTCCCGTGAGCTAAATTCCGCTTAGCTCGCCTGCCCGGGCGGTCGGATGATCCGCCGCTGCGTGGCGGCGGCGATGGCTGCCGTCCTGTTGTCCACCCCGAGCTTGCCGTAAATGTGGACCAGGTGCGTCTTAACCGTTGCCTCAGAGATGAAGACCTGCTTGGCGATGGCGCGGTTGGACAGCCCGGTGGCGAGCAGCTCCAGCAGCTGGACCTCCCGCGGGGTGAGCGAGGTGCCAGGGTTGGTGATGCGGTTCATGAGCAGGGCGGCGGCCTTGGGTGCCAGGACCGTCTCCCCGGCTGCTGCGGCAAAAACGGCCTGGCGGATCTGTTCCGGAGGCGCGTCCTTGAGCATGTAGCCGCTGGCGCCTGCCTCTACGGCGGCGAGGATATCGGCGTCGGTGTCGTAGGTGGTCAGGATCAGGACGGGCGGCGGCGCAGCCAGCTTCCTGATCACGGCCGTGGCCGCCACCCCGTCCAGGCCCGCGCCCATTTGCAGGTCCATCAGCACCACGTCCACCGCGTCACCCAGGACCGCCAGCCGCGAGAGTTCCTTCAGGGCAGCTTTCCCGTCCGCAGCTTCGGCGGTGATGGAAATGCCCTCGAACTCGGTGAGCATGGCCCTCAGGCCGGCGCGGACCACCGGATGGTCGTCCACCAGCAGGACGCGCACGTCAGCCAAGGGTGTCTCCCCCGAAACCATCGAGCGGCAGCCGGATGGCCACCACCGTTCCTTCGCCCGCGGCGGTCTCCAACTCCAGGGAGCCGTTGAGGGCCCTTACCCTTTCCTCCAGCGAGCGGAGGCCGAATCCGCTGCCGTCCGCGCCGCCGTCGTGCCCGGTACCGCGGACGCCCGTCCCGGAAACGCGCGTCCCGGCGGCGGGCGGCGCGTCAAAGCCCACGCCGTCGTCGTAAATGTCCATGGTGACTTCCGTGCCCAGGAAGGTTAGCGTGACCACGGCGTTGCGGGCATGGGCGTGATCGCGGACGTTGGCAAGGCTCGCCTGGGCCGCGCGGAGCAGCGTCACCTGGTGCGGCTGCGGCAGCTCGGCAGGTTCGCCGTCCACCTCCAGCCGGCAGCGGAGCTCAGCTCCCGCCGCCGCGGCGCTCGATTCGGTCTCTGCGCAGAGCCGGCGGAGGGCCTCCACCAATGTGGTGTCATGCAGCTGCGGAGATGACAGGCCGCGGACAAAGCTCCGCGCCTCGGCCAGGTTGTCCGCCGCAGTCTGCTGCATCAGCGCCACCCGCGACGCTGCGGTGGCTGAATCACCGTGGGCCAGCGACTGTTCCGCGGCCCGGGCCAGCAGCACGATGCTGGACAGGCCCTGGGCAAGGGTGTCGTGGATTTCCCGGGCCAGCCGCTCCCGCTCGGCCAGCACCCCGGCCCCATGCTGGGACGCCGCCAGTTCCTGGCGGGTGTGGCGGAGTTCATCCGCGGCCCGCCGCTGGTTCTCCGCCTCCCGGTAGAGCGCAACATAGGCAAGGCCGGTGATGACGGCGAAGGCGGCGCCAAACAACGGCCCGACGACGGCGGCCGCGTGCGGGACCGGGTCCCCACTGGCAGACCATTGGGACGCGATGACCGCGGCCGTCATGAGTGCGATAGTCAGCAGCGCGGCACGCCTGGGCAGCAAGTGCAGGTGCAGGAAGAACAGTGGGAACGCCAGCCAGGCAAAGTCGGCACTGCCCACCAGCAGGAGGACCCAGAGTGCCGTCACCGCCACCAGCCAGTGGAGGCCGTAGCGGCGGGGGTTGAACCGGATCCGGCCCGCGGCATGGCGGTGTTCCAGGATTGTCCCGGTGAGGTACACCGCGGCCAGGATAAGGGCTAGGCCCGCCCACAGGAACGGGACGGTGCCCCGGGAGCCCGGCGCCAGCAGCCGGACCAGGCCCACCACCAGCAGGGCGGCGAACCCGGTGTGCAGCGTCACCCTCAGCACCCGCAGGATCGCTTCCGAGGACGCCGTCTCCACAGCGTTCAGGGGGTCCTTTGGGGCGTGGGTGCCGGGTCCGCCGGAAGGGTGCAGGGCAGGGGTGGCGGACATGCCACCAGCTTATGCGCGCCCGCCCGGCGGCGGGTCAATCAAAAGGTTGACTCCGGGTTCCACCTTTCATCCCTGGCGTATCAACTCCCTGCCCGATGGACCGGGGACGGGCTGGCGGGACAGTGGATGGAGACCTTATCCAGTGGGACCAACCGAGAGAAGAACAACGTGTTTCTGGCAATCCGCGACATCCGTTTCGCCAAGGGCCGGTTCGCCATGATGGGCGGCGTGGTGGCCCTGATTACCCTGCTCCTGGTCATGCTGTCCGGCCTCACCGCCGGGCTGGCTGAACAGTCAACCTCCGCGATCGGCAAGCTGGGGGCTGGCGCCGCTGCGCCTGTGGACACCGTGGTGTTCGGCGCCCCCGGCTCCGGCACGCCCAAGGCCTCCTATACGGAAAGTTCCGTGACGGCCGCCCAGGCGGAGAGCTGGCGAAGCCGGCCGGGCGTCCGGGCTGCCGAGCCGGTGGGGATCACCCAGAGCCGCGCCCAGGGTGCCGCTGCGGGCTCGGGCACCACCAATGTGGCCGTGTTCGGGGTGGCTCCCGGCAGCGGGCTGGCGCCTGTGGACGTCTCCGCCGGCACCGCGGTGGTGGGCGCCTCCGTGGCCGAGGCCCTGACCCTGCAGCAGGGGGACGTACTGGCCATCAGCGGGGTGGAACTCACCGTGGCCGCGGTTGTTGAGGACCAGTGGTACGCCCACACCAGCGTTGTGTGGACGGCGCTTCCGGCCTGGTCCAGGCTGGCCCACGTGTCCGACGGCGGCCAACTGGCTACCGTCATTGCCGTCACCTACCAGGACGGCGCGGCAGTTGATGAAGCCGCCGCGGATGCCGCGGCGAATACGGTGAGCGCCTCACGGACAGATTCCTTCCAGGCACTGGGCTCGTTCAAGAGCGAGAACGGCTCGCTGACGCTGATGCAGGCTTTCCTCTACGGCATCTCGTCCCTGGTGATTGTGGCATTCCTGACCGTGTGGACCATCCAAAGGACCCGCGACATCGCCGTCCTGAAAGCCATGGGCGCGCCGGGGTCCTACATCCTGCGGGATGCCATCACGCAGGCAGCAATTGTGCTGGTAGCCGGGGCCGGGCTGGGCGGGTTCGCCGGCGTCCTGGCCGGGTTGGTGGCCGCCCAGGCAGCCCCCTTCGTCCTCAGCCCTGCCACCACGCTGCTTCCCGTCGTCGGGATTGTTGCCCTGGGGCTGGCCGGGGCAGCGCTGGCCGTCCGCCGCGTCACCCAAATCGATGCCCTGCTGGCCCTCGGCGGGAACTGACGCCCCGCCCCCCTCCCGAGTTTTTGTCCAGATATGCAGGCCTAAAGTGCCCTGAACCCTGCATATCTGGACAAAAACTCCAATCCTTTGAAAGGGAACACAATGTCTGTCTACTCCACCACTACTGCTCCGCTGGAACTGCTCAACGTCACCCTTGAATACCCCGATGGAGGCGGCACCACCACCGCCCTGGACCGCGTCAGCCTGGCAGTCCCGGCCGGGCACGTGGTGTCACTCGTCGGACCGTCCGGCTCGGGAAAGTCGAGCCTCCTTGCCGCCGCTGCCACCCTGGTCCGCCCCAGCAGCGGCCAGGTCATCATCGACGGCACCGACACAACCGGCCTTCCGGACAAGGCGCTCACGGCACTGCGCCGCAGCAAGGTGGGCATCATCTTCCAGCAGCCCAACCTGCTCCCCTCGCTCACGGCCGCCGAACAGCTCATCATTGGCGACCATCTCCGCGGCAAGCCCATAAAGGCCGCCCGGAAGAAGGCCGCCGGACTCCTTGACGTCGTCGGCCTGTCCGCGAGCGCCGGGAAGCTCCCCCACCAGCTCTCCGGCGGCCAGCGCCAGCGGGTCAACATCGCCAGGGCCCTGATGGGAAACCCGAAAGTCCTGCTGGTGGATGAGCCGACGGCCGCCCTTGACCACGAGCGCAGCGCCTCGATCATCCGGCTGCTGTGCCAGGTGACCTCCGAATTCAACGTGGGCACGGTGCTGGTCACGCATGACACGGAGTTTGTTCCGTTCACCGATGCGGTGGCCACCATGCGGGACGGGGCCCTCGCTGCCCCGGTCCTCACCGGCGCCTGAAAGCACTCATGGCCCCGGCGGTATTTCCGCCGGGGCCATGAGCAAAATACGGGCAGGTTTGCCGGCCCGTGCTTTCCGCTTATCCCTTGGGCGTCACCTGCAGCCTGTCAAAGGAGACCTGCTGGCCGTCCTGGTCGAGGACCACAACATCGTCGCGTCCGTTCTGGACGTCAGCCGGGAGGATGAACTCCACCGTGTTGTCCGTGGTGGGAAAGATCCAGCCGAGGCGGTGGCTGTGCTTGTTGAGATAGACGTAGTACCACTGGCCGTATTCGAGTCCGTTGAGGACCACTTTCTGGCCGTTGCGGTACTTTTCCGCAGTGCCCAGATCGAACGGCGGAAGCTGTTCCTCAAGGTCCTGCACGGTCAGCGCCGGGATGGTTTCCGGACGCGCTGGTTGCAGGTCCAGGACAGTTTCGCCGCCAGCCAGTGTTGCGGAGACCTGCTTTGTACCGTTGGTGGCGGTTGCCTTGAGCTCCACGGCGTCCAGCCGCCCGGCGGCGATGTCGGCAGCAGTCAGGACGTAGTCGTGGGTTGCCGTTACGGTGCCGCCCACCCCCAAGCTCGGTTCCTGGATAGAAGCATCAGGGGCGCTGAGTTCCGTAAGGGAAACATTGCCGGCGTTGCCAAGGCTGTAGGTGTAGGTGATGATGTCGCCCACGGATGCGTACTTGTCTCCGTCCGCGTCTTTCCATTCGGCGGCAACGGTGCCCTCGAGCCGTGGGTCACGGACTTTGAGGTCAACTTCCCCGCCGTCAACGGTGTAGGTCCGCGTTGTCTGCCCGGCAGAGCTGACTTCCCAGGTGGACGCCGGAACAAAGAAGCCCCGTTCGGCTTCCGCCGCGGTGACTTCATGCCGGGGGGTGGCACAGGCGTAGCTCTGGCCAGCCGGCAGCACACCGTAGCGGCAGTTGCCCGGGCCTTCAGGGACAAAGGGGCTGAAGTTGCCGGCCGTGGGAACGACCTTTTCGGTCAGCGGGCTGGTGTTGGTGACGTCGAACTTGTAGGGAAAGGCTTCCCCGGGAGTGTAGGGCTGGGTGGCCAGGTCCCGGCCGGCATCGTTGCGGGCGCCTGTAATGTCCGCTGCAACCAGTCCGTCCTGCAACGCCACTGCCGCACCGGTAAACGCGACCGTCTTGGTGAGCGACGGCGTCGAGCTGGCTGTGATGGTGAAACTCGCCTGCGGAACGAAGTAGCCGCGCGCGATGTCCTCGGCCGTCAGCGTGTGCTTTGCCGTGGTGCAGTTGTAGCTGGCACCGGCGGCAAGGTTGTTGTAGCGGCAGTTTGGAGCCGACGGCGGCAGGAAGCCGGCGTCGAAGGTACCGGATACGGGCACAGAATTCGCCGTGACGTTGGCCGTGCTCCTGACATTGAAGGAGTATCCCAGTACCTCGCCCTCCCCGTACGGGTTGGTGATGACGTCCCGTGCAGGTGCAGTTCCTGTGACGGAGAGGCCCACCTGCGGCGCCACCGGAACGGTGGCCGTGAAGGTGTGCTGCGAAACCCGGCCGTCGGCCGTCGTGACGGCCGCGTTGAGGCTTTGCGGACCGCTGGCGCTGGTCGAGGCGGTCAGGGTCACGTTTACGGTCACCGAGGCACCGGGTGCAATGTCCGGTACCGCAACGGTGGAGGCGGACCAGCCGCTGGGGGTGTAGACGGTGGCGTTCGCGCCCGAGAGCGTGGTGGCTTCCTGGTTGGTGACGGTGACAGGGACCTGCTGGGTGGCACCTGGAGTGGTGGTGACAGCCGGCACCGACAGCGGTGCGCAGACGTAGTTCAACCACGCGTCGTCGAACGTGGAAAACGTGATGTTGTCCGTGTAGTTGCCCTCGTAGAGGACCCCGAACTGTCCGTCTTCCAGCCGGGTCACCGTGGAATACGCGGAGAAGCCCGGGCGGATGGTGCGGACCCCTGGCCAGGTGGCGCCGTCGTCGCACGAAACCCGGGCCGATACGTTCTCCCGGCCGCTCTTGGAGTTGGAGTTGGTGAAAATCAGCTTCTTGGCGTCAGCGGACCCTTGGGCCGCTGCCGGGTACATCCGGGTGATGGCCCCGTTGTTGGCCGGATCGGGAAGTTCCGTGTCCTGCGTTACCGGGCCGTAGGTGGCGCCGCCGTCGGTGGAGATCGCCACTTTGCGGTAACCCTGGTTGGCGTTGTCGCGGGAGTTCAGGAGGACCCGGCCGTCCGAGAGTTCCACGGTCTTGTTTTCATCCATGCGGTCGCCCACGTTGGCGCCTTTGTGCCAGGTGACGCCGTGGTCATCCGAGTAGACGCTGTAGGCCTGGATCTTGTTGGTGCCGTCGGCCTGCCTGACATCACCTGCGTACTGCTGGATCAGGCGGCCCTTGTACTGGCCGTACTTGAGCTGGATCCCTTCCCCGGAGGAGGCGAAGTTGGAGCGGATGTCACCTGCTGCGGGGTTCGTTTTGCTGGTGCCCGGCTTGGTGATGCTGGTGATCAGCCGCGGCTGGCTCCACGTGACGCCGCCGTCGGAGGACTCGATGACGGCTGAGGAAATGACACTGCGGTCAGCATCGTCGTTCCCGTAGTGGCTGCCGAAGAAGCCCTGGTCCTTGGAGTAGACAAAGAAGTTGAACACCTTGCCCGTCTCGGCGTCAAAAATGTAGGAGGGGTCGCTGTACCCATACTTGGGCGTGGTGGCATTGCCGGTGTGGCCTGCCGCGATGACCTGCACGGGGCCCCAGGTCCGGCCGCCGTCGGTGCTGCGCCGCTGCACGATCGAGTTGGGGTTTGGGGCATCGGCGGCACTTCCCGGCCTGCCGTCCCAGGAGGCCAGGACCACACCGTTGCCCAGATAGGTCATGGCAGGGATGCGGTAGAAGAAGTTGCTGGCGGTCCGGTCTGCCGCCAGGTTCATTTCCGAAAAGGTCCCAGGAGATGCAGTGGGGCTGTTCGGCGGAATAGGGGCAGCCTGGGCGGCGGGAACGGTTCCGGCCAGCAGGGCGAGGGTTAATGCGGCTGCGCCTGCATTCCTTCCCACCACTGCTGCGCGTCTGGTTCTTCTCTTCGTGGAACCCAAATCATGTGTCCTTTCGGGGAGCCGCTGCATTGCGGGCCTGGTGAGGTAACCGTCGGTAAAGGCCATAGGCATTCCTTCTACATACGACGTCCTACCACCGTATAGTGGTCGGCTTCACATTGCTAGACTTAAGGCGTGACGTCCTACATCTATCCATGTCTCGACCCGCATCCAACCGCCGTCCCGGCCGTGGAGCACATTCTCGCGACCCGCGGGACCGGCGGCTACCGGCAGTACCGCATCCCGGCCCTTGCCGTTACCGCGGACGGGACTGTGCTGGCGGCCTACGATGGCCGGCCGAACCTTGATGACCTGCCCAGCCCCATTGACCTACTGCTCCGTCGCAGCACGGATAGCGGCCGGACATGGAGCAGCCAGAAGGTGGTCCGCACGGGAAAAGGCCTCGAGGGCTTCGGGGATCCGAGCCTGCTGGTGGACATGGAAACGCAGCGCATCTTCCTCTTCCATGCGGCTGGCACCCGGGCGGGTTTCTTCGAAGCCACCGCGGGGCAGGATCCGGACGATGAGCACGTCCAGCACTGCGATCTGAGCTTCTCCGACGACGACGGCCTGACCTGGCAGCACCGCAGGATCACCAGCCAACTGAAGAGCAGTACTGACCGCCCGGTCACCGGGATCTTTGCTGCTGCCGGCCAGGGCATCCAGATCCATTCAGGACCTTTTACCGGCCGGCTGGTGCAGCAGTTCGTTATCCTCTGCGAGGGCACCATCATGGCAGCCTCCGCCTACAGCGACGATCACGGGGACTCCTGGGTCCTCGGCCAGCTTGTTGGCGAGCATACACACGGCTTTAGCCCCAACGAAAACAAGGTGGTTGCACTGGCGGACGGCCGCCTCCTGCTGCACAGCCGCAGCACGCCGCGCCGCCTCGCAGCAACATCGCACGACGGCGGGGCCACCTGGAGTGCGCTGGTTCCCGTTGAGGAACTTCCGGATCCGAGCGACAACGGTTCCCTTGTCCGTTTCGACGGCCTGCCTCATGTGGCGGGCCTGGCAGGCGGCAGCACTGACTCGTGGCTGCTGGCCACCAACAACCACGACGCAGCCCTGCGGCGGAACACTGTACTCAGCCTGTCCCCGGACGATGGCCTTACCTGGCCGGCGAAACTGGTCCTTTGCACAGGAAGCTCCGCGTACTCCACGGCAACGCGCCTCCCCGACGGCAATATCGGCGTGCTGTATGAGCGGCAGGGGTACCGGGAAATAGTCTTCACTTCCGTGCCGGCGGAGCAGCTTACACAACAACTTGCTGCGCCTCCGGAGACTTCCTCCGAGGACGGCCCGGGCCTGGAGTTCGACATTGAACTCCGCTCCATCACTCCCGGACGCCCGACGCGGTGGCTCAACGCAGGTGAATTCCATGTCATGGCGTCCAATACAGAAGGCTGGAACTTCCATACCTGGAAGGAGATTGGCCAGGGCTACACCGAAGAATCAGCGCAAATCATCGGCACCCGGGAGGCGCAGGACCTGAACTACGGCCACATCACGCCTGGCTACAAGGCCGGTGACATCCTGGCTTTCACCGGCAGGGCACGCAATGGCGGCACCCTCCCCGCCGCCCAGGTGCGGCTGGACGGCCCGGGCGCCAACGCGTTCCCCGCCGAGGATCTCCTGCCCGGGGCCGAAGCGCTCTACTTCACCCCTACGCACACCGTGACCGAAGAAGAGGTCAAGCGAGGGTCGGTAGACGTGGCGTACACGGTTGAGGGATTCGTGGGCGGTTCCCCTCACCGCACGTCCCGGACCTTCCATTTCGATACTGCGACAGGGGCAGTCAGCGTGGAGCACATGCCCTGGCGGTGACCGGCTTCCCGCCGGACGGTCGCTGAGCTGCCTTAGGGCGGCCAGCCCCGGTCAGGCCGGGGTCTGGACCAGATCGCACATCTGCTCCAGGCGCCCGGCCCGGTCCTGAACGGACAAGCCATGCCCCGGAAGCCCGATCTTGAAGCCCTTGATGGCCACCGGACCCGCCGCTGCCAGGCAGCGCTGAACCTCGGCGCGGTTCAGCAGTGAGCTCGGCGGGGCGCCATCCACCTCAACAGCTGGCAGGTGGGCATCGATCCACGGATAACCAAACTCCGTTGCCTCCGGGGAGCACCCAGAGAACATAACCCCCGCGAGAACGCCTGCTTCCCGGGCCTGCAACAGATGCTCAACGGCAGTGCCAGGGATCCTTGATTCAATAACTGACCGCGCCCAATTAACGACGATGCCGACCTGCCCCCACCCCTGGCTCTGGAGGGAGGCGACGGTGTTGACTTCCTCATCAAAGCTCAGAAATCCCTTCTCCGGCTTACTGCCCCAGCGAAGAGCATCACAGTGCTCCACAAGCACGCGCGTACTCCCCCAATCCCAGTCGAGTACTTCCTTGAGAGACTCCTCAAAAACGCGCGCCGAGGAATACAGGGTTGGGGCAGAATGCAGCTCAACGGCCTCCACCCCGTGCCCCTGACCCGCCAGACGGGAGGCATAATTCCGCAATCCTGAAACGAACTCCAGCGCCGCCCTCCGTCCATCGCCGTCCCGGGAAGCCAGGCCAAAAGTGGAAGCCACGCTCAACCGCTTCATGGTGCCGGGAATTGCCGTCACCACTGCCGACCAACCCTCTGGAGCACCAGCAGGCCACGGACTTCCACCGTATGGACCGTAGGGCAGCTCCAGCCCCCGAATTGAAGGAATGGCGCCCAAGGCTTGAGAGAACTGCGGCTGCAGTTCCTCCGGCTGCGCAGGATAGGCGCCAACGATGAGGGACATTTGGACTCCGTTTGTGAAGGGACGGCCGCACTTGACGACGCACTGTGATGGGACTTACAGTTTTATCACGAGCTCGGACGTCCTACATCCGATAAACCTTCTGGAATCGCGAGGCCCTCATGAACATCTCCTCCAAGAACCTGCCGCTGGTCAATGACGCCAGCCGCCGGAACTTCCTCAAGCTGACTGGCGCCATGGGCGTCGCCGCAGCCTTCACCGCTTCCGTTGCTGCGTGCGGCAGCCCGGCAGCCACCACCACCGGTGGCTCCGCCAGTGCCGCGGCGATCAACAAGGACCTCATCATTGAGGCCGGCATCTCTTACGCCCTCTCCACCGGCTTCGATCCCCTGAGCTCCTCCGGCGCCACTCCCATGGCCGCCAACCTGCACATCTTCGAAGGCCTCGTGGAACTGCACCCGGCCACCCGTGAGCCTTACAACGCCCTCGCGGCCGCGGATCCCAAGAAAGTCAACGACACCACCTACCAGGTGACCATCCGAGACGGCGCCACGTTCCACGACGGATCTCCTGTCACCACCGAGGACGTCGCCTTCTCCTTCACCCGAG
Source organism: Arthrobacter sp. AK04 (assembly GCF_021129155.1). Taxonomy (GTDB): domain Bacteria; phylum Actinomycetota; class Actinomycetes; order Actinomycetales; family Micrococcaceae; genus Arthrobacter; species Arthrobacter quantipunctorum. The sequence continues at coordinate 84,296 of NZ_JAJOMC010000001.1, forward strand.
TGCTGGACCCGGCCAACAAGTCCCTCTTCTCACAGTTCATCCCGTTCATCCAGGACGTCAAGCCGGTCGACGCAAAGACCGTGGAGTTCACCCTGAAGTACGCCTTCCCCGGCTTCGGTCCCCGCATTTCGGTGGTCAAGATCGTCCCCAAGGCACTCGCCAGCGACCTCAAAGCCTTCGACGCCGCCCCCGTGGGCACCGGCCCCTACAAGCTGGTCTCTGCCGTCAAGGACGACAAGATCGTGTTCGAAGCGTTCCCCGGCTACAACGGCCCACAGCCGGCACTGGCCAAGGGCATGACCTGGCTCCTGCTTTCTGACGCCGCAGCCCGCGTCACCGCAGTGCAGTCCGGCCGCGTCCAGGCCATCGAGGACGTCCCGTACCTGGACGTGGACGGACTCAAGTCCAAGGTCAAGGTTGAATCCGTCCAGTCCTTCGGCCTGATGTTCCTGATGTTCAACTGCGCCAAGGCCCCCTTCGACAACAAACTCGTCCGCCAGGCCCTGCACTACGGCCTGGACAAGGACGCCATCATTAAAAAGGCCCTGTTCGGCAACGCCAAGGCGGCCAGCTCCTACTTCCAGGAAGGCCACCCGGACTACGTCAAGGCCCAAAACGTCTATAACTACGATGCAGGTAAAGCTGAGGAGCTGCTTAAAGAAGCCGGCGTCACGAACCTGGAGTTCGAACTGCTCACCACGGACACCGCCTGGGTCAAGGATGTCGCCCCTCTGATCCTTGAATCCTGGAACAAGATCCCCGGAGTCAAGGCTTCAGTCAAGAGCATCCAGTCCGGAGCCCTGTACACGGACCGTGTTGGAACCGGCGACTATTCTGTCGTGGCAGCGCCCGGAGACCCGTCAGTGTTTGGCAATGACGCAGACCTCCTCCTGAGCTGGTTCTACTCAGGAGCTACCTGGATGGACAAGCGGGCCTACTGGACCACCCCTGAGCGCGCCCAGCTGCAGGAACTCATGAACAAGGGCTCCCAGGCCGCCGGGGACGACGCCAAGAAGATCACGGGAGACATCGTTAACCTCGTCTCCGACGAATTGCCGCTCTACCCGATCTTCCACCGCCAGCTGCCCAGCGCGTGGGACGACAAAAAGCTCAACGGCTTCCAGCCCCTGCCCACCACCGGCATGTCGTTCATCGGCGTCGGACGCACCTCGTAGGCAGCCCCCTTGCGTTGCGAGGCCTGCACTGCATCCCTGATCCCCCTGGGGAACGCACAGCGCAGGCCTCGCAACTTCTTGAACTGCAGCACCCAACACACCGGAGAATAAATTGGTCACGATATTGCGTCTGCTAGGCCGCAGACTCGCAGCTTTGCCATTGATGATCCTGGGCATCACCTTGCTGGTCTTCCTCGTCCTGCAGGCAGCACCCGGCGATCAGGCAAGCTCGGCATTGGGCGAAGGCGCCAGCGAAGAAGCAAAGCAGCAGTACCGCCAGGAGAACGGGCTCAACGATCCGCTGGTGGTCCAATACTTCGCTTTCCTCGCCAAGCTGCTGCAGTTCGATCTCGGAGTCACCACCCCGCCTGCCAAGTCCGTGGCATCGATGATCGGCTCGGCATTCCCGCTCACGCTCCAGCTGACGTTCCTGGGCGTCATCATCGCGGTGGTCCTGTCCCTGGTCTTTGGAATCCTCGGCGCACTCTACCGTGACAAGTGGCCCGACCAGCTGGTCCGGGTCTTCTCAATCGCCGCCATCGCAACACCGTCGTTCTGGCTGGGCATCCTGCTCATCCAGTGGTTCGCCCTCGGCTCCAGCCCGCTGTTCCCCTCAGGCGGAATTGCGACGCCGGAATCAGGTTTTGGCGGATGGCTGAACTCCATGGCGCTCCCAGCGCTTGCGCTCGGCATCCCGGTCTCGGCTTCGCTGATCCGCGTGGTCCGCACCTCAATGGTGGAGGAACTGGACCGGGACTACGTCCGCACAGCGATCGGCAACGGTGTCCCCTACCGTGAGGTTGTCTCCAGGAACGTCCTGCGCAACGCACTGGTGACTCCGGTGACCGTGCTGGGACTGCGCGTTGGCTACCTGCTGGGCGGTGCCGTCGTGATTGAAATGATCTTTGCCCTGCCCGGCATGGGCCAGCTGATCCTGAACGGCATTACTAACCTGGACGTCAACCTGGTCCAGGGCGTGGTGCTCACCATCTCGGTCACGTTCGTTCTGGTGAACATTGTGGTGGACCTCCTGTACCTGCTCATCAACCCCCGAATCAGGACGGTATAGCCCATGCGCAGCAAACTCGCTGAACGGCTGAGTGCCCCGGGCCTCCGGTTCAAGGCCCTGCCCTGGGGCTCCCGCGTCGCCCTCCTCTTCCTCATCATGGTCGTCCTGGCCGCCGTGTTCGCCCCGGTCCTCGCCCCGCACGATCCGTTGGAAACTTTCATCCCGGCCACCGCGCCCGGCGCCGAGCACTTCTTCGGCACGGACCGGCTGGGCCGCGACATCTTCTCCCGCCTGCTGTTCGGCGCGCAGTCCTCACTGATGATCGGCCTTGGCGCGGTTGCCCTGGCCATCCTGGTGGGGGCCCTGCTGGGCTCCTTCGCCGCGACGTCCAGCAAGGCGGTGAACGAACTGATCATGCGCCTGATGGACATCCTCATGGCGTTCCCTGGGATCGCCCTGGCCGCCGTGCTGCTGGCCGCTTTCGGCAACTCGGTTCCCACCATCATCATTGCGATCGCCATCATCTACACCCCGCAGCTGGCCCGCGTGGTCCGCGCCAACGTGCTGTCCCAGTACGGCGAGGACTACGTCCGTGCCGAGCGCGTGATCGGCGCCGGCCGGTTCTACATCCTCCTCAAGCACATCGTCCGCAACACGGCGGCACCGGTACTGGTGTTTGCAACGGTGATGGTTGCCGACGCGATCATCCTCGAAGCGTCACTGTCCTTCCTCGGGGCAGGCGTGCAGGATCCCGCACCGTCGTGGGGCAATGTGATCTCCTACGGGCGCAATCTTGTCCTCTCCGGCGGCTGGTGGGCCACAACCTTCGCTGGCGCCACGATTCTGCTCACCGTGCTCTCGCTGAACATCCTCGCCGAAGGCCTTACCGATGCCATGGTGAACCCGAGGCTGCGTAAGGCGGCAGCAGTCAAGGACGACGACGGTGCCGCAGCAGCCGTATCTGCCGCACCTGCCGCCGTGGATACCGAAGTCGCCACTTCCGTTGCCCAGTCGTCCGTAGTGGAGAAGCACGAGCTCGACGGCGTCCGTGCAGCCCACGGCGATGTCCTCACCGAACAGGACTACACCGTGGCAGCCCTGTCCGATCCCAAGCTTGCCGCAGCGAACCCGCACCTGCTGCTGGATAAGGAACTGGAGCTGCTGGCCGCCATCGAAGCCAAGCGCACGGACCGCCTCCCCCAAGTACCGGCCGGCGCACGCAACGTCCTGGAAGTGCGGAACCTTTCCATTCGGTTCCCGGCCCGCTTTGGCGAGATCGCGATCGTGGACAACGTCTCGTTCACGGTCCGCGAAGGAGAAACCATGGGCCTGGTGGGCGAGTCGGGCTGCGGCAAGTCCATCACCTCCCTGGCAGTGATGGGCCTGCTGCCCAGGACCGCGGAGGTCACCGGTTCCATCAGGTTCGACGGGGAAGAGTTGCTGGATCCGGCTACCCGGCACAGCAGCATCAAAGCCTACGAAGGCCTGCGCGGCGAGCAGATCGCCATGGTCTACCAGGACGCGCTCAGCTCCCTGAACCCTTCGATGAAAATTAAGGACCAGATGGAGCAGCTGACCAGGCGCGGCGGCCGCAAGACACCCGCCGAGCTGCTGGAAATGGTGAAACTCGACCCGGTACGAACGCTGGCCAGCTACCCGCATGAGCTCTCCGGCGGGCAGCGCCAGCGCGTCCTGATTGCCATGGCACTGTCCCGCTCCCCGAAGATCGTGGTGGCCGATGAGCCCACCACGGCCTTGGATGTCACCGTCCAGAAACAAGTGGTGGATCTGCTCAACGAGCTCCGTGAGCAGCTCGGCTTCGCGATGGTCTTCGTCAGCCACGACCTCGCCCTGGTGGCGTCCCTGGCGCACCGCATCACCGTGATGTACGCAGGCCAGGTAGTGGAGTCAGCCCGGGCATCAGAGCTCCTGCAGAATCCGAGGCACGAATACACCCGCGGACTGCTCGGCGCTGTCCTTTCCATCGAGGCCGACGCCGTCCGCCTGCACCAGATCCCCGGCACCGTCCCGTCCCCGCGCGATTTCGCACCGGGCGACCGTTTTGCCCCGCGTTCACTGCGGTCCGACGCTGATCCCGGCCAAAAGCTGGTCCTGACCCCGGTCGGAGCCGCAGGCAGCGGCGATGCCGACCACTACTGGGCAAGCCACTTGAAGGAGGATTCGAAATGAGTGAATCAACCGGCAAGCCGGTTATCGAACTGAAAGACGTCAAGGTTTACCACCATGCGCGCGGCGGCGGGCTCTTCCGGCCCAACATCGTCAAGGCGGTGGACGGCGTGGACTTCTCCATCAGCCGCGGCGAAACCGTAGGTATCGTGGGCGAATCCGGCTGCGGCAAGTCCACCCTCGCCTCGGTGCTCGTGGGACTCCAGCCACCGACATCGGGCGAGGTCCTGTTCCACGGCAAGCCAGCCATCAAGCGGAACGCCGCCATGCGCAAGGCATTCGGCCGCTCAGTATCCGTGGTCTTCCAGGATCCGGCCACCGCATTGAACCCGCGCATGACTGTCCAGGACATCCTTACCGACCCACTGCAGATCCACGGAATTGGCACCGCCGCTTCCCGCGCAGCGAAGGTCAAGGAACTGTTGTCCCTGGTGGGCCTGCCCCAGTCCGCCTCAGAGGTCACGCCGTCGCAGGTTTCGGGCGGCCAACGCCAACGCGTGGCAATCGCCCGCGCACTGGCCCTGGACCCGGACATCATCGTCGCGGATGAGCCGACGTCGGCACTGGACGTTTCCGTCCGCGCCCAGGTGCTGAACCTGCTCTCGGACCTGAAGACGCAGCTGAACCTGGGGATGGTGTTCATCTCCCACGACATCCAGACCGTCAGGTACGTCTCGGACCGCATCTGCGTGATGTATTTCGGCAAAATCGTCGAGCAAGGCAGCGCGGCCCAGGTCTTCGACAACCCCAGCAACGATTACACCAAGAAGCTGCTGGGCGCCGCCCCCAGCCTGCTCCACATCTAGTTTTCCCTCCTCATTTCCAACCATCGGAGTACTCACGTGTCCACGCATTTCCAGGGCGTCATCCCGCCCGTCGTCACCCCCCGCCACGCGGACGGCCGCCTCGATACCGCCTCGCTGAAGAACGTCACCAAGCACCTGCTCGACGGCGGCGTATCCGGACTGTTCGTCCTTGGTTCCTCAGGGGAAGTCCCCTACATGACCAACGCCGAGCGCGAGCTGGTAGTCAGCACCATTGCCGATGCCAACGCGGGCGCCGTGCCGCTGATTGTCGGCGCCAATGAGCAGACCACCAACCGCGTCATTGAAGAAGCAAAGAAGGTCATTGACCTCGGCGCCGACGCCATCGTGGTCACCTCCATGTACTACGCGATCGGCAACGCAGCGGAAACCGAAACCCACTTCCGCAGCATCCATGCCGCCGTCGACAAACCGATCTTCGCCTACGACGTCCCCGTCCGCACGCACTACAAGCTCCCCACCGACCTCCTGGTCCGGCTGGGCCGCGACGGCGTAATTGCCGGCGTGAAGGACTCTTCCGGCGACGACGTCTCCTTCCGCCAGCTGCTCCTGGCCGCCAGGGACATCCCCGGCTTCGACATCTTCACCGGCCACGAAGTGGTTGTTGACGGTGCGCTCCTGGGCGGCGCGCAAGGCGTTGTGCCCGGCCTGGGCAACGTTGACCCCGCAGGCTACCGCCGCCTGTTCGACGCCGCACAAGCCGGCGACTGGGCCGGCGCGGCCCGCGAGCAGGACCGCCTCGCAGACCTTTTCGAGATCGTCTACACCCCCAACGGCCGCGTCTCGGGCGGCGCAGCGGGCCTCGGCGCCTTCAAGACTGCCCTGCAGGTCATGGGCATTATCGAATCCAACACCATGAGCGCGCCGATGCTGTCCCTCAACGAGGACGAGACCACCGCCATTAAGGTGATCCTGGAACGCAACGGCCTCGTGTAGTCCTGGCGCCCTCTCTCAGGAAGAACATGATGTACGCGATCGGTGTTGACCTCGGCGGGACCAAGACCGCTGCCGGCCTGGTTTCAGGGGACGGGACCGTCTTGTTTTCGGCGACTGTGCCCACACTCAACCGTGAGGGCGGGGCAGCGATCCTTGATGCCACCGCGGCACTGGTTTCTTCCCTGACGGCGCGGGCAGAAGCAGAAGGCCTGGACGTTGCCGGGGTTGGCGTCGGCTCGGCCGGGGTCATCGACACGGCACAGGGACTGGTGATTTCGTCAACCGATGCCATCCTCGGCTGGGCCGGGACGGCACTCACCGCAGGCCTTGCAACCCGCCTCGGCCTGCCGCCGTCGTCAATCCAGCCAGTGAACGACGTCCACGCACACGCCTTGGGCGAGGCCTGGGCAGGAGCCGCCGCCGGAACCGGGAGCTCCCTCCTGGTGGCCTTCGGCACCGGGGTGGGGGGCAGCTTCGTGCTTGCCGGGCACCCTGTCCTGGGGCACCGCTTCGTGGGCGGACACGTGGGGCACTTCGCCTCACCCTACGCATACGACGGCGGCGCTCCGGTCCCCTGCGTCTGCGGCGGTTCCGGCCACGTCGAGGCCATAGCCTCGGGTCCCGCGATCCGTGAGGCCTACCTCCGGCTGGGCGGCGCCCGCAGCGTGGCGGACGCCCGCGCTGTCTTTGCCCTCGCCGGCGCGGGCGACGCCACAGCAAGTGAGGCCGTCCGCCTTGGCTCCGCCGCGGCCGGGCAGGCAGTAGGCGGCCTGGCGAACATCCTGGACCCCCAGGTCGTGGTTGTTTCCGGCGGGCTCTCAGATGCGGGTGCCGCGTGGTGGGGCCCCATGGAAAGCGCCCTGCGTGCCGAGCTCCTGCCCACGCTGTCCGGCCTCCCGGTGCTGCCCGCCAAACTCGGCAACACGGCAGCCATGGTGGGCGCCGCCCGCCTCATCCTCGCCCCGGCCTCCCAACCGGCGCTGACCTCCCAACCGGCCCGCATCCCACAGCTTTAGGCCCCGACCTTCCAGAGGAACCTGCCCGTGATCCTGACCCCCCAAGCCCTTGAAGCCCTCCGCGGGCAGCTGGTTGTATCCTGCCAGGCATATCCGGGTGAGCCCATGCGGGATCCCCGCACCACCGGCCAGGTCGCCGCCTCCGCCGTTATTGGCGGCGCCGCCGCCGTACGGGTCCAGGGCCTGGCCGATGTGCAGCACACGCGCGCCGCGGTAGAGGTCCCGGTGATCGGGCTCTGGAAGGACGGCCATGACGGCGTCTTCATCACTCCCACCCTTCGGCACGCCCTTGCAGTGGCCAACGCCGGCGCCCATGTGGTGGCCATCGACGGCACCCGCCGGAGCCGACCGGACGGCCTCACCCTGGCGCAGACAGTGGCCGGCATCCACGCTGAATCCCACGCCTTGGTGATGGCGGACTGTGGATCCTTCGACGACGCCGTGGCAGCCGTCCAGGCCGGAGCAGACCTTGTGGGCACCACGCTGTCCGGCTACACCGGCGAGCGTCCCAAAACCTCCGGCCCCGACCTGGACCTCCTTGGGCACATCGCGGCAGCGGACCTCGGCGTACCCCTCATCGCCGAGGGCCGCATCCATACGCCGGCCCAGGCACGGCAGGCCCTGAACGCCGGCGCGTTCGCCGTCGTCGTCGGAACAGCGATAACGCACCCGGCCACCATCACCGGCTGGTTCGCCGAGGCCCTGAAATGACGCCGTCAGCCACCCCGCTGGAACCAGGCAACTACCTGCTCACCGGCACCGTTGTAACCGATGGCTATTCCGCCGCGAATTGTGCAGTCGCCGTCGTCGACGGCTTGATTGCCTTCGTGGGGCCCCTGGCGGATCTTGACCGCTCCGTCCTGCCCGAACTTGAACCGCTCGAACTTCCGGATGGAAGCATGATCCTGCCAGGCCTGGTGGACCTGCACTGCCATGGCGCGGCCGGGGGCGACTTCCCAAGCGGCAACCTGGCCGCGGCCCGCACTGCCATAGACTTCATCCACTGCAGCGGCACCACCACGCTGCTGGCCAGCCTGGTAACAGCTTCGCGCGAGGACCTCCTGAAAGGCACGATGGCCCTGCGGCTGCTGGCGGACGAGGGTCTCATTGCGGGCATCCATGCCGAGGGCCCGTTCCTTTCCCACGCCCGCTGCGGCGCGCAGGACCCGCGGTTCCTGCTGGACCCCGACGTCAGCCTGGTGGACGAGCTGCTGGAAGCCGCCGGCGGCCACTTGCGGACCATGACCTTCGCCCCGGAACTGGCCGGCGCGGACGTCCTGGTCCGAAAGCTTGCGGAACACGGCGTGGTTCCGTCCCTGGGCCACACGGATGCTGACGCACGGACTACTGCAGCTTTCCTCACCGAGGCCGCCGAACTCCTTGCCGCAAAGAGTACTGGAAGGGCGTCCCGCCCCACGGTCACACACCTGTTTAACGGAATGCCTCCACTTCACCACCGCAGCCCCGGCCCTGTCGCCGCTTGCCTCCGGCTGGCCGGGGCCGGCAAGGTGGCCGTCGAACTTATCGCCGACGGCGCCCACCTCGATCCAGATACCGTTCGGATGGTTTTCGAACTGGTGGGCGCGGACAACGTTGCTCTGGTGACCGACTCCATGGCGGCCACTGGCCTGCCAGACGGTGACTACCATCTGGGGCCCGCTTCCGTCTCGGTCAGGAATTCCGAGGCGCGGCTTACCGGCAATGGGTCCCTGGCCGGCGGCACGGCGACCCTCCTGGATGTTGTCCGGCGGACCATCGAAGCAGGCGTGGATCCGGCCGCCTCAGTTAAGTCAGCTACGGCCGTTCCGGCGGCCATCATCGGCCGGACAGAGGAACTCGGGAGTCTCCGCGCAGGCCGCCGCGCCGACGTCGTTGCTGTGGACCGGGACTTCCAGCGCATCCTGGTCCTGCGGGCCGGCCGCCTTCTGCGCCGCCCCGCGGTCCAGCTCTAAACCTGCCGCCTCCGGCTTGAACAGCGGCCCTATAAGGCCGCGGCTGCACCGCCCGCGCGGACGGCTACCTGGCCGCTCTCTGGGGGAAGCTGTGCAGCAGCGGCCTCGTCAGCCACCACCGTCACGTGAGGGTGCAGCTGGAGGACGGATGCCGGGCAGTCCGGCGTCACAGGTCCGTTGAGGGCGTCAGCCAGGATGCCTGCCTTGTCCGCTCCGTTGACCACCAGGAGGAGATGCCGGGCTTCAAGGATGGTACCCAGTCCCTGGGTGATGCAGCGGAGGGGCACGTCCGACGGCGACTTAAAGTAGCGGGCGTTGGCCTGCCGGGTTCGTTCGGTGAGCATTTCAACCCGGGTCCGGGAGTCCAGTGCCGAGCCCGGTTCATTGAAGGCCAGGTGGCCATTGTGGCCGATCCCGAGGATCTGTACATCGATGCCGCCGGCGCCGGTGATGGCAGCCTCGTAGTCAGTTGCCGCCCGTTCCGGGTCCGCGGCGCTCCCGTCGGGCACCGCAACCTTCGCAGGGTCAAGGTGCAGCCTTTCAGTTACTTCGCGCCGGACAACCTCCGCGTAGCTTTCCGGATGGCCTGGCGGCAGGCCCACATATTCGTCCAGGGCGAACGCCCGGGTCAGCGTCATATCAAGCCGGTGCCCTGCCAGTGCCTTATAGATGGGCAGGGGTGAGCCTCCCGTTGCCACACCCAGCACGGTGCCCGGCTTACTGCGGATGACAGCTGCAAGGATCCCGGCTGCAACGGAGCCAGTGGCTGGGGCGGTGGGCACGACGAATATTTCCACGGCAAAGCACTCTCTACGAAAAACGGCATGGGTGGGTCCGCCCGGGAGGCGGGCGGTGAAGGAATACAGGCAGGGAACGGACGGGCGTCCTCAGGAGGCCGCGACGTCCTTGAGTTTCAGGCGGATGCCGTCGAAGTGGCGCTGGAGGCGCTCTGAGGCCAGGGCCTTGTCCCGGCCGGCGACGGCCTCATAGATGTCCCAGTGGATCTGGACCTGTTCCTCGAGGTTGACCGGCCCGGAGCCCAGCGCCTCGTGGATTTGGCGGTATACCTGCCAAAACACGTCCATGAGGTTGATGAGCAGTTCGTTGTTCAGGGGTGCGTAGAGACGGCGGTGGAACTCGGCATCGTGCTCCGCGAGGGGTTCACCCTTCGCGGCAGCATCCTGCATCGCCTGCATGGTGGACCGAAGGTCCGCAAGGTGGTCCTCCGTCAGAAGGTCGATGGCTGAACCGATGAGGCCTGATTCAAGTGCCTGACGTACATCAATGAGCTCCATTGCTTCTTCGCCCTTGTGCCTGAGCGAAAGCCTGCCCCGGAAGGTTAGTCCTGATACCAGGGCGCTGAAGTTGTTGGGGGCCACAAACATGCCGAAGCCGTGCCTGATTTCTATGACACCGAGGGCCTGCAGAACCTTGAGGGACTCTCGGACAGTGTTCCGGCCCACACCCAGTTCAGCCGACAGTTCGCTCTCGGTGGGTAGCGCGTCCCCGACATCGAGCCCACGCTCCAGGATCAGGTCCATGATGCGGGTTTGAAGCGCCTGGGAGCGGATTTGCGCGCTAAACCTTGCCGACGATACCGCTGCGGGTGCTACTGTCACGTCATCTCCTTCGGCCGCTCTCTGTCGGCGGCCTTTACTCTGCTAGCAAGTGTACAGGAGATGGGACGTCCTTTCTCTTGTATCGGCGGCACTAATTTTCACACTCCCTTGTCGCGAGGTGATGGATTGTGAGGGCGGCCAGAAACCCCCGGCTCAGGGTCTCCACAACCCCCGCCACGGAGAATTGACCGGATCTTGCGGCAAACCTTGCCGTGCCCTGAAGTTGCGGGTCCACGCTGAAGTCATGGACCAACCAGCTTGTGGGGAGCAGGAAGCAATGGGAAATAGGACAGTTTTAGACGGGGAAGTCACCGCCGTGGACGGCGTGCTCACGGATCAGCATCCGCTCGACTTCTACGCGCTGGGCCTGGCGGGCTGCATCGACCGGCTCACGGCACCCCTCCGCCACCGGGGAACCGCCGTCCGCTGGGACACCCCGCATTGGGGCATCGAGATCCCGAAGGACTGCGCGTCCCTCCTCTATCAGTCGGCACGCGAGGCGCTTAGTAACGTCTACAAACATTCCGGGGCGTCGCACCTGGCCGTCCAGCTCGCCGCCGTGGACCACGGCATTCGCCTGGTAGTGGCCGACGACGGCACGGGCTTTGACAGTGAAGCCGCCACCTGCGGGCGCCACCACGGCTACGGCCTCCGGCTCATGTCAGTGGCCGTCCATGAGGCCGGCGGCACCGTGGACATCCGCTCCGCCCCCGGGCAGGGCACCAGCGTCACGGTTACCCTGCCGCTGGATTAAGGCTCGGATGCCCGCCGTTGCTGGGACGGCGGGCATCCGGAAAACCCTAACGGGTCAGTTTGGCCGAATCGGGCTCAAGGTCGCCGATGTGGCCGGGTGCGTTGGCCGCCAGGACCCGCTGGACGAAGGCGCAGTACTCCTCCATGTAGTGGCGCAGGAACTTGGCAGTGCCCTCATTCTTGACCTCGCCGTCGTCGCCAAACACGGCGGCGTCGAAGTGGATGTAGGCCTCGGGCGCGTTGAGCTGCGGCGCGTCCAGGAAGCTCAGGACGCTGCGCATGGACGACTGCATCACCGCGGTACCGATGCTTCCCACGGAAGCTCCGATAATTCCGGTGGGCTTGCGGGCAAAGGAGTTGCTTCCCCAGGGCCGGGAGCCCCAGTCGATGGCATTCTTGAGCGCCCCGGGGATGGAGCGGTTGTATTCCGGGGACACGAACAGGAGCCCGTCTGCCGCCTCGATGGCTTCCTTGAGGGCGCGGCCTTCCGGCGGGAAGTCAGCGTCGTAGTCGTAACTGTAGAGGGGGAGGTCCTTGATGGGGATCTCCGTGAACTCGAGGTCCTCGGGAGCGAGTTTGATCAACGCCTTGGCCAGGACCCTGTTGATGGAGCCGGTTGCCAGGCTCCCCACGAAGTAGCCGATTCTGTACGGTGCCATGAGTGTTCCTTCCAATAGCCGGTCCGCGCCGGCAGGCCATATTTCCGGAATGAGTGCCGCCCCAGGGGGAGCCGCATGTGGTGCCCATTGCACCCATCAGTCCAGCACAGAAGCCGGGGTACGGCCAGAGGTTGCGGCGTGTTGGAGAGCTGCTGGAGACCTTCCGAATCCCGGCCGCCCCTTGCGGTCCTGCCTTGGCTCGCCTATTTTGAAACGAATCAGAAAGCGCTTCCCCGGCTCTTTCACCTGCTGACAAGAGCCGGGCCAAGCCCGCGGACGCGAAACGACAGAATTGGATCACATGACGGACAGCACCCTCATCAGGTGGATCGACGGCCGGGCACCTTCGGAATCCAGCGGCGGGACCACCTGGGGCATGCCCTTCGTCCGCGGCTCGGTGCCCTCAGCGGACGCCCTCTCCGTCACGGATGCCGGCGGCAGGGCCGTCGCCGCCCAGGCCTGGCCCCTGGCCACCTGGCCGGACGGCTCCCTCAAATGGGCAGGCATCGCACTCCCCGCCACCAGCTCGCCGTCGGACTTCTACCATGTGGCATCCGACGGCGGCGCGTCACCCCGGGAAGCCAGCCAGCCGCCGTCGGGCGCTGCCGGCGTCACTGCCACCGAATCCGGCGATACCCTCACGGTGGACACCGGAACGCTCCGGATGGTGATCAAACGCGGGGGCTCCACGCTCTTCAGCAGCCTCTCCCGCGGCGGCGTCGAGGTGGCGCGGGACGCCCGCCTGGTCAGCCTGCTGCAGGACGGCCTTGCTGACGACCAGGGAGGCGACGGCGCCGGAACCTTCAGCCGGGACGCCTTCACCGGCGTGGTCACCGCCGCAGTACTTGAACAGAGCGGACCCGTGCGCGCCGTGGTGCGGCTGGAAGGCCAGCACCGGCCGGACGCGCCGGACAGCGGCCGGGAAAGCTGGCTGCCCTTCGTGGTGAGGTTCTACTTCCACGCTAACGCCCGCAGCGTCCGCATGGTGCACTCCTTCATCTGGGACGGGGACGCGGACCGCGACTTCCTCGCCGGGCTCGGCGTGCGGTTCACTATTCCCCTGCAGGCAGAGCTGCACAACAGGCACATCCGGATAGCAGGGGCCGACGGCGGCTTCCTCACCGAAGCGGTCCGCGGCCTGACCGGCCTGCGCCGGGACCCCGGCGAGAACGTCCGCCGCGCCCAGGTGGAAGGCCGCGCCACTCCCCCCGCGACGGGCTGGAACCCGGAGGTGTCCGAACGGCTGCGCCTGATTCCGGCCTGGAACGACTACACGCTGAGCCAGCTCAGCGCCGACGGCTTCGAGCTGCGCAAGCGGACTGCGCCCGGCCGCGCCTGGGTGGGGATTTCCGGCGGCACCAGGTCGGCCGGATTCTGCTCGCTGACTGACACCCGTGGCGGCTTTGGCGTAGGCGTCAAGGACTTCTGGCAGTCCCACCCCGGCCAGCTGGACATCCGCAACGCCGCAACGGACCAGGCCTCCCTGACCGCGTGGCTGTACTCCCCCGAAGCCCAGCCCATGGACTTGCGTTTCTACCATGACGGCCTGGGCCAGGACACGTTCGAGGAACAGCTCGACGGCCTCGAAATCACGTATGAGGACTACGAGCCGGGCTTCGGAAACGCGCGCGGCATTGCCCGCACACATGAGTTAACTCTGTTCGCCTACGACGGCACGCCGGCAACCGAAAGCCTTGCGGCAGACGCCGCGGCCGCCTCAGCCCCTGCGCTGCTGCAGGCCACCCCGGAGTACCTTCACTCTGTGGGCGTATTTGGCGACTGGGACCCGGTGGACCGCAGCACCCCCGCCCGCGCCGAGCTGGAGGACCACCTGGACTTCCTCTTCGACTTCTATGCCGGCCAAGTGGAGCAGCGGCGCTGGTACGGGTTCTGGAACTACGGCGACGTGATGCACACCTACGACCATGACCGGCATGTGTGGCGGTACGACATAGGCGGTTATGCATGGGACAACTCCGAGCTCTCCCCCGACCTCTGGCTCTGGTACTCCTACCTGCGCTCCGGCCGTGCGGACATCTTCCGGTTCGCGGAGGCCATGACGCGGCACACCGGCGAGGTGGACGTCTACCATTTGGGCCCGTGGCGCGGCCTCGGTTCGCGGCACAACGTCCAGCACTGGGGCTGCAGCGCCAAGCAGCTCCGCATCAGCACGCCCGCCTACCGCCGCTTCTACTACTACCTGACGGCGGATGAACGGACCGGGGACCTGCTGACCGAGCTGGTGGACAGCGACCAGAACTTCCTGGGGCTGGACCCCGTGCGCAAGGTCCGCCCCGACGCCGACACCTACCGGCCCAACCGGGGCGCCCTGGGCGTTGGCCTCGGAACGGACTGGGGCTCGCTCGCCGCCACCTGGCTCACCGATTGGGAGCGCACAGGCAACCCCCGCTCACGCGACCGGCTCCTGGGCACCATGGCGGACATCGGCGCCCTCAAGTACGCCTTCCTTACCGGCGAGGCGCTCTACGACCTGGACAAGGGACGCTTCGACACCGCCAGGGAGCTGATCCAGGTGTCCCACCTGAGCGCCGTGTTCGGCCTGGTGGAGATCTGCAGCGAACTGGTGGACCTCGTTCCGGATCCGGAGTTCGAGCGTGCCTGGCTGCAGTACTGCCGGCTCTTCCTGGGCACGAAGGAGGAACAGGTGGAGGCGGTAGGACAGCCGCTGGAGGGCATCTACCTCACCCAAGCGCACAGCCGGCTTACCGCCTACGCGGCTGCCCGGCTGAACGATCCGGACCTGGCCGCCCGCGCCTGGACGAGCTTCGCCGAAGGAGGCGAACACCTTAACCACAGCTCGGCCTTCACGCTGCGGAAGATCGAGCCGCCGCACGTGCTGCTGCCCGTGGATGAGGCACCCACCGTGTCCACCAACGACGCCTCCCAGTTTGGGCTCGCCGTCATCCAGAACCTGGCGCTGATCGGCAACCACCTGCGGTAGCTGCGCACTTGTGACGACGGCACCCGGCCTTGATTCCCTGAGCCAGGTGCCGCCGTCGCCCGTTCCCCGACCTTCCCAACCAGGTAGCAGCAGATGCTGTTATCAGCCCTCAAAACGACATCTGCTGCGACCCGGTTGGGGTGGTGGGCGGCAGCCTGGGCCGGCACTGATTCCCCACTGCCCGGCGAGACGTTTGAACCCACGCTCTGGAAACCGGCGCGCCTAGCAGGTACATTGATAAGCATGCTGATGATTTACCGCATCGTCAGCTTCCGGTAACACAGCGAAGGAGACGTTATGAGCACGAAGGTGGAAAAACGCATTCTGGTGAACGTACCGGTAAGCACGGCTTACAACCAGTGGACGCAGTTCGAGGAATTCCCGCACTTCATGGGCGGAGTCAAGAGCGTGACCCAGCTCAGCGATGACAGGCTCGAGTGGGTGGCCGAGATCGGCGGCATCCGCCGGCAGTGGGAAGCGAAGATCCTGGAGCAGGTTCCGGACCGGAAGGTCGCCTGGGCGGCTACGGAGGGCGCCACGAACGCCGGCGCGGTGGAGTTCGAGGACGTGGGCGGCGGGCAGACTTCCCTCCGGCTGACGCTTGAGTACGAGCCCGAAGGAATCATCGAAAAGGTCGGCGACAAGCTCAACGTGGTTGACCGCCAGGCCGAGGCAGACCTGCAGCGGTTCAAGGAATTCATCGAGGACGAGGGGTACGCCAGCGGCGCCTGGCGCGGACGCGTGAGCACAGGCGCACCGGCGGGCACCCCGGGCGTTGAGCACGCTGCCGGATCCCGCGGCGACTCCGGCAAGGCAGGCGTTTCCGGCAAGGTTGCCGCCGGCCTGGGCGTTGCCGCGGCAGCGGGCGCAGCAGCAGCCATGGCAGCAGGCGGCAACAAGGAGACAACCGCCGTTGCCGACGAAACGGTAACTCCAGTGACTCCAGGGGAGCCGGTCATCGTCACCCCGATTCCCACTGACACAACCACCACCGATACCACTACGGGTACGACGGCGGCAGCGGGCTCCACGGGGTCGGTCGCCGATCTGGGAAATGACAGGATCGGCCACGCCTTCGACCAGACCAACGGCCTGGTGGACACCACCGGCGAGTCCGACGAGACGGCCGAAGGTGAGAACCTGAGCGCCGCCGAGCGCGAGGGCGACGACCGCCGGCGCGACGGCGGCCTGCCGCCCGTCGGCGGGAACCTCGGCACGCACTAACGGGTTCAGCCGCAGCACAAAGCGCCGCCCGCCTCTCCCCCGAGGCGGGCGGCGCTTTTGCCTGTGCTTGTGTTACTTGTCGGCGCCCGTGTAGACCACCGATGGAGCGGTCGGGGTTTCCATGCCTTCGCCGATGAAGAAGCTCGGGTGCGGCGGCTGGTTGTAGGCCACGTTTTCGCGGGCCACTGCGGTGCGGTAGACGGTGTCGTGCATCAGGGTGCGGAGCCGGACCTCGGTGGGTGAGGTGCTGGTGTAGATCCGCAGCTCGGTGCTGTCCGACGACGGGAAGGCCAGCTCCTCGCGCCAGTCACCGAGCAGGTCCGCCTGCAGGGACGGGTTGCCCTTGGTGTGGTTGTTGGTACGTGCACCGGTGACAGTCATGAGCCTGTCGCTCGATTCCGTTTCCCAGTTCCACTTCGAAATCGTGGGCACTCCCACGCCAGCTGCAGCGTCGAAGTCGTGGTCCACGATCTCACGGAGCAGGTCGCCGTCCCACCAGGCCAGGAAGTTAGCGGCCGGGATCTTCTCGGCAATCAGCTCGCCCTTGGCTGACATCAGCTGGCCCCGCGGGGAGTTCCAGGAAGCGTCTCCGCCTACCGCCCAGCCCTCAGCGCCTGCATAGCGGGGATCGATGTCCCCGGCGGCACCGCGGCCGGTGTCCCGGATAGCGGGGATGCTCCAGAGCACCTCACCGGTGGCGGCGTCGCGGAAGGTGGCGCCGCGGTTGCCGCTCTGGCTCATGCTCTCGTGGACGGCGAAGACCTCCAGCCCGGGGCGGGAAGGATCAAAATCGCTGGTGTGCATCGCATCGCCGTGGCCCAGCTTGGTGTTGTAGAGGACCGAGCCGTCGTCGTCGATGGTCATGGAGCCGAAGACGAACTCGTCCTTGCCATCCTGGTCCACGTCAGCCACGGACAGGTTGTGGTTGCCCTGGCCTTTGTATTCGGCGCCGGCGATGTCCGAGTCGAAGGTCCAGCGCTTCACCAGCTTGCCGTCCACCAGGTCATAGGTGACCAGGACGGTGCGGGTGTAGTAGCCGCGGCTGAACATCATGGACGGCTTTTCGCCGTCGAGGTAGGCGACGCCGGCCAGGAAGCGGTCCACGCGGTTGCCGTACCCGTCGCCCCAGGCGGAGACGTTGCCGCGCGGCGGATCGTAGGCGACTGTGTCCATGATGGTGCCGGTGGCGCCGTTGAACACGGTGAGGAACTCCGGACCGGACAGGACATAGCCGGCGCTGTTCCGGTAGTCCGCTGCGGCGTCCCCGATCACGGTTCCGGCCCCGTCCGTGGTGCCGTCCGCCGTCTTCATGGACACTTCAGCCTTGCCGTCGCCGTCGAAGTCGTAGGCCAGGAGCTGGGTGTAGTGGGCGCCGGCGCGGATGTTGTGGCCCAGGTCGATGCGCCACAGCCGGGTGCCGTCCATCTTGTAGGCGTCCACGTAGACGTTCCCCGTAAACCCGGGCCGCGAATTGTCCTGCGCATTGGAAGGGTTCCAGAGCTGGATGATTTCGTAGCTGCCATCCCCGTCCAGGTCCGCGACGCTGGAATCGTTGGCCGAGTAGGTGTACGGCTTCCCGTCCTTGCTGACGCCGTCGGCAGGCTTGTCCAGCTTGATGGGCAGGTAGTCCTGGGCCAGCGGGGTGAATTCCGCGCTGAGCTTGTCCTGACCGTTGCCGTTGCCCGCGGTCTTGATGACATACGTGGAGGCAGCGGTTCCGGACGCGTCAACGTAGGTGGTGGTGTTGCGGATGGGCTCTTCAGTGAGCTGGACGCCGTCGCGGATCACGTGGAAGCCCACACTGTCCTGGTCCAGGCCCAGCATGCGCCAGCCCAGCGTGACGCCCTGGTCCGTGAGCACGGCGACAGGTGCCCGGTCCAGGTTCTCCACCTGGCGCTTCAGTTCTGCCTTGCCGGACTGCCCGGGTGCGGTGCCGGGATTGGCCTGGGCCAGGGGCACGCCGGTGAATGCCAGCGCGGCGGCCGTGAGTGATGCCGCCGCTGCCAGCGGAGCGGCCTTCCAGCCGCGGCCGGACCGCAAACTAGGGCGGGGCGTGGGGGAACATTTCGAGGGATAAGCCAAAAGAACATCTCCTTTGATGCGGCGGCAGCTGAGTCTGCCGCGCGACAGTTTGGAACGTTTCACTTCACGCACCAGCAATATGCCCGCATGGGATGGGTGGGTGACTTCGCTGCGAAGGAAAGCGTTTTCTGCCCTTAACTTTTATCAGCGCTTTACAAGCTTGGTCAAGGGTTTGACGGGACTAAATGGGAGATATTGTTCCATTGCGTTCAGTTCACGCGGGCGTCGCCGCGCGCCTTTCCCGCCGCCGCCTGCAGCAGTGGGAGCGTCCTGGCGGGCATGACTTCCACCAGGGACATGGCTGTGCTGGTACGTACGACGCCGGGAATCGCCAGCATGCTGCGGGCGACCCTGTGGAGGTCCGCCGGGTCCTTCGCGGCGACTTTCGCGAGCAGGTCGGCATCGCCGGTGGTGGCATGCATTTCGATGATCTCGGGGATAGTGCGCAGCGCCGCCATCGCCTCATCGCTGGAGGACTGGCTGATGGAAATGGAGATGAACGCAATGAGCGGGAGCCCCAGGGCCCCGGTCCGGACACGCTGGCTGAACGGGGCCAGGCTTCCATCGGACAGCAGGCGGCGCAGGCGGGCATGGACCGTGTTGCGGGCAACGCCCAGGGACCGCGAGAGGGACAGGACGGTCGCCTGTGCGGGTCGCGGTCCAGTGCCAGGAGGATATCCGCATCAAGGGAGTCAAGGAGGTGCATACTGAGCATTTTGCCACCTCCTTCGGCAGTGGACACTGGATCTGTCCTGCGAAAAGGGGCTGTGTTGCGCACGGCAGAAGAGGTGTCACACGATGCTTGAATGACCAGCACCCTTCCCGAAAATGCGGCACCCGAGCTTCGTGCCGCCGTCGCACAGCTTCCCGCCTATGTAGCGGGAAGGAGCGCCGCATCCGAACTGACGGCCGCCTTGGCCTCAAACGAAAGCCATTTCGCTCCGCTGCCGTCCGTTGTTGACGTGATCTCCGCGGAGGCCGGCCGCATCCACCGCTACCCCAGCATGGGCGCCGTGGAGGCGCGCGGGGCCATTGCCAGGCATCACGGCGTCACCGCGGATGAAATTGCCGCGGGGCCGGGAAGCTCGGGAGTGCTGCAGCAGATCATCTCGGCGGTGTGCGGCCACGGTGACGAAGTGGTTTTCGCCTGGCGTTCCTTTGAGGCGTATCCCATCCTGGTGACCGTGGCCGGCGCCGTCCCTGTCCCCGTTCCGCTGCTGGACAGCGAGCAGCACGATCTCCAGGCCATGGCAGCGGCGATCACGGGCCGCACGCGGCTGGTGATTCTCTGCTCCCCCAACAATCCCACCGGAGTGTCCATCGGAGCGGAGGCGCTGGAGGAGTTCCTGCAGTCCGTTCCGCCGCAGGTCCTGGTGGTCCTGGACGAGGCCTACATCGAGTTCCAGCGCGGCCCCGGGCTGGACTCCCTTAAGTTCTACCGGCGGTACCCCAACCTGTGCATCCTGCGGACCTTCTCCAAGGCCTACGGGCTGGCCGGGCTCCGGATCGGCTACGCAATTGCCCGCCCCTCGGTGGCGGAGGGGCTGCGGCGCACCGCGATCCCGTTCGGCGTCAACCGCATGGCGCAGTCCGCAGCCGTGGCGTCGCTGGCCGCGCAGGACGAGATTGAGGCACGGACGGACGCTGTTGCCGAAGAACGCACCCGGGTTGTTGCCTCCCTGCGCCGGTCCGGCTGGGACGTCCCGGACAGCCAGGCGAACTTCTACTGGCTGCGGGCATCGGACGAGCTCCGGGAACAGATCCTTGCAGCACTTTCCGATGCCGACATCCTGGCGCGCGGATACGTGGGCGACGGCGTTCGCATCACCCTGGCGGACCGGGAGACCAACAACCGCGTGCTCGCCGTCCTCTCCGACCGCCGGAGGTTCGCGGACCAGTGAGCGCACCCACCGCTCCCCCGGCCATCGGGGAAACAGCGACGGCGGCACCCGGTCCGGCGCCGTCGTCGTCCGCTGTCCGCCACTCGGCCGTTGAGGACGTCCTGGGAATCCTCACCGGAACGTTCGCCGCCTCGCTCGGCCTGTTCCTGCTCAAATCCAGCGGAGCCGTGACCGGCGGAACCGCCGGGCTTGCGCTCCTGCTGAGCTACTCGCTTCCCCTGTCCTTCGGCGTCATCTTCATGGCGGTCAACGCGCCCTTCTTCGCCCTGGCGGTCTGGAAGAAGGGCTGGAATTTTGCCCTCCGGACAGGGGCCGCCATTGGCCTGGTGTCCGCCATGTCCAGCCTCCACCCGGCAGCCATGGCCGGCGTCCACATCGATCCCGTCTACGGTGTGCTGGCCGGCAACCTGCTTGCGGGCGTGGGCCTGCTCATCCTGTTTCGGCACCAGTCCAGCCTGGGCGGCTTCAATATCCTTGCCCTGCTGCTGCAGGAGAAGCTGAAGTGGCGCGCCGGGTACGTCCAGATGGTGCTGGACGTGGCCATCGTGCTCGCGGCCCTGGCCCTGGTGTCCCCTGTCATGGTGCTCCTCTCGGCAGCAGGGGCCACGTTGCTGAACTTCATTCTCGCCCTGAACCACCGCCCGGGCCGCTACCTCGGGAGCTGAAGGCGGCACCCGGGCAACAACAACCGGCATCCAGTCCTAGTCCCAGGCCGGGACCAGGACCACTTCGTACCGGGTTGGCGGCGGCTGTTGTCCGAACTTCGCGTTGACCGCGGCGAGTGTATCCCCGAACCTGGCCACCGTCGTCGGGACGTCGAAGTGCTTGCTGGTGATGACGTCCTTAACCCTGAAGGAAGTCAGGTCACTGGACAGCTTGAGGCGGCTGACCTGGTTGGCCATGTTCTGGACCGCCCATACGGTGCGGTCCTTCACCAGGATGCCATCGATGAATTTGAGGTCCGGCCCCTTGATCCGCTTGCTCTTTCCCGTGCCGGGATCCACGGTGTAGAGGGCCTGGTTTTGGGTGTGGGCCACAATCAGGACGTCGCCGTCCCCGGCTGCTGCGATGCCGTTGAACCCGAACTGGCCGGGTTGCAGCGGCCTGCCCGCCTCACCGCCCACTTCCAGTGTCTCCACGTCCGCTGCTTTTCCGAGCTCGCCCCGCCCGCTCACAGGGAGGAAATAGAGCTCGGGCGCGGCTGAATTGGTAAACCAGGCGCCATCACGGGTGAGGGTGACGTCATTGATGAAGCCGGGGGCAAGGTCGTATTCCTTGACCGGCTTGCGGGTGTCGGTGTCGTAGACATATGCCTTGCCGGAAGTACCGCCGGCCACAAAGAGCAGGTCGTTGCGGGTATCCGCCTTCATGCCGACGGCCATCCGGCCCTCGGGTGCGTCGATGAAACGCTTGGCCTTGCCGTCACGGATGTCGCCGCGGAAGATATCCCCGGTCAACAGTTCTCCGGCATAGAAGGTTGTTCCCCCACCGGCCGCGATGCCTTCTGCCGAGCCGGCCCCGCGGAGGACGATGACATCGTCTCCGGAAGACGTGGATGCGCCTGCCGGCACTGCCGTGGGCAGCAGCAAGGCTAGAAGCGCGATAAATCCACCAACGGCACGGCGTCGTACTGATTTGCGCATAATAGTTCCTGGGATTGGGCTGGTGCGCGGGGCCCAATCTGCGGCAGCTCCGCACGATGGTGATCCCATTTTAAGCTCCCCCACGGAAGCCCCGCCAGAGCTCAGTGCCCCCTTCACAGTCGAGGGGGCAGGGCCTGGGACCGGCGCATGGTTCGGGATTCTGCTTACAATCGAAACCTCAATCAACTACTGAGGGATCCATGAAGAAATTCGCCACAGCCCTGATCGCCGCCGGACTCGTTGTCTCCGCAACCGCCTGCACCACCTCGAACCAGCTCACCACCGCGGAAACCTGCGAGCGCATTCAGTCCGTTGTGTCGAACCCGGCCAACAACGCCGGCAAGACCGGCATGAACCGCCTGGCAAACCAGATCCGTCCCATCCACGCCGTCGCCTCGGACGACCTCAAGGGTGCGCTCGAGTCGATCATCGAATACACCGATGAGCAGGCGAAGGAGACTCCGGACGAGGACAAGCTCGCCGAGCTCACGGAAGGCTACGAGGAAGCCGGCAGCACGTACAGCCAGTTCTGCAGCTGATTTCTGCTGACGGCGCGCAGCCGCCCGACCCGGCTACGTGAGGGTGGCCGGGTCCGTGTTCGCACCGCAGAGTATGACCGCAACCCGCTCGCCCAGGCCCGGCGCGTAGGCCCCGGACGTAAGCGCTGCATAGGCCGCGGCCGCGCCGTGTTCCACGATGATCCGGTAGCCGTCCCATAGCTTCAGGCGCGCTTCAATGATTGCGGCGTCGGATACCAGAACGCTTTCGACGCCGGCGCGGACCGCCACGGAGAAGCCGATGTCACCGATGCGGCGGGCACCCAGGGAATCCGCAGCAACTCCCGAGACTGGCACGTCAACCGGTTTTCCGGCCGCCAGTGCAGCGTTCAAGGTAGGGGCCGATTCCGGCTCCACGGCTACCACCTTGGCCCTGCCCTCCACGGCCGCGGCGATTCCCGCCATCAGCCCGCCTCCGCCGACCGCTACCAGGACGGTGTCCACCCCGCCCACCTGGTCGAGAAGCTCCAGCCCCACGGTTCCGGCGCCGGCGGCAATTTCGGGCTGATCGTAGGCATGGCAATAGACGGCGCCGGTTTCCCGGGCATGCTCGATGGCTGCCTGGTATGCGTCCGCGTACTCGGCGCCGCCCTGCACCACCGCCGCTCCGATGGCTTTGAGCTTGCGGACCTTCACGGCAGGGGCTGCGGCCGGGACAAACACCGTTGCGGGCACGCCAAGCTGTGCAGCCGCGTAGGCGTTGGCCAGGCCGGCGTTGCCGCCGGAGGCAACCACCACGCCGACGTCCGGCTTCAGCTCACCGCGTTCCTTGGCGGCCAGGACCCGGTTGAGGGCGCCGCGGGCCTTGAAGGTTCCGGTGTGCTGCATGAACTCGCACTTGAACCACACCGGACCGGGGAAATCCCCGGGGTCAGCTTCCAGGACAGGCGTCAGCCGGGTCAGGCCTGCCGTCCGTCGCGCTGCCTGTTCCACGTCGGCGCGGGTAATCATAAATGCGTCAGACCTCGTCGTCCCAGGTTCCCGGCTCCTGCAGGGCGTCCTCGGGCTTGTCCTCCTGGGACGGTTGGCCGCTGCCCGTGTAGGACGCCGGGACGGTCCCGGCAGCGTGGGCCTGCTGCTCCTCGCGGATATTGCCGGCACCGGGCAGTTCCGGGTGCTGGCCTGCCTGCGGTGCCTGGGTGCCCTCCTTGGCCGCGTCCGGGTCACCCGGGCCCCGAAGGTCTGCGGCGTTCTGCGGCTCGTCATTGCTAGCAGTCATGTTCTGCCTTTCGCTCGGGTACTGCGGCTTTCGGCCGGGGCCTGTCCCCGCACCGTTCTCCAGCCTACGGGCTGGCCCTGCCCCGCAGCAGGAAGGGGCGGCCTGGGTTTCCCCCAGCCGGGTTCCGTGAAACGCAGGCCCGAACCTGTGAAATGGGCCGTGAACCTGTGAATTGGGACTCAGCCGGGACTTCCACGGCACACCCTGCGTTAAACCCCATGGCGGAAGGAGGCCACTTGCTTATTGTCCTGACCGGAATCGACGGTTCCGGGAAGTCCACGGCCGCCCAGGCGCTGGTGTCAGCCGTCCGGGCCGACGGCGGCATGGCAACGCTGTTGAACAACCACGCGGGCAGGCGCAGCATGTCAGTCCTGGGCGTCAGGCTGGGCTTTCGGCTGCCCCACCGCGTTGCCGACGCCCTGGAGACCACGTTCCGGGTGTGGAACGTGCTGGTAAACCATCTGCGCGCCGGCCGTACTGAGGGCCTGGTGGTGATGGACCGGCACCTCTACTGCCAGCTGGCACTGCGTACCACGAAGGGGCTGCCGCGGGGCCGCCTGCTTCCGTGGCTGCTGGGCAAACTTCCTGCCCCTGATGCCGTGGTGCACCTGGAGGTTGACCCCGGCGTTGCACATGAGCGCATCGCCGCGCGTGGTTCGGATACCGAGACGCTGGAGGATTTGGCGGCTTTCGCCCACGCCTACCGTCAGCTGCCCGAGTACGGGAGCTTCGAAAAAGTGGACGCTTCGGTCCCCGTTCCCGAGTTGGCGCGCCGCCTTGCCGGGGTGGTGCATGAACTGGGGCGGGCCCGTGCGGAGGGGCGGCCTCCGGTCGCCATATGACCGTACCCGGGCTTTAACACCCAGGAAGGCGGGTGGACCAGGGGTCCGCCCGCCTTCCTGCTGCAGGGAAAGTACTAGTTGGACGCAGTCGGCGAAGGCGAGGTCATCTCTGTTTCCTCGGGCTCGCTCTCAGTCTCCGAGGGCGAGGCTGACCCGCTCGGTGACGACGTGCTGGTGGAACCGGATGTGCTGGTGGACGTCGGGCTGGACGTGGCGCTGCCGCCGTCGGCCTTTTCCAGCACCTCGTTGATGAGGTCCTCAAGTTCCTTCTGGTCCGGATCGCCCAGGTCGGCGCCGCTCTTGGTGGCAACCACCAGCAGCCGGCCGTCGGCAGCGGAGACCTGCATCAGCTTTTGCTGGTTTTCGCCGCTCCGCGAGCTGAGGGTGGCGAAGGTCTTGTCAGCATCCGTGTCCGCCTGGACCTCCTCGCTGGTCACCTCGTAGGTCTGCCCCAGCGCCTCCACGGAGAAGGTGGCGCACTGGTCCATCTTGCCGCTGATCTCATCCAGGACCTCGACGGCGTCCGGCCCCTCGCTGCCCGACTGCGCCGACAGCGTGCGCGGCTGGTCGCCTTCGGAGAGCGCGACGGCGATCTCGCCGCTTTCCACGGTATCCAGCAGTCCCGCCGTGGCAATGTCCTTGCAGTCTTCAGGATCCACGGTTGCCGTGCTCAGGAGGAGGTTGGCGATGTTGCCGCCCTGGTCCACCTGTTCCTTGGAGTACAGCTTGAGTTCGTTGCCATCCTCGTCCGTCATGCCGGAGATCATGTCGCGGAGCTCATCCTCGGTGTAAACCTTCGCCTCGGCCGTTGGGGAGGGCGTTTCCGAGGCGGACGGGCTCGCAGCTCCGCCCCCGCCGCCCGTGCAGCCAGCAAGGGCCATCATTGCCACCGTCATCAATCCAAGCGCAGGTACTTTTCGCATTGGTACAACCCCTTTGGAGATAGGAAGCATACTTAGTGTTTATCAGCTTATGGCGTTTGGCCGCGGCGGAACAAGAGCGGAGCCATAACTTTCCGGCAGAACTCCTGCCAGCGCAGCGCCTCGGATCAGGCACCGGGCGGAGCTGCCCCCACTGGCCCCGGGTGCCGCCAGGCACCGCTTGCCAGCGGCTTATGGCCCAGGTTCCGGGATATTGCCCGGGCGGCGGCGCGGACCAGCGGAACCAGCTCATGGGACGGGGTTGATGCATCGGGGACCACGATGGACAGCGCGGCCACCACAGCGCCGTCTGCTCCGTGGATGGGGGCTGCGACAAAAATGGTCCGGGAGGGCTGGGCCCTGCGGACGACGGCGGCGCCGGACTTTTTCACGCCCGCGAGCGCCGCGCGCAGTCCGGCAGGGGAAAGATCGCCAGTGCCCAACTCGGCGGGGGCAGGTTGGGCAAATATCTCCGCCTGCAGTTCGGCGTCGGCATAAGCCAGCAGGACCTGCCCGACGGCGGTGGTGCGCAACGGCATCCGGCCGCCCACCCTGTAGGCCACCTCAGTTGCCATACGGGAGGAAAGCCTGTCGATAAGCACGGCGTCCCGGCCTTCAAGAACGGACAGCAGCACATGGTGCCTTGTCACCTCATACAAGTCCTCGAGGTACGGCAGGGCCACCTGGCGCACACCGTGGCCGCGCGGCGAGAGCGAGGCGATCTCCCAGAGCCGCACTCCAACCACATAGCGTCCGTCCTCAAGGCGCTCCAGCGCACCCCATTCAGTCAGGTGCCGGACCAGCCGCAGGCATGTGGCCGGTGACAGGCCCGCCAGTCTGGCCAGCTCCGAGAGGCCCAGGGCCCTGCGGTGCTCGGTGAACTGCGCCAGCAGGCTGAGCGCCCGGACCAGGACAGGCTGGCCCGGAACGGCCGGCTGCGCCGCGGCCCGTCCTGCTCCCGCCATTCCTGCCTCCGTCATTTTGGATGTTTTCCCTTCATCAGCCTCCGGGATGTGGTGCGTGCCACAAAGTGTCTTTTCACTGAGTGAAAAGAACTTACTGTAGGGCTGGCGCCAAGGCACAAGCTGATTTACGACCGCGGCGACGGTAGCCGCCTTGACCCTGATTGGAATCAACGATGAACTCCAATGCCCCCAAAAAATCACTCCTAGGCATCTTCATCCTGTGCTGGCTCGGTCTGCTCGCCGACGGCTACGACCTCTATGTTTACGGCGCCGCCCTGCCCGGGCTGATCGGGACGGCTCCGTTTAGTGTGACACCGGCGGCCGCCGGTGCAGTGGGCTCCCTGGCGCTGGTGGGGATGCTGCTGGGCTCCCTCATTGTGGGCACGCTGACTGACCGGCTGGGCAGGCGCCGGATCTTCGTCAGTGCCCTTGCCTTATTTTCAGTAGCCATGCTGGCCTGCGCCATGGCACCCACTTGGGAGCTTTTCGCGGTGTTCCGCTTCATCGCCTGCTTCGGCGTGGGCGGTTTGCTCCCGACGGCGGTGGCCCTCACCAACGAGTTCGCCCCGCCCGGCAAGAAGTCCCTGGTCCTCGGCGCCGTCCTCACCGGACCCGCAACGGGCACCGTAGTGGCGTCGCTGACTTCCCTAGCGCTGCTGGAATCCAGCGGATTCCGCCCCATTTACGCGATCGGCGCGGGCGGGCTGCTCCTGGTTCCCTTCGCCTGGTTTCTGCTGCCCGAGTCGCCGTCGTTCCTGCGGACCCAACTTCGCAGTGCCGAGGCAGACCGCATCGAAGCCGCCTACGGCCTCCCCCGAACTTCGGAGGCGCCGGCCTCAAGCATCCGCATCTCGCCAACGCGTGCGTTGTTCGCGAACGGCGCCGCCCGCACAACCGCACTGCTGTGGGCCATTACCGTCCTGAGCCTGCTGACCATCTTCGGCGTCAGCACCTGGCTTCCGCAGATCATGCGGACGGCCGGATACGGCGTGGGTTCCTCCGTATCCTTCCTGCTGGCGTACTCGGTGGGTGCCGTAGTGGGCACCGTCCTAGCGTCGATCGCCAGCCAAAAGTTCGGGCCCCGGCCGCTGGTAATCGTCGGCTTCGTCAGCGCCGCCGCGGCCCTGCTGCTGATGTCCGTCAACCCGCCTGCCGCAGTGATGACGGTCCTTGCCGCCGTCGCGGGCTTTGGCGGTTTGGGCACGCAGAACATGATCAACGACTACATCGCCCAGTTCTACCCCGCGGCCACACGCGCCACCGGCCTGGGCTGGGCCCTGGCTGTGGGCAGGATCGGAGCTATTGCAGGACCCACTTACGGGGCGCTGCTGGTCAGCTTCGGCGGCGGCGTTCCGGCCGCTGCCATGGCCTTCGCTGCACCCGCCCTTGTAGGCGCCGCCCTCATGCTGGCACTCCGCAGCAAGACGACACAACAGGCTCCTGTTGCCTCCGACGCCGAACTGGTTGCCTGACCGCTGCAAGCCAGCCCGCCAGTCGGGCCGGGAAGCACGCGGCAGTCCCTCCGCTGCCCTGGCTGTGGAATAATCCGAGGAAGTGGTCCTTACCGGACCGCTCCAGGATCAGGAGGAGCCGGATTGTCCGCCACACAAAGGAGCACCGCCGAGGCGGCGGGCACGGCCATCAACAACTCCCAGATCCCCAAGCACGAGCAACTGCGGACCATCATCCTCAAGCTCGCCAGGGAAGAACTGGAACCGGGCGCCAGGCTTCCCAGCGAGCGGACCCTCATGGATTCCTATGGCGTCAGCCGGATCACGGTGCGTGCCGCGATCGGACGCCTGGTCAACGAGGGGCACCTGGTCCGGGTTCCCGCCAAGGGCACCTTCGTGGCAGATTCCCCCGTGCAGTCCACGCTGCACCTCGCCTCCTTCACCCAGGAAATGGAGGCGATGGGCCACGTCCCCAGCACCGTGGTACTGGTGGCGGAAGCTGCCACCGCCCCTGAGGACACCGCCGAAGCGCTGGGCCTTGCCCCTGGATCCGAAGCGGTCCACCTCAAGCGGCTCCGCCTGGCGGACGGGCGGCCGGTCAGCGTGGATGACGCCTGGTACAACCCGGAGCACGCCCCCGGACTTCTGGAGATCGACCTGACCGGATCGGTGTACAAGGCGCTGGCGGCGCAGTTTGGCCACCAGATTGACCGGGCACGGCAAAGCGTACGGTCCGAGGGCGCCCCCGCCGACGTGGGGGCGCTCCTCGGAACTGGAACGGGTGCGCCAGTGCTGGCCTTTGACCGGGTGTCCTATTCAGGCCCCCTGGCCATCGAGCATTCGCGCTCCTGGTACCGCTCGGACCGCTACTCGCTCACCATGGAAGTCCGGCTCTAAGCGGACCCGGGCGAACGCCTAGTCCAGCGAAAACAGGCCGGCGCCGGCAGTCACGGCACCGGCTGCCAGGAGCGTTGCGGTGTCCGGCTTGGTATCAAGCACGACGACGGGACTCACCATCGAGTAGCCGGCCGCCAGGGCGGCGGCGGGGTCCACATGCATCACCGGCTCACCGGCGCCCACGGTGTCGCCCTGGGCAATCAGCAACTTGAAGCCTTCGCCCTTGAGCTTGACGGTATCGATACCCACGTGGGTAAGGACTCCCCTCCCCGCTGACTCCACCACCACAAAGGCGTGCGGCAGGAGCTTGACCACTTTTCCGGCAACAGGGGACACGACGTCGAACGCCTCCCCTGCGGGCGGCTCAACGGCCGCGCCTGAACCCACCATCTGGCCTGCGAAGACGGGATCCGGGACGTCGGACAACGGAACCACGCTGCCGCTGAGGGGCGCGTGGACAACCAGCGTTTCAGGCATCAGAGCAGGTCCTCGATGTCTTCGGCCAGGTTGTCCGCCTCTGGTCCAACAATCACCTGGACTGCGGTGCCGGCGGCAAGGACACCGTGGGCTCCGGCGGCTTTCAGGGCGGCCTCGTTAACCAGCGACCCATCCTTGACCTCGGTGCGCAGGCGGGTGATGCAGGCCTCGACCTCCACGATGTTGGCGGCTCCGCCCAGGCCCTCAATGATCTTTTCTGCTTTGGACATGGCTGCCCTTTCTGACGGTGCCCCGCGGAGCACTGCTTCAGCACCAGGACCGGCGGCCCAAGTGCGACCAATTATGTTCCCGTTCATCGGAACTGTCAGCGCCTGCCGGAAGATCTTCTACCTTGACAGGCGCTCGTGGGATGAATCACACTGAACTGGTCATAACCAGACAGTACCGGCTGGAACCGTTTCTTCACAAGCCCCCACCCGATCCCCGCAGAGGTGTAACCATGTCAACATCCGAGACCGCCGCCCTGGCTCCCGAGAAGAAGCCGAACAGGGCCTTCGCAACCCTCCAGCGGCTGGGCCGCTGCCTGATGCTGCCCATCGCCGTCCTCCCCGCAGCCGGCATCCTGCTGCGCATTGGCCAGGCCGACCTGCTGGGGGCCATCCCCGGGTTCGAGGGCGGCGCAGCAGTCATCTCCGCAGCAGGCAATGCCGTGTTCACCTGGCTGCCCCTCATTTTCGCGGTGGGCATCGCAATCGGCTGGGCCAAGAAATCCGACGGTTCCACCGCCCTGGCAGCGGTAGTGGGATACATGGTGATCGACGGCGTCTTCAAGGCCATGTCCCCGCTGGTCCTGGCCGGTCAGGTTGACCCCGCCGGCAAGCCAGCGATGATCAACTACGGCGTCCTGGCCGGCATCGTGGTGGGCCTGCTGTCCGCCATGCTCTGGCAGCGGTTCTACCGCACCAAACTGCCGGACTTCCTGGGCTTCTTCAGCGGCCGCCGCCTGGTGCCCATCCTGACGTCCGTCACCAGCCTGGCAGCCGGCGTCGTCCTTGCCCTGTTCTACCCGCTCTTCAACGCCGGCCTCTCGGCAGTGGGTGAAGCCGTGGCGGGCAACGCAGTGGCCGGTGGCGGCGTCTACGGTTTCGCAAACCGCATGCTCATCCCGGCAGGCCTGCACCACATCCTCAACTCCGCCGTGTGGTTCCTCATCGGCGACTACACCGACGCTTCCGGCCAACTGGTCCGCGGCGACCTCAACCGCTTCTTCGCCGGTGATCCCAGCGCAGGCATCTTCATGACCGGCTTCTTCCCCATCATGATGTTCGGCCTGCCGGCGGCAGCCCTTGCCATCTGGCGACACGCCAAGCCCTCGCAGAAGAAGATCGTGGGCGGCATCATGCTCTCCACCGCCCTCACCGCGTTCTTCACCGGCATCACCGAACCGCTTGAATACTCCTTCATGTTCGTTGCCTTCCCGCTGTACATCGTCCATGCAGTCCTCACCGGCACCTCCATGGCATTGGTCAACGCCCTGGACATCCACCATGGCTTCACGTTCTCCGCCGGCCTGATCGACTTCGTCCTCAACTTCGGCAAATCGGAGAACGGCTGGCTGCTGATCCCCATCGGACTGGGCTACGCGGTGATCTACTACTTCCTCTTCTCCATCGTCATCAAGCGCTGGAACCTGCGGACGCCCGGCCGTGAGGATGACGAGGTCACGGTGGAGACGGACGCCGCCAAGTAACGGCGTTCCCCTTCCTCGTTCAAGCCGCCGCACCGGCAACCAGCGCCCAGCAACCAGCGCCCAGCACCAGCACCAGCACCAGCACCAGCAACTGAAAGCAGCTTCACCGCATGGAAATCATCATCCTTCCCACCCCTGCCGACGTAGCCCGCACGGCTGCAGAAGCCATCGAGGAGCAGGTCCGCCGCGGCCCGTGCGTCCTGGGACTGGCCACCGGGTCTACCCCTTTGGGTACCTACCAGGAACTCATTGAGCGGCACCGGACCGGCGGCCTGAGCTTCGCCCACGCCCAGGCGTTCCTCCTCGACGAGTATGTGGGCCTGCCCAGCACGCATCCGCAGTCCTACCATTCGGTGATCCGCGACGAGTTCACGGCCAGCGTGGATTTTGCTGCGGACGCCGTGCATGGCCTGGACGGCATGGCGGCGGACCCGCAGGCCGAGGCGGAGCAGTACGAGGCGCGGATTGCCGCGGCGGGAGGAGTCGACATCCAGATCCTGGGCATCGGCACGGACGGGCATGTGGGCTTCAACGAACCCATGTCCTCTCTGGGCTCCCGCACCCGGATCAAGACGCTCACCCGGCAGACGCGGCAGGACAACGCCCGCTTCTTCGACTCCGCGGACGATGTACCGGACCACGTCCTGACCCAGGGACTGGGCACCATCCGCGAGGCCCGGCACCTGCTGCTGCTCGCCATGGGCGAGGCCAAGGCGGAAGCCATCGCAGCCGCCGTCGAGGGCCCTGTCGCCGCCATCTGCCCGGCGTCCGCGCTCCAGCTGCACCCGCACGTCTCGGTCCTGGTGGATGAGGCAGCGGCCTCGCGGCTGGCCCACCGGGACTACTACACTGACACGTTTGGACGGAAGCCGGCGTGGCAGGGGCTCTGAGCACGGGCCAGGGCTCGCCCCTTGCTGCTGTCAGCCGGCCGCAGCTGGAGCTCGCCGTGGAGAATGCCGACGGCGTCCGGCTGGCTGCCGCCGTCGGCGCGGCCCGCGTTGAACTTTGCGCAGCCCTCGCCCAGACCGAGGGGATCACGCCCAGCATCGGCATGGTTGAACAGGCCTGCCGTGTTGGGCTCCCCGTCCACGTCCTGGTGCGGCCGCGCCCGGGCAACTTCACGTACTCCAGTGCCGAACTCGACGTCATTGAGCGCGACATCGCCGCCGCTCTGGCCGCCGGTGCCGCCGGGGTGGTGGTGGGGGTGCTCGGGGCCGACGGCGGGCCCGATGTAACTGCCCTCCGGCGGCTCGTTGCAAGGGCACGACAGTCCAACCCGTCAGCGGAAATCACGTTCCACCGTGCATTCGATGCTGCCCTCGCGGCCGGCGTCGACCCTGCTGGCGCGCTGTCCCGGCTCCAGCAGGCAGGCGTGGACCGCGTCCTGACCAGCGGCGGCAGTCCCGACTGCGCTGCCGGCCTCAGCGTGCTGGGCCGTTTGGTTGTGCTGGGACGCACGCACGCGCCGTCGGTACAGATCATGGCAGGAGGAGGAGTGACGCTGGACCTGGTACCGTCGCTGCTCGACGCCGGCGTCCACGCCGTGCACACCTCGGCGCGGCCACGCCTGACCGGGAGCTCGGGTACAAACCGCGCAGATGCTGCCGATCCTAAGCTGGCAGCGCGGCTGGCGGCAGCACTCACAACGGGAGGCCGGAACCATGAGTACTGATGTGATACTTCGTGGCCGCATCGTCACGGGAAGCATGGACGTCCCCGACGGCATCATGGCGTTCGACGGCGGCGTGATCACCTATGCCGGGCCGGCGTCGGGATTTCCCGGGTTGGGCCTGGGCGGGACTAAAGGTGCCGGGACTGAAGGCACCTTGCCTGAGGCGGCCGGGCGCATCCTGATGCCCGGGCTGGTGGACGTGCATTGCCATGGGGCGCTGGGGTCGGACTTCTCTGAAGGTTCCGCCGAAGGTGCCCGGTCAGCGGCACGGTATCTGCACAGCCGGGGAACCACCACGCTGCTGGCCAGCCTGGTCACGGGATCGCCGGAAAACCTGGTCCGGAACCTGACAGTCCTGCGGGACTTGGCTGATGACGGGCTGATCGCTGGTTCCCATCTGGAGGGCCCCTTCCTCGCTTCGGGGCAGTGCGGCGCCCATGATCCCACGCTGCTGCGTGGGCCGGATGCTGGACTTCTGGCCCACCTGTTTGAGGCGGCAGGGTCCTCGCTGGCTTCCATGACGCTGGCGGCCGAGCTTCCTGGCGCTGCGGCCATGGTGGATATGCTCACTGCGCGGGGGATCATTCCATCTTTGGGCCACACTGCGGCGGACCACGGCACCGCGGTTTCCTTCCTGGAACAGGCAGCCGCAGGACTGGCCGGGCCAGGGAATTCCACCGGGCGGGTCCGCCCCACTGTCACGCACCTGTTCAACGCGATGCCCAGCCTGCATCACCGCTCCCCCGGCCCGGTAGCGGCCAGCATCAGCGCGGCCCATGCCGGCAACGCCGTGGTGGAGCTGATTGCAGACGGAGTTCATCTGGCTCCCGAGACCGTCAAGATGGTGTTCGAGCTGGTGGGGGCGGAAAACATTGCACTGGTGACCGACTCGATGGCCGCCACTGGCTTGCAGGATGGCCAGTACCGCCTGGGTACGCTGGCTGTCACGGTGAACCAGGGCGTGGCGAGGGTGGACAACACTGGGGCAATTGCCGGCGGAACCGCTACCTTGCTGGACGTTGTCCGGTCCACGGTGGCAGCAGGTGTCCCCCTGCAGGATGCGGTCCGCGCGGCGACGGCCGTGCCTGCCTCCGTACTGGGACTGTCGTCGCAAGTGGGCGACCTCCACGCCGGCATGCGGGCTGACCTCGTCATTGTTGAGCGGGACCTGGATCTTGCAGGAGTCCTGCGCGGGGGCGAGTGGGTAACACCGCTGGGGTAGTGCTCTTCGCTGCCTGACCGTTAAATGTCAGACCCTGCCATGAGGATGGATTCATGGAAGGCAATTCGGCGGTGGTGGAGGCGGAGGCGGTGGTTGACGCTTCGGTGGCTGCTTTTGCGGCGGTGCTCGCGGGCGGCGGTACTGCTGGTCATTCTGGCGCTGGGCCTGATGCCGGGGCTG
The DNA here is from genome assembly GCF_021129155.1 of Arthrobacter sp. AK04. GTDB lineage: Bacteria > Actinomycetota > Actinomycetes > Actinomycetales > Micrococcaceae > Arthrobacter > Arthrobacter quantipunctorum. Next base: position 118,351 of record NZ_JAJOMC010000001.1, read on the forward strand.
GTGATGATCCGTTGCAGCGGGTTGTTGATGGGGCGTTGAATGTTCTTGCGGGGGTGGCCCGGTCCGAGGCGAAGCTGGCGACATTGAAGGCGCAGGCTGTTCAGGTGCTCGCTGCCGCCACGAGCCTGCTGAACGGTCCCCCGTCCTCACCGCATGAGGCCACGGCCCAGGACCGGAGCCTGGTGGCCGAGGTCGGGTGTGCTCTGGTGATCGGTGACCGTGCCGCCGGTGCCCTGCTGGCCGAGTCCCATGCTCTGACCACGTACCTGCCCCGGACGCTCGCAGCGTTGGGGTCGGGGACGATTTCCTGGGCTCATGCCCGGGAAATGGTGAACCAGACGGTCGGTCTTGACCGGGCCGGGGCAGCGGCCCTGGAGAAGCACTTCCTGGACCCGGACACCCCCAGGCCCGCCGGAGCGGCCACGATCGGGGAGATGCCCGCCTACCGGTTCAAGGCCAAGGCCCGTACCTGGCGCGAACGCCACCACCCCGAATCGATCGAGAAGCGCCACGCCAAGGGTGTGGCGGACCGGCGGGTGGAGTACAGGCCGGACCAGGACGGCATGGCCTGGCTTTCGGCCTGCCTCCCCGCGCATCAGGCAATGGCGGGCTGGAACCGGCTCAACGCCCTCGCCCGGGCCGCACAGGGACCCGACGAGTCCCGCACCCTCACCCAGATCCGGGCCGACGAGTTCGCCGAAGCGATCCTCACCAGCGGCAGCAATCCCGCCCACTCGTCGACGGTCCGTGCGCAGGTCCTCGTCACCGTGCCGGTATTCTCCCTGACGGGAGAGACCGGTGAGCCGGCCGTGCTCGACGGCTTCGGGCCCATCCCGCCGTCCATGGCGAGGGACCTGGTCGCGAACGGTGCCGATTCCTTCCACCGCGTCCTCGTCGACCCGCGGGACGGAGCACCGCTGGAGATCGGGCGGACCAGCTACCGGGTCACCAAAGCCATGCGGAACTGGCTGAGGATGCGGGACGGCAAATGCCCCTTCCCCGGCTGCAACAACCCGTCACTGGACAACGAGGCCGACCACCTCCTGGCCTGGCAGCACGGCGGCACCACCGGGATCAGCAACCTCGGACAACCCTGCCCCAAACACCACAAACTCAGACACTCCAGCGGGTGGACACCAACACCAGCCACCCACAACGAACCACCCGGCTGGACCTCACCGTCCGGCCGGCACTACAAAAGCGAACACCAGGACTGGGAGCCACCCCACTGGCCCGGATCTGTCCTGTCCGCCATGCCGGCGGCGTTGAAACCGGGGGAGCATCACAACGGGCAAATCCCCGGCGTACTGCCCTACCCGCCCATGCCCGGCGCGTGTGCCTGCCCTGCCGCAGACCTCCCATACCCGGAACCTCCACAGGAGGAACCTGAAGATGACAACCTCATAGACCTGGACGACATACCCGTGGACGACCCCCTCTGGGACGACTTCTACGCCCTGCCGCCCGTCCTGCCCCAATACCCCCTGAATGACCGGGACCCCATGAATGACTGGCACCCAATAAGGGACCGGGACCCAGCACTGACCTAGCCGGCACCAAATGCCCACAAACACGGGCAGCCCGGCGTGCGGGGGTCAACAGGCCCGAGCCGGGAAGACGGCCCAAGCACATGCCGGACGAGCGCCTACTCAGCGCCGGGCAGGCAAACTTTCACCATGCCGCCGCTGGTGCGTGTCTTGAAGAGTGGCTGCTTCGCGGTGGCGGGGCCAGCCTGCACTTCCCCCGTCCGCAGCGAGAAGGTGCTTCCGTGCCAGGGGCACACAACGCACGGGTCGCCACCGTCACCAGGGCCGCCATTCTGGTTGACCCTGTCCTGGAGCCTGCCGCCCTTGATCTTGCCTTCGTGCAACGGCCCGGAGAGGTGGCTGCAGACGTCGGACAATACGCTGACGGCATCCCCCTCCCGATAGACCAGCAGCGGAATCTCGGCTACAACAATCTTGTGCAGCTTCCCATCCGGCAGTTCAGCCAGCGGCGCCAGCGGATGCCATCCGCTCGGGAAGCGGTGCGGGATCTCCTCGCTGTGGTTCACGCCCGCGGCCTGCCGGTACGTGAGATGGCCGCCCAGGAAACCGCCTGCACCCACAACGGCAAGGCCGAGGTATGCAAGCACCTTGCCTCCTCCCCGGCTGCCCCGGGCTCGGGCAACCAAGGAGGCAGCATAGAGGCCTGTGGCCGTGATGTTGGCAGCAGCATGAACCAGCCCCACCCGCTGCTGCTGGGGGTGCAGTTGCGTCCAGTCGGTAAAGCCGGCCATCGCGGAAGGCACAGCGGCGCCGGTGCCCACGCCGATCAGGAGCGCGGACGCCCTGTCGTTACCAGGCAAGGCGTCCAGCACGGCAGCGGATATCCATGCGCCCATTGGCACCTGGACCGCAAGCGGATGGACGGGGTGTCCAATGGGAACTCCATGCAGGACGTCGCGCGCCCACTTTGGACGGATGGCCCGTTTCACCACTTTCCGGACCTTTTTGGAAATGGGGTCCAGCCACTCGGCGTCTTCCAGGCGGGTAACAAGTTCCAGTGCAGGCAGCGGTTTCATGTGTCTCCCTTACCCCTGTGCTTCATGTCCAGTCGATGCCGGGAAGCATACTAGCCGGGGCAGGCGCAGCACAGGGCCTCAATGGTTAGAACCCTGGAAGCGCAGACAGCTACCGGAGCGGGAGCTAACGGAGCGGGGAACCCAGCACCGTGAACTGGTTGCCGCCCATTTCACCGGTGAGCAGGGGCATGGCTTCTTCAATCGCCGCCTGCACGCTCTCCAGCTCCAGGGAAGCCCGGTGCGCCTCCGGCGATTCCCACAGCTCACAAACAAACACGGTGTCCGGCACCGCGTCGTTCACGCCCACTTCGTACAGCAGGCAGCCTGCCTCCTTCAGCCCGGCCATGGGCCGGACCAGGATTGAGAGGACGGCATCGCGCTGGCCCGGCTTGGTTTCGAGGCTTCCCACATTCGCAAAGGTCATAGGGACAGTGTGCAGCACCGGAGCGGCAAACTCGGAGGCTATCTCACGGCCGGCGCTGACGATCCCAGAGGTGAGGCTTCGACGGCGGTCCCCTCGGCCAAGCCGCCGGGCACCGGGGCCCCTGCTGGCGCCAAGGCCGCATCCGTCGTCGTGGTTTCACCGGCAAAGGCGCGGAGCATGGCCGCGCGGTCAAACTGGCCCTCCCACTTGGCCACGACGAAGGTGGCGACGCAGTTGCCCAACAGGTTCACCACCACGCGCATGGAGTCCATCAGCCGGTCTGCGCCCAGGAGGAGCGCTACGCCGGCCACGGGGAAGATTCCCAAAGCACCCGCCGTGGCGGACAGTGCCAGGAACGCCGATCCGGGAACACCGGCCATGCCCTTGGACGTCAGCATGAGGACGCCCAGCGCGGCCAACTGCTGGCCGAGGTCCAAGTTGTAGCCGAAGGCCTGAGCCAGGAACAGCAGCGAGATGGACAGGTACAGCGCGGCGCCGTCGAGGTTGAAGGAGTACCCGGTGGGGACCACCAAGCCGGTGGTGGCACGGGAGCAGCCTGCGTTGGTCAGCTTGGTCATGATGCGCGGCAGCACGGATTCGGTGGAGGCCGTGCCCAGGGCAAGGAGGAATTCCTCGCGGGTGTACTTCATGAACTGCCACAGCGGCACGCGCGGATAGACCCACGCCACCACGAACAGCAGGCCGATGAACACAATCGCTGCGCCGTAGCAGGCCGCGATCAGCAGGGCATACGTGCTCAGCGAGCCGAGGCCGTACTGGCCGATGATGAATGCCATGGCGCCGAAAGCACCTACCGGAGCCACCCGCATGACCCAGCCCATGATCTTGAAGAACAGTTCCAGCACGGTTTCCATCAGCGTGACGACGGGCAGGCAGCGTTCACGGCCGACCACGACGATCGCCGCGCCGAAGAACACAGCGAAGCACAGCACCTGCAGCAGGCTGTTGCTGGCAAACGCGCCCACCACGCTGGTGGGAATGATTCCAAGGATGAAGGCGCCGGCATCCTTCGGCGGTGCCGTGGCGGTTTTGGCGTTGAGGGCGTCCTGGGAGAGCGACGCCGGATCGATGTTCAGTCCCGCGCCCGGCTGGACCACATTCCCCACCACCAAGCCGAAGACCAGCGCAAACAGCGTGGCTGCCGTGAAATAGATCAAGGCCTTGACGCCTGTGCGGCCCACGGCCTTGACGTCACTGACCGCAGCTATGCCGGTGACGATCACCAGGAAGATCAGCGGCGCGATGATCATCTTGATGAGCTGGATGAACCCGTCGCCCAAGGGGCGTAGGGCCGCGCCGATGTCCGGCCACAGGTGTCCGATCAGGATGCCGGCCACAACGGCCACCAGGATCTGGAAGAAGAGGGATTTGTAGAGCGGCTTCCTGGAAGCGGGAGGTGCTGCCGCGGGCGCGGTGACGTTCATGCCGGTGCCTGTTCGTTGGAGGACGGCGGCACGCATGCCGCAGGGTCACGAGCAACGTTAGGGACGGCATGTTTCCGGAAAGATAAATCCATAATGCGGAACTATTAATCCTGGCGGTCCGCGGGCCGGGAAATATGCCGGCAACTAAGTAATCCCGGCGGTTCAGCCCGCGAACAACGGTGGTTCAGTCCGCAGCCGGCAGCGCCGCGGGCTGGACCACTACCGTTCCGCTGGATGTGGTGTCCTCGTTCAGCATCCAGCCCACCCGCTTGACCGTCCGCAGCATCACCACGCTTTCCACCAGGTGAATCCCCGGGACCTTTTGCTGGAGGGCAAGTTCGGCAGTCATGACATCCGCAAGGGACTGCAGCCACATGATGATCACAAAGTTGGTGTGCCCGGTGGTGGAGGCGCTCAGTCGCACGTTTTTTATGGTCCGGATGGCGGCGGCCGCTTCCTCGTGCTGCCCCGCCGGAACGTTGGCAAACCACTGGCACGTCACCGGGTAGGAGGAATACGCCTGGGCGATTTCGCAACGGAACAACAGGATGCCGCTGGCCAGCACCCGGTTGAGCTGCCGCTGCACCGTTGCCGGACGCCGCCCCAACTCCCGCGCTATCTGGGCCGCGGTTGCCCTCCCGTCGCGGGCCAGGAACGGCAACAGGTCCAGGTGGCTTTGCGGGAGCTGCCCCGCCTCCGCCTGATGGGCATCCGCACCGCCCTGGTGGCCGAACGTTCGAAGCAGTGCCAGCTGGGGCTTGCTCAGGATATTCAGGCGCCACTCATCGGCACTGGTGTGAAGCCGGGTGCACAGGGCAGCCTGGTACTTAATGAGCCCCTCGATGGTCTTCAGCTGAGCGACCACCGTTGCGCTGAACTCCTCCAGCGACCTGGTGATCACGGTCAGCATAAGGTCCCTGTTGCTTGCCGCTTCCTCCACGGTGACAATCCCCGGGATGCCTGCCAACTGTGCAGTCACGCTGTCCCTCAGGTTCATATCGCAGTCCACCGCCACAAATGCGAGGAGCATCTGCTTCGGATCCCCCGCCAGGTGCGCCGTCACCCACGCCGCCCCGCTTGAGGCCAGCCGTTCCCAGCGGGCGGCAAGGGTGGTGGCGTGTACCCCCAGCACTTTGGAGGCGTCTGCCCAGCCAAGACGCGGATACGCCTGCAGCACCTGGATAAGAGCCAGGTCTTCCTCGCTAAGTTCCATCACTTCCCTCTAACGCGCGCATGAATCCTGCCAGAACGGGCTTCCAGGAGGATATTTCGAGCGCTTTCACGCAATGTGAGTTGCGCCACTCCAGAATAGTCCAAAGACCCGGAAAGCTGAGCCCAGGAGTAACAAGTGCCCGTAATTGAAGACGCCAAGGAACTGCAGGGGGACCTCACCCGCCTCCGCCACGACCTTCACCGGCACCCCGAAATCGGGCTGCACCTGCCGCGGACCCAGGAGAAAGTCCTCCAGGCCCTCGACGGGCTTCCGTTCGAGATCACCCTGGGCAAGGAAACCACCTCCGTCACCGCGGTGCTTCGCGGAGGCAAGACCACCGCAGGAACCACCGGCACCCAGCGGCCCGCGGTGCTCCTCCGGGCGGACATGGACGGCCTTCCCGTGCAGGAGAAGACCGGCGTTGAGTTCTCTTCACAGGCGGACGGCGCCATGCACGCCTGCGGCCACGACCTGCACACCTCGATGCTCGCCGGAGCCGCCACCCTCCTCGCCGAGAAGCAGCACCAGCTGCAGGGCGACGTCGTCCTCATGTTCCAGCCCGGCGAAGAAGGCTGCGACGGTGCCAGCTACATGATCCGCGAGGGCGTCCTTGATGCCGCCGGAACCCGCGTGCAGGCGGCCTACGGGATGCATGTGTTTTCCTCCCTCGAGCCCCACGGCACCTTCTGCACAAAGCCCGGCGTGATGCTGAGCGCCTCGGACGGGCTGGAGGTGACGGTGCTGGGCGCGGGCGGCCACGGCTCCGCCCCTCATGCTGCCAAGGATCCCGTCACCGTGGCTGCCGAAATGGTCACTGCCCTGCAGGTCATGGTGACCCGGCAGTTCAACATGTTCGATCCGGTGGTGCTCTCAGTAGGTGTGCTGCATGCCGGCACCAAACGGAACATCATCCCCGAGACCGCCCGCATCGAGGCGACGGTCCGTACCTTCTCCGAAGCTTCCCGGCTGAGGATGATGGAGGCCGTGCCGCGCCTGCTCAAGGGAATCGCGGCAGCCCATGGCGTGGAGGTCCACGTGGACTACCAGGAGGAATACCCGCTCACCATCACCAACGAGGACGAAACGCACACCGCGGAGAAGGTCATCTCTGGACTTTTCGGCGAGCGCCGCCTTTCGCGCTGGGCCACTCCCCTGAGTGGTTCCGAAGACTTTTCCCGGGTACTGGCAGAGGTGCCCGGAACCTTCGTCGGCCTCAGCGCCGTCGCCCCTGGCGGCGATCCGGCCACCTCACCCTTCAACCACTCCCCGTACGCAACGTTCGACGACGGCGTGCTGGCTGATGGAGCCGCGCTCTACGCCGAACTGGCCACCTCGCGCCTTGCCACGCTGGCGGCGGCGGCCTGACCCGCCGTCGTCCTTCACATCCCCCATCCTCTTCACCACGAACCTGAGGAAGTAAGCATGTCCATTGCAGTAACCAAGCAGCAGACTGGACGCGTGTCCACTACCAAGACCATCGTCGGAACCGGCATCGGCAATGCCGTCGAATGGTACGACTGGGCCATCTACGCCACCTTTACGCCCTTCATTGCCAGCCAGCTCTTCAGCAAGGCCGACCCCGCGTCGGCTGTATTGTCCACCCTGGCGATTTTCGCCGTCGGCTTCGTGGCACGGCCTTTCGGCGGCTTCCTCTTCGGCTGGATCGGCGACAGGGTGGGCCGCAAGACGTCGATGACCCTCGCCGTCGGACTCGCCTCGCTGGGCAGCCTGATGATCGGCATCGCTCCGACCTTCGCCAGCATCGGCGCCTGGGCGTCCCTCATGCTGCTCGTGGCACGGCTCATCCAGGGCCTGGCGCACGGCGGTGAACTGCCGTCGTCGCAGACCTACCTGTCCGAGATGGCTCCCAAGGAACACCGCGGATTCTGGGCCACACTGATCTACACCTCCGGAACCGTGGGCATCCTGTTCGGCACCCTGCTGGGCGCCGTCCTCAATATGACCCTGACTGCTGACGCCATGAACGCCTGGGGCTGGCGCATCCCGTTCCTGCTGGGCGCGGCCATGGGGCTGTATGCACTGATCATGCGGTCGCGGCTGCATGAGACCGACGCGTTCGAGGGCGAATCGCTGGCCGAAAAGCGGGCCCCGCTCTGGCCGCAGATTGTCCGCCACCGCAAGCAGGCACTCCAGGTCATCGGCCTCACTGTTGGACTTACCGTCATCTACTACGTCTGGGGAGTCGTGGCTCCCAGCTATGCCACCACCGCCCTGAAGATCGACCGCGGCGAGGCACTCTGGGCCGCGGTAATCGCCAACATCGTCTTCATCGCGGCCCTTCCTTTCTGGGGGAAGCTGTCTGACCGCATCGGGCGCAAAAAAGTCCTGTGGTCCGGGGCCATCGGCTCCGCGGCGATGCACTTCCCCATGACCTGGCTGCTCAAGGATTCAGCCTGGCAGCTGGCAGTAGGCATGTCCGTGATGCTGATTTTCATCGCTGCGAGCGCCGCGATTGTCCCGGCTGTTTACGCCGAACTGTTCCCGACGTCCATTCGCACCGTTGGCGTGGGGGTGCCCTACTCCATCTGCGTGGCAGTGTTCGGCGGCACCGCACCGTACCTGCAGCAGTGGCTCGGAACCACCATGGGCATGCCTCAGCTGTTCAATATTTACGCGGTTGTGCTGCTGGTGGTCAGTGCGGCGTTCGTGTTCACCATTCCCGAGACGAAGGGCAAGGACCTGACACACTAGGGGCGGGTGGGAGCGCAACCAAAGAGGGTAGACACCACCCTAGCGCGGGCCGGATTGCAAGAGCAGGATTGAACTACCGGATCACAACGTTCAATGAGGCCGGATATACGCCCCCACTAGCAGGGCGCACTTTGATAATGGGACAGGTAGGCTGCGGCCGCCACGCTGATCGCGATGCTCAGCCCGGCGCGCGCCTACTCGGCCCACATGGGGAATCGCACCCTTACAAAAATTGTGAACCGCATCCTTATCAGGAGCACAAATGTCCATCACTCCATCAACAGGAATCCGCTCAACCCGGGCCAGGATCGCCCTGGTCCCGCTTCTCTCACTGGGTCTGCTCGGGGGCTCCGTGGCGTTCGCCGGCCCAGCCCTGGGACATGACGACCGGCGTGACGACCGGCACGGGTGTACCGTCAAGCCGCTGGACCCGAAGGACCTCCGCGGCAACAAGGTCGACTTCAGGATCAAAGTCCAATGCGACGACAAAGACGGCAAGAAGGACGGCAAGAGGACCGTCCATATCCGCCAACTCCGCTACGAGGACGAGAAGGGCCCGCGGCGTACCGACGACCTCCTCGGCCGTTCCCACTTCTACGAGGAATTCAAAAAGGACGATGACAAGGCCAGGACCATCCACAGCGTTGACAAGGTGCGCAACCTGGACCGCCGGGGTGCCGAAGAGGTCTACCACGTGGTCTCCTTCCGTGTGCAGAAGGGCAACGGGGACTGGTCTGACTGGACCAAGTGGGAGAAGAGCGACGTAGTTGAAGTTACGAGAGGCCGCTGACAGGGCAGGGCTTTTCAATAAGTAAAGAAGCAAGAGAGCCAGGGGCCCACCGCCTCTGGCTCTCTTGCGTGCCGGCTCCCCGAGGCAACGTACCCGGGCACGCTGCGCCCCTTGACTCACCACCCCCTCCTTCCCTACACTTTTCATAAAGCAGAATCTAAATTCCACAAAGCGGAAAGCTTGAAAAGGCTGGAAGCAAGGGAAGATGGATCAAAGCCCTCCTTGGAAGGACCTACGATGACGTACACAGTGAACTGCTCCATCCTCCTCACGGAGCTGCCCCTGCTCGAGCGCCCGGCCGCAGCCAAGGCAGCCGGCTTTGACGCTGTTGAGTTCTGGTGGCCCTTTGAGAGCTCCGTCCCGTCCGACGCCCAGGTCACCGAATTCGAGAACGCCATCCAGGACGCCGGCGTCCAGCTCACCGGACTGAACTTCAACGCCGGCAACATGCCCGGCGGCGACCGCGGGCTGGTCTCCTGGAAGGGACGCTGCTCCGAGTTCAAGGACAACATCGACGTCGTAGCCGGCATCGGAGAGCGCCTGGGCTGCAAGGCCTTCAACGCCCTCTACGGCAACCGGCAGGACGAGTTCACTCCCGAGGAGCAGGACGAACTGGCGGTCAAGAACCTGGCCGCAGCCGCCGAAGGCGTTGCCCGGATCGGCGGCACCGTCCTTCTCGAGCCGGTCAGCGGAGCACCCAAGTACCCGCTCCTCACCGCTGCCGACGCCCTCAAGGTCATCGCCCGCGTGAAGGCGGAGGCCGGCGTCGGCAACATCAAGCTCCTCGCCGACTTCTACCACCTCGCAGTCAACGGCGACGACGTGGCAGCTGTCATCGAAAACCATGCCAAGGACTTCGGCCACATCCAGATCGCGGACAACCCCGGCCGCGGCGCCCCCGGCACCGGCACCCTCCCCCTCGGCGAATGGATCGCCCGCAGCCGCGAACTCGGCTACGAGGGCTATATCGGCCTCGAGTACAAGGAACCGCAGGAAACGGCCTTCAGCTGGGCCATCCGCCAGCGCGTCAGCCAGTAATCCCCACCCGCCCAACTAAGTAGCAGCAGATGTCGCTTGGACCCTCTATTACGACATCTACTGCGACCTAGTTGGGGAACACCACACAGACTTCAGGAAAGAGAACCACCATGAGCAACGTTGCAGTTATCGGACTCGGAATCATGGGCCTGCCCATGGCCATCAACCTCGTCAAGGCCGGCCACACCGTCACCGGCTTCAACCGCAGCCAGGACAAGATCGACAAGCTCGTCTCCGAAGGCGGCAAGGGCGCCACCAGCATCGCGGACGCCGTCAAGGATGCCGACGTCGTCATCACCATGGTGCCGGACTCCCCCGATGTTGAGGGCGTCGTCAGCGGCAAGGACGGCGTCTTCGCAAACGCCAAAAAGGGCACCCTCTGGATCGACGCCTCCAGCATCCGCCCCGACGTCGCCAAGCGCCTTTCCGACGACGCCCGCGAAGCCGGCATCCGCCCCCTCGACGCCCCGGTCAGCGGCGGCGAACAGGGCGCCATCGACGCCGCACTCTCCATCATGGTCGGCGGCGAAAAAGAAGACTTCGACGCCGCCTCGGACGTCCTGAACGCCGTCGGCAAAACCATCGTCCACGTGGGCCCCTCCGGCTCCGGCCAGACCGTCAAGGCCGCCAACCAGCTGATCGTCGCCGTCAACATAGAGGTCCTTGGCGAAGCAATCGCCTTCCTTGAGGCCTATGGCGTGGACACCGACGCCGCCCTCAAGGTCCTCGGCGGCGGCCTGGCCGGCTCCAAGGTCCTGGACCAGAAGGGCCAGAAGATGCTGGACCGCAACTTCGACCCCGGCTTCCGCCTGGCCCTGCACCACAAGGACCTGGGCATCGTCACCTCCGCCGCCCGCGAAGCCAACGTCGCCGTCCCCCTCGGCGCCGTCGTCGCACAGCTCGTCGCCGCCACCGTCAACCAGGGCGACGGCGCACTGGACCACTCAGGACTCTTCAAGCAGGTCCTCCAGCTCTCCGGCCGCAAGTAAGTTCCCCACCTCCCTAAGAGTTTTTTGTCCAGATATGCGGACTTGAAAGCCCCAAAACCCTGCATATCTGGACAAAAACTCGCTTCAGCACACCCAAAAACAGCCCGGCCAACCTCAGCCGTCGGGCACCGACAGACTTAAGTAGGAGCACACCATGAGCAAGATGCGTACCGTTGATGCAGCGGTTGCCATCCTGGAAAAGGAAGGCGCCATCGAGGCGTTCGGCCTGCCAGGCGCCGCGATCAACCCCTTCTATTCCGCAATGCGCGCCCACGGCGGCATCCGCCACACCCTGGCCCGCCACGTTGAAGGAGCCAGCCACATGGCTGACGGCTTCAGCCGCGCCAAGGACGGCAACATCGGCATCTGCATCGGCACCTCCGGCCCCGCCGGCACGGACATGATCACCGGACTGTACGCCGCATGGGCAGATTCCATCCCGATGCTCTGCATCACCGGCCAGGCCCCCGTGGCCAAGCTGCACAAGGAAGACTTCCAGGCCGTGGACATCGAATCCATTGCCAAGCCCGTCACCAAGATGGCCATGACCATCCTGGAGCCGGGCCAGGTTCCCGGCGCCTTCCAGAAGGCCTTCCAGCTGATGCGCTCCGGCCGCCCCGGTCCCGTGCTGCTGGACCTGCCCATCGACGTGCAGCTGGCCGAGATCGAGTTCGACATCGACACCTACGAGCCCCTCCCCGTGGAAAAGCCCAAGGCATCCCGCAAGCAGCTGGAAAAGGCCCTGGACATGCTGACCGCTGCCAAGCACCCGCTGATCGTGGCCGGCGGCGGCATCATCAACGCCGGCGCCTCCGAACAGCTGGTTGAGCTGGCCGAGACCCTGAACATCCCCGTGATCCCCACCCTGATGGGCTGGGGCACCATCCCGGACGACCACCAGCTCATGGCCGGCATGGTGGGCCTGCAGACCTCGCACCGCTACGGGAACGAGAACTACCTGCAGAGCGACTTCGTGATCGGCATCGGCAACCGCTGGGCCAACCGCCACACCGGCGGCCTCGAGACCTACACGGCAGGCCGGAAGTTCGTGCACATCGATATCGAGCCCACGCAGATTGGCCGCGTGTTCTCGCCGGACCTGGGCATCGCGTCCGACGCCGGTGCGGCGCTGGCCGGGCTGGTTGAGCTCGCCAAGGAGCGCAAGGCCGCAGGGTCCCTGCCGGACTACAGCGCCTGGGTTGCCGAGTGCGCGGACCGCAAGGCCTCCCTGCACCGCAAGACCCACTTCGAGAACATCCCCATCAAGCCGCAGCGCGTCTACGAGGAGATGAACAAGTCCTTCGGCCGCGACACCACCTACGTGTCCACCATCGGCCTGTCCCAGATCGCCGGCGCGCAGATGCTACACGTGTTCGGTCCGCGCAAGTGGATCAACGCCGGCCAGGCAGGTCCCCTGGGCTGGACCGCCCCGGCCGCCCTCGGCGTCGTACGCGCCAACCCGGAGCAGACCGTGGTGGCCCTCTCGGGCGACTACGATTTCCAGTTCATGATCGAGGAACTGGCCGTGGGCGCGCAGTTCAACCTCCCCTACATCCACGTGGTGGTGAACAACTCCTACCTGGGCCTGATCCGCCAGTCCCAGCGCGGGTTCAACATGGAACAGAACGTGTCTCTGGCGTTCGACAACATCAACTCGCCCGAGACCAACGGCTACGGCGTTGACCACCTGAAGGTGGCCGAAGGCCTGGGCTGCAAGGCCGTGCGCGTGGAGGACCCCAACGACCTCGCCGCCGCCTTCGACAAGGCCAAGGCACTCATGGGCGAGTTCCAGGTTCCCGTGGTGGTGGAAGTGATCCTGGAGAAGGTCACCAACATCTCCATGGGTGTGGAAATCAATGCCGTGAACGAGTTCGAGGAACTGGCGGAAACTGCGTCCGACGCCCCCACCGCCATCCTGGCGCTGCAGGCCTAGAACCTGCACGCCTAGAAAAAGATAGAAAGAAACCGCCATGCGCATCGTCATTGCCCCGGACAAGTTCAAGGGATCACTCTCCGCCCCGGACGTTTGCCTGCACCTGGAAAAGGGCCTGCAGCGGGGTGCGGGCGGAAACCTGGACGTCGTCCGCATCCCGGTAGCCGACGGCGGTGAGGGCACCCTCGACGCCGCCGTCGGCTCCGGCTTCACCCGCCGCAGCGCTGTGGTGGCCGGGCCAACAGGAGAACCGGTCACGGCCGAGTTCGCCATCCGGGGCAATGAGGCCGTCATCGAGATGGCGGCGGCCTCGGGCCTGGCCCTGCTCCCGGCAAGCGCCCTGGTGCACGGCCGCCCGGGTTCGACGGCGGCCCGCACCGCCACCAGCCTGGGCACCGGCCAGCTCATCAGCGCCGCCCTGGACGCCGGCTGCAACCGCATCATCCTGGGCGTAGGCGGCAGTGCCAATACCGACGGCGGCGCCGGAGTCCTGCAGGGCCTGGGCGCAAGGCTCCTCGATGCCGACGGCAACGAACTTCCGTTCGGCGGGGCCGCCTTGGCCCGGCTGGACCGGATCGACTTCAGCGGGTTCGAACCCCGGCTGAAGGACACACGCTTTGTGCTGGCGTCCGACGTCGACAATCCCCTGCTGGGCACCCACGGCGCAGCGGCGATTTTCGGCCCCCAGAAAGGCGCCACACAACAGGACGTCGGCATGCTCGACGCCGCCCTGGCCAGGTTTGTCGAAGTCCTGGCCAGGGAAATCGGTCCCGAGGGCCCCGGCAACAGGGCCTTCAAAGCGGCGGAAGCCCCGGGTGCCGGAGCGGCAGGAGGCGTTGGCTATGCCGCCATCGCCGTCCTCGCCGCAACGCGCCGCCCGGGCATCGACGTCGTCCTCGAATTCACCGGCCTCGCCGAACGGCTGGCCGGCGCCGACCTGGTGATCACCGGCGAAGGCAGCCTGGACGAGCAAAGCCTGCTCGGCAAGACCCCCATGGGTGTTGCCCGGGCAGCAGCCGCGCAGGGCGTCCCGGTCATTGCCGTCTGCGGGCGGACCACCCTCGCGCAGGGGCAGGCAGCCGCCGCAGGATTCGAGGACGTTTACGCTTTGACCGAGCTTGAAAGCAATGTAGACAGGTGCATAGCAGAGGCAGCGCCGCTTCTGGAGCAGTTAGGCACACAGATCAGCGGAAGGCTGGCAGCCACCACACTGTCCCGTACCGCAACCACCAAGGAGGACCTCCATGTCTGAAGAACGTTTTGACCTGGTCATCCGCGGCCAGCGCATCCTCACCACCGCCGGCCTGGCTCCCCGCGAAGTGGGCGTCCGCGGCGGCAAGATCGTGGCCCTCGAGCCGCTGGGCAACAGCCTGGCCGGCACCGAGGTCATCGAACTGGCCGACGACGAAACCCTGATCCCCGGCCTGGTGGACACCCACGTCCACGTCAACGAGCCCGGCCGCACCGAGTGGGAAGGCTTCGCCTCCGCCACCCGTGCAGCCGCGGCCGGCGGCGTGACCACCATCATCGACATGCCGCTGAACTCCGTCCCGCCCACCACCACCGTGGAGAACCTCAAGCTCAAGCGCGAGGTGGCCGAGGACCAGGCGTTTATCGACGTCGGATTCTGGGGCGGGGCGATCCCCGGCAACAAGGGCGACCTGCGCGCCCTGCATGACGAAGGCGTGTTCGGCTTCAAGTGCTTCCTGCTGCACTCCGGGGTGGACGAGTTCCCGCACCTGGACGCGGACGAGATGGAGGAGGACATGGCCGAGCTGAAGTCCTTCGATTCCCTCATGATTGTCCACGCCGAGGACTCCCACGCGATCGACCGCGCCCCGCACCCCGGCGGCGACCACTACCAGACCTTCCTGGCCTCCCGCCCCCGCGGCGCGGAGAACAAGGCCATCGCCGAGGTCATCGAACGGGCGCGCTGGACCGGTGCGCGTGCGCACATCCTGCACCTCTCGTCGTCGGACGCGCTGCCCATGATCGCCAGCGCAAAGCGCGACGGCGTGAAGCTCACCGTGGAGACGTGCCCGCACTATCTGACACTGATGGCCGAGGAAATCCCGGACGGCGCCACCGCCTACAAGTGCTGCCCGCCCATCCGTGAGGCCTCCAACCGGGAGCTGCTGTGGCAGGGCCTGCTGGACGGCACCATCGACTGCATCGTCTCGGACCACTCCCCCTCCACGCTGGACCTGAAGGACCTGGAGAACGGTGACTTCGCCGTCGCCTGGGGCGGCGTCTCGTCCCTGCAGCTGGGGCTCTCACTGATCTGGACCGAGGCCCGCCACCGCGGCATCCCGCTGGAGCAGGTGGTGTCCTGGATGGGCGAGAAGCCGGCTGCCCTGGCCCGCCTGTCCAACAAGGGACAGCTGGCCCTGGGCTACGACGCCGACTTCGCCGTCTTCGCCCCGGACGAGGCCTTCGTGGTGGACGTTTCCAAGCTCAAGCACAAGAACCCCATCACCCCGTACGACGGCAAGGCCCTCTCCGGGGTGGTCCGCAAGACCTTCCTGCGCGGGTCCGTAGTGGACGGGCAGACCCCCACGGGCAAGCTGATCCGCCGCGGCGGAGTCTAAGGACGCGCCATGGCAGTGGAAGCCCACCATCCGAGGACGGGGGCACGTCCCGGAACCATCGCCAGGCCTGCCTTCACCGGGGCAGCTGCCCGCGGCCTCGCCGTGTGGGTTGTCCCGGAGGAAGGCACCAGCCCGGAAATCCTGGCCCGCGCCGCCCAACTGGTCCTGGCCAGGGCCCTTCAGACTGCTCCGGAGGCGGAAGTCCACTGGCCTGCCGCCGGAGCTCCCACACCAGGGTCCTCCGCTTGCGCGGGGGGAGCCGCAGACGACTCCTCTCATCCTCCCTCCGCAGCGGAGGCCCCTTCCGGCGCCCCATCCGGGGCACCAGGGGAGGACGACGGCGGCACGCGGCTGCCGCCGTCGGCCGGCCCCGTCAGCCGCATGGCGGTGGACCTCGCCGCTGACCAGGTCCTGCTGGACGGACGGCGCGTGCCGCTGACCGGCGTCGAATTCAAGGTCCTCCGGTACCTGGTCACGCACCTGTCCCGCACTGTGGGCAGGGAGGAACTGCAGGAGTTTTTGGACTCGTTCGAGACCCCCGGAGCCTCGGCCCGGTCCATCGACGTTTACGTGGGCAGGATCCGCCGCAAGCTCGGGAATGCGCGCCATGCCGTGGCCACCGTAAGGGGCGGCGGCTACCAGTTTGTGCCCGGTTCCTGCGCCACCGTCCGCGGGCCGGCGGAATACTGCATATGACGCCGGAGTTGTATCACTGAGCGGGAAGCCGCTTCACTTGATGTTTTGCCAGTAATGACAAAGTCTTCCAAAGGAACACCATGAGCCCCACCCTGACCACCAAGCTCCAGCCCGGAACCCCGGCCCCTGACTTCACCCTTCAGGATGCCCAGGGCCGCGAGACTGCCTTGGCCGATTACCGTGGCAAGAACGTCATCGTGTACTTCTACCCGAAGGCCGCCACCCCCGGCTGCACCACCGAGGCCTGCGACTTCCGCGACAGCCTGGCCTCCCTGCAGGGCAAGGGCTACGAGGTCATCGGCGTCTCCCCCGACGAGCCCGAGGCCCTGGCCGGCTTCACGGGCGACTTCTCCCTGACCTTCCCGCTGCTCTCCGACCCCGACCACACAGTTGCCCTGGCCTACGGCGCCTGGGGCGAAAAGCTGGTCAACGGGGAAATCACCGAGGGGCTGGTCCGCTCCACCGTTGTGGTGGATCCCGAAGGCAACGTTGTCCTGGCCCAGTACCAGGTCAAGGCCGACGGCCACGTGGCCGCCCTGAAGGAAGCCCTGGGAATCTAACGCTCTCGCACTTAAAGCGGCTTTTCCCCAAACCCTCTCCCACTTAAAGCCGCTTTTCACCGGACGCTCCTGCAGTTTGAACTGCGGGAGCGTCCGGCGTTAAGGGCCGCTGGCCGCCGCTTTCGCCTCTACCGCCGCGGCGGCATATTCTTCCGAGACGCGGCGGTAGACCGGGGTGAGGAAAGCCAGCAGCGCGGCGATGACCATAATGACCCCGGCCACGAGGAACACCAGGGCGATGCCTCGGGAGGTGCCCTCGCCCAGCAGCGGGGCCAGCCGGGCGGCGCCTTCGGCGGACCGTGCGTAGGGAATGATCCAAAACTGGGCGATCGGGGCGATCAGGAACGCCGTGACGGGCGACGCCGCGGACTCGAACGCCATGGCGAACCCGAACACCCGGCCCTGCCGCTGCAAAGGCACCACCTGCTGGATGACTGTCTGTTCGGCGGCTTCAACAAAGGGCACCAGGACCAGGTAGGCCCAGATGCCCGCGATGTACAGCCACGCCCACTCCCGCACCGTGAACACGGCTCCCAGGACGCCCATCAACGCGACCGCAAGGAGCAGGGTGCGTAACGGGTTGGAACCCAGCCCGAACTTGCCGATCAGCGCGCCGCCCACAAGGATCCCCGTGAACCCCACCGCCGAAAAGATGCCCCACAGCTCCACAGGGAACATCTCCAGGCCGTAAGGGTCCATCAAGGCCATGTAGACGCCGCCAATGAAGTTGTTGAACGTGGAAAACAGGATCAGGGCGAAAAGCCCGGAAATGGCCAGCACGGCAGCGAGGGAGCCGCGCAGGTCGAAGCTGCCATGGGCATCCGTGGCTGCCGCCCGCACTTCCTCGGGTATGCGCAGGGTGAGCAGGTGCAGGAATGCGAGCGCGGTGAGTGCCAATGCGACGGCGATGGTCCAGCCCATGCCGAGCAGCCCCACCGAGAGCCCGGAAAGCACGGACGTGACGATGAACATCAGTCCCTGCACCATGCCCACCATCCCGTTGGCGTTGGCGCGGCGGTCGGGCTCGATCAGGATGGTAACCGTGGTGGAGAGGGCGATGTTGCGCATGTTTTCAACCACCGCGCCGACCAGGATGACCAGCGTGAACACCCAGAACCACGGCCGGGTCAGGTCCAGCAGCCAGGCGGTGGGCGTCAGCAAGAACATGGCCCCGGATAACGCAAACATCACCAGGGTGAAGGCCGCGGCAAAGCGCATCACGGCCAGCTTGCGGTAGCGGTCCACGAACGTGCCGAAGCTGATGCTGGAGACGGCAATAAGAAGCATGTACGCCCCGCCCACCACACCGGTGGCGATCATGTTGCGCGTCTCCAGGTACACCCAGAACGTCAAGGCGAACCATAGATAGCTGGTGGTGACGTTGGCGGCGGCGGTGTTCACCAGGACGCCGGTGAAGGTGCGGGACCGCTGTGCAGGGGTGCGGAAAGAGGTGTCGACGGCGTCCGGATCAGTGAGGAGCGGAGCCCCGCCGTCGTCTGGCGCGGCGGACGCTACTGCAACGTCCTCGCTAAGTCTTTTCCCGCCGTCGGAAGCCGCTGCAGCGCGCGGCGGGACCGGCTCCTGCTCGGTCATGCGTCCCAGTGTAATGACAACCCGGGAGCATGGACACGGTCAGGGGCGGGGGCCTGTCAGCGTTTGTCGCGGTCGTTGAATTCCTCGTCCAGCTCGTAGTGGCGGAATTCGGTTTCGGGGTCGGGTTCGCCCTCCGCCACTACCTCATGATCGAGTTGGCGCTGAACCTGGCTGTCCAGGACCTGCAGTTCCTGGTCCGTAACCTTCTCCAGGTCCTCCGGAAACTGGTCGTCCGGAGTGAGGTGCAGCTTGTCGTTCATTGTGCCCGCCATGTCTATCCGCAGTTGCCGTGTCGGTACAGTGTAGCGGTGCTGTCGCCATGCGTTGCGGGCCATACAGCCCAGTGACAGGATGGCCGCATGGGCATCGAGGTCCGTCCCGCAACCACCTTCGAGGACGTCAAAACCATGGTGGGACCCAAGCGTCCCGACGCCAACGTCTGCTGGTGCCTGAGCTACCGCATCCCGTCGAAACAAAACCAGGCCCTGCGCGGGACCGAGCGCGGGGACCTGGTGAAGCAGCTGGTGGCACAAAGCCCCCCGCCGGGGGTTTTGGCGTACGACGGCGGCGAGGTAGTCGGGTGGGCAGCGGTGCACCCCCGTGCGGACACCAGTTTCGCCGGCAACCGCAAGATCCCGCACGTGGACGATGCGGAGGTGTGGTCCGTGTGGTGCATCAGGGTACGGCCCGGCTACCGCGGCAAAGGCATCTCGCTCCATCTGCTGGCCGGCGCGGTGGACATGGCCAGGAGCTTCGGGGCGCCCGCGGTTGAGGGGTACCCGGTGGACAACGGCGGCAGGAAAGTGGACCTCACCATGGCTTACGTGGGCACGCGCAAGCTGTTTGAGGATGCGGGTTTCGCCAAGGTTGCGGACACTGGGTCAGTGCTCAACGGTTTCCCGCGGGTGCTGATGCGGCTGGAGCTGCTGCGCCACTGAGGGCGTCAGGGTTTCTTCCACCATTTGCCGGGCCAGTCCTCGTCAATGGCCCACAGGGCCAAAAGCAGTGCGTCCACTGTCATGAGTCCCGCAATGAGGTACGCCCAACCTGTCCACCAACCCATAACAATCTCCTGACCCGGTAACCCCCAGCCACTCGATTGCTCATAAGTGTGGCACCTAAAGCGCCAGGACGGAACGCCCTCCACCCGCAGACTTGAAAAGCGCCTCCAGCCTGACATGCGCTTCCGTCTCCAGCTTGAGGCGGCGGGTCAGCCTCTCCACCTGCTGGGACATCTCGTCCCCCACCGGAAGCCGGTCCCCCGGCCAGCTCCACACCTCCCGCGACTCGGCCAAAGCAGCCGCCAGCGCAGTGGCGGCAGCGCTCACCTTCCGCCTGTGGAAATACACACGCAGCAGCGCCCGGCCTTTGTCCAAGGCCGCAAAGGCGGCCGCGTGGGCCGCCGCCTGGTCTATGATCCTGATTTGCCCCATGACCTGCACCTTTTTCCGAGCCGTGCAGCCGTCCGGCAGGCCGCCCTTGGCCCGGTTCCGATGAAAGCTGCTCCGTGCCTTCGAGTGTCCCGGGC
The DNA here is from genome assembly GCF_021129155.1 of Arthrobacter sp. AK04. GTDB lineage: Bacteria > Actinomycetota > Actinomycetes > Actinomycetales > Micrococcaceae > Arthrobacter > Arthrobacter quantipunctorum. The sequence continues at coordinate 138,423 of NZ_JAJOMC010000001.1, forward strand.
GGACCTCAATGTCCGGGCAAGCAGGTCCAAGGATTTGCACAAGATCCGGCGCCGCCGGACGAGGCTTGGCGCCCGGCGCCCCCTTGTAAAGCGCCGCGACATGCCTCGTGGGGGTTAATACGGTAGAAGTAGACCTATGGTCTCTCCCACCGAATCCCGACGTGCCGTTGTCATCGAGGATGACCCGGACATCCGCGGGCTGCTGATCCGCGTCCTTGTTAAGCAAGGGTTCGACGTCACCCAGGCGGGAGCCGGCCTGGCGGGGGTGGAAGAAGTGCGCCGGGTCCAGCCGGACCTGGTCACGCTGGACCTGAACCTGCCGGACCTTGACGGCCTGGAAGTCTGCAAGCTGCTCCGCGAGTTCTCGGACGCCTTCATCGTGATGCTCACCGCCCGGGCCGACGAGTTGGATAAGCTGACCGGCCTGGACAACGGCGCGGACGAGTACCTCAGCAAACCGTTCAGCCCGCGCGAGCTCCAGTCCAGGATCAATGCCCTGTTCCGCCGCCGGCCGTCCGCAGCCGCGGATTCTGCCGCCCGCAACGACCTGGAGCGGGCCACGGAGGTCCAGCAAAGCCTCCTGCCCCAGGAGAACATCCAGGTGGAGGGCTACGATGTCGCCGGAGTGTTCAGGCCCTCGCGGAACGTTGGCGGGGACTTCTATGACTGGTACCTGACCCCGGACGGGCTCCACCTGACCTTCGCCGACGCCATGGGCAAGGGGATGGGTGCCGCGCTCATTGCCGCAACGGTCCGCGCGGTGATGCGCTCCACGGGCCTGCGGCATGACCTGGACACGGCCTTCGGCTCGGCCAGCAGGGCGATCGCCGCGGACCTGGACTCCTCCAACTCCTTCGTCACCCTCTTCCATGCCCGCCTGGACGCCGCTTCCGGGCGGGTCAGCTACGTCGACGCCGGCCACGGGCTTGCGCTGCACGTGCAGTCCGGCGGCACGGTGCACCGCCTGCCCTCGGGCGGCCCCCCGGTGGGAGCGTGGCCAGGAACGGAATGGCCGCAGTCGGCCCTGGACCTGCTGCCGGGGGATTCCCTGGTGGTTGTGAGCGACGGCGTGCTGGACGTTTTCGACTCCGTGGAGGCCTTTACCGACGCCGTACTCCGTGCAACCCACAACCAGGAGTCAGCGCAGGCTGCCAGCACTGCCATCCTCGCCCTGGCGCCCGCCGCCACGGCTGAGGATGACGTCACGGTGGTTGTGGTCCGCCGGCTGCCGCAGGAAGCCGCGGCATGACCCGCTTCTGGACCCGGCTTGTTGTTGTCCTGACCGTCATCACGGGCGTCAACTACATCGCCTGGCGCTGGGCCGCCTCGCTGAACTGGGACGCCTGGTGGATTGCGCTGCCGCTGGTGATCGCCGAGACCTACAGCCTGATCGACGTCATGCTCTTCGGCATGACCGTGTGGAAGCTGAAGATCCGCAAGGGCGCCCCGCCGCCCCCGCCCGATGCCACCGTGGACGTCTTCATCACCACGTACAACGAAGACCTGGACATGGTGATGACCACCGCGCTGGCCGCGCAGCAGATCAGGCACCCGCACAGCACCTGGATCCTGGACGACGGCGCCCGCCCCGAGCTGAAGGCCCTCGCCGAAGAACACGGCCTGGGCTACGTCACCCGGAGCGGGGATTGGACCTCCAACCTGCCCCGGCACGCCAAGGCCGGCAACCTCAACAACGCGCTGATGCAGACGCACGGCGAGTTCCTCCTGATCCTGGACGCAGACCAGATCCCGGAGCCGGACATCCTGGAAAAGACCCTGGGATACTTCAACAACCGCCGGGTGGCCCTGGTCCAGACGCCGCAGTACTTCAGCAACGTCCCCGCCGACGATCCGCTGGGCAGCCAGGCTCCCCTGTTCTACGGCCCCATCCAGCAGGGCAAGGACGGCTGGAACGCGGCCTTCTTCTGCGGCTCCAACGCCATCCTGCGCCGCGAGGCCCTGATGCAGCTGGGCCTGGTGGGCTACGTCAAGGAGACCGAGAAGAGCATCCGCAGGGCGCTGGCCGCCTCGCGCTCCGCCATCAAGCAGGCCCGGAAGTCAGCGGACACGGAAACGCCGCTGGTTGCCCAGGTGCTGGACGAAGTTGAAGCTGCCACCCGCGAGGCCCAGCAGGAACTCGACGCCGGGCAGCCGCTGGGCGAGATCACCTACCGGGTCCGCCGCCGCGTGGACGCTGCCGTGCAGACCCTGGTGATGGCCGACGTCGAAGCCCTCCAGGCTGACCTTGAAGAGATCGCGGCCATGGAACTGGCCCATGTGGGCGAGTCCGGTGTTCCGGTGGTGGCGGACGACGCCGTGCAGCGGATGTCCGCCCGCGACTGGTCGCCGCTGGGCGCCCTCGAATCCGTGCAGGCCGTCCTGGACGCGCTGTCCGTGGAACGCAACGACGAAGCCCAGCCGGTCATGCCGCTGGCCACCATCTCCGTCACCGAGGACATGGCCACCGCCATGCGCATGCACGCCATGGGCTGGGAGAGCGTCTACCACCACGAGGTCCTGGCCTACGGCCTGGCTCCGGAGGACCTGAAGACCATGCTCACCCAGCGGCTCCGCTGGGCGCAGGGCACCATCCAGGTGCTGCTGCGGGAAAACCCGCTGGTCCAGAAGGGCCTCAAGCTCGGCCAGCGGCTCATGTACTTCGCCACCATGTGGACCTACCTGAGCGGTTACGCGGCGGTCATCTATTTCGCCGCGCCCATCATCTACCTGCTGCTGGGCATCCTGCCGGTCACCAGCCTGAGCTGGGACTTCTTCATCCGGTTCATCCCCTTCATGGTGGTCAACCAGCTGCTGTTCGCCGTCGCCGGCCGCGGCATCCCCACCTGGCGCGGGCAGCAGTACAGCCTTGCGCTGTTTCCCACCTGGATCAAGGCGTGTTCGACGGCGGCCCGCAACGTGTGGTTTGGCCGTCCCCTTGGGTTTGCCGTCACCCCCAAGGCGCGCCAGAGCGGCGGACCCAGCTGGAGCCTGATCCAGCCGCAGATCGTGGTGTCCGTGCTGCTGGCGGTGGCCGCCGTCGTCGGAATCATCCGCCTGGCCACCGGACTCGCGGAACCCCTGGGCACGCTGGTGAACGTGGCCTGGGTCATTTTCGACCTGGTGGTCATGAGCATCCTGGTCCGCGCAGTGCTTTACAAAGGTTTCGAACCGGCCGCCGGGCCGTCAGCCGGTCAACACGAAAGGAATGCCGATGGAGTTTAGTTATGAGGTCAAGGACTCGTACGCCGAGGTGAAGGCGGACGGGCGGCTCAACATGGTCTCCGCACCGAAGCTGCGGGAGTTTGTCACGGATGTGATTGCCGGCGGTTCCAACCGGATCGTGGTCAACCTGGAAAACACGGCGTTCATGGACTCCTCAGGCCTGGGGGCGCTCATTGGCTGCCTCAAGGCTGCGCGCCAGGCCGGCGGGGACCTCCGGATTGCCGCGGTGCAGCCGCAGGTGAAGATGGTCCTGCAGCTGACCAGCATGGACAAGGTGCTGACGTCCTACGGTTCAGCCGAAGAGGCGTTCAGCAATGACTGAGGTCCTGGCCTCGCGCAGCTTCCGGGGACCGGCTGCCGAAGAGGCCATCGAAGCCGTCCACAACCACCTGGACAGCCTCTGGCTCGACGTCCCCTTCGTGGGGGACATGGACCAGATGACGTTCACGACGGCGGTGATCGAGTCGGCGTCGAACATTGTCCAGCACGCGGAGCCCGTGGGGCAGGACCCTGTGGAACTCGGCGTGGACATCGAGGTGCAGCCCGCACTGCTGCGGGCCCGCGTCAGCGCCTACAACGCCGCGCCGCCGTTCGGACCCATGGTCCCCGGGTCGCCGGATGAAGATGCCGAGTCGGGCCGCGGGCTGGCGCTGATCGAGGCACTGGTCACCACCGTCACGTTCGAGCGCCAGGACGGCACCAACACTTGGGTCCTCACCCGCACGTCCCAGCACGGCTAACCCAATAAGAGTTTTTGTCCAGATATGCAGGCTTCCCGCGCCCGGAACCCTGCATATCTGGACAAAAACTCCTTGGTAACCGGCGCGCTAGGTTTCGGCGGGGAACAGCACCGAGACAGTAGCCCCGCCGCCGGGAGTGTCCGTGATGGACAGCTCTCCCCCGTGCGCCTGGGCGATCCGCTGGCAGGTGGACAATCCGAGCCCTGTTCCGGGGCCGTCTCCGGGCCGGTTCAGCCTGGCCAGCGGTTCCACGGCCCGCTGCCGCTCTGACGGCAGCATGCCCTTGCCGTTGTCTGCCACGTGAAGGGTGACGCCCAGCGGTCCGGGGTCGGCGCTGACGGCCACCCGCAGCGGGCGGGAGCCGCTCCGGTAGTTCAGGGAGTTGGCCAGGAGGTTCTGCACCAGGGTCCGCAGCTGTGACCGGTCTGCGAAGAGTTCCGCATCCTCGCAGGAAATTCCGCTGCCGGCCCCCAAACCCACGCCCAGGTCCCGCGCAGCCTCCGCCGTGACTGCCAGCAGGGACACCCGCTCCCGGTTCAGTGCTCCGTCCGCCTTGGAGTAGTCCAGCACGTCCTCCAGCATCCCCAGCATGCGGCGCCCGCTGCTGCCGACGTACCCCAGGTATTCCACGGAGGGGTGGCCCGCCGCAATGTCGGGATCGTCCTCCGCCAGCTCCACATACCCAAGGATGGCCGTGAGCGGGGCGCGGAGGTCGTGGCTGACCCGGCCGGCGAACTCGGAGAGCAGTGCATTACTGCGCTTCAGCTCGGACAGGGCGTCGGAGAGCTGCAGGGTGCGGTGCTGCAGTTCCAGGAGCTCCACCACCTGCTGGGCCAGCATTTCCAGCATCCTTACCTGCCCGGTGCCGGGGCGTCCAGGCTCATTGGAGAAGACGCACAGCGAACCGAGTACAAGTCCGGACGGGGTCTCCAGCGGCACGGACGCGTAGAAGCGGACGTCGGCGATCTCGCCGGTGACGAACGGATTGGCGGCGAAGCGGGAGTCCTGCGAGGCGTCGTCCACCACTGTTGTGCTGCGGCTCAGGAAGACGGTGGCGCACATCGAGTCCTCGCGGGAGCAGATCCCGGGGTCAATGCCAAAGGCCGCGATCTGCAGCTGCTGCTCCGCGGAAATGATGTTAACCACGCTGTAGGGCACGCCGCACAGGGAAGCGGCAAGCCGGACCAGGTTGTCCAGGGCGCTCCGTGTCCAGGCATCCGCCACTACCGGCAGCTCATCCGCAGCGGAAGGGACCAGCCCGTACTCCCGCAGTGCGGCCTCGCGTGCAGCGTCCTGATCGGTCAGCATTTGCATAGCCGTCCCGTCCATATTCTTTTGAGTCCCCCCGGCATCATCCACTCGAGCATCCGGCTCCCCGTGATGATACCGGCTGGCCCTGTGCGCTGTTGTAGTCTTCTTGACACCACCCGCGCCCTGCCTTTGAATATTACGTATGCTGAAATAACAGTTCCATGATGCGGAAGCCTGAGTGGCAGAAATTGCGCCGCGCAGGTGCCGGGAAGTCCGGCCTCCGCATAGCCGTCACCATGGATGCCAGCAGAATCTCACCAAGGGACCAGCCAGCATGAAGCTCGCCGAATTCAACTCCGCGGAACCCGCCAGGGCCGCCGAGACCCTCCGCCCCTGCATCGACGTCGCCCGCTGGGTGGACGCCGTTGCCGCGGCCCGCCCGTTCGCCAGCAAGGAATCGCTCCTGGCCTTTGCATCCCAGGCTGCGAGCCCTTTCTCCTCCGCCGAGGTTGAGTCCGCCATGGCGCACCATCCGCGCATCGGGGAACGCCCGACGGCGGCCACCACCGAGGCGTCCATGTCGCGTTCCGAGCAGGCCGGGGTGGATCCGGCGGACAGTGCCCTCACCGAAGCTCTCGCCCGGGGCAACCGGGACTACGAGGACAAGTTCGGCCGGGTCTTCCTGATCCGCGCCGCCGGCCGCACCGCCCCCGAAATCCTGCGGGTCCTGAACGAACGGCTGGCCAACACTCCGGCCGAGGAAGACACCATCGTGGCCCAGCAGCTGCGCGAAATCGCCGTACTGCGGCTGGAAGGACTGATCACCGAATGAGCGTCTCCCACATCACCACCCACATCCTCGACACAGGTGCCGGACGCCCGGCGGCGGGGGTCGCCGTCGTGCTTTACCAAAACGACGGCGGCACCTGGCGCCACGTTGCCGACTCCACCACGGACGCTGACGGCCGCGCCAAGGACCTTGGCCCGGAGCAGCTGGAGCCCGGGCACTACAAGCTCAACTTCGCCACCGGGGACTACTACGCCGGCCTGCAGACAGCCACGTTCTTCCCCGAGGTGGACCTGGTGTTCGAGGTGACCGGCCCCGAGCACTACCACGTCCCCCTCCTCCTCAGCCCGTTCGCGTACTCCACCTACCGAGGCAGCTGAACTGGAGTTTTGTCCACGTAGCGAGCCGAAACCCGCGCAATCAACGGCCGTTACGTGGACAAAAACTCCGGCAGTAGGCTTAATGCATGCCTTCTGAACAACCCCCAGCCGAGCGCCGCGAAGTCAATGTCCGCCGCGCGCCCAAGTATGTGCCGTTCCTCATCCTCGGCGCACTGGTGGGTATCGCGGCGGCGGCTGTGGTGGCCTACGCGGTTCCCGCCAACCCCAGTTTCGACGCCGGCGCCGTCTTTGGCTTCTTCATGGTGCTGTTCGCGGGCGGCGGTGCGATCCTCGGCGCGGTACTGGCGCTGGTCCTGGACCGCCGGAGCATCAGGCGGCAGCAGCGGGCCGTGGTGGAGGCGGTGCCGGATTCCGAGCCGGACACGGACCTCCAGCCCTAGCCCGGTCATAAACGGGCGGCCGGAAAAGTCATACCCCATGTCGTGAGATAATCGACCAGTGGCACGCGGCGATGGAAAACTTTCCCATGATCTTCTCCCTGGCGAAAAAGGCCCGCAGGACGCTTGTGGCGTCTTCGGCGTTTGGGCACCAGGTGAAGAAGTAGCAAAACTTACCTATTACGGGCTGTATGCACTGCAGCACCGCGGTCAGGAGTCGGCTGGTATTGCCACCAGCGACGGCAAGCGGATCAACGTCTACAAGGACATGGGGCTCGTTTCCCAGGTCTTCGACGAGACCACGCTGAACACCCTGACCGGGCACCTGGCGGTGGGACACTGCCGCTACTCCACCACCGGAGCCAGCCACTGGGCCAACGCCCAGCCCACCCTCGGCGCAACAAGCACCGGAACCGTGGCCCTGGCGCATAACGGCAACCTGACCAACACCGCCGAGCTCAACGCCATGATCCAGGAACGGAACGGCGGCCAGCTCACCGGCGAAATGAAGCAGGGCAACACCTCCGACACCGCCCTGGTAACCGCCCTCTTGGAAGGCGAACCGGGCAAGAGCCTCGAGGAAACCGCCACCGAGCTGCTGCCCAAGATCAAGGGCGGCTTCTGCTTCGTCTTCATGGATGAAGGCACCCTCTACGCGGCGCGCGACACCTACGGCATCCGCCCGCTGGTGCTGGGCCGCCTGGAGCGTGGCTGGGTTGTCGCCTCCGAGCAGTCCGCCCTGGCCACCGTGGGCGCAAGCTTCATCCGGGAGATCGAGCCCGGCGAGTTCATCGCCATTGATGAGCAGGGTGTGCGGTCCCAGAAGTTTGCAGAGCCGACGCCGGCCGGTTGCGTTTTCGAGTACGTCTACCTTGCCCGCCCGGACGCCGCCATCGCCGGCCGCTCCGTGTACGAGTCCAGGGTGGAGATGGGCCGCCAGCTGGCGCGCGAAAACACCCAGGTGGCGGACATCGTCATCCCCGTTCCGGAATCGGGAACGCCCGCAGCCGTGGGCTACGCCGAGGAATCCGGCATTCCGTTCGCGCACGGTTTCGTCAAGAACTCCTACGTGGGCCGCACCTTCATCCAGCCCTCGCAGACCCTGCGCCAGCTCGGCATCCGGCTCAAGCTCAACGCCCTTGAATCCGTCATCCGCGGCAAGCGCGTGGTGGTGGTGGATGATTCGATCGTCCGCGGCAACACCCAGCGCGCCATCGTCCGGATGCTTCGGGAAGCCGGCGCCGCCGCCGTCCACGTCAAGATTTCTTCCCCGCCCGTGAAGTGGCCCTGCTTCTACGGCATCGACTTCGCTTCCCGCGCCGAGCTGATTGCCAATGGCGCCACCATCGAGGAAATTTCCCAGGCCATTGGCGCCGACTCGCTGGCCTACATTTCCGAAGACGGCATGATCGGGGCAACCCGCCAGCCGCGTGAGCGCCTCTGCACCGCCTGCTTCACGGGCAAGTACCCCATCGAGCTTCCGGGCTCGGACAAGCTGGGCAAGAACCTGCTGGAACGCAAGGACCTCGGCGGGCTGAAGCCCTCACCGTCCGCCCTTCCCGGCTCCACCGCCGCCCTCTCCGTCGATTCCCACGAAGACCCGGCAGAGAAGGCCGGCGCCACCGGCTGCGATCCCGGGCCGGACTCCGAGTTTGAAAACCTGCTGACCGAAGCCGACCTCGTGCCAGAGACCCATCACGTAGCCACCACCCCCGGCGCCGACAAGAAAGAGTCCGTATGACTTCCGCTGCCCCCGCCTCCGGCAACACCTCCGGGAACACTGCCGGCATCACCTACGCGTCCGCGGGCGTCGATGTTGAAGCCGGCGACCGCGCCGTCGAGCTCATGAAGGGTGCCATCAAGGCCACCCACAACTCCTCGGTGATCGGCGGGGTGGGCGGCTTCGCCGGCCTCTACGACGTTTCCAGGCTGCTCACCTTCAAGAAGCCCCTGCTGGCTACGTCCACGGACGGCGTGGGCACCAAGGTGGCCATCGCCCAGGCCATGGACATCCACGACACCATCGGGTTCGACCTTGTGGGCATGGTGGTGGACGACATCGTTGTGGTGGGCGCGGAGCCGCTGTTCATGACGGACTACATCGCCTGCGGCAAGGTGGTGCCCGAGCGCATCGCCGACATCGTCCGCGGCATTGCCGCCGCCTGCTCGGTGGCCGGCACCGCCCTGGTGGGCGGCGAAACCGCTGAGCACCCGGGCCTGCTGGGTGAGCACGAGTATGACGTCGCGGGAGCCGCCACTGGCGTCATCGAGGCAGACCACCTGCTGGGACCGGACCGCGTCCGTGCAGGCGACGTCGTGATCGGCATGGCCTCCTCCGGCCTCCACTCCAACGGCTACTCCCTGGTGCGCCGCGTGATCAACCACGCCGGCTGGGCACTGGACCGCCAGGTCTCGGAGCTGGGCCGCACGCTGGGCGAGGAACTCCTGGAACCCACCCGCGTGTACGCAGCGGACTGCCTGGACCTTGCACGCACGTTCCCCGTTACGGGCGCGTCCGCGGTGCACGGCTTCAGCCACGTCACCGGCGGCGGCCTGGCCGCCAACCTGGCCCGCGTTCTTCCTCAGGGCCTCGTGGCCACCGTGGACCGCTCCACCTGGGAACTGCCGGCCATCTTCAAGCTGGTGTCCGAGCTGGGCAACGTCCCGCTGGCCGACCTTGAGCGCACGCTGAACCTGGGCGTGGGCATGGTGGCCATCGTGTCCCCCGAAGCGGCAGATGCCGCAGTTGCCCGCCTCAACGACCGCGGCCTGCCGTCCTGGGTCATGGGCACGGTCACCCAGGACTCGGATTCGATCCTGAAGTCCGGCCCCGATTACGTCCAGGGTGCCAAGGGCGTGGACGGCGGCGCAGTCAGCCTGGTTAACGCCTACGCCTAATTTTTTTCGAGTGCTCCGTATCAGCCGTTTTGACGCTTCAGAACGGCAGATACGGAGCACTCGATGCGTTTAACAGGGGCCGCTCTGGGCATCCTCCCCTTGACTACTAAGCATACTTAGTTTTAGGTTTGAATCTGGAAGTGCATAAGAGATAGTCAGCCGGGCCATTCCAAGGCCTGATGCCCCGCCGGAAACCACCGGCGCCGGGCGCCCACCCGGCTGAACCGCCTTCCCCGCCGAACCGGCGGAAGCCAGAAGAAGCAACCACAGAGAAGCCCGCCCCTGCACCGTGCATCAGCGCGGCCGCCAGGTGGTCCAGGAGCACGTGAGGACCACTGAACAGGGGCATCCGGGCAGATATCAAGGGAGCGAAAACTATGTCAGTTTTTAAGAAGACCACCGCCGCAGCCGCTGGAAGCCTGTTCCTGCTGGGCGCCATTGCCGGACCCTCGCAGGCGGCAGAAAACACCACACTGAATGACGGACTCGTAAGCGTCACGGTGGGAGATATCACCGTCGAGGATGCGGTAGACGTCAACGTGGCCGCCAGTGTCGCAGCAACGCTTTGCGACGTCGCCGACATCGGGTCGATCGCGGTTCTTGGCGAAGCCGTAGATGCCACCGGCACCGAGCACACCGTCTGCGACACCGTGACCGGTCCGGTCACCATCGTCAACAACAAGTAGCGCAAGGTTCCAGGGAACAGGAGGCCACGCAGCAGCCGCCTCCCCTGCAGAGTTCCGAGCGAAAGAGCCCCGGCCATTCGGCCGGGGCTCTTTTTGCGCCGGCGTGAACCGCAATAGTCAGGGTGCCCCGCCCACGAACATCCGGGTTTCGGCACCAGTTCTTTAATGCGAATGATTATTGATAGCATGTGAGTCGACCCGCCCGTCCTCACATGAAACGACGTTGCCATGCCTGCACCCGCCCTGTCCGTGACGGATCTCGCGCTCTCTATCGGCGGCCGGCAGCTTGTGCATCCCCTGACGTTCTCTGTAGGGGCTGGTGAGCGCGTTGCCCTGCTGGGAGCCTCCGGATCGGGCAAGTCACTCACGGCCGCAGCCCTGGCCGGCTCGCTTCCGGACGGAATCAGTGCCAGTGGCAGCATCACCTTCGCGGCAGGATCCGGAAGGGGCCACGCCGCACTAATCCGCCAGGACCCGGCAACCGCCCTCAATCCCCTGGTGCCCGTGGGGAAGCAGATCGCCATCCCCCTGCGCATTGCTGGACTGAGCCGGGCGGAAGCGGTGGCTGAAGCCGGCCGGTTCCTGGCGCGGGCGGGCATAGGGGAACCCGCCCGGATCCTTTCGCGGTATACGGGCCAGCTGTCCGGCGGGCAGCTGCAGCGGATCTGCATCGCCCTCGCGCTGGCCTGCGGCAGTTCCGTCCTGGTGGCGGACGAGCCCACTACCGCCCTGGACGCCGTTACCCAGCTGAAAGTACTTGCAACCCTCCGGGCATGGGAGGCGGAGGGCCGCTGTCTCCTTTTCATCACCCATGACCTCACCGCAGCCGCCTCACTCTGCACCCGCGCCCTGGTGATGGAGGCCGGGCAGATCGTGGAGCAGGCTCCAATGGGGGAACTGCTACGCAGCCCCCAGCATTCGTACACCCGCCGCCTGGTGCAGGCCGCCCGGGCCTCCGGACAGCCCCTGCCTGCGCCAACAGGAACGGCAGTGGCGGCGTGACCGGAGCACTCGAGGCGGACGGCATCTCCTTCGCCTATCCTGCCGCCCTCTTCCGCAACAGCATGCCCGCGGAGATACTCCACAACGTCAGCGTTCGGCTGGCACCGGGCACCGGAACTGCACTGGTGGGAAGCTCGGGCTCCGGCAAATCCACCCTGGTCCGCATCCTGCTGGCACTGGCAAAGCCTTCCTCCGGGACGGTGGCCCTGGGCGCGCGCCAGGTAAAGCCCGGCAATGCGCGGTCCCTGCGCTGGTACCGGCAGGCCGTGCAGTACATCCCGCAAAACCCGGCCGGCAGCCTTGACCCGCGCATGACTGTTTCCCAGCTGCTGGGGGAACCGCTGCGCCAGCTCCGGGTGGAAGGAAACCATCGGGCCCTCCTGTGCGAGGCGCTGGAACGCGTCGAGCTGCCGGCAGGGCTGCTGGACCGCCGGCCCGGCGAGCTGTCCGGCGGACAGAACCAGCGGGTGGCCATCGCCAGGGCGCTGGCAGTGCGGCCCGCCTACCTGCTGGCGGACGAACCCGTCAGTGGCCTTGACCTGCCGCTGCGCGATACCGTCCTGTCACTGCTCAGCGGCCTGGTGCGCGAGGACGGGCTTGGCCTGCTCCTGGTCACCCACGATCTCGCCACCGCCGCCCGGATCTGCGGCACAACCGCAGTCCTCTCGCAGGGCCGCATCGTGGAGCACGGGCCCACCCGCCGGGTACTGGACAGCCCGGGAAGCCCCGAGGCCGCTGCCCTGGTGCAGGCATCGGCAGCAATCCAGATCCCCCGCGACGTCCCGGCCGGCGCCCCATGACGGCGGCAGGGATTGCAGGCCAGACGGTTGCGGTGCAGCGTCCCGCACCCGCCCTGCTCCTGGCCAGCCAACTGGTCTTCAACATCGGCTTCTATGCCGTAGTGCCGTTCCTGGCCCTCGTGATGACCCGCGACTTCGGCCTGGCGGCAACGGCAGTGGGAATCGTCCTGGGCGCGCGCGTCTTCAGCCAGCAGGGTCTGTTCCTGGTGGGCGGAATGATCACGGACCGGTGGGGACCGCGGAGGGCCATGCTGGCGGGTTGCCTGGTCCGGGTTTCGGGCTACCTCACGCTGGCCATGGCGGGCAGCTTTCCGCTGTTCCTCCTCGGTGCCGTCCTCACCGGCATGGGCGGCGCCCTATTTTCGCCGGCGCTGGAATCGCTGGTTGGGAAGGCGGAAGAACGACGGCGGGGCACCGGCGGGAAGGCACCGGCACTTTTTGCACTGCTTGCCATCTGCGGCGAAATCGGAGCCGTGGCGGGGCCCCTGCTGGGTGCGCTGCTGCTGGGCGTTTCCTTCAGCTGGGCAGCGCTGGCCGGGGCGGTGGTCTTCACCGTCATGACCGGTGTGTTGTGGCACAGCCTGCCTGCGGAACCTCCACGGCCCGCGCCGGACACGGTGGAATCCGCATCCCGGCTGCTTCCAGCGGCCCGGCGGACTGAAGGAACCGCTGCAATGCTGCAGGACAGGCGCTTCGTCGCGTTCACCGCCCTCTACAGCGTGAACCTCCTTGCCTACAACCAGCTCTACTTCGGCCTTCCCATTGAGCTGGGCAGAACCGGCGCGGGCCCCGGGGCGCTGGCCGGGCTGTTCGCCGTCGCCTCCCTTATGACAGTTGCACTGCAGTGGCCCATCTCCCGGCTGACAACAAGGTTGGGCGCAGGGCGGGCCCTCACGGCCGGATTCGTCCTCAAGGGCCTTTCCTTCGGCACGATGGCCGTGCTCGCCCAGTTCCCGGCCACGGGCACCCTGCAGCTCCTGCCGCCGCTGCTGCTGGTGGTTGGGCTATGCCTTGGCCACATGTGCATCGGTCCGGTGGCCATGCCGCTGGTCCTGGACTTTGCCGGCGGCCGCCGGACCGGGATCTACTACGGCCTCCTGGCAAGCATGGGCGGCTGTGCCGTGCTGCTGGGCAACGTTGTCCTGGGACCGCTGTACGCGGGAGCCGCCCAGCCGGGACCCGCCGCCGCTTGGCCCTGGGCGCTGCTGGCGGCACTTACGGTGCTTCCCGCCGTCGGACTTTTCAGGCTGCTTCCCGCCAAACCCTAGCCGGGGCGCTCGCGCCCCACCCAAACTACCCAACCACCAACAGAACAGGTATTTTCCCGTGCCGCTTTCACGACCCAAAACAGGCATCGCCACGCTCTCCGCCATGCTGCTGGCAACAAGCCTTACCGGATGTTTCGCGGCTGGAACCGGCCAGGCGGCCGGGTCCGGCACAGAGTCTGCCCGGATCCAGCTGGCCATGATGCAGCCGCCCCGGTCCGGCCTGACGCCGCTGAGCGATGATGCCTTCAAGCACGCGCGCTGGAAGACCGCCGAGACACTGGCGGTCCTTGACGAGCTGGGCGAGGCCCAGCCGGCGCTGGCTACCGGGTGGGAACAAGTGGACGGGACAGCCTGGAGGTTCACCGTCCGGCAGGGCGTCAGCTTCCACGACGGCACGAACCTGACCCCGGCGGAGGTGGCCGCGTCCATCACGGCCGCAACCCAGGCCAGCCCCAAACCGAGGATCCTCGACGGCGTGGAACTCACCGTCGTGACCGATGGCAACGACGCCGTGATCGTCAGGACGGCAACGCCCGATCCGCTGCTCCCCCAGCGCCTCTCCAGCCCGCAGCTGGCGGTTTTTGCCGCTGCCGCGTACAAGGAGGGCGGCGTCGTTGATCCGGTAAACGCCGGAACCGGCCCCTACCGCCTGGTGTCGGTGAACGGGACCTCGTCGGCGCGGCTGGACCGCTTCGACGACTACTGGGGCGAGAAGGCAGAAGCGCCGGGCGTGGATGTCCAGTTCGTTCCGGACGGCACCGCGAGGGCTGCGGCGCTCCGGACCGGAAGCGCCGACGTCGTCGAGGCCATCCCGGTGGGACAGGTGGCCCAGATCGAACCTGCCCTGGTGCATGAGGTCCCTATGCCGCGGACCAACACCCTGTACCTCAACACCAAGTCAGGCCCCTTCGCCGACCCCGCCGTCCGTGCCGCGGCACGCAGCGCCATCGACGCCGGCACCATCGTGGACAGGGTTTACGAAGGGCGTGCGGACCAGGCGTCTGGGCTCCTGGGGCCTGCCCTGCCCTGGGCAGCCGGGGAACGCACCAGTGACTCTTACGTGGAGGCGCTGGCCGGCAGGGTTGCCGCCACCGCAGTGAAGGGGACCCCCATCCGGCTCGGCACCTTCACGGACCGCGCCGAACTCCCGGAAGTGGCCGTCCAGCTGGAGCAGCAGCTGGAGGCTGCCGGCTTCACCGTGGAACAGGATGTCCGCGAGTACCAGCACATTGAGTCGGATGCCCTGGCGGGCGCCTTCGACGCGTTTATCCTCTCGCGCGCCACCGTCCTTGATTCCGGTGACCCCGTGGCCTATCTGTACAGCGATTTCTCCTGCGCCGGTTCGTTCAACATCTCGCAGTTCTGCGATCCGGCAGTTGACGAGGCATTGGCGAAGGCTGCGGGGATCCCCGCAGGACCGGAACGCCGCTCAGCCATTGCAGCAGCAGAGAGCCTCATCCTGGCCCGCGACGCCGCAATCCCGCTGCTCCACGAGCGTGTCATCCAAGGGGAGTCCAGCCGGATCCGCGGCGTGGAGCGGGATCCGCGCGAACGCGCGCTGATCTCCAGCGGAACAGGCCTCAGCGGCGATTCCACGAAGTAATGCCCGCCGCCTTCATCAAGGTCACCGCGTCCCGGATTGCCGCCCTGCTGGGGCTGGTGGGCCTGATCGGCCTGCTGCCGTGGCTCTCCGGTCGCGGGGCTGAATACACCATCCTCCGCGCCCGGTACTCGGACCGGGAGCCCACCCCTGAGGCACTGGCTGCCGTCCGCGCCGAACTCGGCCTGGACCAGGGCCCGGTGGCGATCCTGTCTGCGTGGGCCCGCGGCGTTTTATCCGGCGACCTGGGGACGTCCTGGATCAGCAACACCGCTGTGGGCCCCGGTATCGCGGCAGCCTTGGCCGTCTCAGTCACGCTGATGGGTTTTGCCATCGCCGTCGCATTGCCGATTACCCTGCTGACGTGCATCCCCGCCGTCACGGACGGTATACGCAAGCAGCGCAGGCCGGCATCCGGAGCTTTCTCTGCTGCCCTCACCTCGCTTCCCGAGTTCCTGCTCGCAGCCGTGCTGCTGGTGGCGGGGAGCATCTGGCTCCAGTGGTTCCCGCCCTTCGGGTGGAAGGGCCCGGAATATGCCGTGCTGCCGGCACTCGCGCTCGGCATTCCCGCCGGAGGCCTGATAGGCCTGCTGCTCTCCGATTCCCTCCGAGCAGGGTTCAGCGAAAGCTGGGTGGCAACCTGGCAGCTCGCCGGTGCCGGTCCTGCCCGCCTCACTGCCGCCGTCCTCCGGCGTTCGCTGCCCGCAGTCCTGCCGCAGATCGGGCTGGTCCTGATCGGCCTGACCGGCGGTGCCGTGGCCGTGGAAAAGGTCTATGCCATACCCGGGCTGGGACGCGCCCTGCTTGGTGCTGCCAGCGCCCAGGACATTCCCACCCTGCAGGCAGGCATGCTGGCACTGATGGGCCTGGCGCTGGCGGTGGGGACAGTATCCACAGCATTGCGTTACCTGCTGCTGGGACCCGCCGTCCGCTTTGGCACGCTCCCCCTGCCTGCGTCCTCCCGCGCACGGAACCGGAGAGCACTGGCTGTGCCGGCCACAGCCGCCACCGCCCTGCTGCTGATCATAGGGGCGGGACTGCTGCGAGATCCCTATACCTCCGCCCACAGCAGGCTCGCAGTACCCGGGTGGTCGCTTCCCTTTGGAGCCGATGCAAGCGGACGCGATTTGCTGGCACGGGTGGGGCACGGTGCGGTGGGAACCCTAGGCACCGCGCTGCTGGTGGTCCTGGTGTGCCTGGCAGTGGGGATCGCCGTCGGGCTGTTCCCGCTTGCTGCCGCCGGCCCCCTGGAGGTCACCAATGCCGCGCCGCCCATCCTGGCCGGCCTGGTGGTGGCAGCGCTCATGGGCCCTTCAGCTCACGGGGCTGCCCTTGCCGTCGCGGCCGTCAGCTGGGCTCCGCTGGCGGCCCATACCGCAGCGCTGGCGCAGGAGGCCAGGGCCCAGCCGTATGTGCAGATCCTGCCGGTGCTCGGGGTGGGGCGTGCCCGGATTATGCTGCGGTATATCCTGCCTGCCGTTGCGCAACCACTGGTACGCCACGCAATGCTCCGCCTGCCGGGCATCGCGCTCGCCTTGGCCGCGCTGGGTTTCCTGGGCCTGGGTCCCCAGCAGCCGTCACCGGAATGGGGACTGATCCTGGCCGAAGGCATCAATTACGTCGAGCGGGCACCGTGGGCTGTGCTGGCCCCGGCGTCCGCGTTGGTCCTCGCCTCAGTGCTCGCCGTGAGCCTGGCCGGTGCCGGCTCGGATGCCAGGCCTGCCCGGCCGCGTGCGGCCCCGGCCCGAGAGGCCCCAGCCGGCGTTTCCGGGAACGGGCCACGCCGTACGGATAGCCCTTCCGGGAAATAGCAGCAAAAAGCCCGCTGCCTGCTCCGTTTCCGGTGCGGGCAGCGGGCCCAATAACTGAAGTCAGCCCCTGCGGTCCAACGGGACCGGGGAGCCGAAAAGAAGCGCTGCACTGGTCCAAAGACCAGGATCCATGTACTGGGTCCACTGGTGCTGCGGCGTCACCAGGGCTGCCCCGTTACGGCAGCAGCACCTTGAGACAACTAGCCGATCCGACGGGTGTCTACCTCGTCGTCGTCTTCTTCCAAATCATCCGCGTACTTATCCACATAAGCCGAATAGTCAGGTTCGACTGGCTCATTCGCATAATGGCTCGTGGCACGACTGCCAGGGCCCGTCAGCTCACGCTGAAGTGCCGAGTAGTCAGTGTTCGGGGAGTAGTACTTGATGTCCCGAGCCTGCTTGGTAGCTTTTGCCTTTTGACGGCCGCGCCCCATGGCGTGACCCCCTTTTGTACTTGGACCGGAGGTGGTCACCTTGGCGTAGGTGAGGCCCCGGAATGTTTGGTCAATTTGTCGTACACCTAGATTACATGCTTTCGACTGCCCCCGCTTGCCACGCGCAGCCCCCGAAGGTGGCGTGGGTTACCATCAGGGCGCCAAACCGCGGGTTTGCCGCTTTTTTCTTCGGTAGAGTCGCTAAAACATCTGTTGATATCCGGGCAGCGCGCTGTCCCGCCGCTGCGCAGAGAACCAGGAGGATGCACTACGTGAACCACCAGGACGTCCCGCCCAAGCCGGCCTCGCCGCCCACCGCGGGCCTGCCGCGCGTGCCTGCACCCGCAGCCGAACCGGTCCTGCACCCCCGCATGGAACCGCAGGCCGGAACTGAGGGGCGCTCCGGGAGGGTCAACGGGCGGACGCTGTGGATAGCAGTATTCGTCGTTGTGCTGCTGGCGGTCATCGGCTCCCTGGTGTGGCTTGCCGTGTGGCTGAACTCCGACCAGGATCCGGAAACTTCCGGGAGCGGCGCCGCGGGCGTGCTGGAAACCGCGGTGACGCCTCCCGCCACAGCGCTGCCCCTGCCGCGCGAGGGGGTTCCGCCCGCAGAATTCGCGCTGGGCGACTGCTTCAAGGATTTCGATCCCGAGGCGTTGGCATCCACCGTGGTGGCATGCGACACCGGGCACTCGGCCCAGCTCGTGGCGTTGTTCCGGTACCCGGAGGATGATTCCTATCCCGGCGCCGAAACGTTGAAGGCCAAGGCGCTGGAAGCGTGCCAGGCCGCCAGGCTGGGGCCGGCCGCCAACGACTACGACCTCAACTACGAGCGCAGCTTCCCGAGCACCACCAGCTGGGAATCCGGAGACCGCAGGGTGGACTGCTATGTGACGGCACCCGGCGGCAACGTGGTCAACGCAAGCGTGCTGCCCTAGCGGCCAAACTGCCAGGGCAGCACCCCTGCCTCCTGTCCTTCCGGCCGCCCTAGTCCTTGCGGCGGACAGAGAGGCCGCTGCTGCGTCCTTCTGCTGCCGGGAGGTCCGTTCCGGCTGCGGTGAGTTCCCCCACGTCCGCTGCCGTATCCACCACCACCGTGTCGCCGTCACTGATATCTCCGGCCAGGATGGCCTTCGCCAGGCGGTCGCCGATCTCGCGCTGCACCAGGCGGCGCAGCGGCCGGGCACCGTAGGCGGGATCAAACCCGGAGAGGGCGAGCCAGGCCCGCGCACCCTCGGTCACCTCGAGCGTCAGGCGGCGGTCGTGGAGCCGGCGGCCCAGTTCGTCCACGTGCAACTCCACGATGTGCGCCAGCTCTTCGACGGTGAGGGCGTCGAACAGCACTACCTCGTCCAGCCGGTTCAGGAACTCCGGCTTGAAGGATGCGTTGACGGTGGCCATGACGGCGTTGCGCTTGGCGTCCGCCTCCAGGGTCTGGTCCACCAGGAACTGGCTGCCCAGGTTGGAGGTCAGCACCAGGATCACGTTGCGGAAGTCCACGGTGCGGCCCTGCCCGTCGGTGAGCCGGCCGTCGTCGAGCACCTGCAGGAGGATGTCGAAGACCTCCGGGTGGGCCTTCTCCACCTCGTCCAGCAGCACCACCGAGTAGGGCCGACGGCGGACGGCTTCGGTGAGCTGGCCGCCTTCTTCGTACCCCACGTACCCCGGAGGCGCACCCACCAGCCGGGCCACGGAGTGCTTCTCGCCGTACTCGGACATGTCGATGCGCACCATGGCGCGTTCGTCGTCGAACAGGAAGTCCGCCAGTGCCTTGGCCAGCTCCGTCTTGCCGACGCCGGTGGGCCCCAGGAAGAGGAACGATCCGGTGGGGCGGTTGGGGTCGCTGATGCCGGCCCGTGCCCGCCGGACGGCGTCCGAGACTGCCGTGACGGCCTTCGCCTGGCCGATCAGCCGCCTGCCCAGCTCCTCCTCCATGTGGAGCAGCTTCTGGCTCTCGCCCTGCAGCATGCGCCCGGCCGGAATGCCGGTCCAGGCGGAGATGACCTCGGCGATGTCGTCAGCGGTCACCTGCTCGGCAACCATCTGCGTGGATTTGTCCACGACGGCGGCTTCGGCCTCCGCGGCAGCGTTCAGCTCGCGCTCCAGGGCGGGAATCTCGCCGTAGAGGATGCGGGAGGCCGTTTCCAGATCACCTTCGCGGGCGGCCTTCTCATAGGCGCTGCGCAGTTCATCCAGCTTTGCCTTGAGGTCGCCTACGCGGTTGAGGCCCGCCTTTTCGGCTTCCCACCGGGCCTTGAGGGCGTTCAGCTCCTCTTCCTTGTCCGCCTTGTCCGCCCGGAGCGCCGCCAGCCGTTCAACGGAGGCGGCGTCCTTTTCGTCCTGGAGGGCCAGCTCCTCCATGGTGAGCCGGTCCACCAGCCGCTGCAGCTGGTCGATTTCCTCGGGCGCAGAGTCGATCTCCATGCGGAGCCGGGACGCGGCCTCGTCCACCAGGTCGATGGCCTTGTCCGGCAGCTGGCGGCCGGAAATGTAGCGGTTGGAGAGCGTCGCGGCTGCCACCAGGGCGGCGTCAGCGATGGTCACCTTGTGGTGCGCCTCGTACCGCTCCTTCAGGCCGCGGAGGATGCCGATGGTGTCCTCCACGCTCGGCTCGCCCACGTACACCTGCTGGAACCTGCGCTCCAGGGCCGGGTCCTTTTCAATGTTTTCCCGGTACTCATCCAGGGTGGTTGCGCCGATCAGCCGCAGCTCGCCGCGGGCCAGCATTGGCTTGAGCATGTTGCCGGCGTCCATGGATGAGTCGCCGGTGGCGCCGGCGCCCACCACGGTGTGGATCTCGTCGATGAACGTGACGATCTGGCCCTCGGAGTTCTTGATCTCCTCCAGGACGGCCTTGAGCCGCTCCTCGAACTCGCCGCGATACTTGGCGCCCGCCACCATGGATGCCAGGTCCAGGGCGATGAGGGTCTTGCCGCGCAGGCTTTCCGGCACGTCCCCGGCCACGATCCGCTGGGCCAGGCCCTCCACCACGGCGGTCTTGCCGACACCGGGCTCGCCGATGATCACGGGATTGTTCTTGGTGCGGCGGCTCAGGACCTGGACGATCCTTCGGATTTCGGCGTCCCGGCCGATCACGGGATCAAGCTTGCCGGAGCGGGCCATGGCGGTCAGGTCCGTGCCGAACTTTTCCAGCGACTGGAAGGTGTTCTCCGGATCCGGGCTGGTGACCTTGCCGTCGCCGCGGACACCCGGCAGGGCTGCGAGCAGCGCTTCATGGGAGGCGCCGGCGTCGCGCAGCAGCCGGGCTGCGGCATCATTGCCGGCCGAGATTCCCAGGAGGAGGACCTCGGTGGAGACGAAGGTATCGCCCAGCCGGTCCGCTTCCTCCTTGGCATTCTGGATGGCCTGCAGTGCCGGGCGCGAGAGCTGTGCCTGCTGGCTGGACCCGCCCGAGGTGGCCGGAAGCGCCTTGATGGCGCTGCTGGCCTGGACGCTGACGGAGTCCGGGTCCGCGCCCGTGGCGCGGAGCAGCGCCACGGCGACGCCTTCGCGCTGGTCCATCAGCGCCTTGAGCAGGTGGGCCGGCTCAACCTGAGGATTTCCGGCCGTGGAGGCGTTCATGGCCGCAGCCGAGAGAGCCTCCTGGCTCTTGGTGGTGAATTTGACGTCCAAAGAGAGCTCCTTCCGGGGGCAGTTTTTATTAACTTGAGTCTACTACGCTCAACTTTGGTTTTGTGCCGTTCCTGACGACTGTTTGCCTACAGCGAAACAGCTCCACGCGGCTGGCGACAGAGGCGACAGACCCTATTGGAGGGGACACTGTTTCCATGTACTGGCGGTCCAGTCCACGCCGCGTTTATTGTTCTTGACTTCGCACCCCAGTACGCGCAGGCCCAGATGGCTGAGAGCAAGCCTGAGGCCGGGCAGGAGTGCGGGCAGGAGGGCGCAAGGCCCGCTGGAATGGCCCGGTGGGCGATGGCATGCTGAACCTGGGAATCCACTGAGGTCCGGGAACACCGGAAGCGGCGCCCCGTGCTTCCCGGGCGCCAGTGAAGCTTCCGCCGTGCTGCAGGAGGCGCGGCTAGAAGCGGATCGCGTCAATCACCTTGATGCGGACGGCGACCAAGGCCGGGATGGCCCCGGCCAACGCTCCCACGAGGACCGCGGCGCCCAGTCCCAGCATCGCTGCTTCCAACGGAAACGCCGGATATTCAGTGAGGCCGGGCGCAACCCTGGCCTGGATCCAGGGATTCTTCACTACTGCCACGGACAGCATGACGCCGATGATTCCGGCTGCTGCAGTGGCCACGACGGATTCCATCATGACGCCGAGAAAGATCCGCTGGGATGTTGCACCGAAGCTGCGGCGGATGCCGATTTCCCGGACGCGGTACCGCACAGTGACCATGGAGATGTTCAGCATCCCAACCGCTCCCAGGAGGAGGACAAGTCCGGCTATGCCGCCTACGGCCAACTGGGCAGATTTGAGGGGGTCTCCGTTGCTGGCGTAGTCCATTCGGTCCACCTGGACCTGCATCCCCGGGAATTGCCGCTGAAGGTCGGAAGTGATGGCCAGTTTGAGCGGTTCGGCCTGGCTTTCCCCGACCCAGAATTTAAATTGTCCGAATCCACCCGCAGCGATGCCTGCAGCCTCTGCAGCTCCCGTCAGCATAAAGGCCGACGGCGGTGCCTGCGGATGCTGATCAGGAACCACACCGATAATCACCGCGGTCGTCTTTTGTTGGCCAACCAGCTGGACTTTCGGATTCGACACAAGATTCGGCCGCCCGGCCGCGGTATAGAAGTTTTCTGAAACCACCAGCGCAGGAGCCAGCCGGTTTTCGTCATCGGCCGCAAACCAGCCGCCTTGGCGTACGTCCAAACGGTGAATCACTCCGTAGCCGGGATCCACGAGCTGGAGGTTCACCTGCTGGACGCCCTGGGGTGACTGGAAACCATGCTGCGCCTGGGTGTTGTGCGTGTAGTACGTGATGCCGTAGCGGTCTATGACACCCTGGTACGCAGTCTCCAGCTTCCCCTGGTCAGGCGGCACCGGTCCGTAGACCCCGATGCCGAGGGTCGCGGCCCGTCCGCCGTTTTGTTCCGACGAGGCCTTAAACCCCTCACGGGCCAGGTTTCCCAAGCCGACAACCGACGTCAGGGCTGCCACGGAAAGAGCTACGCCGACGAGTGCCAGCAGGATGCGGGTCTTGTTGATCCGCAGCTCCTGCCATGCCTCCACGAGGGCGGAAATGATTCCCGTCATGCGCCCGCTCCCGCCGGTACCTCGGCAGCCGAAAGGACGCCCGCCTCGAGCCGGTAGCAGGCCCGGGCCAGGGCTGCGACATTGACGTCATGCGTGATGGTCACGAGCGCTGCACCGGACTCGGTGGCAACTTCATCCAGCAGGGCCATCACGGCTTGTCCTGTATCCACATCCAGCGCACCCGTCGGTTCGTCAGCCAGGATCAGCCGGGGACGCCGGACCAGGGCCCGGGCTATCGCGACCCGCTGCTGTTCACCGCCTGAAAGCATGTTCGGCAGCGTCTGGGCCCGGTGCGCCAGGCCCACCCGGTCAAGGATGTCCATGGCGAGCTCCTTGCGCCGCCAAAACTGGGCACCGCGGGCGTACAGCAAGGGTGTAATGACGTTGTCCAGGGCCGACCGCCCGGGCAGCAGGTTGAACTGCTGGAACACAAAGCCCACGGCTTCGCCGCGCAGCCTGGCCCGCTCAGCTTCACCAAGCCGCTGTACCGGCATCCCCTGGAAGCTGAGTTCGCCGCTGGTGGGCAGGTCCAGGAGGCCCAGCAGGTTCAACAGGGTGGACTTGCCGCAGCCGGACCGTCCCACCACTGCCGTATGGTCACCGCTGCGGACCGCAAGGTCCACGCCTCGAAGGATATGCAGTTCCTGGTCATCAGGAAGCAGCACCGTCCTGGTCACGCCTGTGAGGGCAACGAGTTCCTCCAAGGTCAGCCGCCCATCGGAAAGACCGGACCACCGAACTGCGGTCCGGCGGGCATTTGCGCGGGTACACCGGGGATGAACTCAAGGACAGCTTCTCCCTCGGACAGCCCGGACACCACCTCAACCCTCGAACCGTCGTTGAGGCCCAGCTGGACTTTGCGCTGCTGGGGCTCACCTGCTGGTCCGGCCGCAGGGCTTCCGCCCGCGGGGGCTGCATCGGCTGGCCTGCCGATCACAACGCCGCCCGCATTGGGGTTCATCTCAGCCCCGGCAAGCCAGACAATGCCTTCCTTGATACTCCCCTCCACCGAAGTGAGTGGAACGGTGACGACATTAACGGCCTCGCCGGCTGTGACGGTCATTGTGGCGCCGAGTCCGGCAAAAACTTCGATGTCCGTTGGGACGGGGCAGCTGAGGGTCCCCGTGGGTGTTCCCCCCGCTGCAGGAGTACCATCAGCCCCGGAGGGGCCAATGGCTGCGGAAGGGACGGAGCGGGCGGCGCCTCCGGCCATGCCGCCCGCCACAGCGGCATCACCGTTGCCGCCGGCCATACTCTTGAGGTCCACGGAAGGGCAGGTGAAGGGAGCGGGCCCGCCAACCAGGGATATCTGGGCCGATCCCGGCTTTGCCAGCAGTCGGTACTGCTGGGCGGCGTCCACCGGGCCACTGACGGTAAAGGTCCCCGGGTCAATGGTGCCGGCATTTCCGCCCACGCTGACCTGCTGGTCGATGAGCACATCCAGGGTCCGCAAAGTGCCGGCGGCCGGGGCATTCACGTCGGAGTAGGTGTAGGCGGGGGCGGGCTGTGCGACGAGCGGCGCCCGGCTTCCGGCACCCCCTGCTTCGGACGGAGATGCCATCTCGGCAGCCTCAGGCGCCTGCCCCGAAGGCTGGACTTCCGTCCGAACCTGGTAAAGCGGATCCCCTGAAGCCACTTTTGCGCCGGTTTCCACGAAGATGTGTGTTACCACTCCGGCCACGGTGCTTCGTACAGCGACTGCCGGGTCGTTCTGGACAGTCGCTTTGATCTCGACCTTGTTCGTCACGGTAGCGCGCGTCGCCTGCACCACCGGCACGGCCACTTGCGCCCCCGGTGCAACAGCTGCCTGCTCCGGTGCCATGCCGTCCACGAATGCGATCTTGACTAAAGCGACTGCTATGGCGGCGAACACCGTCAACCACGCAGCCGGCAAAATGACACGCCTGAAAACCCTCATCACTGCCCCCATCAGTAACACCCCGGGCCACTGTGCCGGGAAATGCGTACTCAGCATATAGCGAGGCCGGCTGGCGGCCGGCAGGAAGCCGGCTCTGCAGTGTTGTAGTTTTCAGCCGCTCCCAAGTGCTGAACCGGGGCCATCCGTGGGGTTCTCCCAGGTTTCATAGACGGATACGGCCGCGGCCTTGACCACCAGGTGCACCGTCATTCCCGGCACCAGCCCCAGGTCCGTCAAAGCGGCCGGCGTGATGTCAGCTGCCAGCCCGCCGCCCCGCACCCGGATCTGGTCCGCATGCGGCTCCAGGTCCGTGATGCACACCGCGAAGGAGTTCCGGGGGCTGCCGTGGGCGTCGGTGACGAACACCGAAACGGCCGACGGCGGGAACACGGCCACTGCGGGCTGGCCGGCGGGGACGGGGTCCTCGCTGTGCCCGGCAATGTGCAGGCCCTGGCCGGTCAGGATGCCGTCCCCGGCAGCCGTTCCAGTGACGAAATTGAGGCCGGCCAGCCCGGCCGCGAACGCGCTGCGCGGCTGCTGCAGGACCTGCCGGGTGGGGCCTTCCTCTGCTATCCGGCCGCTTTCCAGGATGACCACCCTGTCGGCGAGCATCAGGGCGTCCAGGACATCGTGGGTGATGATGAGGGCCGGCCGGTCCGCCAGGACACGCTTGAGCAGGCGCCGGAGCAGCGGGGCCGAATGGATGTCCAGCGCGGCCATCGGTTCGTCCAGGAGGAGGAGCCCGGGATCCGCGGCGAGTGCGCGGGCCACCGCCACGCGCTGCGCCTGTCCGCCGGAGAGTTCGGCGGGACGGCGGTCCGCAAGGTCCCCAGCCTCAACGTCGGTGAGCCACCGCACCGCCTGCTGCATTGCCTGGCGCTTCGGCGTCCCCGCGCTTCGCGGCCCGAAGGCCACGTTCTCAGCGCCGGTGAGGTGCGGAAAGAGCAGCGGCTCCTGGGCCAGCAGCGCGGTCCCGCGGCGATGGGGAGCGGTCCACCGCGGCTGCCCTTCGCCCAGGCGGAACAGCGTCCGGCCGTCCAGCTGGGCCTGCCCCCTGTCCGGCCGCACCAGCCCGGCGATGACCGAGAGCAGGGTGGACTTGCCGGCACCGTTGGGACCCATCACGGCAACCGTCTCGGTGGGGCCGAGCGAAAGGGCGACGTCGAAACCGCGCCCGGCCAGGGCTGCCTGGAACGAGAACGTCACGGAACGCCCCCGCCCGCGCCGGCAGCCGTCGTCGGCCGCTCCCCCGAAGCCTGCTGGTTTCGCACCTTCCCGCCCGGGCGCCGGTAGGCCAGGGCCACCACCGCGATGGCCACCGCCACCAGAACCAGGGAAAGCGCGACGGCGGCGTCCGGGTCAGTTTCGCGCTGCAGGTAGATTTCGAGCGGCAGTGTCCGGGTCACCCCCTGCAGGCTGCCCGCGAACGTCAGCGTGGCACCGAATTCGCCGAGGCTCCGGGCGAAGGAGAGGACCGCCCCGGAGGCCAACCCCGGCAGGACCAGCGGGAGCGTGACGCGCCGGAAGACCGTTCCGGGTGATGCCCCCAGCGTCGCCGCCACCGCCTCATACCGTTGGCCGCCGGTCCGGAGGGCGCCTTCGAGGCTGACCACCAGGAACGGCAGGGCCACGAATGTCTGGGCCAGCACCACGGCAGTGGTTGAAAACGCGATCTGCAGTCCCAGTACCTCGATCGCCCCACCCAGGAGTCCCTGCCGGCCGAACGTGTACAGGAGGGCGATGCCTCCCACCACCGGCGGCAGGACCAAAGGGAGCAGCACCAGCGCGCGCAGGATCCCCAGCAGGGGAAACCTGCCGCGGGCCAGGACCACCGCAAGCGGAACCCCAAGCACGATGCAAAGGGCGGTGCTGGCCGCTGCCGTGCGGAGGCTCAGGCCCAGCGCTGCCAGGGCTGGACCGGAGGTGACCAGAGGGATGAAGTTGGCCCAGTTGACCCGTGCCACCATCGCCACGAGCGGGAGGACCACCACCAGGGCAGCCAGGACTGCCAGCGCATACAGCCAGCGGGGAACGCCGGTGTACCCCGGGCGGCCGGCCTGCCAGCCAGCCATCTTGTGCCCAACGGGTGCGCTACGCATTATGTGGTCCCAGGTCCGAAGCCTGCCGACGCCAGGACCTCCTGGCCTTCGGGTCCGGCTACGAATTCCAGGAATTTGGCGGCCGCGGCTTTGTTGCCGCTGCCGGCCAGCACGGCCGCCGGATAGGGGTTCACGGCAGCCGCTGCCTCGGGGAACGGGACGTTCTCCACCCTGCTGCCGGCTGACCGGACATCCGTGACGTAGACAAGCCCTGCATCCGCTTCCCCGGAGGTGACCTTGCCCAGGACGTCCGTCACGGAATTTTCCTCGCTGACCGGGCTGAGGACGGTTCCGGTGCTGCCTGCCACCCTGGCCGCAGCTGCCCCGCAGGGCACTTGCCTGGCGCAGGCCACAAGCCTGGTACCGGTCCTGCCCAGGTCCGCGAAGGAGCGGATGCCTGCCGGGTTTCCTGCCGGGACTGCGATGGCCAGGGTGTTGGTGGCCACAACGCGCGGTTCGCCGTCCACCAGGCCGGCCTCCTGAACCGTTGCCATGGTGCCGGCATCCGCCGATGCGAAGACATCCGCCGGCGCCCCCTGGCTGACCTGGGCGGCCAGGTCCGCTGACCCCGCGAAGCTGAGGGTGACGGTGGTGCCCGGGTTCTCCCCTTCGAAGCGTTCGGCGATCTCGGTGAAGCTGCCCTTGAGCGAGGCCGCCGCGAACACAGTGAGCGTACTGCTGCCACTGCCGGTGCACCCGGCCAGCGTGCCGGCCAACAGTACCGCCAGCAGCAGCGCCGTCAGTTTTTGTTTCCCCGTCACAGCGCCTTGCCCCGCGGCGTTTCGATGATGACCGTGGTGGCCTTGACCACCGCGGTGGCCACAGAGCCGGGCTCCAGCCCCATCTCCCGCACGGCCTCGCTGCTCATCAGCGACACCACCCGGAAAGGGCCGCACTGCAGTTCCACCTGGGCCATGACCTTGTCTGCGGTGATGCTGGTGACCAGGCCCACGAACCGGTTGCGGGCGGAGCTGCCCGTGCGGTGGGGATCGTCCGGAAGCTGCGCCAGCTTCTGCGCGTGCCGGGCCAGCTCCAGGCCGTCCACCGCCAGCCGGCCGGCGTCGTCCCTGCGTGGTGTCAGGCTCCCGTTCTCCGTCCAGCGGCGGACGGTATCGTCGCTGACGCCCAGGAACCGGGCGGCCTCGGCCACGCGGATAATAGTCATGGGGCAACTCTAGTCCGCACTTGCGGAAGATGCAGGAGTTTGTTTCCGCATCTCCGGATGCGGTGTTCGCGCTACTGGCCTCCCTGGACTGTAGGGCCCGCTGCACTTCGAGGCCGGCGTGCGTTCCCGCCCAGTTGCCTGCCCCGACACGCACAATCTGACGGCGCGCCGGTGCGGAAACCGGCTGCCGCCACCGAGTAACCGGGCAGGAGCGCACCGCCTCCGCACGGCACAGCCCCACTAGACTTCCCCCATGGCCATCTTCATCGACCCGCCGCTGTGGCCTGCGCACGGAACCCACTTCTCCCACCTCGTTTCGGATGAGTCACTGGAGGAGCTGCACGTGTTCGCAGCCGCGGCCGGCATCCCGGAGCGGGCGTTCGACGGCGACCACTACGACGTCCCGGAGCGCCGCTTTGAGGACCTGGTGGCGGCCGGTGCCGTTCCCGTCGAAGCCCGGATCCTGGTCCGCAAGCTGATAGCCAGCGGCCTCCGCATCCCCGCCCGCCGGCGCAACAAATCGTTGAAGGTTCCGCTGCTGAACCGCTGGAACACAGTCATGCCCGGCCATGACGCCCTCTTCCTGGACCTCCTGGACCGCTGGAGCGAACCGCACCGCCGCTATCACGGCTGCACCCACCTGCTGTCGGTCCTCGAATCCCTGGACCTGCTCACCGATCCAGCCGACCCGCCGCGCACGGTCCTGCTGGCGGCCTGGTTCCACGACTCCGTTTACCGCGGGGTGGCCGGCCAGGATGAGGAGGAGTCCGCCCGCCTGGCCGAAGAGCGCCTGCTGGCGGCAGGGCTTCCGGAGGCGGAGGCGTATGAGGTGGGGCGGCTTGTCCGGCTGACCTCGGACCACCGGCCGGAACAAGGGGACGACGACGGCGCCCTCCTCTGCGACGCCGACCTTTCCGTCCTGGGCGGGGAACCTGGGGAGTACGCGCGCTACGTTGCCGCCGTCCGCCAGGATTACGCGCACATTGGTGACGCCGACTTCGCAGCCGGACGCGCCGCCGTCGTGCGCCGCCTGCTGGAACTGGACCCGCTGTTCCACAGCGGCAGGGCAAAGGAGCTGTGGCTGGACGCCGCGCACCGCAACTTGAAAGGCGAACTGGCGTGAACGCATCCCCCTCCAACCCCCGCCACACCGTGACAGCAAGCGCGGCGCACCGGCAGCTGCCCTCCACGGTCCGGATGGAGTGGGGGCTCGACGGCGCCAGGACAGTAGCGTCCGGCGCCGACCTTGCCGTGGTGGTGGACGTCCTGTCCTTCACCACGTGCGTCAGCGTTGCCCTGGACCGGGGCGCTGAGGTTTTCCCTTTTCCCTGGAAGGACACCGGCGCCGAGGACTTCGCCGCACACCACGGCGCCCAGCTGGCCGGCCCCCGCGATGGGGGCGGTCTCAGCCTCTCCCCCGCGAGCATCCGGGCGGCGGCATCATTGGACCGGGTGGTCCTGCCGTCACCGAATGGTTCCGCGCTGTGCCATGACCTGGCCGGCGACGTCCCGCTGGTCGCCGCCGTGAGCCTCCGCAACGCCGCGGCCACCGCGGAGTGGGTGGCCGCGAACCTCCCGGCGGATGCCGTCATCGCGGTGGTTGCCGCCGGGGAGCGCTGGCCCGGGGGCGGCCTCCGCCCCGCCGTGGAAGACCAGATCGGCGCAGGCGCGTTCATCGCGGGCCTGGTGGCCGCGGGTAAGGGCGGCTACGAGCCCGAAGATGGCAGGCACGGCTACTCGCCGGAGGCGGTGGCTGCCATGGCCGCCTTTGAAGCAGCGGAGCCGCGCCTTCGCGAGATGCTCCACGGCTGTTCCAGCGGCCGTGAACTCGCCGGCGGGGGTTATGGGGCCGACGTCGACATCGCCGCCGAGCTGGACTGCAGCGACGCCGTGGCCCTCCTGGTCAACGGGGTCTTTAGTCCCCGCTGACCGGTGCTGTCAGCGGGCTGGCCTCCACAGGGAGGCTGGCGCCCAGGCCGGCAGGCGAAATGGCCGGCAGCTCCCGCCTACCGGTAGGTGGAGACGAACGGCTGGCTGGTGGGCACGATCTGCTTGCCGAGCGGCATCAGGGACACCGGAATGAGCTTCAGGTTGGCGATGGCCAGCGGGATGCCAATGATGGTCACTGCCATGGCGAAAGCGGTGACCACGTGCCCGATCGCGATCCAGATGCCCGCCACCAGCAACCAGATCACGTTGCCGAGCAGCGGGAAGACGCCTGTACCGCCCGGCTTGTCCACCACCGTCCGGCCGAAGGGCCAGAGGGTGTACGCGGCGATCCGGAACGAGGCGATGCCCCAGGGGATGGTGATGATCAGCAGGCAGCAGATGACACCGGCCGCGAAATAACCCAGCGCGAGCCAGAACCCGCCAAAAACAAGCCAGATGATGTTGAGCAGTGTCTTCATCTATCCATTGTGCCCCGGAGTCTCCTGCGGGCAGCTCAGGGGCTTCCCTGAGCTGCCCCTGAACGCTGGAATGCTGTCTGGCGGAAACGCAGGCTGGAGGAATGCTGGCTAGACCCTGGATTCGGCTTTCGCTGCCTGCACGAAAGCCCGGACCTTGGCCAGGTCCTTGACGCCGCGGGAAACCTCAACACCGGAAGAAACGTCCACTCCCCAGGCGTGGGCCGCAGCTGACGCTGTCCCAACGTTTTCCGGATCCAGGCCGCCGGCCAGCAGCCAGTTGCGGCCCTGGAGGACGGGAAGTTCGGCCACGGAGGCGTAATCCCAGGCCTCGCCCGAGCCGGGAACGGCGGCGTCGATCAGGAGCAGGTCCTCACCCCAGTCCGCCAGTTCCTCCGGGGTGGCATCCAAGGTGACGGCCCTGACCAGCTTCATGCCGGCGTCGTGCACGGTGGCAACGTCCCCGCGGGTGCGCGTGCCGTGCAGCTGGATCCATTCCAGCCCGGCGGCGCGGGCGATGGCAACGGCGTCAACAACGGGCTCGTCGCGGAACACTCCGACAGGCAAAACCCGTTCCGGCACCTCAGCCAGCAGGGCCGATGCCTGCGAGGGCGAGACGACGCGGGGGCTGGCGGTGAGGACGAAACCCACCGCATCCGCTCCGGCGCCCACAGCTTCGCGAACAGATTCTGGCGTGCTGAGACCACACACTTTGACGAACATTCCCGGCTCCTTCAGGCTGTTTTCGTGTTGTCCCCCCGGAGGAGAGTAGCAGGGAAGGATGGGAGCTGCCGACACCTGCTGCCTGCTCCTGCCTGTGGGGCGGGCAACTAGGCTGGGCAAATGGAGATCATCCGCTTTGCCGACCTCAAACCCGAACCCTGGCGCAACGGCGGGGTGACCCGCCAGATTGCCGGCCATCCCGGCGCAGCCTCCGGACCCGGCGGCGTCTCCGGACACGACGGCGGGTGGGACTGGCGGATCAGCATCGCCGAGGTCAGCAAAGCCGGGGACTTCTCGCCGTTCCCCGGCATGGAACGGGTGCTCACCGTGGTTGAGGGCGAGCTCCTGCTGCTCACCGTGGACGGTGCTGAACATCCCCTCGAAAAGTACCGGGCGTTCCGGTTTTCCGGCGAAGCCGGCACCACCTGCGCCCTTCCCACAGGAGACGTGCGGAACCTGAACGTCATCACCCGGGCGGGGAAGTACAAGGGTTTTACGTCCATCATCGAACTTTCAAAGAAACGGGCCCATCCCCTTTTCGCCGGCCAGCTGGGTGTCCTGCTGCAGGGCCAGGCCACAGCCGCCGACGGGCCTGGGGCAGGGACCGCAACAGGGACCGAAGGGCCTGGGCCGGTGGCCCTGGACCGCTATGACGCCGTGGTGGGTTCGGACAGCGGCTCCCCGGAGATCCTGGGCCGCGGCTTCCTGGCCGTCGTGTCCATTGATGAGGTTACTGGCTGAGGCTGAAGCGGCCAACGTCCACAACAGCGCTGTTCCGGCGCGCTTCCTCGGCGGCGAACACGGCGGCGTGGCTGACCAGGGACTCGTCCAGTCCGGACACCACCCCGGACCAGTCGCCGCCGGCGAGCGCGGCAACCCAGGCGGCGATGAGGCCGCGGTCGCCGCCCTCGTGTTTTTCGCCCCGGACCTGCGCAATGGCGGCCGGAACAGGGTGGACAGCGGTTGTTCCGGTCAGGAAGTCGTAGACGGAGATGGCTCCGGCCTCGACGGTAATCTCCCCGTGGCTGCCGAAGATGCGGGTCCGCCGGGGGCCCGCGGCGGTAAAGGCGGTGGCGGTGAACGCGGCGGTTGTGCCGTCCTCGTATTCGATGTTCACCACCTGGTGGTCAACGACGTCGTTGTCCGAGTAGTAGACGCAGCGGCCGTAGGGGCCCGTGGCCAGGGCGTGCAGCAGTGATTCCGGCGTACCTCCGGGATCCACGACGTCGGCGAAGTACGCCCGTGCGGGGTCCGGCGTGCCGCCGTTCGGTGGCCGCCCGGCGCCGTAGATCTTCAGCGCGGAGTACGGGCAGCGCGGCTCAGCCGGGCAGTCGGTGCAACGGCGGCCTGCGCCCTCCGGCGCCCCCTCGGGACGGAAGTGTGCCAGCTGCCCGAAGGAGGAAACCCGCACCGGCCTGCTGCCGATGATAAAGGAAAGCCAGTCGACGTCGTGCGTGCACTTGGCCAGCAGGAACGGACTTGAGTTTTCCTCGCGGCGCCAGTTCCCGCGGACGTAGGAATGCGCGAAGTGCCAGAAGCCGACAGGTTCCAGGTGCTGGACGGAAATGATCCGGCCTACCGCCCCGCCGGCCAGGATCTGCTTAAGCAGGACCGTCAGCGGGGTGTAGCGCAGTACATGGCAGACCGTTGCCCTGGTGCCGGTTTCACGGCTGATGCGGTCAAGGTCCGCGCAGCCGGAGGGGTCGACGGCGACGGGCTTCTCCAGGAGGATCGGGTAGCCGTGGGCTGCGGCGGCTGCGAAGGGAGCTGCGTGTTCACGGTCCGGCGTGGCGATGATGATGCCGTCGGCCGGCAGCCGGGATTGCAGCATTGCCTGCCAGTTAGCGAACACCCCGCCGTCCGGTATCCCGAGCTCGTTTGCGAGCCGGCCGCGCAGCTCGGCGCGGGGCTCGGCAAGGCCCACCACGGTGGCCAGGCCGGTGGCCGCGGCAAGCCGGGCGTAGGCCGCACCCCTGGCTCCGGCGCCGGCGATGAGGAGGCGCACCGGGCGCGCGTGCCGGCGCGCGCCGTCGTCGTTTGTGGGAAAGCCAGGCGGCAGGGCACCCACGGGTCAGCCGTTCTCAGGATCGGCGAGCCACTCCAGCGCCACGGCCGCCGTCCATGACTGGTCCATGCTGCCCAGCGGCTCACCGGTGAACGGCTCATAGTACTCACCGAAGTGGCCTTCCATCAGCTGGGCGAGGGAAGCCTCGCGCAGCTGGCGGTAACGCTTGCCGTCGCCGCGCCTGCGCAGGCAGTGGGCCAGGTACCAGTTCATCACCGGCCACACCGGCCCCCGCCAGTACTGGCGCGGCTTCAACCCCTCATACGTGGTGGACGTGGACGCGGGCAGCGGAAAGGCCAGCCGCGGGTCGCCGGTCCAGTCCGGCCCCTCGAAAATCTGCAGCTGCCGGTCCAGGAGTGCCTGGTCCGCGGTGGAAACCAGGGGCGCGAAACCGGCGATGGTGGGCGGCCCGATCCATTCACCCGTCAGCACGTCCCGGTCCCGCGCAAGCCCTGTCTGCGCATCCACGGTGGCGTCCACGCCGTCGCGGAATTCCTGCGCCCACTGCCGCAGCTGGGGAGCTTCCTCCGGCAGGCCGAACTGTTCGGCCAGTACCGCAAGGTCCTCGCTGGCCGCGGCAAAGATCGCAGACATAAAGACATCCTTGACCTGGAAGGACATCACCCCCGGCAGCCGTGCGTCGTCGAACCCCACCTCAGCCATCTGCTGCACCAGCCACAGGTATCGGCTGTACTCCTCGTCGCTGGGGCGCTGGCTGTGGTCCGTGACCTTCAGGGTGTCGGTCCGGACGAACGGCTCCATCTCACCGGGCTGGACCCTGGAGTACGGGCCGTCGAAGCGCGGCGAGTTGTCCATCCCGGACTCCCAGCCGTGGTAAATGGTGAGCAGGCCCGAGCCGTCCCCGCCACGTGCGCTCCGCAGCCAGCCGTGCCAGTCGATCCATTGCGGCAGTGTCCGCCGGGTGAATTCCTCCGCGAGCCTGGCATCCTCGCCGCCGGCCGCCGTCGCCCTTTCCACGATGCGGCGCAGCATGGTGGCATGGACCGGCGGCTGGCAGATGCCGCTGGACTGCACGCCCTCCGGCGAAACGCCGCGGGTCCCCCACCGGTCCACGTCGGGGAAGTAGCCGGGGACGTCGGAGAACACGATGTGCGGGATCATCCCGCTTTTCCACTGTGCGGCCACCAGGTAGTCCAGCTCCTGGAGTGCGCGGGCCACGCTCACGGTGGAGAGGCCGGTGGCTACGAAAGCGGCATCCCAGCTCCACATGTGCGGGTAGAGGTTCGGCGCCGCCGTCACCATGGTGCCGATGTCGTTCGCTGCCAGGACGTCCTTCGCCCGGCTCCCCAGCTCCTCAAGGGTTCGGATTGGAAAGGTGTCCCCGTCCGGCGCCGGGCTCATGCCGTGAGTCCCAGCTGGGTTTCCGTGTCGAAGAACCGGATGGCGGCCTGGTCAAAGCGCAGGCCAACTTTCTCTCCCGAGGAGACACGCACCGTGGAAGCGACCTGCACTTTAATCGTCTGCCCGCCCAGGTCCACGGTCAGCAGCGTGGCGTGGCCCAGCGGTTCCACCACTTCCACAGTGGCGTCCAGGGTCCCCGGAGCGCCGCGCTGTTCGAGGTAGATGTTCTCCGCCCGGATTCCGACCATCACGGGGAGGCCTCCGGACCGGGCCGCTGAGTGGGCCAGGAATTCGGGGGCCTCGGTGCTCTGGCCCGCCACTTCCAGGGCACCCTGCTGGGTGACGCGCCCCTCCAGGAAGTTCATGGGCGGGGAGCCGATAAACCCTCCCACGAACCGGTCGGCCGGTTCCTCGTAGACGGTGATGGGGTGGCCAAGCTGGGCGATCTGCCCCTTCTTCATCACGGCCACCCGGTCCGAGAGGCTCATGGCCTCCACCTGGTCGTGGGTGACGTACAGCGTGGTGGAGCCCAGCTGCTGGACGATCTTCTTCAGCTCCGCCCGGAAGTCCAGCCGCAGGAGCGCATCGAGGTTGGACAGCGGCTCGTCCATGAGCAGCACGTCGGCATCCATGACGATGGCGCGTGCCACGGCGACGCGCTGCCGCTGCCCGCCCGAGAGCTGGGCGGGGTACCGGTCCAGGTAGGGGGTGAGCTGGAGCAGGTCCGCGGCCCACGCGACCTTCTTTTCCACCTCGTCCCGCGGCATCTTCTTCACCACCAGCCCGAACCCGATATTGGTGCGGACTTTCCGGTGCGGGAAGACGGCGTAGGACTGGAACACCATGGACAGGTTCCGGTCCTGCGGCGGCAGGTAGGTCACGTCCCTGCCGCCGATGGAGATGCTTCCCTCGTCCGGGAAGTCCAGCCCCGCCACCATGCGCAGCAGGGTGGTCTTTCCGCAGCCCGAAGGCCCCAGGAGCACCATGAACTCGCCCTCGGCAACATCGAGGGAAACGTTGTTGGTGGCCAGCTCGGTGCTGCCGGGGTAGGTCTTTTTGAGACCCTTGATCGAGATGTCAGCCATGGAACAGCCTCTCTGGAAACACGCTCAGCGGATGGTGGAGCCCCACATGTTGGTGAGGTAGCGGCGCATGAAGAAGATGAAGATCAGTGCCGGGATCACCAGCAGGAAACCGCCGGCGAACCGGTAGGCCAGAGGTGACTCGGCGAGGGAACTGAGGACCTGGGCCGGCAGGGTGCGCTGGTTCAGGGTGAGGATGGATGCGCCGAGGACCTCGTTCCAGGACATCACGAAGGTGAAGATCGAGGCCGCGGCGATGCCGGGGATGGCCATGGGCATGACCACCTTGAGGAAGGCTTGCACCGGGCTGCAGCCGAAGATCCGGGCAGCTTCCTCAACGTCGCGCGGGACGCCCAGGAACACCGAGGAGGTGATGAGGATGGTGGTGGGCAGTGCCAGTGCGGTGTGGAGCAGGACAACGGCCAGGACACTGTCGTACAGCCCGGTCTGCAGGAAGAGCTGGGCCAGCGGCACGGACAGCACCACGATCGGCAGTGCCCGGGTGAACAGCAGGAAAAGCTGGTACGGGTCCCTCCCGGGGAAGGCGAAACGCGCCACGGCGTAACCCGCCGGGACACCGATGATCAGGGACAGCAGGAGGGTGAAGATGCCCACCTGGACGGAGTTGATGAGCCCGCCCAGGATGCCCGTGGACTGCAGGAACGTCTGCATGGTCTCAAGGGAGAAATTGTTCGGGATGAAACTCAGCGGGAACTCCTGCAGGGCCGCCCTGCTGGAGGTGGCGGACAGCGCTATCAGGTAGATCGGCAGTGCCATGAAGAGCGTGATCAGGATGCAGCCAACCTGCAGCAGCATCCGGTTCCGGCGCCGCTTTGCCAGCGGCCTGCGGTCAACCTCCGGCTCCGGGCGGCCTGCCGGGGCGGTTGCCTTGTTGGTAGTGGCGTGGCTCATCGCGGGGCCTCCGACTGGTCTTTCAGGAGCTTGAGGTAGCCGACGGCGGTGACCATGGACACTGCCATGACCACCAGGGCCAGGGCCGACGCCACGTTGGCGTCCTGGAGCCCGGTGTACCAGCGGTAGGTCTCACCGACCACCAGCGGGAAGTTCTGCCCGGTGAGGGCCAGTGCCACCGCGAAGGTCTGGAAGGCCAGGATGGTCCGCAGGATCAGGGCGGTCTGGAGGCTGGGCCGCAGCAGCGGCAGGGTCACGTGCCACAGCCTGTCCCAGAAGCCGGCCCCGAAAACGCCGGCCGCTTCCTCATAGTCCTTGGGGATGGACTGCAGCCCGGCGACGACGATCACGAACACCAGCGACGTTGCCCGCCAGACTTCCGCGATCAGCACGGCCATGAACATCGAGGCGTAGTTGTCATAGGCGAGCCAGGAGACCGGTTCAAGGCCCACGGAGGCCAGGACGGAGTTGAGGTAGCCCCGGTCCGTGAACACTGTCAGCCAAACCAGGCCGGCGGCAAGATCGCTGACCGCCAGGGGGATGGCCCAGATGTAGAAATACACCGAGGATCCCCGCGGTTTGGCCCGGATCAGCAGGGCCATGGCCAGTGCCAGGACAAACTGGATGGGAATCATCACCACGATCAGCAGCAGGGTGTTGCCCACGGAAGACCAGAAGTAGGGGTCCTGCGCCATCCGGGTGAAGTTCGCGGTGGTCAGCCCCTCCGGGCCGCCGAACGCCTGGAGGATGCCGCTGACCATGGGCCAGCCGAACAACAGGGTCATGAAGACAATCGACGGGGCAATCAGCAGCATTGCTGCCGAGGTTCCGCTCCTCCGCGGCGGCCGGCCGCGGGGCCTGGCGGGCCGGGGCCTGGGCCTGGCGGCAGCGGGTGCGTCGGGGGAAGCCATCACGCAACCCTGCACTGGTCAGCGTCGGGATCCGGCGCCCAGCAGGGAACATTCAGCGTGTCCATGATGCCGGCCAGCTCCGCCCCCTGGCGGTCCAGCGTCGCCTTGACGTCCGCGTTGTTCAGGCAGATTTCCTGGAAGCAGTTCTTGAACAGCTGCGAGACCTGCGGGTCCTTGTCGCCCAGACCCACCGGCGGGAGCGCCAGGATGGCGTCCTGGGCTTCCTGCTGCGCCTTGACCGCCTTGGCCTCCAGGGCGATGCCGCCCGGGAGGTCGCTTCCGATGTCCGCCTCCACCACCGGGAAGAAGGCGTTGGACTTCAGCGTCTCGATCTGCGCCTCCGGCTTCGACAGCGCCTTGATCAGCTCGAAGGCCTTGTCCTTTTCCGGCGAACCCTGGGGTACGGCCATGCCGCCGACGACCAGCAGGTAGCCCTTGCCCTTCGGGCCTGACGGGGCGGGCACCATCAGCCAGTCGTCAGGCTTGTCCTGGACCGCGTTGATGAGGCGTGCCACGTGGTCCCACGCCACCAGGACTTCCCCATTGCCCAGCGGTTCCTGCATGAAGTCGTAATTCGCGGAGGCCGGGTTCATGTTGGCCCAGAGGTCGCGCATATAGGTCCAGGCGGTGACGGCATCGGCATTGCGGAACGTGGTGATCTGCCCGCCCGTGAAGCTGGGGAGCAGGAAACCCTGGTAGAAGCGGTGGTGGAGGCCCTTCGGCCCGGCAGGAATCCCGAACACCGGACGCCCCCCGTTCGCCGCCTTGGCCGCCTGCGCCCACGCCAGGAAGTCCTCATAGGTGAGGTTGTTGACGTCGGCACCTGACGGAAGCCAGTCCAGCGCCTTCTTGTTGACCGCCACCACATACGTCGCCTGGATCCAGGGGATGTACCGGGGAGTGTCTGTGCCGAGCTTCGCCAGCTCCAGCAGGTCCTCGGAGTAGCCGGCAGACGAAAGGTCGCTGGTGAGGGAGCTGAGGTCCTCGAACTGCGATGCGAAGGGAATGAGGTCGCTGTGCAGGCCCGCTGCGATGCCTATCTCGACTTTCCCGGCCGCGAGCTGGGACTTCAGCGTGGTGTTGAAGACGCCGGTATCAACGGGGTTGTAGGCCACCTGGATGTCCCCGGCGAACTTCTTGAGCGTGGCTTCATACCGCTGCCGCTCTTCCACCGGGGAGAACTGGGTGGAAAGGAAGTTGACGGAGCCTTCGCCTCCGCTCCCGCTGGTGTTCACGCCGCAGGCTGCAAGCAGGGGGCCGGTGGCCAGAGCCATCAGCCCTCCCTTCAGCAAGGCCCGCCGGCTGACGTCATGGGCAAGATCCGACATTGGAACCTCCTGCTGCAAGGGCAGATAGTATTTTTGTCTGATGATCGATCATAATTGTGTGATCCAGACCACGTCAATGATCAGACCGCGGCACACTTACGCCGCACAGGGCAAAGGGAACGGACAGCATGATCCAGCAGAGGACGCTCATCGGGGGCTCAGGCCAGCCTCCCGCAGGGCCCGCCACGAGCGCCGGCCACATCCTCCAGCTGTTGCGCTCAAGCCCGGACGGCTACAGCCGCGCGGACCTGCTGGACATCACGGGCATGGCCCGGTCCACCCTGTACGAGCGGCTGGACGCGCTCTTTGCTGCCGGCCTGGTCTATGAATCCACGCCACTGCGCTCACAGCGCGGCAGGCCGCCGCGGGCCCTGTGCTTCGATGACCGCGACAAGCTGGTCCTGGCTATCGAGATCGGGCACACCCACGCCAGCATCCATCTCCTCTCCCTGGGCCGTGACATCCTGGCCTCCGCACGGCTGCCCATCGAGATCAGCCAGTCCCAGGAGGGCGTGGCCGGCAGCGTGATCGAGGAGTCCCTCCGGCTCCTGGACGGCCGCCAGCCGGTGGGAGCCGGGGTGGGGCTGCCGGCCCCGGTGGACCCCCTCCACCGGCTGGGCCTGGAACGCACCGTCCTGGCCCACTGGGACCTGCAGCGCCTTCAGGAAATGATGGAGGCGAGGCTCGACTGCCCGGTCCTGCTGGAAAATGACGCCCGGTCCATGGCCGTGGGCGAGGTCCGGGAGCCGCTCGAGTCCATTGTGGCCGTGAAGGTCAGCACCGGCGTCGGCTCCGGCATCATAGTGCGGGGAGCCCTGGTCCGCGGCGCCCACGGGGCCGCCGGAGACATCGGGCACGTGCGGATTCCCGAGGCCGCGGGCCGCCGCTGCCGGTGCGGCAGGGACGGCTGCCTTGCGGCGGTGGCGTCAGGACGCGCGCTCCTCGCGGAACCGGAACTTGCCGGCTACGGCACCCTGCGGCAGCTCGTTGACGCATGCGGCAGCGATCCCGCCGTGCGCTCGGCCGTCACCGAAGCCGGGCGGGTGCTGGGACGCGCGCTCGCAGCCACCGTGGGGACGCTGAATCCCGGCCGTATTGCAGTGGGCGGGCTCGTGGGCGTGCTTCCGGATTTCCTGCGGGCCTGCCGGCAGCAGATCCTCGACGACGCTTTTGAACCGTCCCTGGTGGACCTCGAGGTTGTCTCCGCGGACAGCCGGACGGCCACGGCTGTTGGACTGTGCAAGCTCGTGGAAGAGAGCCTCTACGCCCCGGAGCGCGTGGAACAGCTGCTGGCGCAGCGGGCCGGCTGAGCAGGGTGCCACAGGGCAGCCTTGCCGGCTATCCAGGGTTCCACAGGGCAGCCTTGCCTTGGAGAAGCAGAGCCTTTCCACACTGGTAGCACTACCGGGCCGTCCCTAGACTCGGGCTATGACCACTTCATCCTTTAATGCGCTCCTGTCCACTCAGATCGGCAACGAGTTCACCGCGTCGCAGCAGTACATTGCCGTGGCCACCTGGTTCGCCAACCAGGACCTCCCCCAGCTGGCACGCTACTTCTACCGCCAGTCCGTGGAGGAACGGAACCACGCCATGATGATGGTGCAGTACATGCTTGACCGGGACATCCCCTTCACCATCCCCGGCGTTCCGGCCGTCCGCAACGACTTCGCTTCCGTCACCGAGCCGCTGGCCCTGGCGCTGCAGCAGGAGAAGGAAGTCACCCGCAACATCGAGGACCTGTTCCGGGCTGCCCGCGGCGAAAACGATGCCCTGGGCGAGCAGTTCATGCTGTGGTTCCTGAAGGAGCAGGTGGAGGAGGTGGCCTCCATGACCACCCTGCTGAACATCGCAGAGCGTGCGGACAACCTGTTCGACATCGAGAACTTCATTGCCCGGGAAACCGTCGGCGACGGCGGCCGTGACGCCTCCGCCCCCGAGGCTGCCGGCGGCACCCTTTAGCTCCCGCGCCCGCCCCAACTAAGTAGCAGCAGATGTCGTTTTGACGGCTCATACCGACATCTGCTGCGACCTAGTTGGGGGGCAGGCAGCCCTGGTGAGGTTGGGCACCAAAAGTGCCCGCCGCCGTCGGGCGTTGCTACGCTGGACACCAAGGCTCCGCACCTGAGCCTCCGGACGACGGTTCAGTACCCGGAACGCGACAAGACTGGCCAAAGGATCTGCCATGTCGTGGCTAATACTTCTTCTCTCCGGAGCTCTCGAAGCCGTCTGGGCCGCATCCCTGCACCGCGCCTTCCAGGCCTCCGGGCGGCAACGCCTCGCCCCCGCCGCCCTCTTCCTGGTCTCGGTCGCCGCGAGCACGGGCGGCCTTGCCATCGCAATGCAGTCCATCCCCACCGGCACCGCCTACGCGGTCTGGGTCGGGGTGGGCGTGGTGCTGACCTCCGCCTACGCCATGGTCACCAGGGTGGAACGCCCGACGGCGGCGCGCCTCCTCCTGCTCTCCGGCATCGCCGTGTGCGTGGTTGGCCTGAAGGTGGTGGCGTAATGCTGCGGCGTTCACTTCCCTGGCTGGTGCTCCTGGCCTCGGCTGTCCTCGAAGCGGTCTGGGCCACTGCCCTGGGGCTGTCCGACGGCTTCAGCCGGCCCGGCCCAACCCTTGTTTTCGCCGTGACGGCCACCCTGAGCATGCTGGGCCTTGGCTGGGCCATCCGCACCATCCCGCTGGGCAGCGCCTACGCCGTATGGGTGGGCCTGGGCGCCGCACTCACTGTGGGCTGGGCGATGGCCACCGGCATGGAGCCGTTCAGCGTGCTGAAGGTTGTGTTCATTGCCGGGATTGTTGGCTGCGCCGCCGGCCTCAAGGCGCTGCCAAAGGACCCGTAGAGCCCCTCAGCACCAGATCGGACCCCAGGACCACCGGCGAGTGTGAGGACTGCTCACCGGCCATGTCCGCTGCGAGCGCATGCACTGCAGCATGCGCGATCGCGGCGGCAGGCTGGCGAAGCGTCGTCAGTGGCGGGTCGGTGAGGGCCATCAGCGTGGAATCGTCAAAGCCCACGATGGATACGTCCTCAGGCACCCGCAGCCCCCTGGCCCGTGCCGCGCGGATGGCACCGAGCGCCATGACGTCGGATGCGCAGACGATCGCCGTGTGGCCCGAGTCCAGGAGTTCGTTGGCCGCGCTCTGGCCGCCTTCCACCGTGTACATGCTCGTGGCGGTGTGGGGCGCGGGATCGTCAACGCCCAGGTAGTCCGCCAGCGCAGAGCGGAAGCCTGCCAGTTTTTGCCGGCTTGGAATGAAGCGGTGCGGGCCGATTGCCAGTCCCACCTTCCGGTGCCCCAGGCTGGCCAGGTGCTGGACAGCCGTCCTGATCGCGGCGGCGTCGTCATTGGACACCGAGGCCGCCCCAAGCTCCGGGCGGGGGCCGTTGACCAGGACGTACGGGATACCCCGGCCGCGCAGCCGGTGGTAGCGCTCCAGGCTGGCCTGGCCGTCCGCGTGGGCGCTGCAGATGAAGATGATGCCGGCTGCGCCCTGGGCCACGAGCATCTCGATGTACTCGTCCTCCGACCGTCCGCCGCCGGGCAGGGCGCAGATAACGGGGATGAAGTCCTCCTGGGAGAGGAGCGAGACCACCGCCTGGGCGATGGCCGGGAAGATCGGGTTGGTGAGGTCCGGGACGATGATCCCCACCTGCCCCCTGGCTGCGCTGCGGGTGCGGTCGGGCCGCTCGTAGCCGAGATCGTCCATGGCGGCGAGGACTGCCTGGCGCACCTCCCTGGAAACGCCCTTTCGACCGTTGACCACGCGGGAGACGGTGGCAATGCTGACGCCGACCTTCCGCGCAAGGTCTTCCAGTTTTGGCCGTTCGGCCGCGGCGGGTTCCGCCCCGCTCCCGGTCATGCTCATGGTGCTCCTTCGCCGGAACAGCATTCCGGAAGTCTCGTGCCTCCCAGTGTACGGAAACCGGGACGCGTACGGAATGAAAACAAGGCGTGAAATTTTCAGCAAAGCGTTGACGTGCGCCTGAAGCGAAACTTAGGCTCTTGGAACACCCCCGCTCCCCACCGTTGCCGTTCGGGGCGTTTCCAAGGAAGGTCCTCCATGTCCCACAAGTCCTCCCCAGCCGGGCAGCCGCCTGCGCTCAACAAAAAACTGGCCGCCGCTTTGGCCGCAGCCTGCGCCACGCCCCTTGCACTGGGCGGCATTGCCCTCCCGGCCTCCGCGGACCACACCGCCGCGCCCCAGGCCGTGGCGCTCGTCGGTTCGCTGCAGTCCGAAATCGGCTGCCCCGGAGACTGGCAGCCCGACTGCGGGGCCAGCAGGCTGCAGCCGGTCGAAGGCTCCGCGACGCTGTACCGCGCCACGTTCGATGTCCCTGCGGGAACGTACGGAATGAAAGTTGCCCTCAACAACTCGTGGGACGAAAACTACGGTGCAGGCGGCGCGGCCGGCGGAGGGGACCTGGTCCTCAATGCTCCGGGCGGGCCTGTGACCTTCACCTACGACCACGCCAGCCACGCACTGACGGACGACGTCCCTGATGCCCTCGGCACCGAGGCAGGAGCACACTGGCTGTCGGCGGACACCATCGCCTGGCAGGCGCCCGCAGCGGAAGGAACCACCTACCGTCTTTACAACGCGCCCGACGGCGGCCTGGCAGTAGCGGACGGCCAGGTCACCGGCGGCAGCTACGTACCGCTCGAAAAGGTGGCCGACGGACTGGATCCAGACGTTGCAGCCAAGTATCCCCACCTCGCCGGATTCGCCTCCCTGCAGCTGGCGGCAGGTGACGCGGCCCGGGCCCAGGACCTGTTGAAGGGCCAGTTGCTCGTTGCCGCCGTCGGTGCGGACGGCCAGGTCACCGCTGCCACCGGCATGCAGGTCCCCGGGGTTTTGGACACCCTCTACCAGGGCGCGGCGGGGCGCGAACTCGGACTTGCCTGGAAGGGCAACCGGCCGGACCTGTCCCTGTGGGCGCCCACAGCGCGCAGCGTCACCGTCCACACCTACGCTTCCGGCTCCGGCGGTGATCCCATCTCCAGCCTCCCCATGGAACCGGCGCAGGACGGCGTCTGGTCCCTGACCGGTGAGAAGGACTGGAAGGGCGCCTACTACCTGTACGAGGTGGAAGTCTTTGTCCCGGAAACCGGCAAGGTTGAGCGGAATCTGGTCACCGACCCCTACAGCGTGGGCCTTTCCGCCAACTCCGGGCGCAGCCTGTTCGTGGACCTGGAGGACAAGTCGCTGGCCCCTGAGGGCTGGAAGAAGCTGCAGAAGCCTGCCCTCGCCAAACCCGAGGACCTCTCCCTCTACGAACTCCACGTCCGCGACTTCTCCATCACCGATGAGACCGTCCCGGACGCCCACCGCGGCACCTACCAAGCCTTCACGGACACCGGCAGCAACGGCATGCAGCGCCTCCGGGAGCTGACGGCCGCCGGGATGAACGCGGTCCACCTGCTGCCGGTCAATGACATCGGCACCATCGAGGAACGGCGCAGCGAGCAGCTGGAACCGGCCTGCGACCTCGCTGCCCTGCCGGCAGATTCAGAGGAGCAGCAGGCCTGCGTCGCGGAGACTGCTGCCAAGGACGGCTTCAACTGGGGCTACGATCCCCTGCACTACACAACCCCTGAGGGCTCCTACGCCACCAACCCGGACGGAACCACCAGGATCACCGAATTCCGCGAGATGGTGGCCGCCCTCAACACCGCCGGGGCGCGGGTGATCCAGGATGTTGTCTACAACCACACCTCGAGTGCCGGCCAGTCCGGAAGCAACAACCTGGACCGTATTGTTCCGGGCTACTACCACCGGCTGAACCCCGGCACCGGATCCCTTGAGACGTCCACCTGCTGCGCCAACACGGCCACCGAGAACACCATGATGGGCAAGCTCATGGTCGACTCCCTGGTGACCCTTGCCAGGACCTATAAGCTGGACGGCTTCCGCTTTGACCTCA
Organism: Arthrobacter sp. AK04; assembly: GCF_021129155.1. Classification (GTDB taxonomy): domain Bacteria; phylum Actinomycetota; class Actinomycetes; order Actinomycetales; family Micrococcaceae; genus Arthrobacter; species Arthrobacter quantipunctorum. The sequence continues at coordinate 182,824 of NZ_JAJOMC010000001.1, forward strand.
TGGGCCACCACTCGAAACAGAACATGCTGGACGTCCGGGCGGCCCTGGACAAGCTGACCCTGGCCAAGGACGGCGTGGACGGTAAGGCCATCACCATGTACGGCGAGGGCTGGAACTTCGGCGAGGTGGCCAACAACGCCCGGTTCGTCCAGGCCACCCAGGAAAACATGGCCGGCACCGGCATCGGCACCTTCAACGACCGCCTTCGCGATGCCGTCCGCGGCGGCGGCCCCTTCGACCCCGACCCCCGGGTGCAGGGCTTCGGATCCGGCCTTTACACGGATCCCAATGACTCCCCGGCCAACGGCACCCCGGAGCAGCAGAAGGAAGCCCTCCTCCTGGCCCAGGACCTGGTGAAGGTGGGCCTGACCGGCAACCTCAGGGACTACTTCTTTGTTGACCGGACCGGCGCCACCGTCACCGGGGCGGACGTGCCGTACAACGGTGCGCCGGCGGGCTACACCAGCGACCCGCAGGAGGCCGTCACCTATGTGGAGGCCCATGACAACGAGACGCTCTTTGACGCCCTTGCGCTGAAGCTGCCGCAGGACACCCCCATGGCTGACCGGACCCGGATGCAGACCCTGGCCCTCAGCACCACCACCTTTGGCCAGGGCATCTCCTTCTGGCACGCGGGCGGCGAAGCGCTGCGCAGCAAGTCCCTGGACCGCAACAGCTACGATTCGGGCGACTGGTTCAACATCATGGACCACACGGACGGCACCAACGGCTTCGGCCGCGGGCTGCCGCCCAAGGCGGACAATGAGGACAAGTACGACTACATGCGCCCGCTGCTGGCAGACCCCACGCAGAAGCCGGCTCCCGCCGAGATTGCTGAAGCGCGCGGCCGAACTGCCGAGCTCCTGCAGATCCGCAAGAGCACGCCGCTGTTCCACCTCGGCGAGGCCGGCCTGGTCCAGCAGAAGGTGTCCTTCCCCGACGGCGGTCCCGGACAGGCTCCGGGCGTCGTGGTTATGCACATCGACGATTCCGTGGGCCCGGACGTGGACAAGGACCTGCGCGGGCTGGTGGTGGTCTTCAACGCCGCCGATGAAGCCGCCAGCCAGACGGTTGCCGCCACAGCCGGGGCGGCCTACGGATTGCACCCCGTCCAGTCCGGCGGCATCGATCCCGTGGTCAAGACGGCCAGCCACGATCCCGCGACCGGCACCTTCACCGTTCCGGCCCGCACCGTGGCAGTGTTCCAGCTCGGCTAGGCCCGCACAGCTGTCCTGCCACTTCAACTGAACAACCCACCGCTGAGTCTCCCCGCCTTCAAGGACGGCCGACGGCGTGTCCCGGCGAAACGCCGTCGGCCGCCTCATCTGCCGCGCGAAAGGCGGGGAGACTCAGCGGCTTGTGCAGGGGCGGGCAGTCTAGGCTTTTGCCATGGAATCCCCCCAGATCGCCGAGGCCGTCACGGCGCTGCGCTGCGCCTTGAACGGCGCCCCGCACGGCGGGCGGCGGATGCTGCTGGGCATCGCGGGTGCCCCGGGCGCCGGCAAGTCCACGTTCGCGGCCTGGCTGCAGCAGCAGTTCGGGCCCGGGCAAGCGGTGGTGGTGCCCATGGACGGCTTCCACCTGGGCAACGCCATCATTGAGGGCACGCCGTTGCGGCAGCGCAAGGGGGCCATCGACACGTTCGACGCCGGCGGGTACCTGTCGCTGCTGCGCCGCCTGGTGCGGCGGGATGAGGCGGTGGTGTACGCCCCGGAGTTCAACCGCACCCTCGATGAACCGGTGGCGGCCTCCATCGCCATCCCTGCGGAGGTGCCCCTGGTGATCACGGAAGGCAACTACCTGTTGTTTGAACAGGAACCCTGGAAGGACATCCGGGCGCAGCTGGACGAGGTCTGGTTTGTTGATGTACCCCCGGAGCTGCGGCTGAACCGGCTGGTGGAGCGGCACATATCGTTCGGGATGGAGCGGGCCGCGGCAGAAGCGTGGGCAGCCGGCCCGGACCAGGCCAACGCCATGCTGATCGAGGCCACCCGCCCGGCGGCCAGCAGGATTATTCCCTGGCACTAGGGGGTTACCACTACCAACGGCGTCTGGAACAGCGCCGGCAAAGGCGAAGAAACGGGAGAACTGATGGCACACGCGGTAACCCTCGGCGACGGACTCGACGTCAGCCAGCTCGGCTTCGGCGGCATGGCCCTGACGCCCGTCTACGGGGAGGTGGACCAGGAGGACGCGCTCCGCACGCTGCACCACGCCGTCGACTCCGGCGTCACCTTCATCGACACCGCGGACATCTACGGCGGGGGCAGCAACGAGGAACTGATCGCGCAGCTGCTGAAGGTGCGGCGGGACGAGGTCCAGCTGGCCACCAAGTTCGGGCTGGTGGGCACGCCTGCGGACGGCTACACGGACATCCGCGGCGATGCTGCCTACATCCGCGAGGCCGTGGACCGCAGCCTGCGCCGGCTGGGTACCGACGTGATCGACCTCTACTACATGCACCGCCGCGACCTCCGCGTTCCCATGGCGGAAACCGTGGGAGCCATGGCGGAGCTTGTGCAGCAGGGCAAGGTCAGGCACCTGGGGCTGTCCGAGGTGACGGCCCAGGAACTGGAGGAAGCCAGTGCCGTTCATCCCATAGCCGCTGTCCAGAGCGAATGGTCCATCTGGAGCCGCGACGTGGAACGCAATGTTGTCCCTGCCGCTGCCGCCCTGGGGGTGGGCTTTGTGCCGTACTCGCCGCTGGGCCGGGGATTCCTCACCGGCACCGTTGACGCCTCAAGCCTGGGGGACAAGGATTTCCGACGCCGGATCCCCCGTTTCGCCCCCGACGCAGCCGGGGCCAACCAGGCAGTGGTGGACACGGTGCAGTCCGTGGCGGACCAACTGGACGCGACGCCCGCGCAGGTCGCCCTCGCCTGGCTGCTCGCGCAGGGCAGGAGGCTGGGGCTGCCGGTCGTCCCCATCCCCGGCACCCGCAAAGCGCACCGGATCGACGAGAACCTGGGCGCCCTTGACCTGGAACTGACCCCGGCGCAACTGGACGAACTCGCCGCAGCGTCGGACGCCGTCGTCGGCTCCCGTTCAGCCGACCCCGCCTGGGTCTCGGAGGGGCGCGAATAAGCGAGACGCCGAAGGGCGGCCCCGCAGGGGACCGCCCTTCGTAACGCGTCAGGTCAGGAGGCGGAACGTGCTTCCCGGACCAGCTCGGCACACCGTTCGCCGATCATCATGGTGGTGATGTTGGGGTTTACGGTAGTCAGCTCCGGCATAACGGAGGCGTCAGCCACCCTTAGCCCGGTGACGCCCTTGACGCGCAGCTCGGGGTCAAGCGGTGACATGTCGTCGTCGGCCGCGCCCATCCGGACCGTCCCCGCAGGGTGGTACACGGTGTTGTGGGTCTTCCGGATGTAGTCGGTGATCTCCTGATCGCTCTGGATGTCCTGGCCGGGGTAAAGCTCGGTTCCCACCCACTCCGCCAGCGCCGGCTGCGCGGCAATCTCGCGGGCCTTGCGGATCCCGGCAACCATCACGCGCATGTCGTGGCCGTCGGGGTCGGTGAAGTACCGGGGGTCCACCCTGGGCTTGTCCCGGAAGTCCTTGCTGCGCAGCTTCACCGTCCCGCGGCTGCGGGCGTGGGTGACGTTGGGCGTGAGGCAGAAGCCGTTCTCCGTAGTGGGGAAACCCTGCCGCAGCGTGTGCATGTCGAACGGCACGGAGCCGTAGTGGAACATCAGGTCCGGCCGGTCCAGGCCTTCCTCGGTGGTGGTGAAAATGCCTGCCTCCCACCACTGTGTGGACGTCTCCGTCATGGGCTGCCTGGCCTCCCACTGGATGACGCCTTCGGGGTGGTCCTGCAGGTGCTCGCCGACGCCCGGTGAGTCCACGCGCACGGGGATGCCGAATTCCTCCAGCTGGGCAGCCGGGCCGATGCCGGAAAGCATCAGCAGCTTGGGGGAATCGATGGCTCCGGTGGAAACGATCACCTCGGCCCGCGCGGTGAGCTCATGCGTCCTGGCGAAGGCGTTGTCCACTACGGCCACGCCGGTGCAGCGGTTGGCGGCGTCGAAGGTGAGTTCCTTGGCGCGCAGCCCGGTCAGGAGCGTGAAGTTCCCGCGGTCCATGATCGGGTGGATGTAGGACACCGAGCTGGAAGACCGGGTACCGTCCGCGCGGCGGTTGATCTGGAAGAACCCGGCGCCGTTGGTCACCGTTTCCCCGGTGTTGAACTGCGCCTTCGGGATGCCCGACTGTTCGCAGGCTTCCAGCATGGCCCGGCCGGTGGGATCCGACGCCGGGACGTTCATCAGGTGCACCGGGCCGCTGTCGCCGTGGTGCGGTGCGTCGGGGCCTGCGTCCTCGTTGGTTTCCAGCTGCTTGAACAGCCGGAAGGCCAGGTCCGAGTTCCAGCCGGTGGCGCCGAACTTCTGTTCCCACTCGTCGATGTCCTCACGGGGCGCCCAGAAGGCGATGCAGGAGTTGTGGCTGGAGCAGCCGCCCATGACCTTCGCACGGGCGTGCCGCATGAAGGAGTTGCCGTTCTCCTGCTCTTCGATGGGGTAGTCCCAGTCGTAGCCGGATTCCAGGAGTTCCATCCAGCGATCCAGCTGCAGGATTTCGGGAAGGTTCCGGTCATCGGGCCCGGCCTCCACCAGGGCAACCTCCACGGCCGGGTCCTCGCTCAGGCGCGATGCCACCGCGGCCCCGGCGGAGCCGCCGCCGATCACGATGTAGTCGAATTCCGTCTTTGCTGCCATGTGCCTTAGTTCCTCCCTGCAGGTGCGGCGGCGTGGTCCGCGAACCAGCCGGTGACCTGCGGATCGATGTTCTGGTAGACGTGCTTGGCTTCCTGGTACTCGGCCAGGCCGGTGGGTCCCAGTTCGCGGCCGACGCCGGACTGGCCGAACCCGCCCCATTCCGCCTGCGGCAGGTAGGGGTGGAAATCGTTGATCCAGATGGTGCCGTGCCGCAGCGCCCGGGCCACCCGCTGGGACTTGCCGGCATCCTGGGACCAGACGGCGCCGGCCAGGCCGTAGTGGGTGTCGTTGCCGAGTTTTACGGCTTCCGCTTCGGTGGTGAAGGTCTCCACCGTGACCACCGGGCCGAATGCCTCGTCCACCACCACGGACATGCCGCTCTTGACCTGGTCCAGGACGGTGGGCAGGTAGTAGAAGCCCTTCTCCAGGTCCCCTTCACCCCAGGCGCCGCCGCAGCGCAGCCGGGCGCCCTCGGCGACGCCCTTCTCAACGTAGGCGGTGACCTTGTCGCGGTGGGCGGCGGAGATCAGCGGGCCGGTCTCGGCGTCCGGATCGAAGGGGCCGCCCAGGCGGATCTGCTCCGCCCGGCGCACCAGTTCATCCACGAACTTCTCCGCGATGGACTCCTCGACGATCAGCCGGGCGCCGGCGGAGCACACCTGGCCGGAGTGCACGAACGCGGCGTTGAGCGCGTTGTCCAGGGCGGCGTCGAAATCGGCATCCGCGAAGACGATGTTGGGGTTCTTGCCGCCCAGCTCCAGCGCCACCTTCTTGACCGACGCTGCCGCCGAAGCGGCGATGGCCTTGCCGGTTTCCAGGCCGCCGGTGAAGGACACCAGGTCCACCTCCGGGTGGCCGGACAGGACGGGGCCCACGGTCTTGCCGTCGCCCAGCACCAGGTTAGCGACGCCGTCGGGCAGTCCCAGCTCCTGCAGGACCTCCATCATCAGGATGGAGGTGTGCGGCGTCAGCTCGCTGGGCTTGAGGACGAAGCTGCAGCCCGCGGCAAGCGCGGGGGCGATCTTCCAGGCGGCCTGCAGCAGCGGGTAGTTCCACGGGGCGATCAGCGAGCACACGCCAACGGGTTCGTATTCGATCCGGCTCACCACCGTGGCGCTCCCGGCGTCCACCACACGGCCCGAGTCCTGGCCGGAAAGCTTGCCGAAGTACTCGAAGCAGTTGGCGATGTCGTCCATGTCGATTTCGCTTTCCACCAGGCGCTTGCCGGTGTCCAGCGTCTCCGCACGCGCAAAATCGTCCTTGCGCTCCCGCAGCCGGTTGGCGACATTGATCAGGAAGGTGCCGCGCTCCAGCGCCGATTTCCCGGACCATACGCCGGAGTCGAAGGCTGCCCTCGCCGCCTGCACGGCCCGGTCCGCATCCGCGGCGGTGCCCTCCGAGACCGACCCCACCAGTTCGCCGTCGGCCGGGCAGTGGATGTCCCGGGTGCCGCCGTCGGACGCCGCGGTCCAGCTGCCGCCAATGAAAAGCGTTGCCGTGCTCATTTCGTTTCCTCCTGCATGTCGAAGTCGGATTCCCAATTGTCTTTTGCCACCTGGTCCTCAACGAGGACGGTATTACCGGGGGCTGCCCGGTTCAGGTGCAGGAATTCAAGGTGCTGTTCGTAGTGGTCCAGGACGTCCGTGATGACCTGTTCCTTGGTGTAGCCCATGAGGTCGTAGCCGCAGCTGCCCTCCTGGGAGAACACCTCCATGCGGTAGTAGTGGTCGTCCGGATCGGCCCTGCGCGTTGCATAGCTGGGCGTCTCGTACTGCACCGGGTAGATCTGGTACTTGAAGGCCCGTTCCCCGCCCATGGGCAGCTGCAGGTCGATGCTGCGGATGCCGCACGGCTCCACTGTGGCCACTGTCAGCGCCGTTTCGGCACCCTGTGCCTTGAGCTCGGCTTCCACTTCCTGCAGCGCCGGGACGGCCACCGTTTCAGCGAACCGGATGGTCTGCCTCCGCCCGGGATAGCTCATGGCGCGGCTGAGCCGTTGCCGCCAGGTGCGTCCACCGCGCAGGTCGCCGGAACGGCCCGTGATGATGCCCGGCAGGCTGGCGCGGTAGCTGTCGTTTAGCGAATTCTCCACCCGGAGGGCCTTGTAGAGGCCCAGCATGATCAGCACCAGCAGCAGCGACAGCGGAAGGCCCATAACAATCGTGGCGTTCTGCAGCGTTGTCACCCCGCCGACCGTGAGCATGGCCAGGGTCAGCAGGCCGGTGGCCACAGCCCAGAACACGCGCATCCACTCAGGCCCGTCGGAGTCCGCGTCCTTCAGGTGGGAGGTGAAGTTGGACATCACCAGGGCGCCGGAATCCGCCGACGTTACATAGAAGAGCAGGCCCGTGAATGTGGCTACGGCCGCTGTAATGGGGACGGCCGGATACTCCGCGAGGAGGCTGTAGAAGCCGCGCTCCGGATGGCTCATCGCGGCGTCGCCGAATGCCATGTTGCCGCCCATGACCAGGTCCAGGCTGGAGTTTCCGAAGATCGAGATCCACAGCACGATGAACAGGAAGGGAACCGTCATGGTGCCCAGCACAAACTGCCGGATGGTGCGTCCGCGGGAGATGCGGGCCAGGAACAGGCCCACAAAGGGCGCCCAGGCTATCCACCATGCCCAGAAGAACAGGGTCCACGCGTTCATCCACTCCGTGGGCTTGTCATAGGCGAACGTATCGAGGGTCATGGCGGGGAACCGGCTCATGACGTCACCGATGTTCTGGACGATTCCATCCAGCAGGAAGTTCGTCTTGCCGGTGGCGAGGATGAACAGCATCAGGGCCACGGCCAGGATCACGTTGAGTTCCGAGAGCCGCCGGATGCCCTTCTCCACGCCGGAAACCACGGAAACCGTGGCCATCACCACGGACAGGGCGATCAGTCCGATCTGCACGGCGAGGTTCTCCGGGATGCCGAACATGAAGTTGAGTCCGTAGTTGAGCTGCACGACGCCGATGCCCAGCGAGGTGGCGATGCCGAAGATGGTGCCGAGCAGCGCCGCGATATCCACTGCGTGCCCCATGGGCCCTTCGATCTTCTTGCCGAAGATGGGATAGAGCGCGGACCTGATGCTCAGCGGCAGGTTGTGGCGGTAGGAGAAGTAGCCCAGGGCCAGCCCCATCAGGGCGTAGAGGGCCCAGCCGGTGATGCCGTAGTGGAACAGCGTCCACACCAAAGCCTGCCGTGCCGCCTCGGCGGTTCCGCCCTCCCCCTGCGGCGGAGCCAGGTACTGGCTGACGGGTTCGGACACGGAGAAGAACATCAGGTCGATGCCGATCCCGGCGGCGAACAGCATGGCGGCCCAGGTGAACATTCCGAACTGCGGTTTCGAATGGTCCGGCCCCAGCTTGGTCTTGCCCACGCGGGACACGGCTGCCAGCAGCACGAAGACCACCACCGCAGTGACGATCAGGAAGTAGTACCAGCCCATGTTGGTGGACACCCACCCCACCATGGATCCGATCACGGCCTCGGCGTTGTCTTTGGCAACAATGGCCCATAAGGCGATGGCGAGCACCCCGAAAGCGGAGCCGAAGAACACGGCCTTGTTCACGCGGGTTGTGGCTTCCGGACCGGCGTCGGCAGCGGGTGTGTTCTTCCCGGCCGGTGGTTGCTGTGTCCTTGCATCAGCGTCTTCAATTGACGCGGGTGGCGTTGCATTCTGGCTCATCGGGTCCCATTCCAGTTTTGAGGCTGTGGTGCGGACGCCGTGGGCTCATTGGCTTTCGGACACAGCCGAAAAACCCCAGCCCGCACCATGAGTGACTTTGGCTCGGCTTTCGACGCTACCAAGCCGTTTCCCGAAGGGCCGACTTTTATGAGTCCTGTCACTAGGCCAGACTGAAGCCCATGGACTCACTCATTCATGACCTGCGTGACATCACCATCCGCCGGATTTCGGTCAGCGCGATGGACAACAACGTGTACCTGCTGACTGCCAAATCCAGCGGTGAACAAGTGCTGATCGACGCCGCGGATGATGCGCCGGCCATCCGGCAGCTGCTGGGGGACGCCGCCGGGGACACGTCCGCGACCACGAAGCTCGCTGCCATTGCCACCACCCACCAGCACTGGGACCACGTCCGGGCGCTGAAGGAGATCGTGGAGGCTACCGGTGCCCCCACTGCCGCAGGAACGGACGACGCCGATGCGCTGCCAGTTGCGGTGGACCGGAACCTGGGGCACGGGGACACGGTGGCCGTGGACGGCTTTGCGCTGACGGCGGTCCACCTCCGCGGGCACACGCCCGGCTCGATTGCCTTTGTCTATGAGGCCCCGGAAGGGCCCACGCACATCTTCTCGGGCGATTCGCTGTTCCCCGGCGGCGTGGGCAACACCCAGAAGGATCCGGAACGTTTCACACAGATATTGGACGACGTAACCCAGCGGCTGTTCGGGACCTACCCGGATGACGCCGTGGTGCACCCGGGCCATGGCAAGCCGACAACCCTGGGGGCCGAGCGGCCCCACCTTGAGGAGTGGCGCGCACGCGGCTGGTAGCTGTTAAACGCATCGAGTGCTCCGTACCTGTCGTTTAGACGCGTCATAACGACAGGTACGGAGCACTCGATGTGAGGGCTGGTGGGGATTAGCGGCTGCGCCGTTCGTTGGACGCCGGAGCCGAGGCGCGGCGGGGGCCGCTGCGTGCGGGACGGCCGGAACCGCCGCCGTTGCCTGCGTAGGACCCGCCGGAGGTGCCACCGGTGTTGGAGGACCAGACGGCCTTGTTGCCGCCGCTGGCTGCGCCGGCCCCTGCGGAGCGCTGTCCGCCGGTCCGGGCACCCGTTCCCGCGCCGGCTGCGGCACGCTGGCCGGTTGCCGGGCGGCCGCTGCGCTGGCCGCCTGAGGAAGACGGGCGGCCCGAGCTGGCCGGACGTCCGGTTCCGCCACGCGGAGCGTCACTGCGGGTGACGCGTGATTCTGCACGCCCGTCCGATCCGCGGCCAGCCGATGCACGGCCACCTGCCGCGGGGACGTCGTTGCGGTGCGTGGAGGCCGTGCCGCGTCCGCGGTTGTTGCGGCGGGCGGCTGCTGCCGCTACCGCGCGGTCCTCGTTCTGCTCAGCCGCGCGGTCGAAGGCTGCCCGGGCTTCGGTCCGGCCTTCGAAAGCGACGGCACGGCGCTCGGCGCGCGGGATGTCGGTGCGGGTGGGCTCAGCCGAAACCCGGCCGCGTCCACCGCGGCCGCCACGCCCGCCTGCAGTGGGTGCAGCCTGGCGGCGGGCCCGCTTGCGCTCGGCGTTGGCACCGGTGGAGGTGCCGCCGCCCTGCTGTGCGGCCTTCTTGGCCAGCAGCGCAGCGCGGGTGCGCGGATCGATCTTCTCGGCCATTTCGCCCACCAGCTCCGCAACCAGCGGGGAGTTGGCGGTGACGCGCTCGAAGTTGACCTCCACGCCGGCAGCCTTCATCAGCTTCTTGACGTCGGTCTGCTGCTCGGGGAGGGTCAGCGTAACCACGGTGCCGTCGGAACCGGCGCGGGCGGTACGGCCTGAACGGTGCAGGTACGCCTTGTGCTCGGTGGGCGGGTCAACGTGGATGACCAGTTCGACGTCGTCCACGTGCACGCCGCGGGCTGCGACGTCGGTGGCCACCAGGACGCGGACGTCACCGGAGGAGAACTCGGCCAGGTTGCGGTCGCGGGCATTCTGCGACAGGTTGCCGTGCAGGTCCACGGCGGGGATCCCGGCGTCGGTCAGGGTCTTGGCGAGCTTGCGGGCGTGGTGCTTGGTCCGCATGAAAAGTACGCGGCGGCCGGCACCGGAGGCAAGCTCAACGATCAGCTGCTTCTTGACGGTCTGGTCGTTGACCACCAGGACGTGGTGCTCCATGGTGGTCACCGCTGCCTGCGGATCGTCCACCGAGTGGGTCAGCGGGTTGGACAGGTAGCGCTGGACGATCTTGTCCACGCCGTTGTCCAGCGTTGCGGAGAAGAGCAGGCGCTGGCCCTGGCTGGGGGTCATGTCCATGAGCTTCTTCACCACGGGCAGGAAGCCGAGGTCGGCCATGTGGTCCGCCTCGTCCAGGACCGTGATTTCCACGGCCTCAAGGGTGAGGACGCGCTGGCGGATGAGGTCCTCCAGACGGCCGGGGCAGGCGATGACAATGTCGACGCCGGCACGCAGCGCCTTTTCCTGGCGCGCCTGGGAGATGCCGCCGTAGATCACGGTGGTGTTCAGGCCGGCGGCCTTGGCCAGCGGCTCGATGGTGGCGTTGATCTGGGTGGCCAGCTCACGGGTGGGTGCCAGGACCAGGCCCATGGGGCGTCCGGGCTTGCGGAAGTGCTTGGCTTCCCGCTCAGCGAGTCTTGCTACAAGCGGGATGGCGAAAGCGATGGTTTTACCGGATCCGGTCCGGCCGCGGCCCAGGACGTCACGCCCGGACAGCGTGTCCGGGAGGGTCTTGACCTGGATGGGGAACGGTTCAACAATTCCCTGTGCGGTGAGGGTGTCTGCAAGGGCCTTGGGTGTACCGAGGGCAGAAAAAGTAGTCATGTATTTATACGGTCTTTCAGGCGGTATCCAGGCGGATATCGGCCCCCGATGCCGGTTGGACCAGGGGTTCGCCGAAGAAAAGTCAGGTGATCAACCGGGCCGCTGCAAATTTTGGCAGTCAGACGGGACCAAATGGAACGCGTTCATCGACGCAGGATGTGCCTCTCACATGAAAAAAGCCCAGTCCCTGGCTGGAGGAGTACCTCCGAACAGGAAAACCTGGGCATCACTGCACATCAAGTTCCACCAGTCTAGCATCCCGCCGCAGCCGGCCCGTTCCCCGGCTGCGTCCGACCCCCAACCAGGTAGCAGCACATGTCGCTTCGAGCACCCATAACGACATGTGCTGCTACCTAGTTGGGGGCGTTGCCTTCGTTGGCGCCGCGGGGCAGGCTTGTGGCATGAGCGAACACGCGGCCCACCAGCATGAGACGCAGCATGACACGCACGACGGCGGTCCGGGCCTTCCGGACGGAACAGCGGCCGACGCCGCGGCCACCTGGGATGAGCGGTACCGGAGCAAACCCCAGATGTGGAGCGGCAAACCCAACCCGCAGCTGGTGCGGGAAGCCGGGGGCCTGCGGCCGGGAAAGGCCCTGGACCTGGGCTGTGGTGAAGGCGCGGACGCCATCTGGCTCGCCCAGCAGGGCTGGACCGTCACCGCCGTCGACGTTTCCGCGGTGGCCCTGGACCGGGCCCGCTCGCACGAGAAGGCGGCACTGGCCCGGGAAAGCGTCCACGCCGGGGAAGGCGCCATCGCCAGCCGGATCACCTGGCAGCAGGCGGACCTGGAGCAGTGGCAGCCAGGGAAGTCGTTCGACCTGGTGACAACGCAGTTCCTGCATTCCCAGGAGCTCGCCTGGCAGGGCCCACTGCGCACGGCTGCGGCAGCGGTCAAACCCGGCGGCACGCTGCTGGTGGTGGGCCACCACCCTGACCGCCTGCCGCCGTGGGGCGGCGCCGGCCACCACCACCGGGAGATGTTCTACACGGGCGATGAGCTTGTCCAGGCCCTCGGACTGGACGGGCCGGAGTGGCAGCTGGAGGTCCAGACCAGCCGGGAGCGTCCGGTGACCGGCCCGGAGGGCCAGCACGCAACAATTGCCGACGTCGTGGTGCGGGCAACCCGGCTCCCCTGACTCCCTCACGCAGGAGTTTTTGTCCAGAAATGCAGGCTTCGCCGGCCTGGAACCCTGCATATCTGGACAAAAACTCAAGGGGTTTTGGCGGCGGTGACCCGGGGTGCCACGGCGGCCGCGGCTGCGGCGAGCACGGCGGCAAGGCCAAAGACCCCGGCGAAGGAACCCGCCGTCGTCGTAAACGCCGCGAAGACGAGGCCCGTGGTGGCGAGCGCCAGCGCCCCGCCCAGGGAATCCGCAATGGACATGGCAGAACTGTTGAAGCCCTCGTTCTCCTTGGTGGACAGTGCCAGGGTCATCACGCTCAGCCGCGGATACAGCAGTCCCATACCTCCGCCCGCAGAGATCCAGCCTGCGATGGCGACGGCGGCCGGCCAGTTGAGCGCTGCCGTTGCCAGGGCCAGGACCACCGCCCCAAGGACCATCAGCGCCCCGATGCTCACGGCGCGGCGGTGCGGCAGCCTGGCACCCAGCCGGCCCTGGACGGCTGACGCGCCAGCCCAGGACAGCGCCCCGGCTGTGAGGGTCAGGCCCGCGAAGGTGGGCGAGAAGGCGTACTGCTCGATCAGCAGGTAGGGCAGGTACACCTCGGCGCCGAAGAACCCGGCCGAGGCGAGCCCGCGGGTGAGGATGACGCTGGGCAGTCCGCGCCGGGCCGTGAGGGTGCCCCGGGGAACCAGTGGCCGGACCGCCAGCAGCGCCACGCCCACGGCCGCGACGGCGAGGGCGGCCCAAGCTGCGGGGATGCCGGGGACGCGCACCCCGGCGGACAGGTTGAGCCCGAGCACCGCGGCGGCGGCCAGCGCCGCCCACCCCAGCCGGCCTGCCGCCCAGGGTGTGGCGGGCGTTGCGGCGGGTTTGTCCAGCCCCCGAAGGACCGGGGCGATCATCAGCAGCGCCGGGATGACCAGGCCCACCACGCCCAGGAACACCCAGTGCCAGCTGAAGACCTGCGCCACGATCCCGGCAGCGAACGGCCCCACCAGTGAAGGGACCACCCACGCGGCGGAGAACGCCGCGAAGATTTTGGGGTGCAGCGCGCCGGGATAAATACGGGCCACCAGCACATACAGCGAGACGGTCAGGGCTCCCCCGCCGAGGCCCTGCACCAGGCGTCCCGCCACAAGCACCGGCATGGATACGGATGTTCCCGCAATGAGAAGGCCCAGCACAAACAACGCCACGGAGGTGTAGAGCGGGGCGGTGGGTCCGCGCCGGTCGGACCAGTTTCCCGCTGCAACCATGCCGATCACCCCGGTTGCCAGCGGACCGGCGAAAGCGAGGGCGTAGAGGGCGGCGCCGTTAAGTTCGCGGCTGACGAGGGGCATGATGGTGGTCACGGCGAGGGATTCGAACGCGGCCAGGAACACCAGGGCGCACGTCCCAACCGTCACCCAGAGGTATGGACCCCTCAGGATGCCCGCCGCCGGACGGGTGGCTGGAACAACGGAGTCCTGCACCCTATCCCCTTAGCTGACGTACCGGTTGCGCCCGGCACGGTACCCGAAAATCCCCGCCAGCAGGCCGACCACCAGGAACAGGACTCCTGCGGCGGTGAAGGACCCGGTGGCCTGGTGCAACTGGCCCACCATCAGCGTCCCCGTGGAGCCCAGGCCGTAGCCGACGCCCTGCATCATGCCAGACAGGTGCGCCGCAGTGTGCCCGTCACGGGTCCGGAGCATGATCATGGTAAGCGCGACGGCAGTAAGGCTTCCCTGCCCAAGGCCCAGCAAGCCCGCCCACACCCAGACCAGGTCAAGGGGACCGAAGATACTGAGGGCGAAGCCGCCGCCGGTCATCAGGGCCACCACAGTGTTAATGGCACGCTGGTCCCGGAGCCTGGCTGCGAGCGCGGGCGCGAACAGCGAGCCGAGCATCTGCAGAACGATGCACATGGAGACGATCAGCCCGGCGGTTGCCCCGTCCACGCCCCGTTCCCGCAGGATGGGCGCCAGCCAGGCGAAGACGCTGAAGGACATCATGGCCTGCAGCACCATAAAGATGGTCACCTGCCAGGCAACCGGGGAGCGCCACACGTTGACGCCGTCCCTGACTGCCTGGTGCCGGATGCGGGGCTGGCGGAGTGCCACCGGCAGGAACAGCAGAAGTACGACGGCGGCAGGAACCGCCCAGGACCACAGCGCCAGGGTCCACTCCCCCGAAGCCGCGAAGACCGGGTAGGTGAAGCCCGCCCCGAGTGCCGCGGAGGCGCAGATCGCAGTGGTGTAGAGCCCTCCCATCAGGCCCAGCCGGTGCGGGAAGTCCCGCTTGACGAGCCCGGGTAGCAGGACGTTGCAGAGGGCGATGGCTGCTCCACAGGCGGATGTCCCGGCGAGTAGCGCGGGCAGGTGGCTGGCTCCCGGCAGCTCAACCGGGCGGAGCAGCAGTCCGGCTGTGAGTACCGCCATGGCAAAGAGGAGCACGCGTTCAGCGCCGAACCGCCTTGCCAGGACCGGGGCAAGCGGCGCGAACACGCCCAGCAGGGTGACGGGCACCGTGGTCAGCACCACCACGGCCCAGCCGGGAAGGGCGGCCTGGGCCGTCACCTCGGGCAGGACCGCCGAGAAGCTGGAGAAAACTGTACGCAGGTTGAGCCCGATCAGGACGAGGCACAGGCCCAGGTAGGCGAGCTGCCGCCGGCTCCCAACGTGGGTGGGGCCGGGTGCGGGCGCCTCATCAACCTCGGCGTCAACCAAGGTGCCTGGCTGCTCCTTCGCCGCAGGTTCAGGTGCCCGCTGCTTCCTTGCCCCGGCGTTCGTCGCTTCCCTCACCCGCCCATTCTTGCAGGACTTGTTTCCCGGGTTATCCACATAGGGGCACGTGGTCCTGCTGCTTCCCATGCCGCTTGCCTACGGTGAAGGAAGCAGTCCAGCCATACGAACTGATTGAGCCTTCCTGTTCAACCCTCAGGGAAGACGGGGAGAAGTAGGACAACCGGGAGAAAATTGAGCACACCACAGCCATTCATGCCAGCCGCGGCTGGAAATCCGCGCCCCCAACCGAGCGTCGACCCTGGGGTCGCCGTCGTTGCTGGACCGGCGGTTGACCATGCCATGGTCGCCCGCGCGGACATCGTTGCCGGACGGGCCACTGATCCGGGACCGGCTTCCAACCGCGGACCGGAACCGGGCCGCGGCGCCACCGGCAACCGGTGTTTTGATCCGGAATGCCCTTCCGGCCTTCCCCATCAGGTCCAGGGGCCTCCCCCCGGGCTCGCGGCAAGAGCTGTTGCCAGCCTGGTGCTTGCAATCGTGGCGCCATTCAGCCTTGCACTAAGTGCTCCTTTTGCCAGTTTTGCCATGTTGCTGACCTTTCCGTATGAGGGACCTTCGGCAGCCCCATGGCTGGCCCCACTGGTTTTCTGGAGCATGCCGTTCATTTTCGGTTCAATATCAACCGCTTTGGCTCTGACAGCTTTGCGGAAGTGGGGCACCTCTTTCGAGCGGTCGGGCCTGGCGATAGCTGCCCTCTGGATATCCGGCGTGATCTTCGTGATTGGTCTGATTTTCACGTTGCGGTTCACGTACCTGATGCAGCTCGGCTGACGTGCACTCATCCGTTTCCACGGCCGGAAGGCCATTTCGCTCCGGCGTCCCGCGTTCCAGCACATCGCCCTGCGCCGCTATTCTGGAAGGGATGAGCGAATCCCCAGAAAACCCCCAGCAGCCGCATGTCCCGAGGCCCGTCACGCCCGGAACGCAGGCTTCCTTCGGCACGTATGGCGGACGGCCGGTGAGCTTTGTCCGCCGCGGCACGCGCCTGCAGGGCCGGCGGCAGGCGGCATGGGAAGAGCACGCGGAACGGTGGGCTGTTGACGTTCCGCGGCACGTTGCCAACACCTCCGTCCACCCGGACTACACCTTCCACGCCGAAGCCGAGTTTGGCCGCAAGGCTCCCCTCATCGTGGAGATCGGCTCCGGCCTGGGGGATGCCGTGTGCCACGCCGCCGAGCAGAACCCGGACACCGATTTCCTGGCAGTGGAGGTTTATACCCCGGGCCTGGCCAACACCATCATCAAGATCAACAGCCGCGGGCTCAGCAACGTCCGCGTGGTTGAGGCCAATGCGCCCGAGGTTCTCGCCACGATGCTTCCGCCCGGCTCAGTCAGTGAACTCTGGGTCTTTTTCCCCGACCCGTGGCACAAGTCCCGGCACCACAAGCGCCGCCTCATCCAGCCCGAGTTCGCGGACCTGGCAGCGAGGGCGCTGAAGCCGGGCGGGTTGTGGCGCATTGCCACCGACTGGTCGAACTACGCCGTCCACGTCCGCGATGTCCTGGCGGACTCCAAGGATTTCGAAAACCTCCACACCGGCGAGCGCCGCGGGCCGGAAAGCCCCCTGACGCAGGTGTGGCAGTCCGGCGTCGAGTCCGTTGTGGGCGGGGCCCCGGTCCGGGAGGGCCGCGCTCCGGTCAGCACTGCGCACACAGGACCGAATGAGGGCATCGATGAAACGGGCGGCTGGGCACCCCGTTTCGAAGGAAGGATCCGGACCAGCTTCGAGGCGAAGGCCCATGAGGCCGGGCGGCTGATCTTCGACCTCTGCTACCGCCGGCGCTAACCAGCGCCAGGTCAGGCGCAGGCAGCCAGGAGCCAGGGTCAGGTGACGCTGATGGCGGCCACAATCTCCTTCAGCATGCCGAGCCTCGGTTCAATGGACGGGTCCGTGTAAGGCCAGAGGACCACCACGCCGATGAACCGCCCGTTCTCCCAGACCCCCACTGTGGCTGCAACCTTCGCCGATCCCCCGGCATCGTTGTAGCCCACCACGACGGCGTACGCGGCTTTTCCCGGAAGGTCCAGTTCGCCTTCGGCCAGGAGGGTGCTGCCCCGCTCGTCCCGGTAGAACTCGGACATCAGGTGCGCCCACCCGTTCGCCTGCGGGGCGCCCTGCACGGAGGCATCGTCCTTGATGACGGTCACCAGGACATCGCCCAGGAGTCCGTACTGCTCGGTGTTGGGCCCGGCGGTGGAATCATCCAGGACCTGGGTGTGCTCGGGAAATTCTGCGGTGAACCCCAGCGGGGATTCGATGTGCACTGACATGGGTCACAGCCTCTCGAGCTTGGTGTCGTTGGGCACCTTATAGTACGTGGACACGTTGGTGGTGGCCTGGTTTTCGGTCTTGACCTCCACTTCGCCCACCTTCACGTCAAGGCCCGCCTCGTGCGAGGCGGTGACAACACTGTTGACCTGGACGGTGGCAGAACCGGCCTCGTAAAGCTTCGCAGCGTCCCGGGCGGCGCCGTAGTCGTTGCCCAGCGCGACGTTCCGCAGGTAGCTGTCGATCACGCCCCTGTTCTCCGGGGTGTAGTCAACGTTGATCTTCACGGTGCCCTGGCTGCCCACGCTCACGGATGATTCCACTTTGGCCGCCTCAACATCCGTTCCTGCCGTGACACCCTGGGCCACCGTTCCGTCCATCGATACCGTCACCGAGTCGATATTGCTGTCCTTGTCCAGGCTGACCTGCAGTCCGCCCTTGCCGGAGGCCTCGAACACCCGGCCGTCCAGGTTGAGCTTGCCCTGCGCAGAAACCTCGCCGCCCGCCGTCGCGGTCCCGTCCGTCAGGTTCCGTTCGTAGGCCAGGTCCAGCTTCGCCGATCCGGAAGCGGTGCCTGCCTCCCCTGTGGCCTCCAGGGACAGGGTTCCCTTGGCCTTGTCCGTCTGGCCTGTGGAGCCGTTGTCGCCGGCGGCCTCGTTGATGGTGTCCAGGATGTACCCCGGCGGGTTGCCGGCCACATCCTTGATCTCGCCCACGCTGTCCGGCGGCAGGTCCCGGTACATCTGCTCCCGGGCCTCCATGGCCTCCTCCACGCTCCCGAACGTGTACTCGCGGGAAACCTCGCCGCTGAGCGTGACTCCGGCAGCGCCGGCGGTGTCGTTCACGCCCAGGCCCATGTTTCCGTACACCTTCATGGTGGCGGAGCCGTCAGCGTTCTCCACCACTTCCGTCCCCACTTCGGCGCCGCCGTGCACCCACGCGACCCGCGCCTCGATGGAAGCCTTGCCGGTCTCGGAGTAGACGGGGATGTCCGCCTTGGCGAGCTCCTGGAGGTGTTCCCTGGCCTGCTCCTGCACGGAGGCGGGAATCCCGCCGTCCATGCGCATGAGGTCCCGGGCGAACGGACCGTCGTCGTTGCCGCCCTCGATCAGGTACTGCCGGTCCGCCGCGGAAAGGCTGCCCCACCAGGCGGCCTGCTCTTCCGGGCCCGCCTCAAGCATGCGCTCCAGGTCCAGCTGCAGTTCGCGGCGGTGCTCAGCAGCTGCTGCGGCTGCGGCGGCCTGTTCCCTCAGCCATTCCCGGGCCTGGTCGGCCAGTGATGTGATCCGGTCCCAGGCGTTGTTTCCGCCGCTGCCGGCCGGGGAGGACGCCGATGATTTTTCCTGTTCCTCAGCGTGCTGCAACAGGATCCTGGAGTTCTCCCGCAGGCTGTTCACCACTTTGTCCAGGCCCGGGCGGTGGCTTCCGCTCCATTCCTGCCGGAACCGGTCCCCGTCGCTGCCCTTCCACGGTGCGGACTGGATCTGGCTGTGCAGTGAGCTTGCCTGGGTACTCAGCGATGCCGCTGCCCGGTCGGCGGCTTTGGCCAGGGCCCGCAGCTGGCTGACGTCAGCGCCGTAAAAAGTCATGGTGTTCCCCCGGGAGAAGTTCGCGGTGCGTGTTCAATCGCTGGTGCATATCGTTGCACAGCGTCCGCGGCCGGGCGATGGGGATCCCTCCCCATCGCCCGAGCGTGTCTCAGGCAGCCGGGCAGAGGCCGGCCCGGGCCGCAAACCCCCGCGGCAAGGCCACGAAAGGCCCCCACTGTTCCAGTACCGCCCGGGCGTGGCACGATTGCCCTAGTGTGCAGGGGCGCACACCGGAAGAGCACTTGCACAAAGGACCCGCCATCAAAAGAGAACTGAAGCAGGCCGCCGACGCGGCGGAGAATGTCACCAACTCGCGGACGCTGGAACTGCTGGCGAGGGCGGGGTTCGCGGCGAGCGGGATCCTCCACCTGCTGGTGGGGGCAATCGCCATCCGGCTGGCGTTTGGCGGTACCGGGAACGCGGACTTCAGCGGCGCGGTGGCCGAGCTTGCCACCCAGCCTGCCGGGCCGTTCCTCCTCTGGGCAAGCTTCGCGGCCTGCGCTGCACTGGCGCTGTGGCAGGTCAGCGATGCCATTTTCGACTACAACCACCTGCCCACCAAGGAAAAGGCCGGCAAGAAGGCCAAGGCAGGCGCCCAGGCGCTTGTGTTCGCCGGGCTGGCCCTGACCCTGATGTCCTTCGCCACGGGAACGGGCTCTGGCGGGGACAACCAGAAGACCGCCAGCGACCTGACCATATCCCTCATGAAGGCCCCCGGCGGCGTGGCCCTGCTGGTCCTGGTCGGTATCGGCATCGCGGTTACGGGCGTGGTGTACGGCATCCGCGGGCTGAAGAAATCGTTCGAAAAACACCTGGTCATGCCCGCATCCCCCTCGGCGCGCACCGCTGTGACCGTCCTTGGCGTCACCGGGTACGTGGCCAAGGGAATAGTGCTGCTGCTGACGGGCCTGCTCATCGCCATCGCCACCCTGCAGGCGCATCCGGAGGACTCCACCGGGCTCGACGGCGGGCTGCGGGCACTGCGCGACCAGCCCTTCGGCGTCTACCTCCTGGCCGCGGTGGGTGCCGGGCTCATCTGTTACGGCGTGTTCATGATGGTGCGGGCCAAGCTGGCCAGAATGAACAGGTAATCCAGGGCAGGGAAGACCGTCCGCACAGTACTTCAGGGCACGGAGACCACTGCCACGGCGCGCTGGGTGCCGTCCCGCAGTTCCACGCTTGAAATGCTTCCCAGCTGGACCGGCGTGGCCCCCGTGATCTTGACCCTGCCGCTGGGGGTGGCGGTCCAGGCGCAGGCACGGTCCTCGCCGCCCGCACGGTCCCGTACCCACAGGGACAGCGTCCCGTCCTGCGGCAGGCTGCTTCCGTTCACCGCCAGCTCCGTTCCCCACGTCTTCCGGGCGAGGTCGATGCTGAACTGGAGGCCGTCCGCGGCCTGCACCGAGTAGGTGGCGTCCGGCTGCGGCGGCCGGGCCAGGAGGGGCCCCGCGGCCAGGCCCAAGGCAAGGCAAGCGGCGGCTGCCGCGCCCGCCAGCGCCGCCCACCGCCGTCGTAATGTCCGACGGCGGCGGGCCAGCTTACGCAGCAGCGGCGCGGGATCGGCGGCAGGCACGCGGTCCTTCGCCCCTCCCGGAGCGACCGTCAGGGCAACGGCGTCCGGCACCGGAAGGGCGTCCAGCAACACGGGCACCTTCTCCAGGACGGAAAGCTCACTCCGGCACTGCCCGCACTCCTGCAGGTGGGCCTCGAAGGCCTGCAGGTCCCCTGCATCCAGCCCGCCCAGGAGGTAGGCGCCCAGCAGGTGGTGCGCTTCGGTGTTCACCGTTCCACCCCCATCTCATCCAGGATGGTGCGCAACGCCCGCACGGCATAATAGGCGCGCGACTTGACCGTCCCGCTGGGGATGTTGAGCTGGACGGCGGCCTCGTTCACCGTGAACCTGCGGTAATGCAGCGCCACCAGGACGTCCCGGTGTTCCTTGCTCAGCCGCAGCAGGGCCTCCTCCACCAGCACCCGGTTGAGCAGTTCGTCCACCTTCTCCGGAACAGCGGCCGGCTCTGCCAGGCCGCTTTCCAGGGTCTCGGCGGGACGGCGCCGCGCCCTGCGGTAGTTATCGATCATGATGTTCCTGGCCGTCCGGTACAGGTAGCTGCGGAGGCTGCCCGTGATCTCAGGTGTGTGCTGCCAGACGCGCAGCACCGTTTCCTGCACCACGTCCTCGGCAAGCTGGGGGTCGTGGGAGGCGCTGAGCACGAAGCGGCGGAGGGCTGCGCCGTGGTCGCGGTAAATGGACGCCACCACGTCCTCATCCAGCGGCATGCCGTTCCTCCTGCCCGGGCACTGTCCCGCACATTCCTGCCTACTCCGTAAAGACGCCGCGAACGGACAGAAGGTTCAACCGCCGGAGACGGCCCATGTGAACCATTGTTCACCCCGGTACGTCGTAAGGGTTAGCGTCCGGTGGTTCGACGCCGGGCCCAGCCAACAAGGAGCAACGCCATGAAACTCAACGTGGGCGCAGGCCTCGCCATCCTGGCCCTTTCCGCAGCTTTGACTGCCTGCGGTGGCAGCACCGGAACGGCACCGGCAACCACCAGTCCCGCCGTCACGGAGGGTACACCTCCTGTCTCTGCAACAGCCCCCGCCGCGTCCGTCACGCCGCCGTCCGCACCGCCGGAAAGTGCCGCCGTCGACCTTATGACCGCTGCCTCGAGCGCCGGGGAAATCGTGGTGGATGCCAAGGGGATGAGCGTGTACTTCTTCACGAAGGACGTGAAGGACTCCGGGACCAGTGCCTGCACGGACGCCTGCCTGGCAGCGTGGCCGCCGGTCACCACAGCCGCTGAGACGCCCCAGGTGGAAGGGGTCACCGGGACCGTGGGCACCATCACGACGCCGGACGGCGCGAAGCAGGTGACGCTCAATGGCCTGCCGCTGTACTACTTCGCCAAGGACACCGAGGCGGGCGACATCCTGGGCCAGGGCGTGAACGGCGTCTGGTACCTGGCCGATCCGGCGGGCGAGATGATCAGGATGGGTGCATCCGGCTAGCGGACCGGCCCTCCTGTGCCGGGGCATGCTGAGAAGTGTGCGGGCGTCACGGGAGGGGGACGGACGGAAGGTTCCCGGGCAGCGGAACCTCTGAGGGGACCGGGACTTCCGGCGGCTTGCCCAGCCCATCGGCAACGTGACCGGGGACAGCCCCGGGCAGGGTCCCGGGCGAGGGGACTTCCGCCGACTTTCCCGGGGATACCGGCCCGTTGGGACCCCCAGGGGCATCTGCACCGTCCGACGGCGGGACGGCGGCCGGTTGCGTCCCTTCGACTGGGTCCGAGGGGACCGAGGCTGGTCCCCCTGTTGCGGTGCCGGCCGGCGCGGTTCCGGCGGGTGCAGTTCCGGCAGGTGCGGTGGGCAGCGGCGCGGCGGGCTGTTCGGTCTGGTGACTGGCCGGGGACGCGCCCGACCCCGTCACGAAGGAGGTGATGGTGTGGTTCAGCTGGGTGAGGGACTCCCGGATTCCCTGATCCGATGCTGCCGCAACAGCCCCTCCGGCACTCAGCGAGACCGCCACGGAAAGGGTGGTGAGGGCGATCCGGCGCTTGGCCCTGCGTCGGGCGGCCAGTTCGTCCACCCGCGGGGACTCTTCGGGGGCGGCGGGAGCAGGTGCGGCAGGACCTGCCGTTCCGGCGGGAGCCATCAGCGCCGCGATCGCGGCCGAAGGCTCGGGCGCGGTGTCCGCGAGGGCACGAAGTTCCACCAGCGCGGGGCGGAGGGGGCCGTCGTCGTCCATGCCTGCCTCGAGGAGCAGCTGGTCGACGAAGGCGTCGCTGCGGGTTCCTGCCGTGTCACTCATGATTCGCCTGGTTTCTCTGGAGCGTTTGTGCCTTGAGGTTCTGGAGGGCCCTGCGCTGGAGCTGCTTGATGGCTCCGGGGCTTTTGCCCATAATCTGGGCAACCTGTTCGATGGACAGATCGGCCACCACGCGAAGGGCCAGCACTTCCTGGTGTTCCTCGCTGAGCCCGTCCAGCAGGGCTGCCGCCCCGCCGTTGAGTTCAATGGCGTGGTCCTCTGCTGACGGTGCGGTCCTGTAATCCTGTTGTGGATCGTAGGGGCTGAGCTGGTGCCTGCGCTCCACCCGGCGGTAGTAATCGACCATCCGCGCGTGGGCAATGGAGAAGATCAGGGACTTGGCGCCTTGGAGTCCGCCGGTAAGGTCACCGATTTTCGGGTAGAAGGCCAGGAACACGTCCTGGGTGACTGCTTCCGGATCATCCACGCCCCGGGCTTTGAGGTAGCCCTGCACCGGCCCGGCGAAGGACCGGTAGGCAGCACCGAAGAGTACAGCCGGGTCTGTACCGGCCGCACTCTCGAATATGTCGATCTCTTCTTGGGCCAAAGTGCTGAGCACCAGCGGCTCCTCCATCCCAGGATGCGGGGTGCAGCTGTCCCGGTCTCCGGAGCGGACAGCCAGTCCCCTGTGTTTCCTGCTGCCTGTCGGCAGGCACTCCCGGCGCGTTCCCGAACGGCGGTGCGTCCGGGCAGCCGGGGCTGCCTGTACTGCGGGAACAGACCTTTGGCCGGTTCCCGCAGTACAGACTAGCGATCAGTCCTTAGCGGACCGAAACGGCGGGGGTGTCCACTACGTTGCCGCCCTGGGCGGGAACAGCGGGGACGGCAGGAACGGCGGGCTCGCGGTCAACGCCGGGAACGGCGGGCACTGCCGGAACGGCCGGCAGTTCAGGGCGCTCAACCTCAACAGCTGCGGAACCGTTGGCTGCAGCGCCGGCCTCTGCGGCTGCGTTAGTTTCGGTCACGACGTCGGCGCAGTAGCTTTCGACGTTCGCTTCGCCTTCCGCGGCGATCACCAGTGAGGAGAAGGCTTCGGAGGAAGCGTTCAGGCCGCCGTTGGTGAAGGCGGTGCACAGGCCGAACGCTGCGGCTCCGGCAGCGTCAACGGCGGTGTCCGCGGCAGCGGAGGCCGAAGCCTTGGCGGAGGCGTTCTCGTTGGTGACCTTGGCGTCGGCTGCCGCTGTTGCCTCTGCGTCGGCAGCAATGTCGGCGTCTGCGTCGGCGTCGTTCTTGGCATCGTCAGCAGCAGTCTCGACAGCGGCTGCGGCGGTTGCCTGGCCTTCAGCGGCTGCTTCCGCGGCGAATTCCGGGGCGGGTGCGCCGAAGAGGTCGTGGGCGGTCTGCTGCGCCTGGGCGGGGAGGACACCGGAAACGGCTGCGGCGCCGGTTCCGCCGACGGCGATGGTGCCGGCGGCCAGGACTCCGGCAGCGACTTTGCTGGTGGCGAGGACGGTGAACAACGACATTTATAACTCCAAAACCTAGACAACACTTTTGATTCGGGCCCGTCGGGCGGGCCCATCACCTCCTACATCGCAGCGGACGGCGGAAAGGTTACGGGTGGTCACGAACTTTTTTGCGCGCCTTAGACCTGGCCTGTACGCACTACGATCGATGCATGCCCAGCGAGATCGGTATGGAGGACTACGCGGGTTTCCTGCCGCCGGCCCGAAGGAAGGCAGTGATGCCCCCTGCCTCTGAGTGGTGGCCCTGGAAGACGCATCGCATCCATTTCCTTCGGTTACGGGACGTCAGCGCCCCGATTCGGCTACTCGTCGTCCACGGCGCCGGAGCCCATGCGTCGGCGCTCTGGCCTGTTGCGTCCCTCCTGGCAGGGCGCGGCTTCGACCTGGCTGCCGTGGATTTGCCGCTCTACGGCCGAACGGTGACAACCTCGCGCGGAACAGTGACCTACCAGGACTGGGTCGACTTATTGGTCGACCTCATTGCAGCTGAGGACGATGGCCGCCCCCTAATCCTCCTCGGTGCCAGCATCGGCGGTCTGCTGACCGTGGAAGCCGGAGCCCGCTCACACCGCGTTGCGGCCGTGGTCGCTACCTGCCTGCTCGACCCGCGGAAGAGGTCCGCCCGCTCAGCGATGACCCGGTTCCATTCTCTGGCGCTGGTTTTCATGCCTCTGCTCAAGCTGGTCCGCGGGCCGATCGCCAGGATCCCCATCAAGGTCTCCTGGATTGCCGATCTCAGGAACATGGGGCGCGACCCCGGACTGGGGCGGCTCTGCGCCAAAGATTCGCGCGGAGGTGGCGCGTGGGTCCCCCTCGGGTTCCTCGCCAGCTATATGCAGCATCCACATTCCAATGCCCGAATAGCCCACTTCCCAGTGCACCTGATACATCCCGAACTCGACGAGTGGACCCCGTTGAAGGTCAGCGAGGACACTCTGCAAACCCTGCACGGCCCCACCACCAGCCAACTTCTCCGTGGTTGCGGCCACTTCCCTCTCGAAGAACCCGGTTTGGACGATCTCCTGCGCGGCCTCGAAAAGGTGGCAGCCGATGCAGTGTCGGGTAAAGAGGCGACGCCAAGCTGATCGCAGTCTGTCCGGATAACTGGGCCTTGTATCCCTATGGTTTCGATGCGCAGGAATTTCGAGTTGGACTTGGAGAAGGGTTCGGCTGTCCGCAAGGGGATCCTTCACCGGACGTGCAGGGGATGGACACCGCTGCGGATTGGCGCCACAGCGTCCACGGCGTTGCTAGATTGAGTCCGTGAAACTTAAGGACAGCAATGACCCCATCTTTAATCAACTGCTGTCGTTGATCGAAGAACACGGGTGGGCGGTACGTCATGTCGGTGCGGGTGATGAGCCCGCCTTTTCATACACCGTTGGCTTGACTGCCCTGAATCATCCGGAGATTGTCATGGAGGGGCTGCCGTTCGAGGTGGCTCAAGCTTTTCTAAACCTCATGAGTGAAGAGGTGAAATCAGGTAAGCGCTTCAGCCCGGGAAGCATCACAACAGACCTCACCGAACCTCCAGCTCCCATCGCTTTCATCTCGGCAGAAAACATCACAGGACTGACGGCAGTTGCAGAGGTGTACGGCAAAGTGGAGGCTCTACAAGCAATCTGGAGTGACTCCGCCGGAAGGTTGCCCTGGGAGCCGTCCTACCGCAATACTGCGGGTGCGCAACCTCTCCTGGGTACAGTCCCCGCGTCCTTCAGCTAACATTCTCGCTGGGTAACACCAACGTCCGACAGAGGATCCCTGAACGGGACAGCTCGCCGTACACCGTTTAAGCGAAGATTTACTGCCGATGCTTGGAAAGAATGCCTTTCCGCACCTCGAACCAGTCGCTCGGCCCTAATTTGCCCAAGTACGGGCGGGGAGCCAATAGTGAGCCGGACCGTTCCCAAATATCGACACGGCTTGTAGCCTCAGCACATGAGCGAGGCTAAGGAGTCCAAGAGGTTGCAACCCAGGATGACCCGTGGCGGCTTTCGCGTTCAGTTTGTCCTGTGGTCGCTCTGGACCGGTCTGCAGTTGGTGATGGTAGTTGGAAATCTGATCATGGGAACTGTTTGGGACCTCGGAGATTACCTATCCCTCGCAGGGTTGATCCTTGGGGCAGCGTTCCTAGGTGTCCTTTTGTACGTTCGTCACCATGACAGCCATTTCTGGAAGGAGGAAGAGGCCAAGAGGGCCGATTGGGAACGGCGGGGGCGGGCACTTTGACCCCGGTGAAAAAGCAGCGACTCTCGCACCGGCCCCTTGTTTATATCTCTCCGTCCAGATAGCCGAACGTTCCGAAGAGATTTGCCCGCAAACCGTCCCGCTAGCGATCTCCGTGCGGACAGGACGACCATCGCATAAGCCGACGTGTTGTGTCTAGAAAACACAGCCCCACCAAAACCAATGGGTTGGCAGGGCCGAGGTTTGGAGTCAGGCCGGTTTGGGAACGTTAAAGGGCGGAAATGTCAGGGTATAGGGGGGGA
>NZ_JAJOMC010000010.1 GCF_021129155.1 Arthrobacter sp. AK04
CCCCCCCCCTCCCCCCCCCCCCCCCCCCCCCCCCCCCCCCCCCCCCCCCCCCCCTCGACTCGTCTTAAGAGAACCCTGAGGTGCGGGAAGACGAAGCCGTCTTCCCCGCCCCGAGAAGTAGTTGCACCCAATTACTTGAAGAGGCGTCGCAAGGATCCGAGTTCGCGCGTCGTCCCCTATACATATGCGTGCGGGTTTTTCCGGCAAGTCAGCTGGAGGATCATTTGCCATGACGAAGGACAATCAAGTGAAGCGTGAAAAGTACAGTCAGTGGAACGCCCTCATCGGCGCACGCGTGGAAATCCGCCACCACGGCATCGTCATCAGGAACGGCACTGTCGATGCCGCCACGGATGATTCCTCCGTTCTCTGGGTTGCAGCCGAGGGTGTCCAGCCGCGAACTATGTACGAGGCAGCCTTGGTCTATCAAGTCTGGGTCAAGCCCCAAGAGCTAGTCGGGACCAGTTGCTTCCGATTCCGGATGACAACGGCTCATCTCTATCCGCTCAACAATGGCTCCCGCGTTCAGTAGATGTCGGTGAGCTCTTTCATACGTAAGTCCTGCCCCTTACTACTGGGCACCAAGCACATGAAAGAGGTGGCAACCCGGCATGGCGGGTAGCTGGAGACACTGAGCAAGGGGACCGGGGCGCACGGGTGTTCGTCCAGATGCGGCACACCCCAATCTGACACGCAGGTCCTTGCCTAGTCCGCAGAGAAATGGCGACATTCTGGTTAGCGCGGTGTTCCCGATCGGGTTACCCAGGATCAACGGTGGATCCCAGGGCAATTGGGGCGAGGCGGGTGTCGTAAGAGTCCCGCGCTGCCATGACGTCTTCAATGTGTTTTTCGGCCCATTGGCCCAGAGCATTCAGCGGCTCGCGGAGCGTGCGGCCGAGTGCGGTCAATTCGTACTCAACGCGGGGAGGCATCTGGTCGTACGCGGTTCTGTCCACGATCCCGTCACGTTCCAGGTCCCGCAGGGTATCGGCCAGGACCTTGCCGCTGATGCCGTCCACTGCCTGCCGCAGCTCGCCGAACCTCAGGGGACCCCCGCTGAGCGCTATGACGATCATGGCGGTCCATTTGTTTGCGATCCTTGCCAAGGACGTCCGCGAGGGGCAGGTTGCCACCATGACGTTCCAGGCCTGCACGTTCATGAATTCAACTCCATAGTTACGTTGAGGTAACAGGTTACCAAGTGTAACCATGGGCAGGTAAGCAACCGGAGGAGAACCAAATGATGACTGACCAAACACCAGCGGCCGTGACCGCTTCGTACTTTGATGCACTCAACCGTGGTGACGTGCCCGCGGCGATGGGACTGCTAAGCCCTGACGTCGTCTGGCATCAGCCAGGTTCCAATCGTTTTTCCGGTGATCATTCCGGAATCGATGGCGTGGGTTCTTTGCTGGGCGGCATGATGGAAACCAGTCAGGGCACATTCCGGCTGACCGTTACGGGACCTGCAATGGTGAACGGCGGGTTCGTTGCCGTTCCGGTACAGTTCTCGGGCAAACGAACGGACGTGTCGATGGATATGTCCGGTGTAGATCTCCTCACGGTCCGTGATGGAAAGATCGTCGAAGTGCGATTGTTCTCCGCCGACGGTCCAGTAGAGGACGCTTTCTGGGGACCCGCCTAGTGAGTTGGAGCACTCCCAATGCAGATACATGCCTCTTTTCGTGGTCCTCCGGAAAACTAGTCCGACAAATTGAATTTATCGATCATTCCAAGCCACATAGCAAGGTGCCAGTCCTGGTCATTGGCAAGGGGATCGGCAGTGTGAGCTGGGACCCCGTCAACGGCGGTGGGCATGATGAAGGCACAGGTTGCTGACCCGTCGGGAAAGTAATTGCTCATGTTTGCACGAAGGATAGTTATGGCCAGGCTTTCATGCCCTGCATTCAGAAGTTCCTCCGGCAGGCCTAGAAGAGCCTCTGCGGTCAGGGCGCTCCAATAGTGAGGAAAAACATCGCCCCATTGCCGACGAAGGCCGAACCAGTAGCCGTCCCAGTGGCGGATTGCCACTCCGTACAATCGGGTGTGCGGCTGCGGCCCTCCGAAGGCAAGCAGCCATGGCAACGCCGTGCGTGTGGCTTCGAGGAACACGTGGTCCCCTGTAAGCCGGTAGGCATCACTGAATAGGCAGACCAAGGGCGCCACGATTGACTGTTCGTAGAACACTTCATGTGGGGGCAGCTGCACCCCGCGGGCAGCAAAGTGATGGGCGCTTTCAATCACTTGGCCTCTAAGTTGTTGGGCTGCCTCAAGAGCACCAGCGGCGGCCAGCGCGTCGGCCACTGCAACGCAGGTGCCAGAGAAGTGAATTGCCAGGAAGCCTTGCGCTCCCAAGGCGAAGGCACGGTTGAGAATTCGTTCTGCGCGGTGAAGGTGGTTGGTGTCTCCTGTGTGAAGGTAGCGCTCGAGGAAGAACTGGGCCAGCCATGGCGCGTCGTAAAGCCGTGCTCCGGTGTGATGGTCCTGGGAACCCCGGCGAGGCGCATCAGTGCTGTCCATAAGGTTCTCCACCGCGAACTCGGCCCACCCCTCAAGGGCAGCGTCAAGGGCCGGGTCTATCAGGCTGCGGCGTACGGCCATTTGCAGGAGCAGGGCCATGCCAATTCGTTCCGAGCCATCTGTCCAGTCAGACCAGCCGTTAGTGGTCTGAGCCAACTTTGTTGCGGTATCGACGGGGACGAACGCGTGGGCCAGGGAGCCTGGACGGTATGCCGCGCGCTGGTGGTCAAGAATGTAGGCGCACCGCCGTTTGATGACCTCGGCTAGCGGGTCGTGGAAGGCGATTTCGGTGCGTGAGCTGCCGCCGATGTCGATCGTGAAGGTGCCGGGGCAGGCGCTGCGGACCTCTGCACCCTCGGGGGAGGGAGTAATTTTCAGGGCCTCTGTTCTGCTGGTGACAGAGAGGTTGGTGGCGATGGTGATTGCCTGGCTTATGGGTGCTGAAACCGCCGAGAGTTTGGCCGGGGGTTTGGTGGCAGAGAGGAATTCATCCACACTTCCGTACCAGCCAAGCTGCCATTGGAGGACAAGGCTCTGACCGGGCTCGAGCGTGAGGGCCGGTTGGCCGCCGAAGGCGTCCGGGTTTCGGGCGTGGTCGGTAACCTGGAGAACGATGTGTCCGCGGGCGTTGGAGGACGTGTTCCGGTTGCGTGATTCTATGGAATATCCCCAAAGTTCCCCTTCCTCGAGGACCAGTCCAAGGAGAGGCCCTGTTCCTGACATGGGCTGGGTGAGCACCCATGCCCAAGCACCGCCGGTGAAGATGTGGGCGTGCACTGAACGCTGAAGGGCTTGCTGCGCGCTTTCATACAGGTCGGCGAACGGGGTCTGGATGCCGACGCTGGTCACCGTCGTTGTGTGAAATCCGGTATTGGTAAATTCGTAGCGTTCGATGAATTTGTCTTTGCGAACGTTCCTTTTGACTGTCAAAGCGAGCTGCTCGGAAGGGAGAAAGTGGCTAACTGAGGAGTTGGGTGCCACTTCCTGCCTGTCCGGCCTGTTCCAGCGTGCCGCTCCCCTATCGGTGATGATGTGACCGCTGCCCCACTGGTGCTCCAGAGAGTGCCAGACCAAGTCAGGATCAAGAAGGAACTGGCGGTCCGGGGCATCCTTGGCCACAAACTGCACGGGCGCACCGGTCACGGGGTCAATAACCGCCTCCCCCTGACCGAAGGGAATGCGGATCCTGTCCGGTGCCTGCGGTGTGTAGAGGGACGTTGAATCGGTAATAGTCATTTGACTGCTCCCCCGGTCGCGCCGGCTGCTATGTAGCGTTGGGCGACCGCGAGCACGGCGATGGCGGGTGTGGATGCGAGGACTGCGGTCGCCATGACGGCGCTCCAATCATTTACGTAGGTGCCGAGGTAGGAGTACAGGCCAACGGTCACAGGCCTGACTTCGTTGGTGGTGGTGAGGGTGACGGCGAAGAGGAAGTCTCCCCAAGCAAAGAGGAAGGCAAAGAGGCCCGCGGTGATGATCGCATTCCTGCTCATCGGAAGGACGATGGAAACAAAGGCCCTGACTGGCCCCGCGCCGTCGACCCGTGCAGCTTCTATGACTGAGGGCGGGATGGAAAGCATGAAAGCGTGCATGATGAGGATCCCGAACGGTATACCGGCGCTGGAGTTGGCAATAATTAGGCCAACAATGCTGTTCAACAGCCCCAACTGATTGAACGCTGTATAGAGAGCGTTGGACACGACGATCCCTGGAATCATCTGGCAGATGAGCACCGCGAAGAGCAGGGTCCGGGCGAACGGGATCCGCAATTGCGCCACTGCGTAGGCGGCAGGGGCAGCAATCACGAGACTGAATAGGACGCTGCCCCCAGCGACGAGGAGGCTGGTGACGAGGTTCGGGCTTTGCTCGGCGATGGCCGTGGCGTAGCCGGACAGGTCAGGATTGATGGGAAACCAGGGCGTGCCCACGGCCCGTCCGCCGGGCTGCAGCGACACGTTGACCATCCAGTAGACGGGAAAGAGCAAAACGGCAACGATCACCAGTCCGAAAAGTGTGTGGCGGGAAGCGGATCGTTCCCGCCCGGATGATCCGGCCGCTTTTGTGGCGGTGGTGCTTGTCATGCCTTCGCCCCCTTCCGGTTGGCCCGCAGGTAGAGCAGTGCGAATACGAGGGAAATGACGATGAGGATGTTGCCCACTGCGGCTCCTTGGCCGAAGTCGAACTGTTGGAACGACAAACGGTAGGACTCTGTCGACAGGGTCTGTGTTGCATTCGCAGGCCCCCCACCGGTGAGGCCAAGAATGATGTCCAAGGCCTTCAGGGTGTAGACGACGCCAAGGACCAAAACCACCGTAACGACGGGCCGGAGCAGGGGCCAGGTAATGTACCTGAATGCTTTCGCTCCGGTGGCACCGTCCAGGGCGGCGGCCTCATAGAGTTCCTGCGGAATGTCCTGCAGGCCGCTGTACAGCAAGGCCACGTTGAACGGGATCCCGAGCCAAATATTTACACAGATCACCGCCAGGAGTGCCACTGATGTGTCGGTGAGCCATCCGATCCTGACATCGCTGAAGGTCAGGGCACTAAGGATCTGGTTGATCACCCCGGAGTCCTTATCCAGCATCCACCGCCAGACTGCACTGGAAACAATCAGGGGAATCAGCCAGGGCAACAGCAGCAGGCCCCGCAGTAGGCCGTTGAGCGGGAATCTCCGGCGGAAGTAGAGGGCTACGAGCATGCCGAGGATCAGCTGTCCTGCGATTGAAAAGACCGTGAATGCCAGGGTATTCACAGCGGCACGGCCGAAGTCTCGTGACTGCAATACCGCCTGGTAGTTGGCCAGGCCCGTCCAAGGTGCCTGGCCGGTGAAGAAGGTGGTCGTGGTGTACTGCTGAAGCGCCATTACGGCGTTCTGCACGACGGGGTATCCGAAGATCAGCAGAATATATACAGTGGCCGGCAATAGAAAGGCCTGCTGGAGGAGCCTTTCTTTGTTGCGACCAGATACCCGCCAGCGTGGTGTGATTGCCGGCTTCGTCTCGAGTTCAGTCATGGTCATGATGCTTGTCTCCCTGCAAGGGGCCTGGGCGGACTGGTCCGGCCATTGTGGCCATTGCTATTTGGCTTCCGCCCGACGCAGAGCTTCCAAAGGTTCCGCTCCTCCTGTAAGGACATCCTGGATGGCGGTGTAGATGGTTTGGGACGCCTCGGCGTAATCCGGTCCCAATTGGGCGGTGCGTGCGCGAAGACCGGGAATCTGGTCAACGAAGCCCTTCATCTTGGGGTTCTCTTGCGCATACTGTCCCGCGAGATTCTCATTCGTCGGGATGAGGTTTCGCCCGGATCCGAGCTTGAGCTGGCTTTCATCTGACCCCAGGCACTGCACCACCTTCGCAGCCGAAGCCATCTTCTCCTTATCGCCGGTGACAGGAACCGTCCAGGTCTCGCCCCCGAGCGGAGAAACAATTTCAGTACCCGGCTTTGGGGCCGGAAGGGCCACAGCCTCGTATTTGACTCCTGCCTTATCCAGGGCCGGGAACTGCCACGGCCCATTGATCATCATCGCGGCCTTGCCTGCGATGAACTGGTCGTTGACATCCGCCTGCGTCCAGGTCAGCACCGATTCCGATGCTGCACGGGTGCTCACGAGGTCCTTCCACAGCTGAAGAGCGGCAGCACCTTCGCTAGTGGGAATGTTGGTCTCATCGCCACCGTTGGACCAGAAGAACGGAAGGAACTGGAATGTTCCTTCCTCAGTTGCAGCTGCGGAAAAAGCGACCCCATAAGTATCGCCCTTGGTGAGGACAGAAGCCGTTCTTTTCAATTCGTCCCACGTTGCAGGGGCCTTCACCCCAGCGTCCGCCAGGAGTTCGGTGTTCACAAACAACGCGATCGTGTTAGCCACAGGCTGCACTCCATACAGTTCACCTCTGTAAGTCGAAGCCTGCACCACACCGTCAGCAAACCCATTAGTCGTGACGCCCAGCGGCTTCAGGGGTGCAAGTGCCCCCGATTCGGCGATCTGAGGCAACTCTCCGTTGTCCAGCATCAACACATCGGGCAGGGTTTTGGACGAAGCCTGCTGAAGGACTTTTGCCAGATAGCCACTACTGGGAATGTCCTGGGTCTTGATAGTGATCCCGGTAGTCTTCTCGCAGGCGGCAAAAACCGAATCATAAATCTCCGTGTCATTAGTGGAACCTGCAGGACGCTGCAACAGCACCGTCCTTTGACCGTCAGGGGCATTCGATACCGGAGCACATCCGGCAACACCACATGCCGTAGAAAGAACTGCCACAGCTGCAGCCGTCCGCAGAACCCCGCCTCGCCTTTGAGCCATCATCTCGCCTTACTATCAGAGGAAGTCGTCGATACGCATCGAATCGATGCGTATCGAAAGTAGCATGAAACCATTCTTGTAGGAAAGGGGTCCTGCTTAGCTGACGCGGGTTAGGTCGTGCGACGCCGGGTGAGCCGCGGCGGGATCAGTTGGATCCGGCCGCCCGGCTCGGCTCCGTTCAAGAGTTCGAACACACGGTTCATGGCCGCGTGCGACACTTCCCGCGGCCGCGGGGAGACATTCGTGACGGGGGTACTGAAAGTTTCAGAATCTTCGTCAGTGCACATGCCGACCAAGCCCACGTCCCGGCCAGGTTCGAGACGCTCGATGAGGAGCAACTGCAGAACCCAAGCCACAGTTTGGGGTGTGCGGGCGATGAAACCGACCCGTGAAGCCCTTCCATTACCGAGTTGCTCTGAGACTGCGGCCAGGAACGCACTCCACCCCGGGGCTGCGGGCCGAAGCACTTCAGCGGCCACAGCCCGCCGGTGGCACGCCTCCAGCGCGCCCCGTTCGAACCCGGCGATGAAGCCGTACTCCCGCCAGTTCACCTCGGGCGGCTCACCTACCACTACGACCCGGGTGTAGCCCCGGTCCAGCAGTTCTTCCGCGGCCATGGTGCCGGCAGCCTCAAAGTCGAAATCGACAGCGTCCAGGCCATGGTTGTCTTCCGCGAGGCCGATGAGGACGACAGGCACAGCCAACTGAGCCGCCCGTTCAAGCCGGACGTCATGCAGGTGCACGTCCATAAGAACGATGGCATCAACCAGTGACCTTCCCGCCAGTCGTTCCAGGCTTGCCGTTCCGGCCTCCTCGGTTACCAGTACGACGTCATGATCACGCACACGGGCATCCGAAGTTATTGCCTCTATGAAGGGCAGCAATCCGGCCATTTCCGTCGTCCGGGACATACTGACCACGAGGCCGATGACGCTCGTCCTGTTGCTTGCTAAGGCGCGCGCTCCAGCATTCGGATGGTAAGTAAGCTCTGCTATCGCAGCTTCGACTTTGGCGCGGGTTTCCGGCGAGATAGATCTCTTCCCGCTCATAACGTAAGAAACCGTGCTTTGGGCTACCCCGGCACGGGCGGCCACGTCCTTGCTCGTTACCACACGCATTCCTTACGCACATCTTCGGTGACTTCTACCCCTGTCTCCAGACTACCGATTTCACGTTGAAGCGGGCAGCACAGCCGCGACACGGGCATCCCGGACTGACCTACGGCCCCATGAAAGCCCGTGCATTTGAGGCAAGGCACCAGTCGCCTGTCGGAGCTCGAATTTCGCATCATGGCAGAACTTGGATGAAATGCGCGGGTCTCCGCAGCAGAGATAGCCAGCAGTCTGAATGTCAGCAGCTCCACAGCTTCCAGAACCATCCAAGTGCTGCTGGCCACAGGCGTCATTGCCCCTCGGTGGAGGTCGAACCGCAGCTGTGGGCTTCCCGTTAGCGGCAACCATATAGTTAAATTCGGCCAAATTCATTGGCGCCGTCTGGACGTTCTCGCGCGACTCATCCCGCAGCCCGCGTGGTCTCCATGGTGACAGGAAGCGGGCCGGTAGTCTTTCACGGCTCCTTCTCGGGACCCCAAGAGCTAGCCGCGTTCGTCACGGGCGATCTGGGGGACCTTCCAGGCGTTCAAGCGACAGATACGTGCGGCGACTTGGAATCTCAGCGGGATAGCAGCAGCGCTTCGCCTTGGCCGCCGCCCCCGCACAGAGCGACGGCGGCTTTGCCGGTGCCGCGGCGCATCAGCTCATGCACGGCCGTGACAACGACGCGTGCACCGGAGGCACCAATGGGATGGCCAAGGGCGATCGCTCCCCCATTGACGTTGACCTTGTCCATGGCGAGACCCAGCAGTGCCGCCGAGTGCAGGGCCACAGAGGCGAAGGCCTCGTTGATCTCCACGAAGTCCAGGTCCTCGATTGTCCAGCCCGCTGTCTTGAGGGCTTTGCTGATGGCGCGGGCTGGTTTGTCCGGGAGCGAGGTATCCGGGCCTGCGGTTTGTCCCGGGGCACCGACCGTGGCAAGGATCCTGAGGCTGTGGCTCTCTGCATAGCCGCGCGTAGTCAGGACGACGGCGGCGGCACCGTCATTAAGCGGGGAGGCGTTGCCGGCGGTAACAGTGCCGGTTGGGGAGAAGGACGGCCGGAGCCGGGCGAGGGACTCCAGTGTGCTGTTGGCGCGCACACCCTCATCGGTTCCTGCGAGTTCGGCCTGCCCGCGGCGCTGCGGGACCTTGATCGGGACGATCTCGTCATCGAAGAGTCCGGCGGCCTGGGCGGCGGCGGCACGCCGGTGAGAGTCGGCGGCTGCTGTGTCCTGATCCGCACGAAGGATGCCCAAGGCACCATTGGCCCGGTCTGTGGCTAGTCCCATTGCCTCGTGATCGAAGGCATCGGTGAGTCCGTCGTGGGCGGCGGAATCAATCAGCGCAGTGTCACCGTAAAGGTGCCCGGCGCGGGAACCGGCCAGCACGTGCGGGGCGTTGCTCATGGATTCCTGTCCGCCGGCGACCACCACCTCGGCTTCTCCCAGCCTCAGCAGCCGGGCGGCCTCGATGATGGCGCTCAGCCCGGAGAGGCAGACCTTGTTGACGGTGGCTGCGTGGGCGCTAAGCGGATGCCTCCTGCGACGGCGGCCTGCCGGGCAGAATTCTGTCCGGCCCCCGCCTGGAGCACATGCCCCATGATGACCGCCTCGACGGCGTCCGGGCGGATCTTCGCCTTCTCCACCGCCCCGGCGATCGCGGCGCCGCCGAGCTCAACGGCGGACAACGGAGCGAGCTGGCCCATCAGCCTGCCCTGCGGTGTACGCGCGGCCCCGACGATGACAACATCTGCACTGCGATTCATTTTTCTCCTTGAACGGGTAATGGCAAAATGTCCCGGCAGCTGTTGTCTGCAAGAACGCTGGCTATCGGGCGGGGGTGAGGGGTTCGCGCAGCTGGATGGAATGCGGTACTAAGGAGGTGGATCGCCGCGCGGGGCCGCGACAGGGCCAGGGATGGCGGACTACTGGCAGCTACGAGTGGATGCTCCTATTCTTGACGGCAGCACCGGTGTGCATTGCGGGACAAAGGAATCCCTAAGGCTGAAACACGATCTTTCCGAAAGTCTGTCCATCGAGCATCTGCTGGAATCCGTGCCGGGCGGATTCCAGTGGCAACGGAATGGAATACACGGTGGCGCATATGGCCGCCTAGTGATCGGGGGACATGGCATGGGGAGTGAAGGTGTGATTGACCAGACGGTTCATCGTTTTTGTCCACCAGCACTAGGCCGGCTCCCTCTGCGAAGTCCTTGGAACCGATGCGGCCAAGCCGCAACCGAGCGCGACGCGGCAACCTATCCGATGGCCTGTACGTCCCAGATATATCCCAAGCGACCCCGGAAACTTGACAGAAAGTAGCTGGCTCCGACATTCGGGAAGAATCCAACCCCTGTTTCCCCTAGACCGAGAGGCCGGGCCCTCCCCCTGGACAAAGGCCCTTGATGACGGCGCTGCTTAGTGAGTTCAGCAGCGCCCGTCCATATCCGCATCTTGGTCAAGCACCCGGACTTCGCCTTTGCCTGGATCTCACGCTTTCTTGTCGTCCTGGCATTGTTCATGTTCGTCACGTTCCGTCTCCTGTACCTGCAGCAGGACCTGGGCCTTTCCAAACAGGACGCAGCAGGTGCCTTGGCCACCGGTGTCCTCATTTACACCCTCGCGCTGGTTACTGCAGGCCAAATTGCCGGATGGCTATCGGACAGGCTCGGGCGTCGAAAGGTCTTTATCTGGATCTCAGCCATCATCTTCGGCCTAGGCACATGGATGCTGACCCTGGCTGACTCTACAACCGGCTTCTATTGGGCGGAACTGGTTATCGGCATCGGCTTCGGCACCTACATCGCCGTTGACCTTGCCCTCGTCATTGATGTCCTCCCCAACCCGGATGACACAGCAAAGGACCTCGGTGTCTTCAACATCGCCATGGCCGGCCCGCAGACACTTGCGCCGGCAGTATCAGCTGCACTGCTCGCAATGGGTGGCGGGAGCTACGACCTCTTGCTGGCCGTGGCAGCCGTGATCGCCCTGTTCGGTGCGCTGACGATTCTTCCGGTAAAGAAGGTCCGATGAGCGAATATCACGTGCCGACAAGCGCAGACAGCGAGGAGAGCGCAGCCATGGGCCAGGACCTTGGAAGCGCCATCGAACAGGCGATTGCCGCTTTGGACCTTCCTTCGAAGGTCAAGCTCCTCTCCGGGGCAAGGATGTTCAGCTTGTCGGATGAGCCCGCGATCGGCCTTCAGGAAATCGTGATGTCCGACGGGCCCTCAGGGGTACGCGGTCCGCTGGTGGTCGGAGGACGGGTCTCTTGCCTGCTGCCTAACGCAACGCTCATCGCCCAAAGCTGGGACGTGGACGTGATGCGCGAGGTCGGACATATCCTTGCAGACGAAGCAGAGGACCAAGGAACCCATGTCGTCCTGGGCCCCACGGTAAACCTTCACCGGACCCCGCTGGGAGGGCGCCTGTTTGAATGCTTCAGCGAAGACCCTGTCCTCACCGGTCACCTCGGGGCAGCCTACGTACAATCCCTGCAGGAACGGGGGATCGCGGCGACACCAAAACACTTCCTGGCCAACGAAGCCGAAACCGAGCGCACCACGGTGGACTCGGTGGTTCCGGAAGATGCCCTCCGGGAGTTGTATCTGCTGCCCTTCCAGATCATGGTGGAAGACGCCCGACCCTGGACGATCATGGCCTCGTACAACAAGATCAACGGAATCGCGGCCACCGAGCACGACGAGCTCCTGAACAAAGTCCTAAAAGAGGAATGGGGATTCGACGGGCTCGTGATGTCCGATTGGCTCGCCACCAAAACAGTCGTGGAAAGCGCCAACGGTGGGCTGGACCTCGTCATGCCCGGACCGGACACCCCCTGGAGCCGGTCATTGACTGCCACCGTCCAGAAAGGTGACGTCTCCGAGGACACCATCGACGACCACGTCCGCAGACTTCTCAAGCTCGCCTCACGGGTGGGGGCCTTCGACGAGAGTCGCAGCTGGACACGGAACCTGCCCCGCCCTGATAGCCCGGAACGCCGCGGACAGCTGCGCCGGCTCGCTGCCCGCAGCATGGCCGTCCTGGTCAACCGCGACAACACGCTTCCACTCCGCAGGGACTCCACGGAAAGCGTGGTGATCATCGGCCGTCACGGGATCGATACCGTGGCGCAAGGTGGCGGCTCCGCCATCGTGCGCCCGCCCCACGTCGTCAGCGCCGCCACGGGAATAGCGCGGGCCCTCGGCGAGGACCGCGTAACCGTCGTCGACGGGGTTCAAACCCGGACGCAATGGCTCGCAGCGAATCCGGAACTCCTCCGGGATCCGGAAACCGGGACCCGTGGTGTGCGCGCCCGGACCTTCGACAAAGAAGGTAATCTGCTCGGCACCCGCCACCTGGATGTCCCGGAGCTTGAGGTCAGCGGGGAAAGCTGGGCTTCCGGAGCGGCGTCCATCGAGCTCTCTGCCGAGCTGGCACTCGACAAGCCCGCCAGGATGATGATCGGCACCCGCGGGGCCGGCGTCTGGGACCTTTCCGCGTCCGGATACCGGGAGTCCTTCCGGACCCGCTTCCACGACGGTCCGGGCGGTGGCTTCTTCCGTCCCAAAAGCCATGCCACACCACTGGACGTCGGTCCGGGAGCGCGGATCAGCGCGACCACTGAGGCTGAGGACGAGAATCGCCTCATCGGCCTGGTCGCGGAACCCGCGCTGAAAAACAGCGCTGCTGCCATCCGGGACGCTGTGGCGGCCGCCGCTGACGCAGACGTGGCTGTCGTCGTCGTCGGTTACACGCAGGAACAGGAAACGGAAGGCCAGGACAAGAGCACCCTCTCCCTGCCCGGGGACCAGGATGCGCTTGTGGCGGCGGTGGCGGCCGTGGCGAAGCGGACCGTTGTGGTCCTGAATGCCGCCACGCCGGTTCTCATGCCGTGGATCGCGGACGTGGACGCGGTGGTCTTTGCCGGCCTGCCGGGACAGGAAGCGGGCGACGCCATTGCCGCGGCATTGACCGGCGACGTCGAACCTGCAGGACGCCTGGTCACCACTTTCCC
This sequence comes from Arthrobacter sp. AK04, assembly GCF_021129155.1. Classification (GTDB taxonomy): domain Bacteria; phylum Actinomycetota; class Actinomycetes; order Actinomycetales; family Micrococcaceae; genus Arthrobacter; species Arthrobacter quantipunctorum. The sequence goes on from NZ_JAJOMC010000010.1 coordinate 12,930, forward strand.
TGCCCGGGACGGCCAAGGCCCGGCGTGGTCAGTGGCACCCCGTAACGGCAGGCTCCCGTATTCAGAGGGAACAGGAGTGGGATACAGGGGATGGAGCACCTCCTCTGAGCAGCCCCTTTTCTGGTTCGGACATGGCCTCGGCTACACCGAATGGGACTACAAGGCCGCCGAGATCACGTCCATGGAGGGGGAAGCTGTGAAGTCCGTGCGTGTCGCCGTCGGCAACGTAGGGAACCGCGCAGGAACAGAAACAGTGCAGGTCTACCGCTTCCCTGATGACCGTTCCGTTCCTCCACGGCTCATCGGTTGGGCGCAGCTTCACCTGGGACCCGGCGGGCAGGCAAGCATCGACGTCAGCTGCGACCCCCGCGCGCAACGGCTGTGGAACAGTACGGCCCATCGTTGGGATGACATCATCGGAGGCCGGGTCGTCGTCGCGCGTGGACTTGGCGATGTCAGACTGGAACTGGCTCCCACAAGACACGAGGCCGTAGTGGCCGGAAGAAGCAAGGAGTAAACCATGTCGTATCCAGCCGGATACCGAATAGAGCGGGAGCACCCCCGGCGCCGTCAAAGCGGGGAAACTGCAAGGCTGAAGGCGATCCAGGCCGCGATTGAGCTCTTTGCAGTGGGCGGTTACGGTGGAACGTCCATTGCCGATGTCGCGGTGAAGACCGGTCTCTCGCAATCGGGTCTGCTTCATCATTTTCCGTCCAAAACGGTCTTGCTGGCGGCGGTGCTTGAGCACCGTTCCAAGGAAGATGCTGACTTCCTTTTCGACGGCGAGCAGGCTCCGCTGGGCTGGGCAGCCTTCGATGCCCTGGTGTCCCTGGTTGCGAGGAACTCCACCCGGCCCGACTGGGTGGGGCTTTTCGTGAGGCTCTCCGCCGAAGCCACCGAACCAGGACATCCCGCGCATCAATGGCTTCTGGACCACTATTCGAGCCTGCGCCGGTGGCTTGGCGAAGCGTTGGAAGACGGGAAGGTCCACGGGGACGTCGCACAGGACGCACCCGTGGAGGCAATCGTCAACAACACCATCGCCGTCCTTGACGGCATGCAGCAGCAATGGCTGTGCGCTCCGGGGAGTTTCTCCATGGTGGCGCAGTTCAGAACCTTCATCGAAAGCATCAAGACCACTTGGGGCTAAGGTCCGGCACTGGGGAGGTTCCGCTTGATCCGCGGACTTCCCCTCTGTTGCCGTGCCCGGTTCACGGAGAAAGTCAGAAACATGGAAACTCCTGCCACACATCAAGTAGCGGTTGAAACGGACGCCCCGGAGCGGCACGAAGGGCAGCGGCGCACCATCAGCGTTCTCATCGCAGGACAGGTCCTCGGCGGACTAGGAATGGGCGCCTCGCTTTCGCTCGGTTCCCTTCTTGCCGTCCAGGTTTCCGGCTCCACGGCCTGGTCCGGAATGGCCGCCACGATGAATACACTCGGCGCCGCCGCCTTTGCCATCCCCTTGGCCCGCACCGCTGTGAAACGGGGACGGGGAGTTTCGCTCGCGGCCGGATCGCTGACGTCCGGATTCGGTGCAGCCCTGGCTATCGCTTCGGCGGCAATATCGTCCTTCCCGGCCTTGCTGATTGGGCTCATCCTGCTTGGCGCGGGAACCGCTGTGAGCTTCCAGGCCCGCTTCGCTGCCACGGATCTGTCAACGCCAAAGAGCCGTGGCCGCGACCTTTCCATCGTCGTATGGTCAACCACCATTGGTGCGGTTTCGGGCCCCAACCTCTTCGAACCCGGAGAGGCATTCGGCAGGCTGGTCCACTTGCCGGCGCTAACGGGCGCCTTCGCGTTCACAGTGGTGGCCCAGTTACTTGCCGCCCTGGTCTTTTATGCGGGCCTCCGGCTTAAGCCTCCGGTTCGGGGGCCCAAACCGGGAAAAGACAGCGGCACCAGAACCAAACCTGATTCCGGCTTCAAGATCCTTCGCCACAATCCCGGCGCCCGCTACGCCGTGACGGTGGTGGCGCTCAGCCATGGCGCCATGGTTGCTCTCATGTCAATGACCCCGGTGCATCTGCACGATCATGGGGCGAGCCTCGCCGTCGTCGGCATGACCATCAGCCTCCATATTGCGGGGATGTTCGGCCTTTCACCACTGTTCGGGTGGCTCTCAGACCGCCTCGGCCGGATTCCCGTGCTGCTGACGGGGCAGGCAATGCTGCTGGCATCCTTGGTGCTCGCCTGGCTCGCCCCGCACACCATGGTGACTCCGAGCCTGATCCTCCTGGGTCTGGGATGGTCGGCATCCATCGTTTCCGGCTCGGCTCTCGTGGGCGACTCGGTGTCCGCAGCCGAACGGGCACCCCTGCAAGGTGTTTCAGACCTCCTCATGAACCTCACCGGTGCAACTTGCGGAGCCCTCGCGGGACCCGTCCTCGCCGCCGTCGGCTATTCCGGGCTTGGCACAGGAACCATGGCACTGGTCGGCGCCGTTACTGTGTTTACCCTTTGGCGTTTGCTCACGGCCCGCCCGGGCTCCAGTCAGCTGACATGACAGCCGTAGGCTGCGGGGCGCGGGTTGAAGCCGTCGCCGGAACATTCGCAGCAGCCCAGCAGGACAGGAGTTCCATTCACGCCTTGCCATGGCACGGCACCACCTCGAAAACCTGCTTGCCGGTCTCTCTGCCACGGTGACCGCCGCAGATCCTGAAGGGCGGTCGGCCTCCTTCGGGGAGCCCGCAGAATACGACGGCGTGCGCCGTCTCATGTCGCCAGATGAGGCTCTGTTAGGGTCCCGCCTGACATTCCAAGAGGGACACCATGGGCTTTGCCCATGAGCTGAAAAGGAGGCAAACCACTGTCGAACGCCCAGCGAGGAGGCCGAAAAGTGCCCTCAGGCTGGCCACTGGTGCGCATGCATATTCGACTTGAAACTATTCGCCTGCGACAGCGCTGCAGGACCAGCAGCTAAAAGTTGGGCGAATAAGGCCCGGTGTAGAGCCGGTTTCCTTAAATCCCATGAACCTAGCTCACGGGCGGGAGTTCGTCTGCTTAAAGCACACCCCATCCTGACGTCAAAACCGCCTGACAAGGGAGGATAGGGCCTGTGGGCGGAGTTCCTGCTCGTTCTCAGAGGCCCGCCCAGCCACGACATATGACTTAGACACCCCCTGCCCCAAACGGACTTCATCAGGTCCAGATTCTTTGGCCTATTTCGACGATTCTCGAGCTACTCCCCCCGTTTCCTTCTCCTCTGACTGTCAGGGTGGGATCTGAGAACATCGTGAGCCACCGTCAAGAAAAAGGAATTTCCCACAATTTTGACGCTCACACACGAAGTGGCGGGTGCCGCCCGAGTGATGAGAACTCGAGGACATAGGGCCAAGCGATAATGCGTGACTTGGTGCCAGCCGCGCTCCGCTGCTCCGCGCCCTACCTTGACGGAATATTCATTATCGGCGATCGGAAATTAGCGGAGGATTACTGAAGGAGGGGCTGTTACTTCTAACGATCCGTAGGGAGAGCTCTTCACCTCCGAGGGACTACGCAAAGCGGCTGCGTGCCGTGCACATTGCAGGGCGCCCCGGGGTCCCACAGGTCCAAACAGGCGCTTTTTTAGATGATCATGCCAAGAGCCAGCGCAGCAGCGGTGCGAGTTGTACTCTACGTATCTCATCTGATGAATTAATCCGCCCTAATCCCAAGTAATTAGCAGGGGGACCACTGGACGACCGCGACTAGCGCCGTTACCACGCATCTCCCTGATCGATGACGTGCCGCAAGCCGAATGTCGGGTCCAACGCTCGACATCGCACTCTTGCACGGGAGCCCTTCGGTCACAGGCGTATCCATCAGGACTGACACTTGGCAGTAGCGCTGTTGGCGTCGCTGTGCCAGCAGTAGGCTGAAGACTCCTGACGCAGATCTGGCGCGCTTGAGGCCCTGGGCCTGGCGAAATGCCGGGCCCAGGGCCCTGTTCAGGCCTCATAATGCCGGTTCACTACAGTGACCAAGTCGCGTAGCTTCGAACGCAGCAATTGCGCTGCGGGCCGGGACTGGCACCAAGACTCCCCCGTCTCCAGTGATGACTTAGTGCCGGATCAGGTTATTGCTATCGAACGCTACTGAATCCTTGCTCTTAATAGTCACTGTGGCTTCTCCCTGCTTGTTCACCTCAATGGTAGGTCCGGTGCACGTGCCATTGTTGAAGTCACCATGGATGATATTGCAGTACGTACCAGCACGCATCCCTGTCTGGAAGGTCTGCGTTTTGTCGGTGGCATGGTTGTTGATGGCGATCCATCCCTTGTTGCCTCGGCTGAACGCAATAAGGTTGACCTCGTCGTCGTACCAGTTCTCCAGCTTGGCGTCCCCCGCATTGTTGTGCCACCGGACCATATTCGCGACCCCGGTGTTGCGGTGGGTGCAGGCCCACGCCTTGCTGCAGTCGGTATCGGTGATGAAGCCCTGATCGTCCGACGGAGGAGAATCCACTTTAAGGCCCTCAAAGGCATAGCCTGCGTAGACTTGGGGGGTTCCGTATCCGTAGGCCAGCATGAACTGGGTTGCTAGAGTATTCGTGCTGCCATCGCGGTAACTGAGTGTGTCGTTGCCGCGCTCGGTGTCATGGTTTTGGACAAAAACTGTTGTCTTTTCACTGGGCAGCAGACCTGCGTCCTCACCAAAAACCTCGAGATTGGTGATATTTCCCGGACTGCCGGGGTTGTAGCTCTTGAATGCGTTCTTGACTTGGTACGCGAAGTCGAAGCCAAGCAGGTCTCCGACCTCCTGATACGCATGAGGGGTTAGTTTCCCGGGACCGCCCGGGATGACCTCCAGGGCAAAGTACGGTGTGTCCCCGTCCACGGTTCTATCAAGCTTGCTTTTGATTGCAGCCAGGTCCGCTTGAGGCACGTGTTTGGCAGCATCGACGCGGAACCCGGACACCCCATAGTTAATGAGCTTGTTCAGATACCCTGCCAGTGTGTCCTGCACTTCATTAGTTTCGGTGCGAAGGTCGGGAAGCCTTAGCAGCTCGCAGTTGGTGACCTGCCGGTAGTCATTGAAGTTCCAGATAGTGTTCTCATCATTTGGATCCGCCGGTAATGGCACGGGGCAGTCCTCCGGGTGGCTGTGGAAGTCCGCGCGCTCGTAGAGCCCAGGATAGTTGTACCGGGTGAAAGTGGCACCGCCGTACGATTCGCTGCCATCGCGGGCCATGTGGTTGATCACCACATCTGCGTAAACCTTAATTCCGGCGCCACGGCAGGCGGCCACCATGGACTTGAATTCAGCTTCGGTGCCCATGCGGCTATCTAAGGTGTAATCGACCGGCTGGTAGACCTCCCACCAGGGATGCTGAGGTTTATTTGGCACGTTGTCCAGGCTCACCGAGTTCTGCGGAGGCGCCACCTGCACTCCGCCGTAGCCCTTCGGACCCAGGACGTTCACGCATTCCTTGGCGATCGATTCCCAGTTCCATTCCCATAAATTCGCGATCACATCACCTTGTGCGACTCTCCCCGGTCCAGCCTCTGGCGAGTTCTTGTCCAATCCTCTGATCATTGGCTGGATGTGGGCAGTGGATGACGCATCTGAAGCCACTGTCGATGTGGCCGCCTCGGACGGGGACGCGCTGGTCCCTACGCCGGTGGCGAGAAGGCTGAGGGAGGCAAAGAAGGCGAATCCGGGGGCAAGAATTTTGGGGGGACGCATAGCAGAGTCCTTCATCTTCGAAAGTTTCCGTCGGGCACTGATGCCACGGCGCTGTCAACGATCAGCCACATCACAGGGTTGGCGTTGCAGATCACGTTTATCGTTATACTTAATAAGCCACTAAGTGCTGTTCGTTCAGCATTCACATGAACCTAGCAAGCGTTGAATTGACTGTCAACGGGCCGCGTTGACTGAGGAAAGCCTCCGCGTGGCGGCATGGTGGAGCATCCTCGCTAGCGGCAACTGACGACAAAGAGCGACAACAGAACATCCGGGTGATGGAGCTACTGGGCCGCCACCGTGAGCTGCGCGAGGGCGGCGTGGATGACCTGCCCCGGCTGGCTGCCATGGTCAGCACGCCGGACCCCTGCCCGCCGGGAACGACAGATCATCGCGATGCAAGACGCTCACCAGCCATCGGCCTTAGACCTCGATCTCGGCGGCTGTCGAGACTTGGGTTGCGGAGAGCTCGATCAGAGTTCGCTACCGTTTAGGTCCTTCACCGATTCGCGTTCGATGAGCTCCACTTCAAGAACTGTCTCCTGTGGCTGCTGGTCTTTCGCTTTCAGGCTTTGTAGGAGGAGTTCGACGGCCGTATGGGCCTTTCGGTCCAGGTCCTGGGTGATCGTCGTCAGCTTAGGGTTGGCGATGGTTGCTATTTCGAGGTTGTCGAAGCCGACGATGGATAGGTCGTCCGGCACGGTGCGTCCTGCCGTGCGGGCGCCTTCCATGATTCCGACCGCAAGCTGGTCAGCCGTTGCAAAGACGGCCGTGACATCGCCGTGTTCTGCGCAGAGCAGCCGCCCGGCTTCAATGCCTCTTGCGTGGCTGACGTCGGAGGTCAGCGCGATCGCAGGATCAGGTGTTATCCCGGCTTCCTCAAGGGCTTGCCTGTAGCCCTCATAGCGCTCTTTGACTACGCCGCGTTCGGTCGTATCCGGGCCCACGAATGCGATACGTTTGTGGCCCTTCTCGATAAGGTGCCGGGTCGCCAGGTAGCCACCTTTTAGGTCATTGAGGCGGACGTTCATGAAGTCTGCATTGGCAGCGTAGCTCTCAAGCACGACCAGCGGCGTGTCGAACGTGGCCCGCATCTTTTGGATCTGGCTGTCCAGAAAGCCTATGTAGATTGCACCGTCCAGGTTCCAGGATCGCAGCGTCCCTGAGGCCTCCTCAACGTCGGGAACCCCGCGCAGCAGCAAGTGATACCCGTTGTCGCGCAGCAAGCGCTCGATGATGCCGATGACGACCACGTTGTGGGTGCTGAGGACGATCCCTTCATCATCGGGGGCAGGCAACAGCACGCCAACGAGCTGAGAGGACCTGGCGACAAGGCTGCGTGCTGTGGCACTGGGGACGTAGTCCAGCCGCCTGGCAATTTGGGAGACTCTCTCGATGGTTGCCCGGGAAACCTTATCGTGCCTGCGGTTGATCACATTGGAGACGGTCATGACCGTCACGCCGGCTTCCTTGGCGATGTCTTTGAGCGTGGCCATGGCCTTCATCCCCTCACCACCGCGGTACATATGACAGTCTCCATCGTACGGTCAGGCCCTCTCCCCCATTGACAGTCGCTGTAGCGCTTTGCTACATTTCCAGTATAACGCTAAACCTTCCTCAGCTTCGTGCGCCGATTGGTATAACGCTAAACGTGATTTGACGCATTTGAGCTGGCCGAGGGAAATCGTTGACAGCGCCGTCGGCTTTGGCCTCGGCGACCAAATTTCGGAGATGAAGGAGTCTTCATGCGTTCCCCAAAAATAGTTGCCCCTGGGTTTGCCCTCTTTGCTGCCCTTGGCCTTCTCGCCACCGGCTGCAGCGGCGGAGGGACCAGCACGTCCCCGTCGGAGGCGGCCACATCGGCTGTCGCTGAACCTGATGCGTCAGCTACTGCGGCCCCTGAGCGTGGCAATGCAGATCTGGTCATCTGGGCCACACAGGGCGCGGCCACCAGTCTGAAGCCTTTTGCCGAGAAGTTCGGTGCCGACAACGGTATATCCGTTGAGGTGCAGGGCATCGCCGGTGAGCTGCGCGCCCAGTACATAACGGCTACCAACTCTGGCAAAGGCCCTGACGTTATACTCACCGCCGCGGATGGCCTTGGAAATCTGATCCAAAATGCCGCTATCGAACCGTTGAACCTCAGCCCCGAAACGAAGTCAAAGTTCGTTGATGTCACTGTCGAATCCGTAACTTATAACGGGCAGATTTACGGCGTACCCCAAGCGGTGGACAATGTTGCGCTGATCCGTAACACCGAGCTCGTTCCGGAGCTCCCAGCCACGTTTGAGGATCTCGTCACGACTGGTCTGGAGCTGAAGAATCAGGGCAAAGTCACCGAGGCCCTCTCGCTTCCCGTGGGCCAAAACGGTGACTCCTACCACCTCCAGCCGCTGTTCACCTCTGCAGGCGGGTATCTGTTCGGCCAGAACGCTGACGGCAGCTACAACCAGGACGACCTGGGGCTGGACAAACCGGAATCCATCGCGGCCATGACCAAGATCCAGGAGTTCGCCAAGGCAGGGGTCCTGAAAACGTCCATCAGCGGAGACAACTCGATCGCGCTCTTCGCGGACGGCAAGGCCCCGTTCCTGGTTTCCGGTGGCTGGGCCCTCGAGGACCTCAACAAGTCCGGCGTGAAATATGCAGTTTCGCCAGTCCCTGGAATCGGCGGAAAACCCTCGCAGCCCTTCGTGGGGACGCAGACGTTCTATGTCTCATCCAAGGCCAAGAACAAAACCTTCGCCGAAGAGTTTGTAACGAACTTCATGGTCAACAACCCCGACGTGGCGAAGTCCCTGTCCAAGACAGATGGGCGCGCACCTGCCTTGCTGGCAGCTTTCAATGACCTCGCCGCGAGCGACCCGGTCCTGAAGGGCTTCGGCGATTCCGCCGCCCAGGGCCAGCCCAGTCCCACATTCCCGGCCATGGCTGTCGCCTGGGATCCGTTCAGCAAAGCCGAAGCAGCGATCATCGGCGGTGCCGATCCTGCGTCGACATTGAAGGCAGCCGCCGACACCATCCGTCAGCAGATCAAGGCAGCCGGCTGACCTGAGACAACCGTGGTGGTCCGGCCCCTAAAGGGGGCCGGCCAGCCCCCGGCGTCCTTGAAAGGACACTCCATGACTTCACTCAAAGAACGGCCGGACGTGACCCCCGCCGGACCCTCGGACGGGCAGCGCCGGCATAGCCTGCGTCCCACCTCCGGAACGGGCGGCTTCGGCCTGTTCGTGCGGTACTTCCTGCTTGCCGTGGTGCTCGCTGTGGCTATACAGGGCATCTCCATCACCATCGGCCAGGAACAATGGATCGCCGCGGCCGTCATCGCCGCGGCCACCCTGGTCGTCGTCGCCGTCTACGCCACCGGCCGTGCGATACCGCTGAAGTATCTGGTGCCGGGGATTCTGCTGATGCTGATGTTCCAGATCTTTCCGGTCGCGTACACCTTTTACACCGCCTTCACCAACAGCTCGGACGGGCACACCCTGTCCAAGGAAGAGTCCATCCGCTCCATCACGGTGGACGGCCAAATCCTGGAACAGCCCGGTAGCCCCCGCTACACCCTCTCCGTTGCGGTACCGTCAGGAAGCGACCCGGCCACCGCAGACTTCGTCTACCTTCTCACCGACCCCGCCGGCACGGTCCAGAAAGGCGACAACGACGGCCTGGAACCGCTCCCCGCCTCGGAGGTCACCCTGACCGGCGGAAAGGTCACCGCAGCGGAGGGCTACGACATCCTCAGCGGTGTCCAGGTCAACGCCAGGTCAGCAGAATTCGACGCCTTCCAAGTGCCCGCCGGCGACGGCGAGGCCGTGAAAAAGGTCGGACTCTCGCAGGCGCTCCTGGGCAAAATGCAGTACACCTACGATCAGGCCACTGACACCATCACTGACACCTCAAACGGCAAAACGTACATCGCCCGCGATGCGAGCTGGGTTCCCGCGGACGGGCAGGGACCCTCGCTCAACCCCGGCTGGCAGCAGTTTGTCGGCTTCGATAACTTCACCAGAATCATCTCCGACACAACACTGCGGAACAGCTTCCTCGGCATCCTTACGTGGAACATCGCCTTTGGAGCCCTGTCCGTGGCTTCGACGTTCGCTCTGGGGCTTTTGCTTGCCGTGGTCCTGAACAGGAAACTGGTGGGGCAACGGCTGACCAGGTCCCTGCTGCTGCTGCCCTATGCCCTGCCCGGTTTCATCACCGCCCTCGTCTGGGCCAGCATGTACAACACGGACTTCGGCCTGATCAACAACCTGACGGGCCTGCATATCGACTGGCTCGGCGACCCGTTCTGGGCCAAAGCAGCACTGCTGCTGACCAACCTCTGGCTGGGTTTCCCCTACATGTTCATCGTCTGCACCGGGGCGCTCCAATCCATCCCGGCCAGCCTCACCGAAGCAGCCACAATCGACGGCGCCTCACCCTGGCAGGCCTTCCGTGCGGTCACCCTGCCCATGCTGCTCACCGCTGTCGCGCCCCTGCTCGTGGCGTCCTTCGCGTTCAACTTCAACAACTTCGCCTTGATCTACCTGCTCACCAGGGGCGGCCCGTTCGCACCGGACAACCCCCAGGCGGGGGCCACTGACCTGCTGATCAGCTACACCTACCGGCTCGCCTTCGGCGGGGGCGGAGCACAGTTCGGCTTCGCCGCGGCGATCTCGATCTTCATCTTCATCATCGTCGCCCTCATGTCCGTCTCCACCTTCCGCCGTACTCAGGCACTGGAGGAAAACAGCCAATGACCACCCTGAATACCTCCCTGCCCACGCCCGCCGCCGGACCCGAAACGCCCAAACGCCGGACCGGACCCGGGATCCACGGATCCTGGTGGCAGCGCGACGGATGGCGCTACCTCGTCGCGCTCCTGGCCCTGCTCTTCGCAGTCTTCCCGATCCTGTTCATCATCTCCGCAGCCCTGAACCCGCTTGGCACCCTCCAAAGCACCTCCGTCATCCCCACCGCGGCCTCCACGGAAAACTTCACCAAACTCTTCGCCACCCCCGGCCTCGAGTTTGGCAGTTGGTTCATCAACTCCATGGTCGTCGCCGTCAGCGCCACCGTGGCCACGGTTCTGATTTCCGGCGCCGCAGCCTTCGCCTTCTCCCGCCTGCGTTTCCGCGGCAGACACCAGTTCCTGCTGGGACTGCTCCTGCTGCAGATGTTCCCTTCCCTGCTCGCACTCATTGCGCTGTACTTGATGTTCGTCCAGATCGGAGACATCTTCCCGGCACTGGGCCTGAACTCCTCCTGGGGACTGATCCTTGCCTACCTCGGCGGCGTCCTCGGAGGCAACGTCTGGCTCCTGAAGGGCTACTACGACACCGTGCCCCGGGAACTGGACGAAGCCGCCAGGATCGACGGCGCCTCCCACGCCCAAACGTTCTTCCTCATCGTCCTGCCACTGGTCAAACCCATCCTGGCCACCATCGCGCTGCTGACCTTCGTCGGCACCTACGGGGAAGTCCTCCTCTCCTCAGTCTTCCTTACCGCCAACGAGTCCAAGACCCTCGCCGTCGGACTCTTCGGCCTGATCGACGGACAGCGCAACACCAACTTCGGCGTCTTCTCCGCCGGAGCACTGCTGGCTTCATTGCCCGTCCTGGTCATGTACCTGGGCCTGCAGCGCTACCTCGTGGCCGGCGCGACCTCCGGCTCCGTCAAGGGCTGAACGAACACCCACCTTCCATCTCCGCTTCTGCCATTCACCCCGGCCCGTATCCTGCCGTGCCCGGAAACCAGCGGGACGCGGCGGAACAAGAACACTGTCAAAGGCCAACACCGTGACTCTTACATCTGAAAAAACCCACCTCGACGCCCAACGCCTCGCACCTCATCTGCGGCTTGCAACCGATCCGGCCGCGGCGGAAACGTCCGTCATTCGCGGTGACCGATACCGGTTTACCGTCCTGACCTCCCGAATGATCCGGATGGAATACAACGAGGACGGCTCCTTCGAAGACCGCGCCTCCCAAATGGCGCTGAACCGGCGGTTCGACCAGCCCGAATTCCGGGTCATCGACGAAGCAGGCCACCTGCAAATCCTCACCGAGCACCTGCACCTGACCTATGACAAGAAGCCCTTTTCACCGAACGGCCTCACCATCCAGGTCAGGGGCAACCTCAGCGCCTACCACAGCCTCTGGCGGTACTCGGAGACCGGCGAAAACCTCGGCGGAACCGCCAGAACCCTGGACAACGCCAATGGCGCCGTGCCCCTGGAACCGGGACTGATGTCCCGCAACGGCTACGCCGTCCTCGACGACAGCGCCACCCTGCTGCTCGAAGACGACGGCTGGTTCTCACCCAGGCCCGGGCAGGGACAGGACCTGTACTTCTTTGGCTACGGTCGCAGCTACCGAGACTGCCTGCAGGACTTCTACCGCCTGACCGGGAACACCCCGATGATCCCCAGGTTCGCCCTCGGGAACTGGTGGAGCCGCTACTACAGGTACACAGCCGGTGAATACAAAGAACTCATCAGCCGTTTCAAAACCGAGGACATCCCCTTCTCTGTCGCCGTCCTGGACATGGACTGGCACCACGTGGACATCGATCCGAAGTACGGAAGTGGCTGGACCGGCTACACCTGGAACACGGACCTATTCCCGGACCCGGACCAATTCACGCACTGGCTGCACGAAAACGGCCTGCGGCTGACCCTGAACGTCCACCCTGCCGACGGAGTCCGAGCCCACGAAGACGCCTACGCCGCGGCCGCCCGCTCCCTCGGCCTGGATCCGGCGGAAGAACACCCGATCGTTTTCGACGTCACCGATCCAGAGTTCCTCAAGGCGTACTTCGAGGAACTCCACCACCCGCTGGAAGAGCGCGGCGTGGACTTCTGGTGGCTGGACTGGCAATCCGGAAGCCACTCCAAAGTGCCGGGCCTTGACCCGCTCTGGGTGCTGAACCACCTGCACTTCCTTGACAGCGCCCGTGACGGCAAACGCCCTCTGACCTTCTCCCGGTACGCCGGGCCCGGCAGCCACCGCTACCCCGTCGGATTCTCCGGCGACACCATCGTGACCTGGGAATCCCTGGATTTCCAGCCCTACTTCACCGCCACCGCCTCCAACATTGGCTACGGATGGTGGAGCCACGACATCGGCGGGCACATGGGCGGATACAAGGACGACGACCTCGCCGTCCGATGGACCCAATTCGGCGTATTCTCACCCCTCATGCGGTTGCACAGCTCCGCAAGCCCGTTCACCGGCAAAGAGCCCTGGCGCTTCCGCACGGGCGCGGGAGAGATCATGAAGGACTACCTCCGGCTCCGCCACCGGCTCGTACCGTACCTGCACACCATGAATCACCGCGCCTCGCACGACGGGCTGCCACTGATCCAGCCGATGTACTACGAACACCCGGATAACCAAGCAGCCTATGAGGTGCCCAACCAGTACCTGTTCGGCACGCAGCTGATGATCTGCCCGATCACCTCGCCGCAGAACACTGCCCTGAACCTTGGCAAGACCAAGGCCTGGCTGCCCGAAGGGACCTGGATCGATTTCTTCACCGGCATGATCTACCGCGGCGACCGGACCATGTACATTTACCGCCGCCCGGAGCACATTCCCGCCCTGGCCCCGGCCGGTGCCATCATCCCCCTCACCGAGCGAAGCGAAGCCAGCAACGGAACAGCCAACCCCACGAGCCTTGAACTTCGGATCTTCGCCGGAGCCTCGGGGTCGTTTGACTTGATCGAAGACGACGAAACAGAAAAAACTTCATCCAGGAAACAGACCAGCACCAGCATGGAGCTGGACTGGGAAGCCGGGACTTTCACCGTCTACCCTGCGGTTGGCCACACTTCAGCGCTCCCGGCACAGCGGAACTATGACCTGTCGTTCACCGGCTTCGCTGCCCCGGAAAATGTCGCCGTCACCAGCTCAGGACGGCCCATGAAGTACACACTCACGACCAACCACGCCACCAACACCACCACAATCAGCGTGGAGAACGTCGCTACCGAAGACGGACTCCAACTCACCTTTGAGAGCGGCATGAATCTGGCGACGAATGGCGCCCCCACCCGCGCGCTTGAACTTCTCACAGACGCCCAGATCGACTTCCACCTTAAAGACAGCATTTTCAGAAAAATCCAGCAGTGTCCCGAGCCCTCCCTGCTGATCAGCCACCTTCACTCCATGGACCTGGAATCCGACCTGATGGGAGCACTGACCGAAATCTTCCTTGCCTAACTAGGAGTAAGTACGCTGCTTACGGCGTCGAACTTCGAACCCTGTATGAAAAAGCGCAGGGCTATACCGCCCTACTTATCCGACCCAGCGAGGTGAGCAAGTCATGAACATGCAAGATGTGGAACCCATTGATATCAGGGTCCGCGACGGGGCTTCCATGGACCGCTGCATCACTGCGGCGGTGGACAGGATGATCGAGAGCGCCAGGCGGCAACGGACGCACGGCATCTTGGTGACCCGGCTCGGAGACGGACATTTCGTCGTCGGCCTCAGCAATGCAGTCCCTTTTGGCTACACGTATCAACTCGATTCCCGACGCCAAACCGCTTGACTGACTGCAGACACTGTTCCGGCCCTTCCATCCGATCAGTCCCAAAAATACCCGGGAGACGCGCCTCACCATGGACCTGCCAGCCGGGCGGTACGAATATAAGGCAGCACTCAACGGCAATTGGGATGAAAATTACGGAGCAGACGGGGTACGAAATGGCTCAAACATCGTGCTGGACCACCCAGGCGGTTCCGTTACTTTCCGATACGACAATGCCACGCACCTGCTCAGTGCGGTATCCGGAACCCAGTAGCCGACGGATCTAGCCACAGTAACCACGGTGAGCTAGGTCCGCTCCTTCAAAAATGCAACGTGGGCCCCCTCCAACCCGGCCGAAGATGGCATGGGATGGGTTGGAAGCGGCCCCACGGTGTGTGCCACCGTTCCGGAGTAATACGCGGGGCCGTGAAATAACCAGACCAAATCACCAGCAACAACGCGCAATAATAAGAAAAAGGATCATACCGTTGTCCACCATCGCCTCTCCGGCAAACTCCTCAAAATCCGAGCGCATGGCCGACCCCACCTGGTGGCGCCAGGCCTCGGTCTACCAGATCTACCCCCGCAGTTTCTCTGACTCCAACGGTGACGGCATTGGTGACATCAACGGCATCACCGCCAAGGTCCCCTATCTGAAGGACCTGGGCATTGATGCGGTCTGGCTGAGCCCCTTCTACCCTTCAGCCCTCGCTGACGGCGGCTATGACGTGGACGACTACCGTAACGTTGATCCGCGGCTCGGCACGCTGGAGGATTTCAACGAGATGGCTGCTGCCCTGCAGGCCGCCGGCATCAAGCTGATCGTGGACATCGTGCCCAACCACTCCTCGAACCGCCACGAGTGGTTCCAGGAAGCCCTCGCCTCGCCCAAGGGTGCCCCGGCGCGCGACCGCTACATCTTCCGCGACGGACTGGGCCACAACGGTGAACTGCCGCCGTCGGACTGGGACTCCGTGTTCGGCGGTCCCGCATGGGAGCGCATTACTGAACCTGACGGGACGCCCGGCCAGTGGTACATGCACATCTTCGCCAAGGAACAGCCGGACTTCAACTGGGACAACCCCGAGGTCCGCGAGGACTTCCTGAAGACCCTGCGCTTCTGGTCGGACCGGGGCGTGGACGGCTTCCGCATTGACGTCGCGCATGCCCTGACCAAGAACCTCGAAGAGTCCCTGCCCACCAAGGCAGACCTTGAAGCCCAGGGCGAGGCGCTCTACCTGGCCGGTGCGCATCCGTACTGGGACCGTGACGAAGTCCACGAGATCTACGCCGAGTGGCGCAAGGTCTTCAACGAATACAACCCGCCGCGCACCGCCGTTGCCGAAGCCTGGGTGCACGCGGACCGCCGTGCCCGCTACGCCAGCCCGGAGGGGCTGGGCCAGGCGTTCAATTTTGACCTGTTGCAAGCCGACTTCGACGGCGCCCAGTTCCGGAAAATCATTACCAAGAACCTCGCCGAGGCTGAGGCGTCCGGCGCTTCCTCCACGTGGGTGTTCTCCAACCACGACGTCGTCCGGCACGCAACCCGCTACGGGCTCCCCGTGTCCGGGCCTTCGGCCGAGGGCGAGATCATGTCCGGCGAGGCCGGGAAGCAGTGGCTGCTCGCCGGAGGCAAGCAGGAGGATGTCGACGTCGAACTCGGCCTCCGCCGTGCCCGCGCCGCATCGTTGCTGATGTTCGCCCTTCCAGGCTCTGCCTACTTGTACCAGGGTGAGGAACTGGGCCTGCAGGAAGTCGGCAGCGAAATTCCCGACTCAGAGCGCCAGGACCCGGCCTTCTTCCGCAACAAGGGCGTGGAAATCGGCCGTGACGGCTGCCGCGTTCCGTTGCCATGGGCAGCCTCGGGCAACTCGTTTGGCTTCGGGACGGGGGGTGCCCACCTGCCGCAGCCGGAGTGGTTTGCCAGCCAGTCAGTGGAAGCCCAGGATGCGCAGGAGGACTCAACTCTGTCCCTCTACCGCCGGGCGCTGGCCCTGCGGTCGCAGCTGCAAACCGCCGAAACCCTGGAATGGCTGGGAACCGGCCGGACCGACGTCGTGGCCTTCCGGCGCCCCAACGGCTGGACCTCGGTCACGAACTTCGGTAAGGAAGCCTTCGAACTGCCCGCCGGCAAGGTGCTGGTCTCCAGTTCGCCACTCGAAGCGGACTCCCTGCCCGGTGCGACCACTGCCTGGCTCCAGCCGTAGCCGTACCGGGCACTGAAACCAGCCTCCCGGCGCCTAGGCGCCGGGAGGCACCTCCTTGCGATGCCGCCGAACCGAGCAGCACGAAGAAATACCCGAACAACGCCTCCGGCCATGCCCCCATAACTATGCAAAGGAAACGTGATGACACGACCCTCAACCGCTATCACCGACGTGCCGTCCGGACTAGGTTTTCGGATAGGAATCGATGTCGGCGGGACGTGGATCAAGGGTGCAATCATCAGCATGAGTAACGGCACCCCGGTCAGCGGCGTCCGTCAACTCCGGACACCTACCTCCGGCAGACCCGATGCAGTCGTAGACACCTTGTCCCAGCTCATCGATGAGCTGGGATCCGAAAGCCCTGGGCAGACCGACCCTGCTGTCGGGGTCGCTATCCCCTCGATAGTCCAGCATGGAGTGGCCAGGTCGGCAGCAAACATGGACGACAGCTGGATCGGACTGGATGTTCAGGCTTACTTGCGGGAACGGCTCGGTCGGCCCGTTTGCGTCGTGAATGACGCTGACGCAGCTGGTATGGCAGAAACCCATTACGGCGTGGGGAAGGACAAACACGGCGTTGTCCTGGTCCTTACCTTGGGAACGGGCATCGGATCAGCACTCATAGTTGATGGAAAGCTTGTACCCAATTTCGAGCTGGGCCATTTGGAGATTGACGGCTACAAGGCAGAATCCCGGGCATCGGCCATCGCCCGCGAAAATGAAGGCCTTAGCTGGATGGAGTACGCCGACCGGCTGCAACAGTATCTGTCACATGTGGAGTTCCTTTTCTCACCTGACCTGATCATCATCGGTGGGGGAATTTCGGCATGCAGCAACGAATACCTGCCACGCCTGTCACTCCGTGCCCCGGTTATCCCGGCCAGCTTGGAAAACTCTGCGGGCGTCGTGGGCGCTGCCTTGCAAGCAACGACCAGCTAGCCCAATAATTTCGGCTTGTCTGTCGGAGCCACTCTTTTGTCGCAGGATTCCATTGATCCTCATCGGATGCCTTTAAACAATGAGCGCGGCTTGGGCCAGTGATTCCAAGCGATTTCCTGAGGTCTTCACCGAACCTTAGCCTTCCGATCTCAATGTCCTCAAAGACTTCGGTCAGCGGTACCAGTTCCCCGTGGGCCAGGGAGCCATTGAGACGGGTTGACCAGACCTTGTGTAGACCCAGTCCGAAGGACGCGCCGGAACTCCACCGCAACGCCTCCAGCACCCCCGACTGCTGCCAGCGTGTTCTCTGACCTTCCCATCAGCCTGAACTACACCCCCAACCCAACGACAAGAAACTATTTGCAACCTCTGAAGGCTGTCTCGCCTTCAACGACTCCTTGTCTTGCCGGTGGCGTCATCGCCGTCTACGTCGTGGGCCAGAAAAACCTCATCGCAGGAAAACACCGCTGGTGCATAGCGACCGGAACAACGAAAGGAAACCCCAATGACCGTAACCTCTCCGCTGCCCACGTCCCTGAGCCATCCACCATCGCTTCCTCTGCGAATCCTTCAGGTAGGACTCGGAGGATGGGGGCGTTCCTGGGCAGCCGAACTCAAGAAGCACCCAACCCTCCTGAGCACAGTGGGCTATGTCGATGTGGTACCCGAGATGCTCAAGCTGCTGAGCGCCGACGTCGAAACCGATCCTTCCCTTTGCTTTGCCTCACTTACAGAAGCCATCGCAGCTACCGATGCAGAAGCCGTTCTGGTAACGACGGCATTGCCCGGCCATGCGGCGGTAGCCATCGAAGCCCTGTCCGCAGGCAAGCACGTGCTGGTCGAGAAGCCCATCGCGGCCACACTCAGCGACGCAGAGCAGATGGTGGAGACGGCTGCAGCCTCCGACCGGCTACTGATGGTCAGCCAGAATTACCGCTTCTACCCCGCGGCGCAGACAGTTTCCCGGCTCGTCCGGGAAAAGGCACTTGGTGACATCGGCTCAGTGACCGTGAAGTTCCGGAAGTACGCCAACAGCGCTCCGATCGGCACTAACCGCCACTACGGACTGGCCGACCCACTCCTCATGGACATGTCCATTCACCACTTTGACCTCATGCGGTACATCACCAGCCAGGAGCCTGTGCACATCGACTGCCACGCCTGGAATCCCTCGTGGAGCAAGTTCATGGACCCCGCTGCTGCCATGGCCACCCTAGTCTTCGACGGCGGAGCCGTCGTCAACTATCAGGGAAGCTGGGTGAGTACCGAACAGGAGACTCTCTGGGCCGGGGAGTGGCTGATCGAATGTTCCGGAGGCACGATCGAATGGACAGGCCGGGCGGACACCGGTACGGCCTCGGATGCAGTCATCGTGCGCCCCTTGAACGGGCCTGTCGAGGTCCTCACCCTTCCGAGGATGGACACGTTCGACCGCGTCGGATCGCTTTCGGAGTTTCGATCGGCCATCCGCGAAGGGCGTCCTCCCATGACGAGTGGGCAGGCAAACCTCCCCACTCTCGCAATGACTCTCGGCGCAATCGAATCATCCAAAACAAACATGCCACAGGACATCCGTTCGCTCCTTCGTGCCACGGACTCTACAGCAGCAACCAAAGGAAAAATCTGATGCCAAAAGTCACAGTCTGGAACGAATTTCGCCACGAGAAAGACAACCCCGAAGTAGCCGCGATTTATCCGGACGGCATTCACACCACGATTGCAGCCGCGCTGCGTGGGCAGGGAATCGATGCTGCGACCGCAACCCTCGACGAACCGGAGCACGGACTTAGCCCCGAAGTTCTGAAGTTCACCGATGTACTCGTCTGGTGGGGTCACGGTGCACACGATGAGGTCGACGACATTGTGGTGGATCGTATCCAGCAGCGCGTCCTCGACGGCATGGGACTGATTGTGCTGCACTCCGGGCACGGATCGAAAATTTTTCGACGCCTGATGGGCACCAGCTGCAATCTCAAATGGAGGGAAAGCACGGACAGCGAGGTCCTCTGGAACGTCGCACCCGGACACCCGATCACTGAAGGCGTGGAAGAGAGCCTCATCCTGGACAAGGAAGAAATGTACGGCGAATTCTTCGACATACCCACCCCGGACGCCTTGGTCTTCGTCAGCTGGTTTACAGGCGGGGAGGTATTCCGCAGCGGGGCCTGCTACCAGCGCGGCGCCGGAAAGATCTTCTACTTCCGCCCGGGCCATGAAACGTACCCCACCTATCACCACAAGGGCATCCAGCGCGTCATTGCCAATGCCGCGCGCTGGGCTACCCGCAACCACGAGGTGGCACATCAATTCGGGAACCCCGCGCCGCTGATGCTTCCAACGTCTGAACAACAACACGCCACCCCGAGGCAACGACAGAACAACGACTACGAGACCGCCGACATCAGGTGATCCGCAGCGCCTGTTAGGTGCGCGGTGACTGTCGGGTTCGCACCTACTAGGACTTCTCCGAACTGCCGATGTGTCCTGATCGCTTCTTGAGCAGATTCGTAGACGACGTCATGCGCGTGCTGCCGGCCAATGGCGTGACCGAGTGAAAGCATGACGGCTTCGGAGGAAACGAGCCCGTGGGTGATTTCCAGGTTGGTCCGCATGCGATCCTCGTCAATCTCCAGATCGTTGAGGATTAGCGTCAGCCGTGCCAGCAGGTCCCCTGTGAGAATGATGGCCCGGCTCAGGGCGTCGTCCATCATCGCGGTGTGCGTCAGCGGGCTGGATCTCGGTCAACGCCTCATTGAAGCCGGCCCGCTCCCCGATGGCATCATTTGCCACAGCGACAGCATCGCCTGACAACATCGGCGGAGCAGCCCTCTGGGAGCCACCCCACTAACCAGCGTCGACACCAAAGGCGAAGCCTTGGGACGCCGCGCGGCACGTATGCTGCTCGAGCGGATCCATGAACCCGGCTCACCCGCTTCGATCGACAAAACAAATACCGGAACTGGCCATCAGACAATCCTGCGGCTGCCAGTAAAACAGCCTGCTGCTGCTTGGCGCTCCGGCCCCGGCTGCCGCGCCATTCAGCGTCGCAAAATCGGCCCCGCTTAGCGTCGATGTACACGTGCACCGTCCGATTGAGTTACACCCCAACCTGACGTCAGGAGTCGTCTTGAAAGTCCGTCAAGATAGGGTGCGAAACGGGGTTTCTGGACATGCCCGTAGGGTGGTCATAGATTTCAACCTGACGGCCAAGTGCTAGTGGAGTTTGGGCAGTGTGCTCGGCTTTTGTCCCACAGCCTGTGGGGCAGTTGTCCAAAGGCCTTTGGACAACTGGTTTGCTGCCCACTGCCCGGGATAACCCGTACAGGTTATCCACCGCTACTCCAGGGGCCAGCCATGGATGGCTAGATTGCCCCCCACATGGACAGCCCATATGGGCACACTCAGCGTTGACAACAACACGGCGGTTGGGATGTCTGCTTTCTGCCACGAGCGCGCGCTCGTGCTGCACGAACGTTGCCCAGTCTTGACCGATTCGCGCGGCCGCGTGTCGCGGGACTGTAATTATGTGTTGAACGACTAGTCAGGCTCTAAGCTCTAGACAAATATCACTTCAGGTGTGGGGGCGTAGAGAAGAGTGGTCACAACAACGACATGGGATCTAGAACCCCATACGAAAGCGAAGCATGACTTATTGGTCAGATACCTCCAAGCGTGGTTCCCAGTACTTTCCCGCTATACGCGTCGAGTTGTTTTCTTAGACGGATTTGCAGGACCCGGCGTGTACGCATCAGGCGAACCGGGTTCTCCGAGGATCGCTCTGGAGGCCCTTCTAAAGCATTCTTATCTGGTCAACATGGACCACTGCGAGTTTCTATTCATCTTTAACGAGCACCATCCTCAACGATACGCTTCGCTGGAGGCTGTGGTTGCGGACGTAGAAGAGCAACTCGAGTTGCCGGCCAACGTTGTGGTTACGACTTCCCAGAATAATTTCAGTGTATTGGCGAAGGACATGCTGCAGAGCTTGGGTGGGAAAAACCTCGCCCCTACATTCGCCTTTCTTGATCCTTTCGGCTACCGAGATGTTCCCATGGCCCTGATTAGGGACTTGCTGGCCTTCGAAAAGTGCGAACTCTTCATCTACTTCGACTTCAATAGCGTGGTTCGGTTTTCAACTGCCGGCAATGTCGACAGTCACTTTGAGAACCTCTTTGGAACAGATGAGTTCAAATATGCACCACCGGCGGGAGACCCGCGCCGCGGCGAGTTTTTGCATGACCTTTATGAAAAACAGCTAAAAGAATTTTGCGGCTTTCCATTTGTGCAGAGCTTCCAGATGGTCAATAAAAAGGGTAAGACGGGTAATTATCTGTTTTTCTGTACACGCAGTGTCAAGGGTCTCTCCGTGATGAAAGAAGCGATGTGGAAAGTCGATCCGAGTGGCGGATATACCTTCTCGGATCTCCTGCATGGCCAGACAGTTCTGTTTGAGCCCGAGGTGGACACGCGTCCCTTGCAGCATGAACTGGCGACGATGTTCCGAGGGCGGTGTTTGTCGATTGAAGAGATCGAAGAATACGTCGTTGTTCACACACCCTATTGCAAGAGCCATGTAAAACGAAAGACTCTTGCTGAGATGCAGAGGAAGAACCAAGTCACAAGCCCTAATCAGAAGACTCGTAATACTTATCCGCCAGGAACTCTAGTGCAATTTCTTTAAGAAGCTACAAGTTCTCTAGCCTTTTTGGGCATTTCATCCCAAGTACGCCCATCAAGGACGCGCCCGTTAACTTTAGGTGTCCGTCCGCCCCACTGTTTGAAGAAAAAGGCGACGTCTTTCGCTACGGACTGATCCCGAAGGTCGCGCACCCAGTCCTCTTCCATCGGCCGATGTGTAGGCCCGGATTCACCGCCTGCGATAAGCCAATGGATCCCCGTCAGATCTAGGGAGCCAAGAGGTTCCAGCAAGGGTTCGCAGGAGAGAAACCGAACGGTTGCGGGTGTATTCCGTAGCTGCGAAATTCTATCGATTGAAGCTTTATTCTCAACCGTGACGCCCATCCAGAGGTTTGAGGGCCATGTAAGTCTGTCCGCTATCCGCGACATGCGGTGGGCGCGCTTCGTAAGCACCTGGTATGTGTGCTGGGGCGTTTCGGCAATGACGTCGAATACGTCTTGAACAAACGAGATCGGAACCTTCGCATGGAAGAGATCGCTCATCGAGTTGACAAAAACGACTCGGGGCTTTTTCCATTTTCGGGGTTGGTCTAGGGCGGCGGGGTGCAAAGTAACCCCAAATCCCGGGCCGGATGTAGTGGAATTTCCATCGTTCTGATACTTGGCTGCACCCATGGCTTTGAGGCGCTTGGAAAGCGTCAAGGCGTAGCAGTTGTCGCAGCCCGCTGCTACCTTGTCGCATCCGGTTACGGGGTTCCATGTTGCTTCTGTCCACTCAATTGCTGAGTTGTTAGCCATAGCAATCCTATTCCTTATTCGAACCTATATTCGAATGTACGCCTGTTTGCTGCTGAGTCACGATGACACGCTCTACGGCCAGCCCGTCTCGTACTCGCCGATGTCAGACAGATCCCGGGAAGCCTATCAAAGCTTCCAATTTCGGGATGACCGCAACGCAGTTGTGGCTTGGCGGTTGGAAGAGTAGTAGCTACGCCCGTAACTGCCCAGCCTGAGCGGCTCATAGTAAGAATCGGGCTCGAGTCGACTTCGGCGGCCGATTCACGTCGTCGAGTGCTTGGGCGAGCATGGGCCTGTTGCCCACAGCCGGGGACAATCCTGGTGGGTTATCCACCGCTACTGCTGCTGGGGGAGCTTTCCTGATGGCTCCCGGTCTCCAGCCGTGGATAACCCGATTGACCCCAACCATGGACAGCCCGTGTGGTCACCTTGAGCGTCGGCTACACGCGGTTTAGAACAGCCCTGGGGGCGGTTCCTCGCAGGGTAGAGGGGCGAGTTTGGAGCGGTGGCCGTCGTCCGGGGTGCAACCCTTGAACGGCCCATCTGTTGAGAGCAGCACAGACATGTGGTGGTCTGCGTGGTCGCGCCACCAGACGCTCATTCCTGTGGTTCCGTCCAGGCGCAGGAATTCCCAGGCGCGCCAGAGCGCTTCGAGGCGGCTGATCGCTTCGGCGTGTTTCCACCATTGCGGGCACCAGGTGACGCCGCCCTGCACGTTGAGCTGCCGGCGGTAGCTGGTGGCCAGCTTTTCGCTGACGAATGCGGCGACATTCGGGTAAAACAGCTCAGGAGCTTCCGGCTCCTCTTCAGCCGGATCCGTCGGGGCTGCGGGGTCCTCCAGTTCGTCGTCCCACTCCCCCATGCCCTCACTCATTGGAGGCACCCGCGGCGATCCACCGGTTCCCGGCTGCGGCGGCCGGCCTGTTGGCCGGGTCGTGTGCGGCTATGGAGGCCCGCACCGCATCGGCCTGCGGGCCGCTCATCCAAGGCACCGTTTCCAGCAATGCCGCGGGGGCGCCGGAGGCGAACATGATGGCCCGGCCACGAGGAAAGGCGGCCAGGTCCGAGACGTCCAGGGTGCGTTCCTTGCGGTCGTCGTCGTGGCTGTAGGAGGTGCCTTGTTTGGAGCGGCTTCTGGTCATGTTGGAGTACCGGTACTCGCCCACGAGCTGCGCGAGCTCGTTCAGGAATTCGGCTTCGGCGACGCCGCCGCCGTAGACCTTGATGTTGGAGGCGCTCCAGAGCTTGCGCATGCCCTCGCGGCCCCACACTTCGACGCCTTGTGACCAGGACTGGAGGATGGTCATCAGGACGATGCCCCGGGAGCCGTAGTGGCTGTAGAGGTTCGGCAGCTCGCGCCAGCGGCAGACGTTGGCTGCTTCGTCCAGGACACCGATCATTGGTGTGGCCAGCCGGCCGCCGGGTGAATGGACGGCCAGTTCTTCGGCGGCCTCGACCGTGGCCACGGTCAGCGCCGTCACCAGCGGGCCGGCGGTGCCTTTGCCTTCCTTGGACAGGCTGTACAGCGTGCCCTTGGACCGGACGAATGCTGCCGGATCGAACTGGGGCCGACGATCGTCGTCGCCTTGAGGCGTCACCCAGCGGGCGACTTGGCGGTTGGTGAGGCAGGAGGCCATCTGCAGTGCCGTGCCGTACACGCCGCCGCGCTGTTTCTCGGGTGCGTTGATGACGCCGCCGACGGCGTTGGAGGTCTGGGTGAAGCCGTGGGCTTTGAGGATGTCCACTGCTTCGTCGTCGGCGGGACGGGTCAGCCACGTGTGCACCTGCGTGATCGGGCGCCCGTCGAGGGCTGCGGCGAGCAGGAGCCCGGCGAGGAGATCCTGACCGGCGGGGTCGAAGTAGGCGTCCGTTTTGGCGTCCGGGCCGCGGGAACCGGCGGCGAAGTGGTCGGCCAGGCGTGCCGCTTTCACTTCGTCCGTGACGTAGGACAGGGGGTTCCACCACCAAGAAGGTTCCTCGAGGGCGACGGACTGCGGATCGAAGACCCAGACCGGGCCCTCGGCGGCCCGGACGTCGCGCGTTCCATCAACGATGTCCCGCTTGTTCGAGGTCACCAACGCCGCTCCCGGGGCGGCGAGGATCGCAGGGATCGCCCTTGAGGTCGTCTTGCCCGTCCTGGGTCCCCAGATGTCGATGTGCATGTCTTCCCAGGAGCCGTAGACCATCTGCCCGCCGAGGACTGTCTTGCCTACCGGGACGCCGGGTGAGCCTTTCACTCCGAGACGTTCGGCGGTGGCCGTGGCGCCGCGCAGGCTCAGGGCGCGCAAGTCCTTAACCTTGGCCATGTGCTGGGCGGCGGCGTCCACGCGGGACCGCTTGGACCGTTTGCGCAGCACCGCGCGGACCACCAGAACGGCCACAAGGAGGATGAGGACGCCGAAACCGATCAATACCCAGGTGGCGGCCGCAGGCCACGCGACCTTCTGCGAGATCAGGCCGAAGACCAATTCAAAGGGGTTCACCGGCAGCTGCTGGCCGTCATTGGACAGCAGCGACCCGAGGTGCACGGCTCCGGCCACCGAGCCGACACCGAGCACCACGACGGTGATGAAGACCCACAGCAGGATGGTTTCGCCATCCATCCTGGAGCGCTTGCCGCTGCTTGGTGCACCCATCAGTTCTCCCCTTCGCCATTCCTGCTGATCGTCCAACGCTTGTTGGTGTCATGCAGTCGCTCCTCAACACTGGTGAGTTTGAGCGCGACCGGGATCCCCGGGCGGCCGCCGACTTTGAAGAGGAACTTGCCCAGGCCCGGGCGGACCCGTTTGCGGGATCCGCCGACGTCGGTCCATGACCCCGGGTCAGCCCATGAGATGAGGCGGGCTTGCTCGGCCCGGGAGAGGGTGACGGCTTTATTCAGTTTTTCCATTTCGGCTCCGGGGAGCGCGCCGCAGACGACCATGCCGGAGCGTTCGACGAATCCGCGGGCTTTCATCCGTTCGGATTCGGTGGGCAGGGCTTCGAGGTCGCTCATGGTGTGCGTGATCATGGCCTGCCCGACGCCCTCCGTGCGGTTGAGGCGGGTCAGCGAGTCAACCCGGTCGACCATGCCTTCACCGGAGCGCAGGGCCCGCCACAGCTCGTCCATGACGACGAAGTAGTTCCGGCGCGGTTCCAGGCTGGCGTCTGCCAGGGCGTGGGCGACCTGGACGGTGGCGAACCCGGTTGACCAGCAAGCCAGCAGGCAGGCCGCCTGGATGTCGCGCTGCGTGTCGGAGATCCCTGAGAGGTCGAAGACCACGGGTTTGGTCAGGTCCATCGGCTGGTCGGTGGGCTGGGAGAACATGTCCGAGAACCGGCCCGAGCCGTCGAGGGAGTACAGCGACTGGCGCAGCTGGTCGGTCGCGTCGAGGTAGCGGCTCATATCGCCACGGTCCAGGGCGATCGCCCGCAGCTCGTCGGGGGCGTCTTTGATGACCTCGATCAGATCCCCGATCAGGGGAACGCGGTCCAGGCGCTCGTCCAGGATGTGCAGGGCCCGGTCAATCAGGGATTCCTCGTGGGCGCTGGGCTTGGCGTTCCGCACGATGGTGATCAGCGCCGTAATCATGTTCAGGCGCCGGTTGTGCGAGTCGGCCATCAGCTGTTCGGCCAGCTTCTCCGCCTTCGCCGCTGCAGCGAGCAGCGGCGCGGGGGGGGGGGGGCCCCGCGGCGGGGCGCGGGGGGGCGGGGGTGGGGGGGGGGGGGGGGGGGGTGCTGCGTGAGGGGGGCGCCCGGGGCGGCGCGGGGGTCCAGGACGTTCAAGTGGCCGCGTCCTGGACCCAGGCTGATGACCTGCCCGCCGAGGGCTTCGATCAGGTCAACGTAGTCCGGCTTTAGGTCGCCGAGGATCAACGGGTTGATGCTCCGGCCTGCCAGGCCCAGGACGATGTGCCGGACCAGGGTGGACTTGCCGTAGTGCGGCAGGCCGAGGACAAACATGGAGGGGTTGTTGATCATGCCGTGCATGAACCAGCTGATCGGATCGGCGCCGAAGGGCGCTCCGGTGTCGGTGTGAACGCCGATCGGCACTCCCAGGATCGGGGTGCCCGACCCGCCCACGAACGGCCAGAGACCACAGACCTGGACCGAGGTTCCGCGCCATTCGTCGGCTGCCGTGACGTAGACGGCTTCGCCCTGTCCGCGGCCGCGCCAGCCCCGCAGACCCGGGCGGCGGGCGACAGCGGCCGCGAGCTTGGAGGCAGGAGCCTGTGTGCGCTGGTGCTTGGTCTTGCTGCCGAACATCACATGGCCTCGCGGATCTCTTCGGGAACCTTCAAGTGCTTGGGCAGGACCAGCCCCAGTGGCAGGGACGCGGCAAAGGCAGAATCCTGTGAGCCGTAAGCGCGCCGCAACAGCAGACGTGCCGACGGGCCGAGGTTGCCTTCCACGACAGCCACGGCGTCCTCAAGGTCACGGGCGGACAGCACCGTGGCCGTGACCACCATGCCGAAGTTGACCAGCCCGGCCCCCTTGGCTTCCTCAGCTGCGGTGGCCTGCGCCGCACGGGCATCGACCAGGGCGCGGGCGGTGGGCCGGTTGGTCGAGGAGGCCCGGGTCAGGGCGCTGGTCTGGTCCGACTCCACGATGGCGGCCGCGCGGCCGGCTTCGATCGGCCGGTACAGCAAGGTGACGCGCTTGCGGTCGATCTCCCCGTGCGGTGCAACCAGGCGGGCCAGCGCTGATGCCAGGATGTGTCCGCGCGGGGCTCCCGTCATCGTCCATGACACCGAGTGCCCGGAATCGTGGCGGTATCCGTCCCAGTCCGCTTGATGGGCGGATGGTCCGACGTCGCTCCAATCCAGGTCAACGGGTGTGCCCTGGTAGTGGGCTTCGTCGATGAGCCGGGCTGCTGCAGGGTCGTATGCGACCCGAACGACCTCGCACAGTTGCTGGGCGTTCAACGGTGCGCATGCCCCGGCGCCGGTGGATTCCAGACGCTCGGTCAGGCTGGGAAGCCGTGAGGCGAGATCCCTTGCGATTTCTTCTGGCGTGCGTCGTTTGCCTCCGGCTCGGGCGGCGGCGCTGAATGTCAGCGCGACCCATGCGCGGATCGTGGCCGATCCCTGCGGGTAGGTGTTCAAGGCCTCCCGGAGCATGGCCTTGGCAATGTCAGGGGCGTCGTCGTGGATGTTCGATTCAACTTCCCGGCGCAACCGCGCGCCGGAATCGGGTGCGGTTTCGACCGTGACGGATGCAGCCACGACGGCAGGTTCATTCGACAACGAGGCCAGCCAGCCGCCCCAGTTAGCTACCCAGGCATCGATCTGCTCGGGATCGACCAGGGATGCACCGTCGGGCTGGGTGCCGAAGACAACGGTGTAGTGGGCGGTGGCGGGAAGGTGGATCAGCGCGAAGGGGCGGCCATAGGAGTCGGTGAACTCGTAAAGCTTGGAGCCGGCGGAGATCCCGGGCAGCTGGTACTCGCCCCAAGGCGTCAGTCCCAACGGACCGGAGCGGTAGATGTTGGCGCGTCTGCGCCGTGCTGAGCGGAAGGCCAGCCGGGCGAAGATCCGCTCCCCTACGGACTTGTTGTGCTTGTCGGTCACCGAGACGACGGCCAGCGCCAGCCCAAGGACGAGCAGGGCAATGAGCCCGGCGAACCAGCCGCCGACAAAGAGACAGATCACCGTGATGATGAGGCCAACAAACAAACCGGCTGTTGCCAGGCCACCAAGGGTGCCGATGCCCGCTTTGCGCGGACGCCGCCAGTTGCCGTAGGTCGGTTCTCTGTATGTGTTCTCGATAGCGGCCATGTCAGGCACCCCCCGTGGATTCTTCGCTCATGTCTTTGATGGCACCGGAAGCGGACTGGCCTGCTTCAACGCCCTTTTGTGCGGACAGTACGGCGACACCGCCCGCGCCCGCGGCCACAGCGCCACTGCTGGCGGCTGCTCCGCTGCCTGCAGCAGCACTGCCGGCACCGGTGGATGGTGCCGCGCCAGTGGCTCCGGCGCTCCGGGTACCTGTTTTCCCCGCTGTGCCGGACGTTCCTGCTGTTCCCTGGCTGCCAGTGCCCGAGGGGCCCTGCGATCCAGGGCTTTGGCTCGAGGTGCTGCTGGTTGTCGTCGAGCTGGTGGAAGATCCGCCGCCGCGTCCGGCGCTGCCCATGCTGATTGCACCGGAAGCCAGTGCGCCGACCGTCCCTGCTGCCAGACCGCCACCGCCGGCAGCGACAGCACCAACCATCGGGGTGACGAACCGCATGAGGGCTGGCATGGCGAACAAGGCAATGATCATCAGAGCCAGTCCGGTGACCGTTGCCAGGAGCGCAGAGCCGAAGTCTTTGCCGTCACCAACGTTTCCGAAGATCTTGCTGCCGCTGAGCTGGAAGGCCGTCGCGTAGATAATGGCGGCCGCGGGCTTGTAGAGAATGAAAGCGATCAGCCAAGCTGTGCACTTCTGGAACCAACCCCTGCCTGCCTCGGTGTTGCTGAAAGCTGCAGCCGTCGGGAAAATCCCTGTCAGGATGACGAGCAGGCCACCGCGGATGATCATGAGTACGATCTGCATTACGGAGGCCAGAATCGCGATGAGCCCCAGGAGGATGATCATGATCGACCCGATCGGGCTGGTGGCCGAAAGCGCCAACAAGGCCGTGATGTTTTCGTTGAACGAGGTCCCGTTCGTGGAATTAGTGATGATCCAGGCTGAGAACTGATCCGCCGCGACGGTCAGCAGTCCCACTGCTGCCACACCGGCGCCGGAGACAACGATTAGGGTCGCCAGCGAACGCACCAGATCCCGCAAAGGCGCACCCCTACGTTCAATCGCCATCTTGGCTGCACCCACGAGGACAGACACCACAGCCAGGGAGGCCGTCCAGAAGTAGAGACTGTTCTGCAGAAACAACACCGGGTCACTCGCAGTGGACCCTCCCGGGGCTGCGGTGAGAGCGGGAGTTCCCACGTTCACCCAAAATGTCCCAAGTGTTTGGACTGTTTGTCCTACGGCATCGGCAATAGCTTTCGCCATGTTCTTGACGGCATCATTGGCGACGTCCTCCAAAGCCGCGCCTGCATGGCAGCCGATGCTGAAGGTGTCCCATCCTTCGCAGGCCATCAGACACCAGACCAGGGAATGTACCCGGACAAGTCACTTATCTGTCCCCCGCCCGTGCTGCCGGTAGCGGGAACAACAACCTTCCAGTCGCCGCTTTGCCACTGGAGCGGAACAGGAACGGAAACCAGCGCACCGTTGCTGCCCTTTGCAGCAATGACGATCACGGCTCGATCGGGTTCATACGAGCGGATCTGGAAGCCTGCGATCTGCGCTGTCACAGCTGATGTCGCTTGCGGCTCAGGCTGATTCAGCAGTGCATCTCGTTCGGGTCCAGGGACTGCTAGCTCCTCATAAACCAGTCGAGCCTTCCCCGTAGCGGAAAGCACGGCGACGTTTGACGCCGCGTACAGGGCTCCCATGGGTGAGTGTGCAAAGCAGGAGCGGAGGCCGTTGGCTTCGGTCTTGCCGGGGCCGAACTGGGTAGGTGACGTTGGTGCGGCGATCTTCCCAACCAATTCCCATTTGGTGTCGGTTGGTGTGGTGGCCGGCTTGGCCTGGTCACCGGATGACAGGCCGCACACGCTGGCCGCCGACGTCGCCGTAGGTTGGCCGCTGCTGGTGTTCGTGCTGGTAGTGCTCGGTTCAGGGGACGCCGTTCCGCCGCCTCTGGGAACCAGGGCCAGGATTACCCCGAGCGCGACAATGATCGCCACGACAACGGCCGAGATGATGAACTTAGGTTTGGTCAGCGGATTCTGGTCTTCGTTCACTGTCGGTTCAGTCATGGCTGAAGCTCCTTAGACCAGGGCGCCTACGACGCCGCCAGCGGAGGCTGCCAGGATGCAGCCGCCGAGGACCCACGCCAGACGGCCGGCATGCTCGCCGCCCTCTCCGCGTCGGTTGTTGATCATCATCGTTCCGGCTGTGATCAGGATGCCCGCCACGGCCAGGCCGAAAACGATCCATGCGAGCCACTTGAGCATCGTCAGTACGCCTTCAGAGCCGGGAGGCGCTTCACCTGTGCCCGGGTTCGGTATCTCTGTGATGGCAAAGCTTGACCATTCAATGGCCTTGGAGAACAACATGAGTTTCTACTTTCTACTTGGCCGCGAGTCCGGCGGTGGAAGTTACTGCGAGATGCACCTGTTCAAGAGTGGTGCGGGCTTCTTTGGGAAGTTCCTCGGCGGCGACGTCGTGGCCGTAGCGCCATGCGTCCACCCAGGGGAAATGCCACATGTGGGGCACTCCCCCGCCGACGACGCGAGCGAAGTCGCGGATCTCTTTGGGGAGCCGTCCGGGAGCGTCAGCCATGACCACCAGGCCTGCGACCTGGATCCCGGGAAGCGACCTTGATGCCCATTCAGTCGCAGCCAACCGTGCCGCACGAAGGCCGGGGATATTGGACCGGGCAACCAGGACGATCACGGATCCGGCTGTCGTCAAAGGCCACTGATGCTCGGCGGCTTTGGTTCTCTTGTCCAGGCGTGCGAGCGATGTTTCGCCCGCGCCGCCGTGGACGCCAAGCCACCAAAAGCTCGGTTCCCTCCCCGCAACGTTCCTTCGGGGAAGCCGGTCCGCCTGGTCCGGCTGCGGAACACTCAGCTGTGGCCTGGTCGCCCCCGTAGGGATGAACGGCGGCTCTTCCGGGATAGCTGGAACGGGTTCGTCGATAGTTTCTGCGCCGAGCGTCACCCAGCGATTCTTTGAGACCGGCATTTCACATCCCCTACTAATGTCCGCAAAGATCGTATCGGTACCATCCGACACGAAAGGCCAAAAGTGACCGCGAACAACAGCTTTAGTACCTTTCAGTCACTTCTAGTACATCACAGTACCAATTTGTGGTCTACGATGGCTCTATGCGGTGGGACGGACTGAGCGTGGACCCCAAGTACCTGGAAGCACTTTTCGCCAAGTACCCGGAGCGTCTTACGCCTCAGGACCTCGAAGAGATCTTTGGGTTGTCCCGAAACACCGTCTACCGCTGGCTCCAAACCGGAGTGATTCCTGCTTACCAAGTCGAGAAGACATGGTTGATCGCCAGAGATCAAGTCAAGGACTGGGTCTGGGAGAACCGGAACACGCTGAGGAAGGGCCAGACACCGGAAGTGAACGACGAGGACCAGCCCTAGGGCGAAGCAGCCGAGCAGATGTGAGGGGGACACATGCAATCACGAACGAGCGCGCCCGCGTTGGTCGCCGGCGCCGTCCTTGCACCCGTCGGCTTGGTGCTGTCCATCATCCTGTTCGGCGGGGGCTCTCAGGCCGCGGCCGACGTCTGTTCACCGACCGGTTCCAGTGTCAGCGTTGACGCAAGCCAGCTGCCCAAGGTGGCTGTGGCCGGCTACGAGGGCGAGCAGCTCAAGAATGCGGCCCTGATCATCAACGCAGGCAAAGCCCTTGGCCTGTCGGCCCGGGGGCAGACGATCGGTGTCATGACGGCCATGGGCGAATCCGGTTTGCGTGTCCTGGACTACGGCGACGGCCCGGGGCCCGACTCCCGGGGACTGTTTCAGCAGCGCGACAACGGCGCGTGGGGGTCCTACCCGGACCGGATGAACCCTACGGCTTCAGCCACGAACTTCTTTACCGCCCTGCAGAAGGTCAGCGGGTGGGAACAGCTCGAACCGACCACGGCCGCGCACCGGGTCCAGCGCAACGCCGACCCGTTCCACTACCAGTCCTACTGGGCGGCCGCCGTCGAGGTCGTCGCCGCCCTGGCCGACGTTCAGATCACCGATGTCGGCGGGGAAAGCTCCTGCGGGATCCCCGGCCAATCCGGCAAAGACGATGACCTGCCGTGGCGCACGGCCAAGATCTACGAGCCATCCCCGCTGGGCATGTACAACCGCGAATGCGTCGACTTCGCCCTCTGGCGCGTCAACCAGCAACTGGGCAGCACCACCGCCCCTTACAAGATCCTGAACGGCACTTTCCGGCCTGACGGTGCCGTTCTCGGCTCGGCCCTTACCTGGAAAGACGGCTGGGACGCCAAGGGCTGGCCCACCGGTGGAACGCCACGTGTTGGCGCTGTCGTCTGGTACTCCCCCGGCACCGGGGGCGCCGACGGCACCTACGGCCACGTCGCCGTCGTCAAAGCCGTCAGCGGTGACGGCAGCTTCCTGGAAGAGGGCTACAACGGCAACCCCGCCCCGAACGATCACACCTACTACACCCGCACAGTAGAGAACGGCACTCCCAGCGCCTTTCTTTACCTGCCCGGCAGCAACTCACCGAAGGAACCATGAAACGCGCCCTGACAGCCCTCGCGGCCCTGCTCGTGTGCACGGCCTGCGCGCCGGTATCCAGCACAACATCCGCGGAACCATCGCCCAGCGCTTCCGCCGCCACCCCAGCCACTCTCAGCGCAGGCGGTAAGCCCCAGGCTCCCGGCGGCACAGCACCGGCCACGCTAGGCATCGCTTGGGACGAGGCAAGCGAAACAGCCGCGCTGGAAACCGCGACCAAGGCCATGACGCTTTACGCCCGTCCCACGGTCACGGACAAGCAATGGATCCAGGAGCTCGGCCAGGTCCTGACCGCCCAAGCAACCGCTGATTACCAATACGTTGACCCGGCCAACATCCCGGTCACCAGGATCACCGGAACGGGCCAGCTCAGGATCGATGAGAACAACGGTTTCGGCTGCCATGTCGTCTTTCCCACCGATGCCGGCGCCTACGACGTGCAGCTGCTCCGCAGCGCAGCCGACAAGCCCTGGCAGGTCAACCGTTTCACGCCCCCGAACGGCACAAAGTAAGGACAGATGATGGAAACTCAAGCGCTCGACTTCCCCAAGATCAACGCCGTTCTACGCACCAACGGAACCGGCGAAGTCACCATCAACGGAACCTCCCACGCGATCGAGGCCGCCGACGAAGCCGCCGTCCTTAGCGATGCATTACGGATCATCACCGAAACCGCTGCCCAGCTCGGCCGACCCGTCCGCGTCAACACCACGGACCCGGACGGGCAGGGCCTCATCATCGTCTCCCCCGAAGGCGTCGTCAGCGAGGCCGCTCCGATCAAGCCCACCCCGAAACGGGAGCAGGACCGTCTGCCCGTTACGGCATCCCCTTCGCCCGAAACGGCCAGGGCCACGACCACGGCCGCGCCTGCACCTACGCCTAGTTCGGTCCCTGCTTCCTCTCCGTCCGAGGAGGTGCCGGCACAAGCTGCCGACGCTGCGCCGGTGACCTTCGGCGCAGCCGTTACAGCCGCGCCCGCCGAGGGGCCCGCACCGGCCGCCAAAGCAGCCGCTGTGGAGCCTGCCACTCGGCGCAGCCTCAAAGACACTTCGTTCCTCATTAGCGCGCCCGTGCTCCAGCCGGCTACGCGCGGCTGGCGGGGCGTTCTCAGCCGCTTGGGCTTCCGCATGGATCCATCAACCGAGGAACTGGCCGAACGGGAAGATATCCGCACAGTGAGCCAGCACTGGCCCGGCCCCCGCACCGTAGCTGTCGTCAACCGCAAGGGCGGAGCGAACAAGACCCCCACCGTTGTCATGCTCAGCGCGATCCTGGCCCGCTACAGCGGCGCAGCGACCGTAGCCTGGGACAACAACGAATCACAGGGCACGCTCGGCTGGCGCACCGAAAAAGGCGGCCACAACAACAGCGTCCTGGATCTCATCGACTCATCAAAGGCGCTGCTCTCCCCCAGCGCCCAAGCAGCCGAGATCGCCCAGTTCGTCCACCACCAGACCTCGGACAAGTTCGACGTCCTGCGCTCAGACGAGAACGAGGAGGGCGACCACGAAGTAACCGCAGAGGAGGTGGACATCGCCCACCAGGTACTCACCCGCTACTACCGTCTGATCGTCATGGACTCCGGAAACACGGCCCGCGCCGCGAATTGGCGGCGAATGATCCACCACACCAATCAGCTCGTGGTCCCCGTGACAGCCATCGAAGACCGCGCCGAGGCCGCGCGCTTGACTCTCCAAACGCTGGAATCCCGTGGGGGCCACGATGCCGAGCTGGCCCGCAACGCCGTCGTCATCGTGTCCGAGTCCACCGATGCCAAGCGCAGCATGAGCGGCGATGCGCTCAAGCGCGCCAAGGATGAGGCCAGGCGGATCGCTGACGGCTTCGCCCCGCATGTACGAGCCGTGGTCCGAATCCCCTACGACCCCGCCCTGGTCAATGGCCCCATCCGCTACGACGCCCTCCAACCAGCTACCAAGCGCGCGTGGCTCGCCGCCGCGGCCGCTGTGGCTAAAGGCTTCTGACCTCGTCTAATGGGAACGACACGCCGAACGAGCCGCGCACTTAACGGTACCGGTACTTATAGGCTCGGGCTTATGAGTACAGCCATCCACAGACGCGTACGGGGTACAGGGGCCGGCAACGTCGTCCTCAAAGTTGACGTTGCTGCCGATGCTAAGGCTCTGGTGGAACGTCTTGCCACCCACATGGGGCTCTCCAAAGGACAGGCAGCCGAACGCCTCCTGCTGAGCATCCGGGTGGATGCTCGCGGGTTGCCGATTTGGCCCGACATAGACGACTACCAGGAACAAGGAGCTCTGCCTATCGATAAGGCTTCCTAACGGAAGAAGGCCCCTCCTAAAAGGAGGGACCTTCCTAATCCTTCGCTCAGATCCCTCATCCGCCAAGATCCGGATCCGAGCTGTTACAACACCCACGCTGTGGGTGCCATTTGTGTTACCTCGAAAGGAACTACTGTCCTTATGGTACCGGAACCGGTATTGGCGTCAATGCATGCCCTTGAGGGTGTCGCTCCACATCTGAGACCAGAAGATGCATGGAGTCTTGCTCCGTTGATTGCTGGCGCTCCTTCGTACCGGTTGGGGCGTTGGATTGGGCAGCGGTTTCAGTATCCTCGGCCGCAGAATGCGCCGAGGATCACTCGTTCTTTACCGGAACGTCCTGCCGCTGTAATGGTGCACGGCGCGGATGGCCGCGTCTCCACGCTGTGCCTGGACTTTGACACCTCGAAGGCGCTGAAGGGCGTGGTGGACTCGGACGCGGTCCGGGTGGGCCGGTTGTTGTCGGCGTGCGGCATGAAGTTTGTGGAGGATTTCTCCCCCAGCGGTGGACGACACCTGTACGTCCCGCTCCAAGACCGGATGGACGCGGCCGAGGCCCGGGAACTAGTCGAAGCACTAGCCCTGATGGCCACGAGCCTCGACCCAAGCCCGCACCAGAACATCACCGATGGGTGTATCCGTGTCCCAGGAAGCATCCACAAATCCGGTGGCCACCAAACCCTCATTACTCCCCTGCCCCAGGCGTACGGCATCCTGCGCCACCGCAACCCCGCACAGAGCTTGGTGCAGCTGCGTGCGACGTTGGCTCCGGAACTGGCCCGCAAGCGCGCGCTCAAGGCCCGGGAAGCGAAAACCGCGACCTCTCAACGGACCGGCGGGTTACCGGCGCTGCTACTGAAATCCGGTAGTGAGACGCCGCTGCGCCGGGTCGCTCGGACCGGTTTGTACGACACGGCTAGATACAAAAGCCCGTCCGAGGCACGAATGGCCGTGCTGAACCACTTCAGTGCCTGTGGCTGGTCCCTGCAGCACGTAGAAAACGAACTCGCCGGCCAGTTCCCCGGCCTCGCTGCCCTCTACGGATCTGCAGAACGCCAGGCAAGGCTCCTCCCTCACGAGTGGGCCAAAGCCCAAGCCTTCACCAGCACAGCTTCGAACAGGCGAAAACCACTCGCCAGTAAACGCGGGGAGAAAAGTGCACTTATTAACAACACAAGCCCGACTTTAACCACAGGGGGGGAGGGGAAACCGAGCAGTGCTGCTCTGCACCAACTAGTGAACGACCTGGAGAATATCCTCTACGCAGTCCTTGACCACAGACTTCAAAAACGCGGCCGCGAAGGCCTTAGCCTCCGCTTACTGATTCGCGGACTGCTGGGATACATGCGGGCCAGAGAAACAGACATTCTGGACGTCGGTTGCCGCACTCTCGCCGTCGCGATGGGCAAACACCACGTCACCATCGCCAGGTTGCTGCCCATCCTGGTACAGGCTTCTGATGGGATCCTCACCAAGATTGCGGACGCCCGCCAAAAAGCGGCCGACGTCTATCTCATCCGGCTCCCCGAGCACTACCAGCAACTTGCAAGGGAACTGACCTGGCGGAAAGGAAAAATCCACTCCATCCGCCCCGTGTTCCGGGCCCTGGGAGACGCCGCTGCCCTTGTCTACGAGGCAATCGAACGCGGCCGCTACTCCCCCACCACCGCCGAGGTCGTCCGTAACAGCGGTGTCAGCCGTAACGCCTGCTCGTCTGCGTTGGCTGAGATGGAGACACTCGGCATGATCCAGCGCCGTGGTCGAACCTGGAAAACCACGTCAGTGAACCTTCGCATGCTCGCAGCCAGGCTCGGAGTGCTCGACGACTACCTCGACCACATCCGCCGGAACCGCCATGAACGCGCAATCTGGCATGCCTACCTCGACAGGTTCAAGACAGCGCAGCCTGTAATCCTTGAGTCCGACATGTTTGAACCTGAAAGGGATGAATTTTGGCTGCCCCCGGATGATGCGGCGGTGTGGCGGTTGCGTCCACCGGCATAGTCTCTAGTGTCAATCGACAAGCGTAGGTGGTGCTGGCCCGGGTGTGATGCCTTTGTGCAGTTGATTCCGCAGTTACGTACTAGATGATAGCGAACTGCTAGCTCTTTGATACGCATTCGCTAGCATGGTGTTTGAGGTTAGCCCGGCACCCCAGTTCTCCACTCTTCGCCTGGGCAGCACTGGCACTGATCTTCAGTGGCAGTGCGAAACTAGCATTTTGATAGTGATTTGAAACTGCTAGAGCATTTGGACACGCGCGCATCCATCCGGGCCGCGCCTAGTATTTGATACTACTTTCATACTGCTATCAAAAAGGTAGCATCACGCCATCCACTGCTACCTTTGTGTGGTGGCTATCCATCCCGTAGTCACAAATGCTAGCGAAATGCTAGCGTATTTGTAGCACATTAATAGCTGCAGTATTCGAATGGGCATAGCTTTTCCCGGGGCGCGGGCCGGGCCGGCGTTCAGGCTCGCCCCGACAGCCCCCTTGGGTCTTACTCATCAGCGGCGAGGCCATAAGTAGCACTTTGATAGCAGTTTGAAACTCCCCAGTTTGATACTGCTTTCATAGTGCTATCAAAAGAGTAGTGTGTCGCTAGCCTTCTGCTATCAACGCTGGCATTAGGTTGGAGGCATGATCATTGTTGTGGGTAGTGAAAAGGGCGGCGTAGGCAAGTCCACGGTTGTAACCAACCTTGCCGTTGAGTTGGCGAAGAAGGGGATGCGCATAGCAGTAGTGGACGGTGACCGGCAACGGTCCACTGCACGCTGGGCGGGAGACCGAGAAGAGGCTGGGCATGAACCTCGCATCTTTGTGGTGGAGAAACTTGGCAGCCTGCACGAGACCTTGCGTGAACTCGATACGAGCTATGACGTTGTCCTCGTTGATGTGGCAGGGAAGGACAGCAAGGAGATGCGGACAGCCATGACTGCCGCACATCAATTGTTGGTCCTGACGCAATCTAGCCAGTTTGATCTCGACACACTCGCGACTGTCGATAGGTTGATTGAAACTGCCCGAGACTTCAATCCCTCGTTACGCGTCAGGGGGGCCCTTACACGGGTATCTACCAATGCGTTCGAGTCCGAAAGTGGCGACGCCAGGGATTACCTTTCTGACTATCCGAGTATTGAGCCACTGCGAACTGTCCTGTACGAGCGTAAGGCGTACCGAGACGTGGTGGGGGAGGGGCTCGGAGTCGTTGAGTGGAAAAACCCGAAAGCGGCGAGGGAAATCCGCGGGTTGGCAGAGGAGTTGATGGGGTAGTGGCAATCAAGAAGCGGTCTGCGTCCGAGAAGGCTAGGGACGAGGCTATCGAGGCCTTCGGCAATGCGGCTGAGCCATTACTGAGTCCGCTGACTGTCAGTGCTGAGCGTGGGACTCCAGTGCGGCCCAGCGTCACGCCCACACTGAGCGATTCGAGGGACAAGGGAAGCGCCCGGACGATGTTGCTTCGTTTCGACGAGGACCGTGAGCTCATGGAGTTGCTTGCGGTCGTTGCGAAGCTCGAAGGCCGCAAGAAGCATCCAATGGCATTGCGCGCCCTTAGGATCGGTCTCGAGCAGGTCCGCGATAGTTACGAATGAGCTATTGATACGTTTGCTATCAGTTTGATAGCAAATCCGTATCATCTGTGGGCTGCGTACGTGGCCCCCTCACTAATGACTGCTTGGCCCAGTCCCGGGCGAGCTCCTCGAGCAGCTGCCGGTGCCCGGTGAACGGCATACCCCGGGTGTCCTGCCCTGCAACGGCCAGCACATCGAAGGCCGCGAACGAAGCGGGCAGTTCATTGGCCACGGCCGGAAGCGCGGCCCTGGAGGTGACGATGCGCTGCTGCAGCGCATCGAAATCCAGCCGGCCACGGTTCCAAATGACGGTTTCACCATCCAGGACCACCCCGGGAGGCAACTGCTCTGCGAGAGCGGCAGCTGCGAGAATGACCCGTGGGGCATCCCCGCTGCCAGCAATATAGGCAGCGGCCGGATTCCGAGCCGCCGTTCTAGATGCCCTCAGTGTCGGGGCTGGCAGCTACGCTGGCCCCGACACCAGGCTTTGATGACCACTTGATAAGCCGGCGGTTAGGTTCGCTGGACGGTCGGGAAAGGAATGCAGCATATGGGATCACTCCGGGGGACTCTGGATCCTGAATCGCAACTCTTGTTTGACGAAGTGACCACCAAATACCTCCGAAGCCCCATCCGCCGGACAAGTCGGTCCGTATCAATTGACCGGCGGGTGGAGCAAAGGTATGCGGAGTACAGCTTCCGCGCTTTTGTCCAAGGGCTGGGGGCGGACAAGAAGGCCCTGATCAGCGACGTCATGGCAGATCCCCGGTTTCGGCTCCGCGCATGGCAGCAAGTACGCCAGTGGGATCACGACCGGGTGAGCGGGGCCTGGGCGTCGCGGGAGAAAGAGATCCGTGAGCGGTACCGCCCCGGGGTGGCGGCTGTCAGGGTGTTCCGTGGTCTTGCTGTGCTGTTGGTGATCCTGGGCCTGATGATCAACGACGGCGGGCCTTTCTGGGCTGGATTGGTGGTACTGGCCGTGGCATTTTGCGTGGAACACTTTGCGTTGCCATCAGGG
Organism: Arthrobacter sp. AK04; assembly: GCF_021129155.1. Lineage (GTDB taxonomy): Bacteria > Actinomycetota > Actinomycetes > Actinomycetales > Micrococcaceae > Arthrobacter > Arthrobacter quantipunctorum. The sequence continues at coordinate 52,837 of NZ_JAJOMC010000010.1, forward strand.
GGACTGAACTACCCGGTGTGGCGGGCTCATATCGACCCGATGTTGAACGGGCGCACAAAGGCGGCAGACTAGAAAGCCTGGGGGCGCTTCCGAGCAGATTAGCGCCGAGCGTGGATCCACGGTTTCCACCGTGCGCGCTGCGGCGGGGTGAGTATCGCTGATGCCACCCGCTATTTGAAGGAATGGGTTGAGGCTGAAAAGCGCTACGGGTGTGATTGACGATTTTCGGTTGGTCGTACGTCTGCCCAATGCTCCATAAAATCAAACGCCGCTGAATCCCTGGGCGGCTCGACGGCCCGATATTCATCTATGATCACGCCGACCAGCGGGGTGTCTTCGGCGCCGCTTTGGACGGCCGATACTTCAACGGTGTGGTCGATGTTGTGCTTGGTTGCGAGCGGCTTGGCGGTCTCGACCGCAAACTCAGGTGTATCGCCGCTCACGTGTGCGACCTCGGGCTGGCTCCTCTTTGGGCGGATCCAGCGCTGCGCAAGCCGTTTGCCCCCGGGCAGTACCTTGGTGTTCCACAACTCCGTCGCCCGCGGAATGACGACTTGCTGCGCGTACGGTTTCACGAAATTGTCAACGACAAGATTTGCGATTTCCGCATATTCCTTGACGCGGCGATCTTCGGCCTCTTCTTCGCGCCTGCGCCGCGCGTCATACTCGCGGTTCAACCACTCGTCGAACTCAGGGTTGGTTTCAGGCTCGTCGGCCGGCTCCGGAAGCCTGGGGTTCCGATATTGAGTGATGAGGGAGCCGTCAGCGTTCCGGGCGCCGCCCGAGCTCAGCGAGTCGAAGGGGATGACGTTGCCGTCCTTGTCGTACTCCGCAACGTCGACCAGCACTTCACGGAACTTCGACTTGTCACTATTCATTGCCCCTCCAATGGCTCACGATGAGCCTATACCTTGAGGTGGCGGTGGAACCGTCAGGCTGATCAATTCCTGTTGAGGCCGAATTGGCGTGTCATGAGCGCCGCCTTGTAGTGGGACTCGGCTGAGTTCACCTCTGAGGAGGGTGTGCTGGGCCCGAACACGCGCAGGAGGCTGAAAACGAAGTGTCGGGCATGGTCAGTCTTCATTCCTGCCCTTTCCCCAAGTGCGCTCTGTTGGGCAAGCTCGCGGAGGGCTACGTTACCGCCGTGGCCGTCACGTGCGTACGCTGTCCAGCGGCCGAGGATTCGTTCGGCACCATCGGCTTTGCCAACGTACTGCTTGCCGTTGCTGGAGTCTGTGATGAGGTAGATTCCCTGGACCTCCGAGAGGGCGATACGCCAGTCGGCGTAGCGGGGATCGTCCACCATCTCCCGCAGTTGGTGGTAGGAGAGCAGCACGCCATCGAAGCCTGGGAAGTGGACCTTGTCTCGGTCTGCAATTTCCAGCACGGGCATGCGCGCACCTGTGGCTGAGCCAGCGTTTCGGTGCCAACTGCGGGGGTTGTCCCATTCGACTACGAGCCGGTCATTGAGGGGTGCAAGGAATTCTGTCGGGCGCAGGTCAAAGCTTCTGTACTTCTTAGGGGAGGTTGTTGCCACCTCGCCGTGGTTCTCGAAAGTCCCCCAGAGGCGAGAGCGGCGCCCACCATCGGCAATGAGGATGACCCAGTATCGAGGAGGATTTGCGGGAAAGCGCGGCGGGATGTCTTGCTCCCTGGTATAGGCAAGGACTCGCTCCTGCGTCAGATCTTCCGGCCCACGCAGGGCATCGTGATCACCAGGCTTAAAGGTGTGGCGGATGACGTGTATGTCAGCCAGCGGGACCGCCGGGTCGGAATCCGCGCCTATGCCACTAAGCACATGACCCAGGGTAAGGGACGCGCGGTGAGCCAGCTCTGCAGAGACCACTGTCTCTGCAGGCATGTAGAGGGCGGGGGATCTCGGATCGGACACTGGAACACCTTATGCCACTGACTCATGCGTTCTAGTCAGTCGCTGAGACATCGCATGGCGGAAGATCTGGCATGGCTTCCGGGACCGTGAGGTTGTGTTTCCTCCGTTACTCTTTCCATACCCGGCCTCGAAACGAGGAATCCGATGTACGGGGCAGAGTCCACCGGGATGTCCCGATTCTGGGCCTAGACGAAGAAAACCACTGGATCATGGTTCTTTCCATTAGCAAGCGGCTACTTGTGGAGCTGAGGGGACTCGAACCCCTGACCCCCTGCATGCCATGCAGGTGCGCTACCAGCTGCGCCACAGCCCCAAGCTGTTCCCCCGGAATTGTTTTCCCCGAGCAAACCCGATCAGCGTAGTCCAGAGATCCCCTAGATACTAAATGACGGTTGAGGCAGGGCGACTTCGAGCGCTTTCGTGTCAGGAGTCGTCTGCACACGTCCCGTGCTTCCGCGGAGCAGAGTGCAAACGTCTGAAACTGACCATCTGGACCCGACGGGGACTGTACCACCGATAAAGTTCGGTTCTAGGAAGTGGGCACCCTCTTAGTTCAGATGTGCGCGCGATTCGAACCACGAGCTCATCCTGGCTGTTGAATAAGGCGAGGGCCGGAGCTTACGTCTTAGGTAATTGGTCGAGGAACCAGCCCCAAGCCTCGTCCAGTGGGGACCAAAGGAGCCTCCAGCGGACATGCTTTTCGTACCATGCTGCACGAAGATGATCCCTGTGGTCGGTCCACGTATGTTCTTTCCAGATCCAGCCGGGTCCATATGGACCCATACCGTGCGGTTTATCCCCAAAACCTCCCGGTCGCGGGAAGCTGACCAGCTGGTGCGTCCGCGTTCCCCGGGCAAGTACGAGGGCGCCAGCCACCTGTCCACCCTCCCGAGCGTAGACTTCATTTTGCTCTTTGCGGGACGTCAGTGAACGAGGGATGAAATAGGACTCGTGGAGGTCGTAAACGGCATGGAGGGCGAAATGGCTGTGACAGGTTTGGATGGCCCCGGTAGGACGGTTATATCTGGCCCCACTTCATGACTCGCCGGGCACTTGTGACGGTTATTTGTGGCCCCACCTTCAACGTTGGATTCATCAGTGGATGGATGCGGCGGAAGGCTGGTCTGGATGGAGTCGAGAGTGGAATTGTTCGCGCGGATCCGAAGGGACGCCCGGGTTGAAGGCCTGTCGGTTCGTGCGTTGGCGGTCCGGCACGGAGTTCACAGACGAACGGTGAGGCAGGCACTGGATTCAGCTGCCCCTCCGGAGCGCAAACAGAGACAGGGTGTGGCCTGGCGGCTGGAGCCGTTCAAGGACGCGATCGATGCGATGCTGATCGAGGATACGACGGCGCCGCGGAAGCAGCGCCATACCGCCCGCAGGATCCTGGCCCGGCTCATCGAAGAGCACGGTGCGCAGGAGTTGTCGTACTCCACAGTGCGGGACTACGTCAGGGTCCGCCGGGCCCAGATTGATGTGGAGGCCGGACGCCGCGTTGAGGTGTTCGTCCCGCAGGAACACGCGCCGGGCGCCGAGGCCGAGGTGGACTTCGGCGAGGTCTATGTCGTGCTGAACGGCGTGAAGACGAAGTGCCACATGTTTATCTTCCGGTTATCGCATTCTGGCAGAGCCATCCACCGGATCTACCCGACCCAGGCCCAGGAAGCCTTTCTCGAGGGCCACGTCGAGGCCTTCAACGTTCTTGGCGGCATCCCGACCAAACACATCCGCTATGACAACCTCACCAGCGCGGTCACCGCGGTGGTGTTCGGGCAGGGCCGGCAACGTCGGGAGAATGACCGGTGGGTGTTGTTCCGTTCGTTCTACGGCTTCGATCCCTTCTATTGCCAGTCCGGCATCGCAGGGGCCCATGAAAAGGGCGGGGTTGAAGGAGAGGTGGGCCGGTTCCGCCGCAACAGACTCTCGCCCATGCCTGTCGCTGACTCCCTGGACGAGCTCAACGACCGGATACGGGCTTGGGAAGCCCAGGACGACGGGCGGCGCATCAATGACAGGGTCCGCACCATCGGTCAGGACTTCGAGATTGAACGGCCGTTCCTGGCCCCTTTGCCGGCGGAGGAGTTTGATCCGGGTCTGGTGCTGACCCCCAGAGTTGATAGGTCCTCGATGATCATGGTCCGGATGGTGAAGTACTCCGTCCCGGCCCGGTTCATCGGCCGGAGGGTCCGGGTCTCGCTGCGGGCGTCCGAGGTCGTGGTGTTTGACGGCCGAACCGTGGCCGCCAGGCATCAGCGGGTCTCCGCCCGGTCCGGTCAATCGGTCCAGCTGGATCACTATCTCGAAGTCCTCAAAACCAAACCCGGAGCCCTCCCCGGCTCCACCGCTCTGGCCAGGGCACGGGAGTCCGGGGCGTTCACGTCCGCCCACGAAGCCTTCTGGGCCGCCTCCCGCCGGGTCAACGGCGACGCCGACGGGACCCGCGAACTTATCGACGTCCTGCTCCTCCACCGGTCCATGGAAGCCGGAGACATCCATGCAGGGATCACCGCTGCGCTGGTAGTGGGCGCGGTCAGCGCAGACGTCGTCGCGGTCGAAGCCCGCAGACACGCCACGACCTCTTCCCGGGGTGGGGCCAGTTCCGACCGTCATCCCGGTGCTCATGCTGAAGAGAGAGTGCAACGGGTTGTCAGTCTCACCCAACGCCGCCTCATGGACCCCGCCGCCGTCATTGCCGGGCTCCCGCCTGACATCCGGCCCCTGCCCTCGGTCAATGCCTATGACGAGCTGCTGGCCAAACGCACCGAACACCCTGCAGGACCCGCGTCGAAGGAGAACATCTCATGAGCCCTACCGCACCGGCCACCACCATCACCCCGACCCTGCGACGGAGGCGCGGCCTGACCGAGCAGGCCGCGGTCGCCGCCGTGGACCAGGCCTGCCGCCGGCTTCGCCTGCCCACCATCCGCGCGGTCCTGGACGAGGCCCTGACCGTCGCCGGGAAGGAACAACTCTCCTACCAGGGCTTCCTGGCCGAGCTGCTGCTGGCCGAGTGCGACGACCGGGACCGACGCTCTTCGATTCGCCGGGTGAAGGCCGCGAACTTTCCCCGGGACAAATGGCTCGGGGACTTTGATTTCGATGCAAACCCGAACATCAACCCCGCCACCATCCACACCCTGGCCACCGGGGAATGGATCCGCAAAGGACAACCCCTCTGCCTCATCGGTGACTCCGGAACCGGCAAATCCCACCTGCTCATCGGACTCGGCACTGCCGCCGCCGAGAAGGGCTACAGGGTCAAGTACACCCTCGCCACCCGGCTCGTGAACGAACTCGTAGAGGCTGCCGATGAGAAAGTCCTGGCAAAGACCATCGCCCGCTACGGCCGCGTGGACCTGCTGTGTATTGATGAACTGGGCTACATGGAACTGGACCGCCGAGGCGCCGAGCTCCTCTTCCAGGTCCTCACCGAACGGGAAGAGAAAAACTCCATCGCCATCGCCTCCAACGAATCCTTCTCCGGCTGGACCAAAACCTTCAGCGACCCACGTCTCTGCGCCGCCATCGTGGACCGGCTGACCTTCAACGGAACCATCATCGAAACCGGCACCGACTCCTACCGCCTGGCCCACACCCTCAACCAACAAACAGCGAGCTAAATCGCTGGACCCATGCCGGCTGCCCGGTTGCCGGTGCCTCCGCTCTCTGGGTGGCCAGCCTTGAGTACAAGTGCCCCCTGAGGGATCGGCTGGCGGGACGTTTCGGAGCTGAATGTGATTGCAGAACTCGCCTGCACGGAACGTCTGGCGTCGCCTGCACCCGCGGACCACGCCGAACCACCCCAGTTCCGGGCAATCGCTCAGGTCCGTGGATGAACCGAGTTGCTGACACGAGACTCGTCTAGAAGACTGCAGAGATGATGCTGGGGGAAGACTCGAAACCTGTGGAATTCCGGACATTTACACCTCTGCGGTACCGTGCCGTGCTGGCTGCTGTCGGAATTGCAGCTGTGTCCATTCTGTTGGCTGCCACTCCTTGGCCCGGGCTGGCGGTGCTTGTGGCGGCGGTTTTCGTTGCTGTTATGACGATGTCCGTCCGGATTCGACTGGACGAAGAATGCCTGTCGATCCGCGTCGCCGGTGTCTTCGCGACCACGATCCCGTATCGGGAGATATCAGCAGTCTCCGCGGGACGAAACACCGGTTTTGTCCAAGGCATGGGTCTGCGCATTCTCCCCGGTGGAGGCACCGGCTACCTCGTTGGCGGCCCATCCGTGCGGATCCAATGCGGCAACACCGCGGTGTTCGTCTCGTGCGCTGACCCCCAGGGGCTCGTCACCCGCATCGGCGCCCACATTCCGTGATGACGGCTTCCTTGCACGGACTGAACGCGAGCTCATCCCCAAGCCGACCGTCCCGCGGCAGGATCTTTCACCGGGCGGGAACGCCCCAGAGATACGGCCTGGCAGTGCCCAGTGTCAGGTTGCCAGGTGGTCTGCACTGGCTGCCAGCCGCCGCAGCTCTTGGATATGGCCTTTAAAGGCGCGTGAACCTGCCTTGGTCATGTGCACCCAGGTGCGGGTTCGAGTGTTGACCGTGCCCTTGCGCAGGTTGACGTAACCGGCCTGTTCAAGGACTTTCAGATGCTTACTCAGTACCGAATCGCTGAGAGTAAGACCGTCACGGATTACGCTGAATTCCACTTCTCCTGCACCGGCCAGGAGCGCGCAGATACGTAGTCGGGTCGGAACGTGAATGATCTCGTCAAAATCGGCCTCCATCAGTGAGAGGCTCTAATTGAAGCAGCGAGTTTCTTATCCATCGCGGGCCCGCATACAAGCGTGAGGGCAAGTGCCAGTAGGCCGGCAACATAAGCAGCCCACTCTCCTCCGCTTAGGGCATGGACCACGAGGGCGCCGGTGACGAGAACCGCAAAACCTGCCAGATAGAGCAAGCCCAGGACCCGGCTTCCAGGGTGCGTGTAAACGTCCAGGATCACCCGGGACCGCTCCGTCTGCAGGACCGGTAACACGCAGAAAATGATGATTGAGGTGCCCAGGGCTACTGTCGCCCACCCATGCGAGGTGAAGAGCACCAACCCAATGATGAACAGGCTCATCCCCACGCCCTGCGCCGGATACAGCCATCCAGGGGAACGGACGAAGGGGGCCAGAGCACGGTGCGATTCGGCAACGGTGTCCAGCGCCTGCTGTGCCTGCTGAGGATTGGGCCGCGCGCTTCTTTCGTCTGTCATGTCACCAATGTAGACTTTCCATTGCGGAAACTCAAGTCTTTCCATTGAGGAAAACATATTGCATTCCTCTGCCCGTAAGCCGTGTTCGAAGCCATCACTCTTCACGCGGCGAGCCGACCGAATGAGTCCATCGCAACGTTGCTCGATGTGGTGGTGGACTTCGTCCATACCCCTGACATCGAGCGGTACAAGCCCAGCGATCAGTGGGAACGGGGCCTATGCATTTGGTTCATGAAGGACCCCTGACCCTAGGGCACCCGCGGGACCAGGGCCACCAAATTTTCCTCAGTGGGGCCAGGAATAACCGTCATGCTGGGGCCAAAAAAGGTTGACATAGTCAGCGAAATGAGCTTCGATGGCGGCCGCACCAATATCGTCGCCTTGGCAAGCTTCTTTCACTCGGTCAGATGCTATTTCAAGAGCGCGAAGGCTGAGTAAGTATGAGGCGCGGATGTCAGACACACGGAACACCTTACGGCTCTGGCGTCTGACGCCGGATAGTCCTCGACGATATCAACCGTTTTGATGACCCGCTGCATTCATAAGAAATCCCGCCGTAGCGCGGGTCAGGATCCGGAAGGATCGCGAGGGCGCCTCTTCTTGCGGGGCGTTGCGTCGTCAACGAGGCGCCATGCAAGGATGTCTAATGCACGTAGCGGACTTATGGTCGGCTCGGATGCCAGCCCGGCCAATTCACGCCAGTGCATCGACGCCGCTCGTAAATCAGCTTGTACGTGGGGTAGCCATGCTTGAACCCGCTTCTTGTCGCTGCGGCGTTTCACTGGAACCACTCGGACCGGATTCCCGAACTGGCTGTAGCAGCGCCAGACATTTTTGTCGTAGAGCGGCAACAGCTCTGGGCGCTTCCGGTGCAGGACTTTGCTGAGCTTGACGAGCTGGACCTGATGTTGAGGGTGGTCATCCAGGATGCCGTAAAGATTGGCGATGGCGTCGAGGGTGTCATATGAGGCCTCCTCGAGGGTGCCGGTCAGGCGCGGGTCTTCGAGCCGGCGATTGATTTCAGGCAGGATCTGCAGCAGACCGTAGTAAGTGGGAATCGGCTGCTGGCCCGCGTTGAGCAGCGCCGCCGCCAGGAGATCTTGCTGGCGGACGTCATCGGTTGGCGCATGTCGGAGGTAGCCGTCGTAGGCCGGGTAAGACCATTTGCCGTATTCGGTTACGTACTCTCGCACTAGGCGTGTGGCCTTTTCGACGGGCTCCGAGAACCCGCCCACCGTGATCATCTGCGTCATTGCCCGAGCTTAGCCTCCACCTAGCCCTAGATACTTGTAGCACCCGGCATTGACAAGTATGGGCACGCTCGGACATAGTTGGACTTACCGGGAACACCAACTATAAAACATCTCAGGAGCCAGAGAATGTTGCACATTACCGTCACCGCTAAGAAGCCAGTTGACCCTAACGAGGATGGCCTCGGCCGTCCCTTCGTCGGATACGAAAGGGGAATGACCCAGGATGAAATGTATGAGGCCAACCACGGCGAGTGGGCAATCGGCGCCCGGGGCCAAAAGGAACGTTATGCCCTATTCTCCTTCGGCCGGACCGTCATTCAGGCCGTGGAAATTGATTCCTTGGAGCTAACCAAAGCCTTCGAGCGAACTCCAGAGGAAAAACGGGACGACCGCTACACCATACACGGAAAAATTCTGGGCCCTGGCGATCCGGTCCACGACAAGTACGTCGGCAAAGAGACGCCTGTCAGCATTGCCCGTAACCCTGTGCGCTATTTCCATGACAGTGAGTTCGACGGTGGCACTGGAAATCCCTGCCGATGCGGCTGCGGCGAGCTGACAACGCGCGGTGACTTTGTTCCGGGGCATGACCAGAAAGCCATCCATGAACGCATCGCTCGTATCGGCACCGTCGCCGAGTTTCTGGACTGGATGGACGTCGTCCGGCCCGCATCCCTCCGTTCCTAACAGGAACGGCCCGGCGCCGCATTAGCGGGCTGGGCCGTTCCTTGCATTATGCGTGTTCGGGGAGTGATCCATGTCGGGACATGTTCAATGGGTAAGACCCTGCTCTTAGCTAGTATTCTTGCGCGGTGCCTTTGGAACCTATTCTTGTCGAGCTTGTTGGCCAAGCTTGGTGGCAAAGCCTCCTGCCCGTCATCGCCCTCTTCATTTCCCTTGCATCAATTGCCCTTACTCTCATATTGAGATTCCGGGATGACGCTCGAATAGCCGTCACTAGCAATCTAGGTGTCTTCGTCGGCGGAGTAAGCGGCCAGCCGCATGTCAGTCTCACGGCGACCAATGTCGGCCGCACCGGAAAAACGGTACTCACTTCGCTCCATCTCAGGATTCCAAAGGGGGTCAGCCTTCACACGCCGAGACCTCTCGCTGGAGCTACCACGCTGCCAGTCACGCTAGAACCCGGTGCCTCGGCGCACCAGTTCATTCCTGTCTCGGAGATCCAGCGCTCTGTGAGGGAGGCGGGCCTCGATCCCATGAAGCTCGTGGTGGTCGCCTCTACAGGCCATGGAGAACGTGCTTACGCACTCAGCAAGCAGGTACGTCAAGCCTTGGCAGCATGAGTTAGCCTCCGTGCTTGGACAGGGGGAAGCCGACTCCGCCCGCCGGCTGCTCCCAGCGAAAGGCGGCTCAGGTATCGAGGAAATCCCATTCGGCACCGAGCACCCATCTCAGCGCCGAAAGCTTTCCGTTGAGCATGCCCCATTCAAAGTCAGAGTAAGGGCCCAACGTTTCACCGTATTCTGCTTCCACCCGCGCCATGGCAGGGCCTGCAATTTCTACAAGCCTGGTCAAGCCGTCCAGGTCTTGGGCTCGCTCAAGGCTCTGGATGTGGTTCAAGCTCCGCTGGTACCAGATCCGGTCGAATAGTTCATGTTCCCACTGCTGGATATCCGCCAGCTGGCGCGGATCTTCTACAAAATCTGACTCGTCCAAAAACTCGTTCAGTGTCTCGCCTAGGTGGTCCTGCAGCACCGATGCAAGGCCGTCGAATCCGAGCGCGTAGGTTGACCCGTCTGCTGCGAAGGCACCCTCAAGATCCTGGTGAGGCAGGCGCTTGTCACCCTTTTCGTTGGAGAAGTCGCTGGAGTTGGTCGTTACGAAGGCATGCGGATTGGCTGCCAGATCGACCTTAGCTATGGCGGATATACAGCTCTATGAGAAGTGCATCGGCCACGCTGTTCCGTGAACGATGAAACGGAGCTTTTTTGTTCAAGCCTCGCTGGACCACTCGGTCGTTTTCATAGCTGCCGGGTTCCAGTCGCTCACCTAATCCAAGCAGTTCCAGGACATCGTCGTAGTTTCGGGTGGTCATGGCTCCGATTAGTGGCACATGGTGCGCCAGACCATCCAGAGTCTTCAGGGCATTTCCCAGGTCATCTTGGTCGTAGATGGTCCCTATGTCCGCCCGCAGGAGCCGGAAGCGATCAGATACCCGTGTCGTCATCGCCTGCTCGACGCGAGGACGATTTTGCTCAAATTCCACTATGACGAGGTTGGGGACCAGAAGGCGCAAGGCGCCCTGTCCAATCAACTGACGCAGTGTGACGATCCACTTTTGGCCATCACGCCGTTCGGCGAGATCAATCCAAGTCGACGTATCTACCAACAGATTCAGCACGGCCTCAACACTAGCGGTGCCCTCACCAATCGCTTGCGATATTGGCAATCCCGGGAGCGAGAAGTAATCGGCAGCGGCGTGATCTGACGGGTTCACCACAAGGATTCATGGAATCATGCCTGCCAGGACACACATGGCTGAAGCCCTAAGATTGCACTCATAATCGCACCGGTACGAGACAAGGAGCGGGAAGACGCTAGTGGGGGAAAATGCCGACAATCTTCGACAACTCTGAGACCAACACCCTTGGAGGCAGCCTCCTTAAGACCTTTCCAGAGCACAAACGCATAGATGTTGCCACCGGTTATTTCGACCTCCGCGGATGGGGAACGTTCTCTGATCTCGTCGACGCCAAGCAACTGCCGGAGCGAGACGCTGGGGAACCCGCTGCCCGGATCCTCGTAGGAATGGTCGCTCCTTCGGCAGCGGAAGCTATGCTGCAGGATCTTCAGGACCAGGTGCGAGTACCAGACCCTCACGCAAATATCGCAGACTTCGAGTCAGCCCGGAGTAGGCAAGCCCAACTGGTAAACCACTTGAGGGAACAACTCATGCGGGGTCTGTCGACAAAAGAAGGTCAAGCCTCATTACGTTCGTTGAAAAGGCAGCTTCGGGCGGGCTTGGTTGAGATCAAAGTGTTTACCAGGCGGCCCCTGCACGGCAAAGCGTATATCCTTCACAATCCTGGGCATTACGCACTGCCCGTCATGGGATACCTGGGATCATCGAATCTCACTGCTTCCGGCCTGTACAGCAACCTTGAACTCAACGTCGATGTCTTGGACCAAGACGCTGCCCAGAAGCTGGATGAGTGGTTCACCACTCACTGGGATGACCCATTCTCGCTGCCCATTACTGAACAAGTCATCGAACTCATCGAGGAATCGTGGGCTGCTGAAAAGCAGCCGACACCGTTTGAGGTTTTCCTGAAGGTCTGCCATTCGATGTCCCAGGACGTTCGTGATGGCTACGGCTATGTCCTGCCGCCTTCCATGCAGAATCTACTGCTCGAATATCAGGAAAGTGCCGTCCGGATTCTCGCCCGCCGAATCATTCGTCGGGGAGGCACAATGTTGGGGGACGTTGTCGGCCTGGGTAAGACTCTGACCGCGGTAGCTACCGCCATGCTTCTTCAAGCGGGGGAAGATTACTCCACCCTGGTTTTGTGTCCGAAGAACCTGGAGGAGATGTGGCAAAAGCACCTGGATGCCTATGACATCAATGGCCGAGTGGTCCCGTACTCCATGGCGGCGAAGGTGCTACCGGAACTGAAGCGATTCCAGCTCGTCATCTGCGACGAGTCCCACAACCTGCGCACCAACACTCGGAAAGATTACGACGCTATACAGCAGTACGTCCGTGGCAACGACTCCAAGGTATTGCTGCTAACCGCTACCCCGTACAACCTTGCGTTTGAAGACGTAGCCAACCAAATCGGCCTTTACCTGGATGAAGATGACGATCTCGGCATTGAACCGATGGCAGCTTTGGCAGTAAACCCAGCTCTTGCTGAAAAGGTGGATGGAAAAATCAACACTCTGGCCGCTTTCCGTCTGTCAGAGGAGGCGGAGGACTGGAAGCGGTTGATGAGTGATCACCTGGTCCGGCGGACCCGATCCTTCATCAAGAGAACTGCTAAAAAGAAGCAGGTCGAGCTAGCTGATGGGCAGACTGTAGAGCTTGAATACCTGCAGTTCTCTGACGGAACGCCCTTCTTTTTCCCGACGCGAATATCCAAACCCGTTAGCCATGATTTCGATGACGACGATCCTGCGCGCCTGATGGAAGACGATGAAACTCTTGATGCCATCAAATCGCTGTTGCTTCCGCGGTACGTCCTGGCTTCCTACGATTCACCCAAGCGCCGGCACACGGACGAGGACAAGAGGATCCTGGAGGACATAAAAACCGGTCGAGGTAATGTTGCAGGCTTCGTTAGGACAGGTCTATTCAAGCGACTTTCGTCATCCGGGCACTCTTTCATCCAGTCCCTGCAGCGACAGCGGTCCAGGAACGAGCTGTATCTGTATGCCATTGAGAACCGGCTTCCTGTACCTCTTGGTAATTTCAGCGATAAGCAGTTCGGAGTTACAGATGAGGACATCGAGGATGCAGAAGGCACTCATGGCTCGCCGTCCTCGCGGTATGAACACCTCCAAAAGCACCTGCCCGAATCCACGAAGTGGCTCAACTCGAGCATCTTCACGGATGCTTTGGCAGCCGACCTCAAGCGTGACAACGACACGCTTACCTGGCTTCTCGATAGATATGGTGCCTGGGATTCGTCCAAGGACTCAAAAATCAACGCCTTGGTCGATCTCCTCACCAAGGAGCATCCCGGTGAGAAGGTACTTGTTTTCACCGAGTACAAGGACACAGCTGAATATGTCGCGCGGGCTTTAGAAGAAGCAGGCATCCAAAACGTTGGTCTAGCCACAGGAGACAAGGCGAGCCGGCCAGCCGATGTCGCTCGTCGGTTCTCCCCGGCATCCAACACGCTTCCGGGTGCCGAAGCACATGATCATGAAATTGAAGATCCGATAGATGTTCTGATCGCGACGGATGTGTTGTCGGAGGGCCAGAACCTGCAGGATGCGCACATCGTGGTGAACTACGACCTGCCCTGGGCCATCATTCGACTCATTCAGCGGGCCGGTCGTGTCGACCGAATTGGCCAGAAATCTCTGAACGTTTACGTCTACTTGATCTCGCACGAACGAGTCGAAGAGCAAATCAGCCTCCGTCAGCGCATCAAGCAGCGTCTCGAGTCCTCCGCCCAAGCCTTTGGCTCAGATGAACAATTCTTCGGAAGCGACAGCGAAATACGAATCCTCGACAACTTTTACGATGGAAAGCTCGAAGACGACGGAGTTGGCGATGAGGAAGCTGACGCGGTCAGTGAAGCATGGCTGGTTTGGAGCAATGCCCTTGAGAAGCATCCCGAGATTGCGCACCGGGTGCTGGCAATGCCGGACATGATTCAGTCGACCCGAAGCCAATACACTCATGAATCCCACAGCTGCGTCGTTTGTTATGTCAACACCACGTCCGGTGTCGATGCATTCGCCGTCTCGAAGGGTGGTGAGGACGGCATGAGGGAGCGCGAAAGACTGATAACGCCCTACGAGGCCTTTAAGCTCTTCTATGCTGAACCTGAAACCCCCACCGCCGAGCTCCGAGACGACCACTTCGAGCGGCTGCAGCATTTGGTTCATGGCCCGCTCTCCAGCGACAGTGTGGCCACAGGCAACCTGAAAGGCGTCCGAAAACGGATCTGGGAACGATTTACTGGGACCCTCTTTATGCGAGGTGCAGAAGACGCCTTGAACGCATTGCATGAGCGACCGCTCCAGAAAGCAGCCGAAATGAAACTCCGAGGCGCCCTAAGGAATCGCGTCACCGATGATGACCTCGTCACCATCCTTAACCAGCTGCATGAAGACGACAAACTTGTAATCAAATCCGTGGACAAAGACCCCTTACGGGTTGTCTGCTCGCTAGGAGTCCGGGACTAATGCCGAACACGCTAATTGACCTCGTTGACAAGCATGACTACCAAACGCTCTTCCTGGAACACCTGAGATGGTCCAGACCAGACCAGCCGACCCTCAAGGTCCAACTCGACGGTGCTGCCAGTTACAGCGTCTCTAACGTCTCCAGCTACAAAGGGCTCCGAGTCTGGGTATGCCCCGAGTTTCCCAGCTCATCGGACCAAGCAGCCATTGACCGCGCCATCGCCAAGAAATCCACGGACCGCCTGGTCATTTTCCACAGTGACACGAAACAGGTCTGGCGGTGGCCAGTCCGAACCGTCAAAGCAGGAAGCATCAACACGCGGCTTACTTCCCACCTACACACGGCTGGCAAGGACAACCCGAAGCTCCTGAAACGGCTTGAGGCCATCACTCTTGGAGTGACGGAAAGTCTCAGCGCCACCGATGTGATTGAACGCGTAAAAAGGGCATTCGACGTCGAGACGGAGAAGGAAACAAAACGCGCTTCCAAGCTCATGGCTTCGATGTTCGATGCCTTGAAATCGGCAGGCGCCCCAGAACACAAGATTTCGGTGACTCTGGCCAGGATTCTTTTTCTCATGTTCGGAGACGACACGGACATGTGGGACAAGGACTTGTTCCAGAACTTCATCATCAACCACACGCGCCCAGATGGCAGCGACCTAGCCGACCGCCTCAACGATCTGTTCGAATACTTGGACACAAGACCGGAGGAGAGGGGAGATACGCCGGCGCACTTCAATGGGTTTAGATATGTAAACGGCGGCCTTTTCCGCGAGAGGATCACACTGCCACCCGTTGCACAGTCACTCCGGACAGCCATCCTGGAGGCTAGTTCATCAAACTGGGCGGACATCTCACCGGCCATTTTTGGTTCCATGTTCCAGTCCGTCCGCGATGCCAAAACGCGGCGCGAGTTCGGGGAACACTACACCTCGGAGAAGGACATCCTTCGAACGCTCGACCCTCTATTCCTGGATGAACTTCGTGCGGAATTCGCGAAAGCCGTTGATCACCGGGAAGAAACTGCAATGCTGACCAGGCTCCGCGAGAGGCTTGGGCGCATTCGCTTCCTGGACCCAGCGTGCGGGTGCGGAAACTTCATCATCATCGCCTACCGTGAACTGCGTCTGCTGGAAATTTCAATCTTGGAGAGGTTGAAGCTTAAAGAAGCGCAGCGTGGCAACGTTGATGCCGGCCAGCTGGAGATGCCTGTTGGGGCAGCTGACGACCGCCAAGGGCGCGGCAAGAGATCTTTCCTCGACCCGAAGGTTGTTCTTGACAATTTTTTCGGTATCGAAATCGATGAGTGGCCCGCGAAGATAGCTGAAACGGCGATGTTCCTCATGGACCGGCAGTGCGATCTTCAGATGATCACCCGGCTTGGGTATGCGCCCGAGAGGCTCCCTATCCAGCGTCAGGCCACGATTGTTACCGCAACTGAAGACAACCTTGGCAGGGGCAACAGCCTCCGCTTTGACTGGGCAGACCTCTTCCAACCGGATGATGACACTATCGTCGCTGGTAACCCTCCATACGCCGGTCAATCACTCCGAACAGCTGAGCAAACTGCAGACCTCCAGCTGGCCTGGGGATCGCAATACGACGGCTACCTCGATTACGTCACTGGCTGGCACGCCAAAGCGCTCAGCTTCCTCGCTCCAGCCCAAGGAGCGCGGTTCGCGTACGTCACGACAAACTCAATTGCTCAAGGGCAGCCTGTACCGGCTCTCTTCGAGCCTATCTTCAAAGCCGGTTGGAGGGTCCGGTTCGCGCACCGCACGTTCCCTTGGGAATCGGAAGCCTCCGGCAAGGCTGCCGTCCATTGCGTAATCGTTGGATTCGATAAGGGCGGTCCTCAACCCCAATTATGGGACTACAACGAAGGAAAGGGTCCCATCCAACACAGAGAGGTTCCATTCATAAATGCCTACCTAGTTGACGGACCCAACGTTATGGTCAGGAAGCGTTCCAAGCCCCTGACTGCCTCTTTGCCTGAGGTGAATTATGGGTCCAAGCCTGCGGACGGCGGCAGTCTCATAGTGAAGAAGCCTGCTTACGCCAGCGTCATGGCTGACCCCCTTGCAGCAAAGTATGTCCGGTCCTTTGTTGGCGCTGATGAGCTAATCAGCGGCACAGATCGGTGGTGTTTGTGGCTTGTAGGAGCACCTAGAACTGAAATTGAAGCATCGCCGGTCCTGCGGGAACGTGTAGCAAACGTCAAGCGCATGCGCGAAGCCAGTACAAAAGCAGCTACTCGTGACCAGGCAGCCATCCCTCACCTGTTTACGGAGATCCGCCAGCCAGAAGTTTCTTATCTGTGCATACCCCGGCATTTTTCGGCAGAACGGGACTACTGCACCGCCCAGAGGTTCGAACCGTCAGTCATCTCAAGCGACGCTAACTTCACCGCATCTGACGCCGATGGTTTTCTGTTTGCCTTGATTTCGTCATCACTTTTTATTGATTGGCAGCGGCTGGTCGGTGGCCGTATCAAGTCAGACTTCCGCTTTTCGAACACAATCGTATGGAACAATTTCCCACTGGGCACGGCAGATTCTGACTCTCGCAAGGCCATTGTTGACGCCGGGGCAGCGGTTCTCGCCGCGCGAGCAAACCATCCCGATGTCTCCCTCGAAAGCCTCTATGAGCCTGTAGCAATGCCACAGGATCTGCTGAACGCCCATCTCGCACTCGACGAGCAGGTGCATGCTTTCTTCGACATCCCGAAGGATGCCGTCCAATTGGATCGAGAGAGATTATTGCTCGAGCGATACGCAAAATATTCGCAGCGCCGATGAGGCGTGGCCACGGGCTGGTGCTGCTGGACCCCTTGGCTTGATCGAGAAATGCTGTGCTAGTGTTCTTGTCGCTGCTGCGGAGGAATACGAAAGCCGGTAGGCCCACATCTCCGCATCACCACCACGCGCGGGTGGCGGAATGGCAGACGCGCTAGCTTGAGGTGCTAGTCCTCGAAAGGGGGTGGGGGTTCAAGTCCCCCTTCGCGCACCGAATGACCCCAGGAAACCAAGGTTTCCTGGGGTCATTTCTATTACCGCCAGGTTAGGGTCCGCCTTGAGGAGCGCTGCCGTAGGGTCTGCCTCAGTTGTCGGTTACGGTCTCCAGCAACCATTGGTCCGACAACGGGTCGCGGCGCAGCTCTAAGGTCCGCAGTGCAGACGTGGAGGAACCGAGGCGCACCTGGACCCTCCAATGTTCGATGTCCACGACGTTCCCTACGCCGAGCGGTACGGTCCGCTGTGTCTCCCACCAGGAGTCCCTGGTGAACCAGTGCAGCGGCTCCGCCGCTACAGCCCATACGCGTCCGTCGTAACGGACGGCAAGGGGAGTGCCGGCCGCGGTGAAGCGGACGTCCACCGGGGCGTTGAGGGTTGTTTCACTTACTGTTGCTGTCACGGTTGGTCCGCTCTCCCAAATTCCTGTTCATCATTTCTTCCCGGCGGGTGACCGCCGAGCTCCACACCCAGGTCCGGTAGGTCACCGGCCCGTCCTTCCAAGTCACCTCGGCCGCCTTCGCTGTCCAGGCGAACACTTCCCCATCTACCAGCTCGGCACAGTTCGGGAACCGGATCCACGCCTTCACCGGGATCCCCGGGTACCCGTTCTTGGCGGGGAAGTGCTCGAAATCGAGCTCTTCCACGGTCAGCCCTATCGGGCCGGCACGGCGTGCATACTGCGCCTGCAGTGCGGCAGCTTGCTCCGGTCCCATAACACAACCTTAGAACATATATTCGAATAGACACGCCACTAAAAAGCGGCTGTGCAGCCGCCAGACTTCATTGTGGGGGAGGGGTACGACAAAGCACGTTCTTTGACCAATCGCCCCCGGAAACCGGAGCGGGTTATGCCCATTGTGGGCAGGTGGAGACCGGAGGATGAATCTCAAAGCTGTCCACACTGGGTATAACCCGCGGCATCGCCGTCGTCAGCGGTGCCTGTTGTTCAGTTCAGGGGGAACCTTGACCTCTGCAGGGTCAAGCTCCGGCCTTACACGCTCCCAGGTGACGGGGTGCCGAAAGGACGTGCCGGACCAGGCGACGTCGGCCGAGACCTCGACCACGACTGGTTCGATCAGTGTCAGCCGCACGGGGCCTTTGTCCTTGCTGAATCTGTTCAGGGAGGACTCGCTGATCTCTTCGGGCCAGGGATGCCCGGGCCCGGCCGGGTGGAGATGCCGGCCCAGTTCACGCCCGGCCTTCGTGGACAGGACGGTCGAGCGGCCAACAATCTTCAGTTCGCCGCCGATGGGCAGGCCGGCGATGATGGCCTGTGGTTGGGCAACGGACCCGATCACGGCCGCGCACACCACGTCCCAAAGATCCTTGTGCTTGAGCTTTAACCAGATCCTGGCGGCCTCGTAGGGCTGGGAGCCTTTGAACACGAGACCTTCGATTCCTGTCGCGGGAAGATCCCGCAGCCAGGTCTTCGCCAGGTCCATGTCCCTGGTGATGGGGGAGAGGTGCAATGGTGGGGCCCAATCCCGGGCGAGCTCCTCGAGCAGCTGCCGGCGCCCGGTGAACGGCACACCCCGGGTGTCCTGCCCTGCAACGGCCAGAACATCGAAGGCCACGAACGACGCGGGCAGCTCATTGGCCAGGGCCGGAAGCGCGGCCCTGGAGGTGACCATGCGCTGCTGCAGCGCATCGAAATCCAGCCGGTCCCGGTTCCAAATGACGGTTTCACCATCCAGGACCACCCCGGGAGGCAACTGCTCTGCGAGAGCGGCAGCTGCGTCAGGCAGGATTCGGGTAAGTTCCTTGCCCTGTCTGGACCACAGCGTCACCGTGCCGCCGTCATTAAAGGCGGTAGTGCGGAAACCGTCCCATTTGGGTTCGGCCCATAGGCCGCCGGGCAGTGCGTTGGGGCCGGGGAAGGCCTTGACGAGTTTCGCCAGGGCAACCGCGACCGGTGGGTGCAGCGCTGGCGGAAGAGACTCGGCCATGGGCCCAGCCTAAAGGAGAAACCAGCACGAAAGTCCGTGCTGGCTTTTACTTGGCCGTAGGACCTTCCGTCGCAGCGTCCTCCGCGTCAACGCGGCGGAGTAATGCCGCCACGCTCCGCACGGCTGCCGGATCTTCCTGCCAGGGCTTGCTACCCCGTGAGCAGGCATGAAAACCGGTGGCAGCTGACTCTTTCGCCGCCTCGGCGAGTTCGGCCCACGCGGCTTTCAGATCTGCCACCTGCTCAGGAGTCAACGGCTCCTGTTCCTTCGGCTCGACGGCCGCTGCGAAGGCGGGGCGACCAGCAGCCGCTGCCGCCGTGCGCCGACGGGCGAACCAGCTCCACAGACCCATCGGCTTTCCCTTCGTATCAACACTCCAATGACCGTCCAGGGCAAAGCAGAGGGCCGCAACCGGTGGGAATGGGCCCTCTGCCCTGGGTGTAAACATCCTGCTGCTTACACCTTCGAGCATGCCACACGGGTAAGTGATGGTGCATGCTCGCAGGGCTCGCACCCGTTTGGGCGTCCGCGGGCGCGGCCGGCTGTTGGGTCCAGTGCCGGCTCCGCAGGGCTCCGCCGTCCCTGGCCCTGTCTTGTCTGCGACGCTTTTTGGCTGCTGTCCTGACGGATTGTACGTGTCCGCTCCGGCCGGTCTAGCCCCTCCTTCGTCGGGGCCTGCGGCCCGCAGAATCGGCTCCGGCGCTCCTTCGTCGCTGATTTCCTCCGCAGATTCCGCAGTCCTTGCCCTGCGGTAGACAGGCCTCCGTCGGCCACAGCTCCGCAAGCTTCGCCAGCAGCCAAAACAACGGGGGAGAGGGGACGCTGGCCGGTCACCAAGCCGCCCCACCCACCAACCCTTTCGGCAAAAAAGGAGCAACACCACATGAATGCAGTCACTAAGAGGACCGTGACCACCGTCGACACCGGCGAAACGGTCCACGATGTGCCCGTGCTCGTCGATTACCACATGAACGACGGCTACGACTGGATGGACGTCATCAGCGAACACGGCTGGGCCGTGATCCCCAGCTGGGGATGCGATGGATGGGACCTGGGCCAGTGGCCGTACGTCATGGTCGCCGGGATCCGGACCGCCGACGAGATCGGGAACCTGTTCGGCATGGCCACCTACTGCGAAGGCGACGTGCGGACGACCTTCTATCGGACCAAGGCGAGGTTCTGGACCGCGATCAGTGAGCAGGCGTTCTTCCACTGGAAGAACGGGCAGGCCCACGGCCCGGCAGACCTGCCTGAAGCCGCCGCCGAACTGCCCAGCCGTTACCGGACGCCCTGCACCCTCGCGGACGCGGCCTAACCGCCATGACAAATGCTGTACTGCCCGGCCGGAGCCGGGCAGTACAGCACCCAAATGACTTCAAAGGAGCCAGCATATGAGCAACGACATCACCGCGCCCAAGGGCATCACTGCCCTGGTCTACCGCGACGCCCTGGGTACGGACTTCTCGAACCGGGGTATCTCCGCCCGCGTTATGGAAGTAACCGTCATTGGCGAGGGCATTGACCCGGTTTTCGAGGCCACCGAGGAACGGCCCGCTGTCCGGCTCGTCAAAAACGAGCACTTCCACCGTGAGACCGTGGTCCACGCCGAGCCGGTCACCGCGGGAGGTGAACCCGCCCCGTGGTACATGTTCGGCGGCACGTTCATCTTCAGCAGTGACGCGAGGTTCCGCCGCGCAGCTGGGCACTATGGAGCCGTCCCGTTGCACGACCGCCGCGAATAGGGCCGAGGGTGGCCGGTCTTTCGGGGCCGGTCACCGCGGGCGGTCCGCCGTCGTGGCTGGCTTTCGCTGGTGTTGGCGACGGCGGACCGCCAATCCCGCAGCAGCCAGGTGCCGGACGGCGGCCGCCGGCGGCAAGCCAGGGGCTGGTGAGTCGTTGGTTGTCCGGCTCGCGGTGGAAGGCAGGCTCGCGGGGCTCGCCCTGGTTTCCGCTGCGCTGCAGCCAGCTGAAGGGCGTCCGCTGGCGCGGCCGGCTGTGGGGTCCAGTGCCGGCTCCGCAGGGCTCCGCCGTCCCTGGCCCTGTGTTGTCTGCGACGCTTTTTGGCTGCTGTCCTGACGGATTGTACGTGCCCGTTCCGGCCCCTCTAGCCCCTCCTGCGTCGGGGCCTGCGCCCCGGAAATTCTTCTCCGGCGCTCCTTCGTCGCTTATTTCCATTCGAAGATTTTCCGGGTCTTGCCCTCACGGGTAGACGGGCCTGCACCGGCACAGCTCCGCAAGCTTCGCCAGCAGCCAAAACAACGGGGGGAGAGGGGACGCTGGCCGGTCACCTGAGCCGCCCCACCCACCACCCCTTTCGGCAAAAAAGGAGCAACACCATGAACGACTTCATCAAATTCACCGGCCCGGCCGACGTCCTGGCTTTCATTCCGCACACGCTGGGGCAGACCCCCACGGAGTCCTTTGTCGCCCTGACCATGCAGGGCAACAAGATCGGCGCGACCCTGCGGGTGGATGCCCCGTTCGGGCAGGATCCCGTTGGTTACGCCCAAACCATCGTCAGCTACCTGACCGCTGACGATGCCGCCACCGGCAGCCTGCTGGTCATCTACACCGATGAGAGCACGACCGACGGCAGCAGCCCCTACGCCGGGCACGTGCAGGCACTGCGCACCGAACTGGAAACTGCCGGAATGCCCCTGCAGGACGCATGGCTGGTGACCTCTGAATTGTGGCGGAACTACCACTGCACGGATACCGGCTGCTGCCCCGACCAGCCGCTGGATGCGATCACCACCAGCAACGGCAACGCCGCCCTGATTTACCGGGGGAGCGCCGTGACTGGCTTCATCGCCCCGGCACCCTTCACTGGAGACGAGACGGCCCGCGAGGCTATCACCGCGCACAAGCCCGACGGCTGGCCCGAAGACCTCGAAGCCAGCCGTGCTGCCTGGGCCAAGGTGCTGAAGGACCCCAAGAGCCTGACGACCGAGACCGCGCACCAGCTGGCAGGAGCGTTGCAGCACCCCACCATCCGGGACTACATGATGGGCGACATCGTCCCGCACGCGCCCGAGCAGTTCACCTCCGTCATGCTTGGTGTGTTTCTCGCCCGCCCCGACTGGGCGCGCGTGGACACGGCGCAGGAAGTCGCGTTCGAGCTGATGAAAGCCACCCCGGAAGGGCAGCGCGCCCCCATGTTGTGCCTGATCGGCTGGCTGGAATGGCTCAAAGGACAGTCCAGTTTCGCTGCCCGGTACTTCAAGCTCGCGCTGGAGGACACCGGTGGATACCGGCTGGCGGAACTGCTGGGCGAACTGGTCACCCGCGGCCTGCTGGCAGACTGCAGCCGCGATCCGAAAAAGGCCTATGACCGCCGCCTGAAGCGCTAGCTTCGACAGGGCCGGACTCCACTACAAAAGGGGTCCGGCCCTCCTCACGGATCTTCGCCAGGTGCGCGGCGGCCTCCCCCGCTTCGCTCCGCCGGCCGCGTAAACGCTGCGCGGGCGCAGCGACTTCCAGCCCGCGCGCAGGAACTGCCGATACTGTGAAAGGACACCGCCGTCCCGTACAGCCAAGGAGTCCCGAGCGTGGCAGATCAATTCCGCATGACCGAAGACGATACCGTTGCCCCGGACGCGAGCCCCCTTGAAGACATCCTGGAACTGTGCCTGCTCACCGCAGGCCCAGCCACCGGACCAGTAGACCGGCCCCGGAAAGACCACCGACACTACGAGCTGTAACCGTAAGCAGCACTGACGCTGCACCACAGATTTCCTTATTGCCGAGGGAAATACAGGAAGGCCGGCACGGACAGTGCCGGCCTTCCTTCATGCGCGCAGGCATGTAGCTGTGGACCGGGGGAGTAGGTGTTCGCCAGGGCTCACACCTACAAGGGCGTCCGCTGGCGCGGCCGGCTGTTGGGTCCAGTGCCGGCTCCGCAGGGCTCCGCCGTCCCTGGCCCTTTTGTGTCTACGACGTTTTGGCTGCTGTCCTGACGGATTGTACGTGCCCGTTCCGGCCCCTCTAGCCCCTGTCGTTCCTCCCGGGGCCTGCGCCCCGCAAAAGCCTTCTCCGGCGCTCCTTCGTCGCTTATTTCCTCCGAAGATTTTCCGGGTCTTGCCCTTACGGGTAGACGGGCCTGCACAGGCACAGCTCCGCAAGCTTCGCCAGCAGCCAAAACAACGGGGGGAGAGGGGAAGCTGGCCGGTCGCCTGAGCCGCCCCACCCACCAACCCTTTCGGCAAAAAAGGAGCAACACCACATGAACGCAGCACCCACGCTTGAAATGCTCGACCCGGCCACCCTGACCGTCGACGTCAACGTCCGGAAGGACGCTGCCCTGACCGCTGATTTCGTTGCCAGCATCGCCGAACATGGCGTGATGGAACCGGTGATCGCCCACCGCAAGGACGACGGCACAGTGCACGTGCTGATGGGCCAGCGCCGCACCCGCGCCGCCGTGGAAGCGCAGCGGTCCCTGATCCCGGTGATGATCATCGAATCCCCGGAGGAAGCCGAACGCATCGTGACGCAGGTGGTGGAGAACATCCAGCGCGCCGAACTGACCGAAGCGGATGAGGCCGACGCCTACCACCAGCTATCCCTGATCGGTGTCTCGGCGGCCGCGATCGCGAAGAAGACCGGACGGACCAAGACGACCGTGGAGTCCGCATTGAAGGCCAAGTCCTCCGACGCGGGAGCCGCCGCCCTGGGCAAAGGATGGACCATCGAAGAAGCGCTCATCATGGCGGAGTTTGAGTCAGATGAAGAGGCCACGGCCGAGCTCGAGTCGGTCATCATGGACGAACCTGACCAGCTTCTGCACGTCGCGCAGCGGCTGCGAGACCGGCGCGAAAGCGCCGCCGCCCTTGCCGCTCTGACCGCCGAACTGGAAGCCCAGGGCAAGACCATCGTGCAGGACGCCGGACACTACGCCGACGACGACAACCTCTACGTCACCGCCGCCAAACGGGAGGACGGGGAACCAGCCACCGAGGAGGACGCCAACGCCGTTCTGATCACCACGGACTACCGGGGCCAGCACCGGACCCACGACGTGATCGCGGGGTGGAAGGAGACGGGCTTCGCCCCGAAGTACGAACGCTACGACGGCGGCCGCCCCGCGCAGAAAGGCCCCATGACCGAGGAGCAAAAGGCCGAGCGCAAAACCCTGATTGAGAACAACAAGGCGATGCTGTCCGCGCAGGTGGTACGCCGTGAATTCGTGACCGGCCTGCTGGCGAAGAAGCAGCCACCCAAGGGCTGGCAGTACTTCACCGTCCACGCGATCACCCACCACCCAGAAACGGCCAGCGGCTACGACGGCGAGGTGGCCGCTGGCATGATCGGCGCGAATGTCGACGAGGCGAAGACCTGGGCGTGGAACCCGCTCCGGACGCACGTGGCGAAATCCGCGGCACGGCCTGAATTTTCTCTGATCGCATTGATCTGCGCGGGGTATGAGAAGACGGTCGCAAAGGACTCGTGGCGGTCCCCGTCCCAGACCCACAGGGACTACCTGAACCAACTGGTTCTTTGGGGGTACAAGGCATCCACCGTTGAACAGCTGATCATCGACAGCGGGACGCCAGAGCAAGAAACCCAAGCGGCCTAACACCAACCCTTGCCGGGCGGAACACCACCGTCCGGCAAGGTCTTTCCGCCAATCACCACGGCCGGGCCGGTAACCTCCCAACGTCGGGCGGTCCGCCGCCCGGGGCGAACCACGGCAGCCACTCACCAGCGGCGGACCGCCATTAGGCGCGGCCCGGGCAGAAGCCCACCAGGGGTGCCGCGCATACCAACGTCACGGGTACCTAGCGTCGTCCGGGTCGCGGTGTTTAAAGGCCGCCGGCACGCGCGGGTGCCTAACCAATGCACCCTTCATGGGTACGCTAGAGTGAACCACAGATTTCCTTTTGCCGAAGGACAAAAAGGACCGGAATGTTCCGGTCCTTTTTTGTGTGCAGCGACTTTTTCAGTGGTGTCAGCGCGGCGGCTTGGGTTTCACAACAGCGTGGGTTTTAAGCTCACTCTTCGCTGAAGGATGTGCCGGATTCCTGGGCGGCATCCTGTTCGGATCCGGTGGAGCGCTTTATCGTCCGCCGGCGCTTTACCGCGGAGGGTTCGAGGCCAAGTTTCTTCAGTTCCTCCGCGCTCCATCCGTCCCGGGTGGCCTGCACATAGGCGCGCTTGTCATCGCGTTCGGCCGCAACGAGCTGGTCCCTCAACTCTGTGATTCGCTGGCGGCTCTTTACCAGGGCAGTGACGGATTCAATGCGGGAGTCCAGCAGCGCGCGGGCCTGGTTTCGTGTCTGTTCAATGTCGAGGGTAGCCATGGATCCAGCCTAACGATCATCCCGACGCCGGCTCCGCCGGACGCGCCCATTCTGGCATGACATGTCCGAGGTAGCCGGAGGATCTTGCGCCAGGAGATGGGCGTTCCGTGGATCGTTGAACCAGTCCCGCAGATAGTCGTCGGAGTAGCTGACGGTTCGTGCTGTGAATTGGAAGTATTCGGGGCCGATGCCCCGCCGCCGCCACTGCCGGAGCTGCGTCGGGGAGACTCCGTATTGCCTGGCCACTTTGGTGGGTGAGATGAGAGCCAAAACTGTACCTTTCGCTTGCCCTATGCCGCGTTCCTTTCGGCACGTTTGCCGAAACTTGGCCGGTGAAGGAATTGGCCAGTTGGAGTAGTCGGACCGTGGAATACCGGAGCGGAGCGAGGATATGCCGCGAAAGCCGGCTGCGGAGACTTGCCAAGGAAGGACCGGGCAGTAGCCTCAACCAGCCGAAACGGAACGACGCAGTCGTTTTGAACAAGTCAGACGCGCAGCGTCCTGCAGGGCAGTGCCCAGGAACCGCCCCAAGCGCCAGACGCGGGCGGAGGTGATTTTCCGGAGCAAGCTATGCGGTTATGTGCCGTAACCCGCGTGTTGATCCACGGCCTGCGGCCCTGGATGCGGCACACTCGTCAGTGTGGCCCGGAGATTCCGGGGCGCTGCGCTGGGCATTGGGGGAGGGGGCCGGGATGACTGAAGAGCCGAAGTCGCCGCGCCGGTTCTCCCGCCGCCGCCGCGCGAACATTGACGGTGACACCCAGTACGTGCGGGTTTCGATGTCCGAATTTGAGCGCGCGCAGTTGAAGGTGCTGGAGGAGCGGACCGGGCGCAGCCCGTCGGAGATTCTGGTTAGTGCTGCCCTGTACGCGGAGAACTCGGAGTCGCTGGCTGAACGGCGGGCGATGGCCGTGGAATTCATTGCAGCCCGCCGGTACCTTGCTGCACTGTCGAACAACGTCAACCAGCTCGCCCGGCACGCGAACGCCACGGACGAATTTCCCGAAGCTGCCCGCACCGCGCTGACCCGGGTACGGGCGGTCGCTGACCGGATCAATACGATGCTGGATTCGATGGTGCGCTGATGATTCCCAACATCACCAAGGGCACCCGCATGCACGGGCTCATCATGTACCTTGCCGGTCCCGGCCGGGCGAACGAACATACCGACCCGCACCTTGTCGCTGGCTCACCGTCGATCATGGCCTGGCACATCGATGACGAACTGAACGCCGATGCCGCGCAGACCATTGCCAAGGAATTGGACCGTGCCCGAAGTGTCCTGGGCGTGGAGATTCCCGGCGGTCATGTCTGGCACTGCTCGCTGTCGCTGCGCGCCGAGGAAGGCGACCTGACCGACCAGAAGTGGGCTGACATTGCGCAGGACTTCATGGACGAGATGGGGTTCACCGAAGCCAGCGGACGGGCGCCGGCCCAGTGGGTGGCGATCCGTCACGGCCACAGCAAAGCCGGAAACGACCATATCCACATCGCTGCGTCCATGGTCCGCGAGGACGGCACGAAGTGGAGCAGCTGGCGGGACTTCCCCCGGGCACAACAAGCCGCACGGGAGCTTGAGAAAAAGTACGGCTTGGAAGAACTTTCACCCACGCATTCCATCCGCGGCCTCCGGCCGGGTGAACGTGAAGCCTCCGAGCGGCGGGGAGCCCCGGAACCGGAACGCCGGTCCCTGGAACGTAAGGTCCGTGCCTGCGCGACGGCTGCCCAGGATGAGGCCGAATTCATTCGACGCCTGCGCGGTACCGGTGCCCTGGTCAGGCCGCGGTACGCGTCCGGACGTGACGACGTCGTGGTCGGCTACAGCGTGGCAGAACGTCCCCCCAAAGGTGGCCGGCCGGTGTGGTTCGGAGGCGGTCACCTCGCCAAAGACCTTGCCCTGCCCAAGCTGCGTGCCGAGTGGCCTGACAGCCCACAAGGTGCCGCTGAGGCGGTCGCAGAATGGCAGGCAGCTGCACGTGGACGCCGCCCGGTCGCGATCGGCCGCGAGGCCAACGAACCGGACCCGCAAATGTGGGAGCAATACAGCGACGAAGTTGCCCGGCTCCGCGAAACGCTCCACACCGTGCCGCTAAACGATCACGCGACCTGGGCGCACGTTGCACGCGAGACATCCGGTGCGTTCGCAGCCTGGTCCACGGCGACCGAGGCAACGCCAGGACCACTCGCAGCAGCAGCCGATGAGCTGTCTAAGACAGCGCAACTGCGTCGCTACCCGGTCCGTCCAGTCCGCAGCGCAGGACCATCTGCCCGCGGAGCCTCGCTCGTGCTCATGGCGGCTTCGATGGGTGGCACCGGAACCGCCGCGCAGGCAATCATGCTGCGCCAGCTGCTCAACGTCGCCAAGGCCGTCCACGACATGCACAAGGCCTCAAATGATCTGCGCCGAGCACGCCAGATCAGCCACATGGTCAAGCACCACCTGAGCCAGGTCGCGGCCGCACTACCCGGCGTCCCCGCGCCCGCGCCGACAGCGGATAACGAAGCTGCCGCCGCGGTACGAGCGAGTGCAGCCGGTCAGGTTTCGGGTCGGTCCGCGGGCTCCGTGCTGTCGCCGAGCTACGTGCAGGCACGCACCCACGCGAGCACCCGAAGCGGGAGTACCCGCCCAGACATTGAGAGATAACACCAAGGAGGGGAACCATGAGCGAATCTGACGGCATTGATGAGGCTCTTGAGGGAATGTCGCGCGTTGGGCTGACTGTCGCCGGCCGGCTCGGTGAGCAGCTTGCCAGGGCACGCGAGCAAGAGCTGCGCCGTGCCCAAGCGTCCGAGGAACAACAGGCCCGCGAGCTGCAGGCCCGGTTCGATGCGGAGCGGGCAGCCGCC
Source organism: Arthrobacter sp. AK04 (assembly GCF_021129155.1). Taxonomy (GTDB): domain Bacteria; phylum Actinomycetota; class Actinomycetes; order Actinomycetales; family Micrococcaceae; genus Arthrobacter; species Arthrobacter quantipunctorum. The sequence continues at coordinate 81,181 of NZ_JAJOMC010000010.1, forward strand.
CGCGCGCAGCTCGCCCCGGTCATGGACAACCGGTGGTGGGACACAGCCAACGGCCGCGACGTCGAAAGGGTCCATGAAGCGGCCACCGAGTGGAAAGACCACGACCCGGCGGCGCGCGACGCGGCCGACGTGATCCGTGACCAGGTGCAGCGACGCTACGGGCTAGACGTAGACAACCTCGGTGCCAATGAAGCAACGGTGGCGGAGGCCCTGGCTAAAGCCGAGCGGGACCGCGAACAGGCAGAACAGGAACGTCGTGCTGCCCGTGACGAAAACGCCCAGGCTGTGCAACTGCTGGCCGAGGCCGACCGGGAAGACAGGAAACGCGCGGAGGCCGTTGATCGGCCCTCAAAGGAGGACTTGGACGAAGCGCTGGCCTGGCTCCGGGAGACCAAACCCATCGAGGCACACAACTGGGAACAGCGACATAATTTTGCGGACAGCGTGGCCCAGGAGAAGGACATGGAGAGGCGGTTGATCACAGACTGGACAGCTGCTCGTGCCAATCGCCGCCCCGAGCAGTTGCGAGACGAAGCAGGGGTCACATACGACTCAGCCGAGCGCCGACAGGAACTGGCGGCCAGCCTCGAGGGTGTTGCCGATCGTGAGGCTGTACAAGCACGCCTCAATGCCGACCAGGATCAGGGCACTCCGCCCAGTGCGGCCGTGGCTAAGGGACCGGGGCTTAACCCGAAGGCCCGCAAGACACGTGGGGCCAACGGCCAGACGAAGCTTCTTCAAAAGGGCATAAGTCGGTAGATTGCCTGCACGCAAAACTGCTCCCCGGAAGTTGTCACTGAATTTCTCAGCCCAACTTCCGGGGGAGCAGTTCAAACGCGTGCAGTGCCCTTCTCGGTGCCTGTCTTGCGCGACAGTTAGCGTTGGTCAGCTCTTCTTGATGTTCTTACGGTCCTTGCGGGTGATCTGCTGGGTACCTGCGAGCTTGTAAGCGTTATTGAGGCGCCCGCCGGACTGGAGGGTCCTATTGATGTCCCGGCGGGTTTCGGGGAGGCGTACCTCCTTGCTGTAGTTGGCGAACTGCTTGCCGGCATCGGTGTTGGCCTTGACCATGGGCGGTACTCCTGAACCCAGGAGATTCGTGACAAGTCCAGCTCCGGCGGCGGCTCTAGATCCAGCATCCAGCCACTTCTTGGGAATCCCAAACATCGTCAGCCCTTCTTCTCGGTGTTGCTCAAGAACCTGTGGTGGCTGGCCAAATCATTAGCCTGCCGTTCGGCGTTGTCGAAGCTGTCGCTCTTCGGCTCGGGGATAGCTACGGAGGCCGTGTTGTTGGCGTAGGAACGGGCGATTGCGATCGTGTTGGCCGCGGTGCTGGAAGCCACCATAGTCCGAGCTTCTTCTTTGGCCTTGATCATCATCCGAATCAGGGTTGCACATGCTTTGCCAGCCGATTCAAGCAAGACTGCGCGCTCCTTGTGGAGGGACTCGGTGAGGGAAGTGTAGGCGCCGAGCTGGGCGGACAGGTGCGAGACCCTGTCCGTTTCATCGGATCCGTTTTCGTATTCGCTCTGGTAGTTGATGTATCCGGATACGCCCACGAGCAGCCCCAACATGATGGACAGGGGGATAACAAGGGCCATTTCAGCGCCGGCCTGCGCGCCTTCGATGAAGACGCGGGCCCCCATGACGAAGGCGACAGCCACGACGATGCACAGTGCGACGATCCGCTCCGCCATGAGCCGTTTACGGGCGGCTGCCGTATCCGTTTCGATAGAGCCGTCGGCACCCTTGTACCGGCGGTGCCGATGTCCCATGGAACGCATGATCGTAGCGAAGAGGACGGTCCCGAGCAGGCCGAAGATAAATGCAACGGCGGCGTTGACCAGTGCGAGAGGATCTCCGGCTGCCACCTTCCGAAGGTCAACGTTGAGCAAGGAAAACATTGCGTAGACGAACACGGGGAGATCGATGGCAACCAAAAGGATCTCCTTGAGCTTGGAGCCGCGACCACCGCGGCGGATGTGGTGCTTCTTGGATCCCTTGTCCGTTTCCTGAACCACGCGTTCGCGCAGGATGTCGTGCGAGGTCTGCGCTTCGGAGGGGGTGAGCTGCTCGCCGTTGGGTCCGAGAAGACGGATTTCCTCGATGCGGGCGAGGCGGTTGTCGATGACGTTGATGTTGCCGAACATCTCTTTAATCGACGCGATCTTGTTTTCGACGGTTCCCTTGGCCGTCTTATCCAGGAAGGTCTTGGCGCGCTTTACACGCCCGGCCAAGGTCACGGTTTCGGCGTGAGTGAGATCCTGACGTCCGGGATGTCCGCCGAGCCTGTTGGCTTCGGAAACCATGGCGTCGACCTTGAAAATCTGGAGGGGAGCTACGGGGCCAAGTCCCAGCACCGACGTCACCTTGTCCTTCAAAGGAAACTTCCAACGCGGCGGGGCAGGGTTCTGGTCAGGAGAAGGGGAGTCCAAATCGCGGAGTTCCCGTTCCCAGTTTTCGATATTGCTCATGGTGAGTTTTCCTTCCTTGGGCTGCAGGGTTTCCTGCAGTGCTTGGTTCTTCCGTGGGAGCGGCACATGCGGGGTGAGCGTGTGCCGCTCCGGCGTCCTGATTGAGGCTCTTGCCGATTCGGAGGACGTGGCCGAAAGCGTGTGCTAATTGCCGACGGTGAGCATTACCGTGCGGTTCCTTGAAGCGAGGGCTTCGTTGAAAACCCCGTTGGGGAGGTTGTCGACGATCTGCCCGCCGGCGGTAGCCGTGCCGATGGTTGAGGCGGGGGCACCGAGTGCAACCAGGCGGTTCAGGACAGCCTGGGCGCGTGCCTCTTCGAGCAGGGTGTCTGTCGGCTTTCCGGGGAGGAGGGCGCTATGCCCAATGGCGTTGATGGTGGCCCCGGCCGGGCACCTCTTCATTCCCTCGGCGATCGGGGCGAGCACGGAGTCGACGTTAGGCAGGAGAATCGAGCTGAAGGGTTCGAAAGCGATCGACGTGTCGACGCTGGCCTGCCCTACGCAGCGGGTGGTGATCTGGTTCAGCGTGACGATGTCCACGGTGTTGCTCGAGGTGGAAGGCTCCTGGCTGATCGGGCCACTGATGGTGTCGCACGAGGCCGCATTCATCTTGGCGCAGAGGCCGAGCATGATCTTGGTCAGAGCAGTCCGGGCTGCGGGGCCAGCCTGCTCCTGGCGACTCGCAGGATTGGGGTAGCCCAAGCCGGCGAAAACAATGTGCTTGCCTGTCGCCTCCGGCAGATCAGACCTATTGACGGCTTCTACGAAAGCATCGGGCTTGCTGATCCAGTCTCCCGCGGAGTTCAATGCCAGCGGTGCAACCGTGGAGAGCCCACTGGTGATCAGGACGACGCGTCCGCCCGGAGAAGTCTGGGCAAGTGCGGAGTCGAGAGCTCCGATGACATCCAGGCCGGGTCCGGTCGCATGTGCCTGGCCCAGAGCTTCCTCCAGCTTTGCGATGCTTTCGTGGATCAGCTTTTCCGCCTTTGCCTGGACGGATTCAACTTCACGTCCCCGCATCGGGGTGAGGTCCACGGTGGTGGAGGTCCCCGGGGCGACCACCGTTACTTTTCCGTCTCCGGGCAGCAGTGCGGCGGCTGCGTGGTCCGTTGCCAACGACTCCAGAGGACCAAGCATGGGCTTGGGCTCAGCGCTAGTTCCCGTGAGGGCGATGGTGAGTGCCGGGGTATGGGGCAGGGGCTGACACCCTGCAACCAAAATTGCGACGATCACGGTGGCGATCGAAGCAATGATGTACTGGATCTTCTTCACATTGTTCTCCTGGATTCTTCGTTGAGCTGGGTGATCAGGCAGTGAAGCCCAGACGGCGGAGAGGGGCCATGGAGTTCTTCCAGGCCCTGTGGTCACTGGGGGTCCCGGCAAAGCAGGCAACCCTGCGGCCGTGGAGTAGTACCAACAAATGCTGTTTTGACGTCAGCCTTGTTTCGAATCCCTGGGCGCGAAGCTTCTTCACCAGATCTCGCTGCTGTCTTTGCATTTCTGCACCTCTCCTCGTCTGCCAGTTCTGTTGTAGAACAAGGCCTTTGATGGATTGGTGGCGCGTGAATGAAGAATTTTTACTGGACGAAAAAGACGCATCACTGGTCTTTCACTAAATTTTCTTTCCCGCGCCTTTAGAGTCAGGACCGTTATCGATTTAGTCCTGGAGAGGAGGCGAAGGCCGGTCATGATCAGGCTCTGTAGAGAGAACCCGCTCGTAGTTGGGACTACCGGAGAAGAGAAGGTTGTTCGCGGCCCGAGTGCGTTGCTCCTCCGAGTGCTCCTCTTGGCTCCGGAAGCCGAGGTGCCTGTCGAGGCAGCCATCAAGTCAATCGAAATTAAGGAGACCGGCTTCGGGAAGTACGTCGACATGCTGCGTACGGACCTCGGAGACAAGGACTTGATTATTCGCAAGAAGGGCGCCGTCCGGTACGCCGGTGATCGCGAGCAGACCGACGCGGGCATCATCCGTGCCAAGTATGAGGAAATCTTGGAAATCCTGGGACGGGTAGATGGCAATGGACGGCAAATTGATCATTTTGGCGTCGATGGTGACATCGCCGACAACCCGGTCCTTGCTGAGAAAGTACTGCCGCTCATAGAGGACATTGAGGAGCTCTACGCCGGCAACCCGGCGATTGGCTTGGACGTGGTGGATTGGCCTACGTACCCGCGCCATTTGCACGCCTGGGCCCAAGGGATGAGCGACGTGGCGTCCTATTGGATTGACCTCTGGACGCTGGTTCAGCTGCTTGCGGCCGACTGCAAGATGCTCCTCAATCCAAGCAAGACGACGGCCAGCAAATTGGTCACCAGCCTTCTCAAAATTGCACGAGTACCGGACCCAGTCGATGAAGTATGGCCACGTCTGCTTCGCGCGGCCGAGATGACGCAGAATCTTGCCGACCGCAAGCGGGTCTGGAATCTGGCCTCCGAGTTCTATCACCAAAGCGGGGAGGAGCTTCCGGAGGCGCTCCGGGAGTATGAACCTCCCGCGCCCTCCCCGTCGAGCGCTCCCACGAGCTTGCACCGCTCACGTCCGCTGGTGAGCCCTCTCGAGCCCACGCACGACGGCCTTGACAACCTGCGTGAGATGGCAGAAGTCCTCGGCATCACGACGGGTTCTACCTTGAAACTTCGGGGAGAAGCTGTCGACCCCATGCAATGCATCGAGCAGACGAAGAATGTGCTCTATTTTTCGGGGGTGCTCGCGTCCAAGTGGGTGTTGGACCCTGGTGTGCGCAATGCCTTCGACGAACTGCTGACGAGGCTTGATGACCTCCCGGAGAAGGAGAGGGACGTTCGCTTCCTGATCATGGATCCGGATGGTGACGCCTACAGCCTCCTCTACCAGATGCGGGGTGGACGCCTTAGTAATGAGGCTGTTCCGCATCTGAAGGAGTTAGCGCGGCGGCATCCGTCATTCCAGGTGGCCGTCATCGATGCACTGCCATCGTTCCGCATCGTAGTTATAGACGAGGACATGGTCAGTTTTTCCCCTTATGCCTTAGAGGAGGAGCGCTACGCCACCAGCAAGTTGGGTTGGGACGCGCCTCACGTCGTCCTCGATCCGCGCGCTCCTTACCCCCTCGCAGAGGCCTTCAAGCTCTATTTCAAAGAGCGTTGGGATCACGCTCGTCTCCTCTAGTGCTTTCGAAAGGATATTCATATGAAGCGATACGGAATTGTGCTGGGACGGTTTCAGCCCCTTCACTTTGGGCATGTCGAGTACCTTGAAGCCGCCAAGCGAGGCTGTGAGCGCTTGTTTATCGGCATTACCAACCCCGATGTTGGTCCTGCGACGATCGTAGAGGCGGATGCCAAACGATCACTGAGTGAGAACAACCCCTTCACCTACGTCGACCGGCACTTGATGATTGAGCGGGGACTCTTGGAGCTCGGCTGGGCGCCGGAGTCGTTTTGCATCGTTGCTGCCCCGATCACGGACCCTGCTCGTCTGGCTTCGTATCTCCCTTCCCCGCAACTGTCGGAGTTCTTCGTAACTATCTATGACGAGTGGGGTGAACAGAAAGCTCGCGAAATCAGCGCGATGGGTTATCCGACGACAACACTGTGGCGGAGGACCCATGATGAGCGGTTCACTTCGGGCACGTTTATCCGCGATGCTATGCGCGCTGGCGAGCCTTGGGAAAATCTTGTGCCTGCAGGTGTTGCGAGTTTCATCAAAGAGCGGGACCTGGTCACAGAGGTCACGGCATAGAGATGTTGGACCTACTTCAAGAAATTGCCGACCCCGTCATTTACGGATGGAAGGCGCACTACATAAGCAGGGTTGCCGAAGTTGGCCTCCACGTTCCCGACGCCCAGGCTCTCACCCCCACCGAACCCATCACGGCTGTAGAAATCGAACCCGACGTGAGCTACGCCGTCAGAAGTTCAGGGCTCGGAGAGGACAGTACGTCGGACTCTTACGCAGGCCATTTCCGGACCCACCTTGAAGTTCGTGGCCAAGCCACGGTTTGGGCAGCTGTGGAGGATGTCCGCAAGAGCGCTGAAGGCCAGATGCCTATGGGCGTTGTCATTCAGCGAATGGTAGATCGGCCGGTCATCTCCGGCGTAGCCTTTTCAGTCAATCCCCTTACCTTCGACCCTGCTGTAACCACAATCTCGTGGGTTCGTGGACTCGGGGACGTCCTTGTCAGCGGAGACGAGCCTGGGCACGATCTCCGCGTCAATAAGTCGGATGGCTCCATCGAGGGCGCGGACTGGCCTTTGGATGAGAATAAGCTGACTGAACTGATCGCCAGCGTCGACCTCTTGGAAGAACTGCTGCAACAGCCGGTTGATGTGGAATGGGCGATCAACGACGAAAATGAACTCTCCATTCTTCAGTTGCGCCCCGTCGTCCTTCCACGCCCTGAAGTCGTAGACCTCGCCAGCGCCGCTGCATTCGATCGGCTTCCCGGCACGCTTCGGGGGCATAGCAAACTCGCCCTCCGCGCAACAGCGGCAGCGCTGGGCGTTCCAATGTCGGCTGGGCGAGTCATTTTGGCAAACACCCAGTCTGACTTGCCAGTTATTCAGCCCTTTACAGCAACCGACCAGTCCGCTGGGCGGAGCGTAGTGCTGCTCCATCCAACTCACATCAATGGACGAATTGTCCGCGAATTTACTAAGGATTGCAGCACTGACGTCGAGTTCTTTGTTCGAGGCTGCCAGCGCTACGCCATCCGCCAATACCCCGAACAGTCAGGTGCCCTTGAATCCGTCCATGACATGCTTCAGGTGGGTTTGAACAACGGCCCGTTAGCAAGTGTTATCGAACAAGAGATTCTGCACGCCTATGCCACCGGTGTCCTCAAACAAACCGATGAGGGGTACCTGATTGAACTGGCGCTAGGGCACTTTGTTCCCAAGGGGTATGTCGAAACATCAACCTTTGTGCTTTCTCCTGAACTCAGGCTGACATACAGCTCGGCGGTCGCGCAGTCGAAGGCGTACCACTTCATCAACGGGCACGTCGTGGTGGAAACGCCGCCCTACGAAGAATTACTCGTTACGGAAAACGAGCTTGCCGGTGCCGTCCAAGCCTTGCGTCCGATACTTGAGGTCCGCCCCGGCGTTGCGCTTGAGTTCGGTTTCACCGGGCACCCGGGCGCGCTCGAATCCTACATGATCGACGTTGCCGACGCTTTTGAGGCAGAAGCCGCTCCTACGGCAGCGGATATTGAAAGAGGAGTTATTTCGGCGGGGGTGGCTACGGGACCAGTCATTGACCTCCGCGTGTCGGCAGCTCAAGACAATCTCAACGCGCACCTTTACGACGCAGCCCTTGACGGCCAGGAATCCAGTCTCGCGCCGGCGATTTACATTGCTAAAACCGCGTCAGTGGACTTGCTCCCGATTGTGCGGGCCGCCCACCCATCGAGTGGCTTCGTGTTTGAGCGGGCTTCACTGCTGGCTCATTTGCCCGTTGTTCTAAGGGAGCGAGGATTGGCTGGGGTAACACTCACCCCGGAGTCTATCCAGGAACTTCTCGCTCCCAGTTGCCCACTTAGGATCGATACAGTGAACCCGGTCACGGTATCCCTCAGCGAAGGAGACTTGCCGGTATGAGAATCGTGACATCGTATGTCAATCCTGATCTTGATGGGGTGGCCTGCGCCCTTGTCTACGCCAGTTACATTGACGATTCCGTGAACCCGACTTTTGTGGGTTCTCCCAGTCGAGAGGCAGCTGGCGTCCTTGAGCGGCTCAACTTGAGCGGCTCAGTCGGGTGGGCCACTGAGAGCGACGAAGTTGAGCAAACTGACGTGGTCCTCGTCGACTGTCACCACCCGGCTCAGCTCCCGCACATTTCCGATTTCAGTGCTGTGTCCGTAATCATCGATCACCATCCAGACGGAAACGCAAAGGCGTTCCCAAATGCAGAAATTCAGAACGAGACGGTAGGTGCCGCTGCCACTCTTGTCGCAGAGCGCATAATCGTTGAATCGGGAATCAGCAAGCTCTCACCGTCTTACGCCGCTCTCTTGGCTGGTGCAATTGCTTCAAACACGCTCGACTTTTCTGCACCCTCTACAACAGAACGAGACCATAAGGCGTATCTCGAGCTGGAAAACGTAGCCGAACCGTCTGTGTCGCTAGTTGAGTTGCGGCAGAAGATGCGCGAATGGCGCAACAGCTTCTTGGCTCTGTCAACCGCCGAGGCAGTAAGTAAGGATTGCAAACTGATAGAAACCCCGTTTGGGGTGGTAGCTGTCTCCCAGTTGGAAGGAGACAATGCCAGCGCTATCGGTGACCGACCTGGGGTCGTAGATGCTCTGACGGAACTCGCCGCCGCTCCCGAGGTCACCGCATCATTGCTAAGCCTGGTCGACACGACAGCCAACTCCACCACTCTGATCACCTCCGATCAGCGGATTCGCCGCGCGCTGCTCGAATTGCATGCAGAATCCGTTGATAGCTTCACTTTGAGGCTTCCTTTCCTTGCGCTGCGAAAGACGCACATTATTCCAGCGATCACGCAGGCCCAGACGTGACAAAGCCATAGGACGGCAGACCCTGTATCCAGCCCTCCCGGCCGACACCGGTTGTCCCCAATAATCCAAGGCTTGGCCCGGGTGCGGGAGCAGCGACGCCGTCACTGTTCTTGGCTGGTTGCCCGAGCGTCCCAGCGTTTTTGCGCTCCTTTGCCGGGTGATCCCGAATGCCCTGCCGATTTTGTCCCAGGAGACGCTCCCCGCACTTGCCGTGGCCACGGCTTCATCGAGCTGGGGGCAGGGCATGGTGCAAGCACAAGCAGAATCACACACCGACTCCCAACTTACTGGCGCATTCAGTTGTCTTCTAGTCGTCCGGCCGCAGCGGCGGACGCAGTTTCCCAGCGCTTCTGGGCCCCTTGGCGGCTGATCCCGAACGCTCGTCCAATCTTGTCCCAGGAGACGCCCGCCGCCCTGGCCGCGGCTACGGCGTCGTCGAGTTGGGCTTCCACAACCTTTAGGCTCCGGCTCAGGGTGCTGATGGTATGCAGCGACAGGTCCGGGGCGACATGCCGGTGCCACACCTCCAGGAACACGGGCTCCAAGTCCTCCCGCTCACTGATATCAGCGGCATCGGCGCTGGCCGGCGGTCCGGCGTAGATGCGCCCCGCGGCGACGTCCTCGTCGGAAGGGTCCCAAACCCGTGTCCACAACGGGTCCAAAATGACGTGTTCCCGGAACGGAACACAGCTGCAGGCAACCCGCCATCCGACCACCTGCGACGGCGGCCGCCACGCGGCGCGGGTCGGATCCTCCTCATGCCCAACCGGCCGGCCGTCGGGCGTCATCAGGTTGATCTCCATATACCTGCCACCGGACCCGTACATACCGTCCGCGAAGACACAGGCCACATAGCCCTCATGCTCGCTGCCCTCGGTAAACCAGCCCATCGCGCTTCCCCTCATCGGCCGCCAGTTGCTACAGTGACAGTATGCGCGATGACAACTATTGTTGACAAGCGGATTGGCTATGGCAACTTTAGTTGACATAATCTCCATTATCGGCTCTTTGGTTTGCCTGCTGAAAGGGGTGCAGGTCGGGATTCGGCGTTTGTCAGGTTGTGCATTGCCAAGACGCCGATCAGCGGGCCGGGAAGCAGCAGCAGGAAGGTGTACTGCCATCCCACTATGGCGGCGAACAGTGAACGAACTGGATGGTTACCACCGTCAGGAGGAAGCCGACGGCTGTCTGGGTCGTGAGTGCCGTTCCGATGTATCGCGGATCCACGTTTTCACTCAGCGATGTTGAGAAGACACCGGAATCTGCGATGACGGCGGCTCCCCATACGAGGAGAAAGATGAGCATGGGCAGGCCTTCGGCCTTGAACATTATGGGAGAAAAGAAACAGCAGGTCCCGCTGACAGCGGGGCGGCGGCGGCGGTCTTGGGCCGTCCCCAGCGATCCGCGGCCCATCCTCCGAAGGGGCGCCGGCGACCCCGCCGACCCCCATTGCGACGAATACTGTTAGCCCTGTTTGGGGCGTTCCGCTCATGCCTGCCTGGCTGGCCAGCAGGTACATCGGGAGTCAGGTCCAGAGCGCGTAGAGTTCCCACATGTGTCCGAAGTAGCCGATGTTCGCTAGCTTGGGGCGTTGTTCTTTGAACATGGCCAGGGCATAGCGGGGGTTCGGTCTGGCACTGCTTTTTTCTGCGTACGGTCCCGGCCGAAGGGCGAGGACGGCTGTCACGGCGCCGGCACCGGCGAGGGTCGCGGCGGTGGCCATGACGTTCCGCCATGGCAGGTCGCCCATGCTGCTGATCAGATGCGGTGCGGCTGATCCCAAGGTTAGGGCTCCTATCAGGATTCCGAAAGCCTTTCCGCGCAGTGCAGGGGCAGACCATGAAGCGATCAGCTTCATACCCACGGGATAGACGCCGGCCAGGAAGACGCCGGTCAGGAATCGGAGCGCGATGGCCGGAACCAGACCGTCCACGAAGGCTGCCAGAGCGCCGGTGGTGAGGGCCGCTCCGGCGGCGCAGGCGCCAAGGAGCCGCTGTGGCCGGAATCTGTCAGCCAGGCCCAGCATTGTTGAAGTGACCGCACCGGCAACGAAGCCGATCTGCACCGATGCTGTCAGCCATACGCCGGCAGCGGAGCTGATGCCCCATTCGTGCTGCAAGGTAGGGCCCACTGCGGAGGCGGAGAACCAGACAGCGAGGCTAAGGATCTGCACGAGGGCGATCAGGGCCTGCTGCCGGTTCACGCGCTCAAAGTCCATGGTCAGTTGGTCCTGCAGCTGGGAACGGGCACGCGTGCAAAAGCCCTGAACCGGCATGGTGGCGGCTTTTTTGGTCGCTGCGCAAAGCAAGCCCTCTCCTGTATCGGCGGTGCCGGTACTTCGGCGGCAACACTCAGGCGGTCCCGTAACCCAGCCGGCAGGACGGTCAGTGCTGGGCCGGTGAAGCAGCGAGTTGGGCGTGGACTTCGGCCATGTCGAGCGCGCCGATGGCTTCCACGATGTTACCCAGCTGGGGTTCGCTGAGAACCCCGGAATGTGAGAACACAAGGACGTTCTCGCGGAAGGCCATGATGGTCGGAATCGAAGTGATTTTCAGGGCTGCGGAGAGTTCCCTCTCAGCCTCGGTGTCGACCTTCACGAAAGCCACGTCGTCGTGCTTTTCCGAAACCTTCTCAAAGATCGGCCCGAATTGACGGCACGGACCGCACCAGGCGGCCCAAAAATCAACGAGAACAATATCGTTGCCCTCGATTGTCGCGGTGAACTGTTCTCCGGTGATGTTGGTTGTCGCCATGTTGTTCCTTCCGTTGAAAAATATACGGGCCGTGGAGGCGGGCCCGCGTCAGCTAAGTCGGGTGATTACTGGGACCGGGTTGGCCAGAGTGTCGCGAATCGGTGACGTGGCTACGAGTGCGTGGACCAGGTCTTCAAGGTCCTCGCGGGAAGTGTCTGGGCTGTCGATTTGGACGTCCACGGTGATCTGCTGGGCGCCCTTGCGGACGTTGTCGTCAATTCCGAGGAAGCCGCTGAGATCAATATCGAAGCCCAAGGTCAGTGCAACGTGGTTCAGGGGAATGTTCCTGCCCGCGGCCAGTGACGCCAGGGTGACCATGTAGCAGCCGGCCAGGGCTTTGAGGATGTACTCAGCGGGGCTGACGGCGGTGTCGGTGCCCAGCAGGGAGACTGGTTCGTCGCTGTGCAGCGTGAATTTGCCGCGGCGCGATTCGTCGGCCACTCCTGCCTGTGTGAGAGGGCCTGTAATGGTCCGGGCGGTCAGGCCGCCTGCGGACTCGCTGAGCACACTGAAGTTGACCTTGCCAAGCTCACGCTGTTCGGTGACGGCCGCCACTGTCGCTTCGATGGCGGCGCGGTCCGCGAAGGCCTCCGTGCTTAGGGTGTTCATTTCGGTCATGGTGGTGTTCCTTTTCAGATGCATGCCTGGGGTGAAAGTTTCGGCTTCACGCACGTGGGTGAGAGCCGTGACTTCTCAGGACTGTGGGAAGCGAGAGGTTATGTAGTGGTCACTAAATAACTCTGGTTCATATTATGTAGTGGTTGATACAGAAATCGCAAACCACTGAACCTCCCACATGGTCCGGCAGATGCTTTGTCAGCCCGAAGTAAGCCTCTCGCTGGGGCCTTTCACGGCGTCAGTTCCTCTGTCGGGCGTTTTCTTATCGATGTTTATACGGCGCGGGCTCGGCTCGATGCTTTGCCGGGCTGGTAGTAGACCAGGCTCGTCTAGAGGCTGTAGCCTTGGGATTTTTCGATGAATTTTCGTGAGTGGAATCCATCGGCTGCCAGCCAGATGCCGGAAGCATCGGGCATGACGTCATCGACCAACCCGATGCGGTAGAGGGACATGCCAAGCCGGACCTCAACAATTGCCCCTAGAACGGACCGCCATTCAGTGCAGCGTTACAAACGCATCGACGTGATCCTTTGCTGGTTGGCTCTTATGTGTTGGTGCTTGGGGCTGTTCGCGGCACTCGCAGCGGCCAGGGCAAGTGCCGGGTGGAGCACCGTCCTCTTGGCAGTCGTTACAACTGCTGTCACTTTTCCCTTCCGCTTGCACGGGGCTGGTTTCAGTGCCCGGCAGTTATGGTCTTGCGATAGCCGAATAGACCGGGTTGCCCTCCGGTGTGAAGGAATAGGATGTCGCCGGCATGTCCGAGACCGTGTTCCTCTTTCTGGGTGCAGGCGATAAGGCCTGCCATGGCCTTGCCGGTGTATACCGGGTCCAGAAGGATTCCTTCGGTTCGGGCCAATAGATGTAAGGCGTCCTGCATTTCTTTCGTGGGTAGTCCATAGCCGGGCCCGACGAACCGGTCATCGACGGTGACGTCGTCCATTGTGGGACTGTTATGACGGTCGGCCCCCAGAAGGGCGGAGGTGTCGAGTGCAAGACGATGGACTTTTTCACGCTGGGGCTGTTCGGCGAAGGCCACGCTGAAGCCGACGACCGGGGTCCTATCCCCCGAAAACCGAAATCCGCTGAGAAGTCCTGCCTGGCTGCCTCCGCTGCCGGTACCCAGCACCAGTGCGTCGAATTTAGTTCCGGTGGCCATGATCTCTTCTGCGCATCGGACGTAGCCGAGTCCGGCGGGGGCGGTGGAGCCGCCAACTGGAATAGCGTATGGAGTTTCGCCGCGCTCACGGACGGATTCCACTGCAATACTGAGTTCCTCAGCGAGCGTGCGTTCCGGACCGACGAGCCTAGTTTCCGCCCCGAACATGTGATCAAGGAGCACGTTGCCGGAGTTGCGGTAGTCCTCGTCGGAGAGTGCTCCTGGTCCGAGGACAAGAACGCATTTGAGGCCTGCCCGGGCGGCGGCAGCAGCGGTCTGGCGTGCGTGGTTTGACTGCACGGCCCCGCACGTCACTAGCGTTGTTGCACCCACGAGCTGTGCCTGTCCAATGAGGTATTCAAGCTTGCGGACTTTGTTGCCTCCGAGCGCGAGACCGCTGTGATCATCCCTCTTGATCCAGATCCGGGTGGAACTCCCAAGGGCTTCGGAGAAGCGGTCGAGTGGGTGCAGGGGCGTTGGGAAGAAACCCAGCGGGGTCCTTACCTCGAGTGCTGCAGCAGTCACTGTTTTTGATCCATTCGTGGTTTCGCGCTTGTGCGCGGATTGGCGTGCCGCGGTGGCATGGGTGCAGTGATAGAAAGTCAGCCCTGGTGGCTACGGGCACGTTGCACATAGAAGCGGAACAGAGTTTTGGTGTCAATGCAGACCGGGTCTTGCCGAAGTCTCAGCACCACCGCCCACAACCTTGCAGGCGGCCAGGCCTATCGCTCCTCTGTTTCAAAGAGGCATCAATGGAGGGGGTAGCCCGGTCGCTTGGAAGTGAGGCGCCAAGACCGGAATATTGCTGGGGTCAGCTCGCTGCTGGTTTCAGCACGACGTACGGTCTGCCCCAGCTGGTGCAGAGAGGTCTATCTGGTTCAGTTGTTGACGCTGAGCCGGCGCATGCTGCTGTTGCTGAAGCGGGGATCAAGCTCAATCAGGGCTTCTGAGAAGGCGGAAGCCTCCTGCTGCAACCACTCAACGATCTGGGACCGGCGCGGCTCGGTCATGCGCGGTTCAATTGCGGCGACGCTGAGCGACGCTACAGGGTCCCCGTCCGCTCCAAGGACCGGTACACCAAGGCCGGCTGAGTCCGGGATCAGAAGCCCGGGGAAGTACGCGTATCCGTTTGCCCGGGCTTCATTAACCATTTGACGCACCACGGTGGATTCGAGACCAAGATTTCCACCGGGGTGGTCTGCATCGTCGCGGATGATGCGTTCGATGTCGTCGTCGCTCAGCCATGCCAGCAGGGCAAGGCTTCCGGCGCAGGTTCCGAGCCGGAGCCGGTCGCCCACGCGCGGGTTGAGCGTCCGGATGGGGAAAGATCCTACGGCCTGGTCGATGCAAAGGGCCTTGTTGCCGGCGCGAACGGAAAGGTAGATCGTGTCTCCGGTCAGTTCAGCGAGGCGGAGCAGGTATGGTTCGGCTACATCGAGAAGTCCGTGCCTGTCTGCTGCGGCGCTTCCGTAGCCAACCAGGGGCAGTCCCAGGAAGAACGTCGCTGACTCGTCATCCTGCTCGACCCAGCCAATTTTTGTAAGCGTTGCCAGCAGCCGGTGGACTGTGGTCTTGGAAAGTTTGGTTTCAGCGGCTATGTCGACCAGGCGGCTGCCGCTGCGGCCCGCGGCGGAGATCGCCTGGATCACAGCGGCAGCGCGCTCCACACTACGGATGCTGTCTGTGGCCCCAGCCAGCGCAGGCCCCTGCTCTTCAGGCGTCGTCATGGAATCAGGATATCTGGTATCGACATGGGAAGATCCGGGCGCTGTCATGGCTACCGCTTTATCCCGAGATAAGCAGTTCGTTGTACAGCCGGTCGCGAGAGGATCGCCTCTTCAATGGGTTCCGTTCCCCACCCTGGCCGGCCGGGAACCTGGAGCCGGTCTTCGCGCAGTACCGGGGCGTGGGTGAAGAGTTCATCGTCGAATTCAAGGCGGTCCACATCGTGTTCCATGATCCGCAGGTTCGGTGCCGCTGCCGCGAAATTGGCCGACATCATGGTTGAGAGGTGGCTGTAGAAGTTATGCGGAGCAACGTTGACGTCGAAAGCTTCTGCGGTGTTGGCAATCTTCATAGCCTGCCAGGCGCCGTTCCAGACGACGTCCACAATGCCCACGTCAAGGGATTGCCGCTTGAAATACGGCAGGAACTCCCGGACTCCAAAGAGGGTCTCGCAAGAAGCAATGGGGACGCCGCCCTGTTCCCGGATGTGGGCCAGGGCATCTGGGTTGTAAAGGTCGAGCTCAGCCCAGAAAAGGTTTACGTCCTTCAGTGCACGCAGCAGGCGAAGGTATCCCTCGGTGCGGGCGTTGAAGTTCATGTCCAGGAGGATCTCAACCTCATCCCCCACTCCCGCCCGGAGCGCCTCGACATGGGCGACAACGTCCTTGATGAGCCTGAGGTCAATGTTAAGTCCTGGCTCGTACGGGTTACCGAAGCCGGCGCCCCACGATTTGGGGCCGTTGGGGCCGTAGGAGAACATGTTGGTCTTGACCGCCCCGAATCCGCGATCACGCGCTTCCCGCCCGACATCAGTGACCCCGGCAAGGTCGGAGATGCGGGATCCGTAGTGGTCGGGGTGGCTGATCCGCCAGCTGGCGCAGTGGGACCAGTAGACCTGGATTTCATCCCGGTGCTTGCCGCCAAGCAACTGATGGACCGGAATACCAAGGATCTTGGCCTTGGCGTCGAGCATGGCGTTTTCGATCGCGCCAAATGCCTCTGCCGGCAGCCCGGAGGGTGCCGGCCGTGCTGTTGCGGCAACCTGCATGTAGGTGCGTTCGTGGTTGAAGATATCGGCGCCCACATAGAGGGGGGCGTAGAGCTCGATGACGTTGGTGAGGCCCCTGGGGCCGAAGTCTTCGTCGAACTCGGACCAGCCGACGACGCCGTCCTCGGTCGTGAGTTTAACGAAGTGGTAATTCCGCCATCCTGCGTCGCAGGACAACGTTTCGATGCTGCGGATTCGTACGGTCACTTCATCGTGGTTCATCTTGCCTCCATCGGGAAGAGTCTGGTGTGGGGTGTGTTGACCGGGTGCGCGGCCTGCTGGCCGTTCAGCAGGCGGGCTACGTCGGTAAAGGCTGTGGTGCTGACCTCCTGTAAAGAGTCAGCTGAGAGATACGCGATATGTGGTGTCAGGGTGATGGCCGGCTGGGACCGCAGCGGGCTGGTGTCCTGAAGCGGTTCCTGCTCGAAAACATCCAGGGCGGCTCCGGCCAGGTGGCCGGAACTGACGGCCTCTGTAAGGGCGGCTTCGTCGATGATGCCACCCCGGGATACGTTGACCAGGAAGCTGCCTTTCTTGAATCGGCCCAGAGTGTCCTTATCGAGGAGGTTTCGTGTCTGGTCCGTCAGTGGGACGTGCAGCGATACGATGTCCGATGTGGCGATGAGCTCCTCGAATCCCATCGCGTCCACCTCGGCTGAACCTGTGTTGGCCGGATTTTTGCGTGGGCTGTGAACGCGGATGGAGAAGCCGATGGGTGCCGCGATCTCTGCCAGCCGTTTCCCTGAGCGCCCGTAACCTACGATTCCGAGGGTCAGTTCGGACGGTCGCCGGATGGTCCTGCCAATTTCCTGGCCGTTCCATCCGTGTGCCCGTACATCGGCGTCGAATTCCTTGATCCGCCGTATGCCGCTGAGGATGAGTGCGAGGGCGTGGGTGGCGACGTCGGTGTAGTTGCCGTCGGGAACGTTGGTTACTTGTACTCCCAGCTCGGTTGCGGCGGTCATGTCGATTGAATCGACGCCAACTCCGGGCCGTGCAATTACTTTGAGGTGCGGTAAGGCCTCCAGGACGGTCCGCGTGATGGGCTCGGTCATGACGACGAGCCCATCCGCGTCCCTGCAGTTCGTGATGATCTCGGCCTCGGTCGCACAAGGCCGTACCTCGAATGAAACACCGAGCTTTTCGAAGCCCTTCATCGTTGCCTGGTCGACAGCGATTGGGGAGCTATCAATTTTGTATACCCGGTGCATCACGAACGTTTCCTATCTTGCGTTGGAGAACTAGTGTGCGGACTACGCCAGCGTCGTGACGACGTCAACGGGGCGGATCAGGGTGTCCCGGATCGGGGACCGCTGCTGGACCGTCTCGACCAAGTC
The DNA here is from genome assembly GCF_021129155.1 of Arthrobacter sp. AK04. Taxonomy (GTDB): domain Bacteria; phylum Actinomycetota; class Actinomycetes; order Actinomycetales; family Micrococcaceae; genus Arthrobacter; species Arthrobacter quantipunctorum. The sequence continues at coordinate 98,795 of NZ_JAJOMC010000010.1, forward strand.
CTCAAGTTCCTCCCGTGTGGCGGTGGGGGCGTCGAGTTCCACCGTGACGCGGATCTGGCTGGCGCCGGGGTGCTCTTCAGGAGCCACGCCCAGGAAGGACGCAAGGTCAAAGTCAGCCTCGAGCTGCAGCTTGTAGCTCTTCAGCTCGATGTTCCTTGCAGCGGCATTGGCCGTCAGGGTGACGGTGTAGCAGCCTGCCAGTGCCTGGAGGACATATTCGGCGGGTGATACCGCGGTGTCTGTGCCCAGGAGGCTGGCCGGCTCGTCGCTGCGCATCTCGAACTTGCCTGCGCGGGAGTTGTCCTTCTGGCCGGCCTGGGTAAGTGGGCCGGTCGCGGAGCGAAGCTTGAAGCCGTCTTCCCACTGACCTTCTACTGAGAATGTGACTTCACCGAGGGTCCGCTCGCCGCGCACCGCGTCGATGGTAGCCGTGAGCTGGTCCAGATCGACGCCATTGACGATGCCGCGCTGTGTGTTGGTCTCTGTTACAGACATTGATGATCTCCTGTTTGTTCTGGCAAGTGCCTAGTTAATGTAACCACAGTTCCGTTTAGCGGAACAGTGTTCCGTTTTATTTGATTGCGATTGGTGCGTGGGCGAACTCTTCTGCCGCTATCTTCGCGTTTTTGATGATCCGTGCTCGCGCGACGAGGACAAGGGCGCCGGACAGCAGCGTGAAGGCGCTGGCGACGAGCATTCCGGGCTGAAGGCTTCCGGTCATGTCCTTGAAGTATCCGGAAATGTAGGGGGCAAAGAATCCGGCGAGGTTGCCGATGGAGTTGATGACCCCGATGCCGGCGGCAGCCGCTGTGCCCGTAAGGAATGTGGGCGGAATCTGCCAGAATACCGGAATCGAGCAGAAGACTCCGACTGCAGTGATGCAGATGCCGATCATGCTCAGCAGAGGCGAGCCGAGGACCAGCGAAACGGCGAGGGCGGTTCCGCCGAGAAAGCAGGTAATGGCGACATGGACGAAGCGTGACTGCGTCTTGTCCGAGTGCCGGGACCAGGGAAGCATGACGGCGGTGGCGACTGCATAAGGAATGGCGGTGATCAGGCCGATCTGGGTGAGGTCGAACTTCACGCCGTAGGTTGCCTGGAATCCGGAAACGATCTGCGGGAGGAAGAACCCTACGGCATAGACACCGTATGCAATTCCGAAGTAGATGAATCCCAGCATGAAGACACGTGGGCTGAAAGCCTTGCGGATCGAGTGCCCGTCGTGGGCTGCGTCCACTGCAGCGTCTTCGGCGGCAATTGTGGCTTCCAGCCGCAGAGCGTCGGCTTTGTCCAGCCATTTGGCCTTGCTGGGACGGTCGACAAGGACGAAGTATCCGACAACACCGGCGGCAACGGTGATCAAGCCCTCGATGAGGAACATGAAACGCCAGCCGACAAGTCCAAACACGCCGTCGCCGTACTGCATCATCATGGTCGAAATCGGCGATCCCAGCAGGAATGAGATCGGAGCCGCGATGTAGACGAAGGCTACGATGCGTGCCCGCTGTCCGCGGGGGAACCACATGCCAAGGAAGTAGATAATGCCGGGGAAGAAACCTGCCTCGGCGACGCCGAGCAGGAAGCGCAGGATATAGAAGCTGATGGGTCCTTGCACGAAGGCCATTGCGGCAGCGATAGCGCCCCAGGTCACCACGATCCGGGTGATCCAAATGCGGGCACCGAACTTGTCCAGCATGAATTGGCTGGGTACTTCAAAGAGGAAGTAGCCGATGAAAAATACGCCTGCGCCCAGTCCATACGCGGTGGCACTGAGCCCCAGGTCAACGTTCATGGTCAGTGCGGCGAAGCCTACGTTGACCCGGTCTACGTAGCTGAGGAAATACAGAATCATCAGCATGGGAAGCAGTCGCACAGCGACCTTCTTCAAAACTGGTTTATCGATGTCGGCAATGGTCATCGAGGTGCCTCCTACAACGTCAATGTTGTCTGTGAATGTGACAGTTTCGGTTTCCACCCAAGTGGAAGATTGGTAGTGCCGCCGGCAGCAGAGCGCGGGGACTCAAGCTCGTTTCAGTCAATCGGACGGGGCAAACCTGACCCGAACGGAGCCGTTTGCCTTACGCCTTTAGTGAACCAGCTCACGTAAGATGGAGTCAAGGAAAAGTTTCACTAGACGGGTTCCAGTTCCAAGCAACGGAACTATTACGAACGTCTGGTCCTGAGCCCCCTCTCCCTCCACACGTCCCGCGACTGGCCCCTACGACAGACACGGGACGCTACGGCAGAGACGTTTGAGACGTGGCGGGGATGCCGCGGGCACGGAACCTGCACAGCATTGGCTGAAGAGAAGGGCTGGCGGTTCGGACACCCAGGCGCAGAATGTCCGTGGCGGCTTCACGTCCTTTTGCGGGGTGTGCAAATCGCGCGGATCCGAGACGAATGCCGCATTGCCTGGCAGGGACGCGGCCAACCGTCGTTCTAAAGCAGAATCGGTAGATATACTGTAGCGAACCCTACAGAAACTGCAGACAGCATCAGTTTCGAGCCCCTCAAGGAGCGCACGACATGCCGGGAGGCCGCAAGCGCACGTTCGACGACCAGGACGCCCTGCGAACAGCCATGGAACTGTTTTGGCGCCAGGGGTACGAGGGCACCTCCATTGCCGACCTGACGCAGGCGCTGGGCATCAACCCGCCCAGCCTATACGCGGCTTTCGGCAGTAAGCGCGAATTGTTCGAAAGAACCCTGAACCGGTACATGTGCGAACGAACCATTCAGCTGGAAGAGGCAATGACGCGTCCTACTGCTCACGAGGCCGTACTGGAACTCTTGACCGGCAGGGTCGAAGTATTCACCTCGCCCAGTCAGCCCGCTGGGTGTATGACAATCCAGGCAGGGTTAGCCTCTGGCGACCCACACCAGGAAATTGTCGATCTGCTGGCGGCTGCCCGCGAGGAGATGCGCCGATCGGTGCTACGGCGCTTCGATAAAGCCTTGGCAGAGGGCGATCTCCCTCCCGACACTGACTGCCGTGCCTTAGCGCGCTACGTAATGTCAGCCATATATGGGCTGAGTGTTGAGGCCGCCTCAGGGGCTCCGCGACAGGAACTTATGGCTGCTGCTGTCCTCGCGGCCGGGGTAGTGCCTAAAGCTTGACTTTTCCCACAGGGATACCCATGCCATCCCTCCCTGAGGGAGATCTGCGCACCCTTACGCTGAACTCAAAGTTCTGCTTCCGGCACGCAGTAAAAGTAATCCGAACGCTCTGTTGCCTGGCGCCGTATACGGCAAGCCCCGAAGCACTTATTCTTGCCCCCCATTTACACAAAGTGTTAAAATCCTAAAATTGAGTGCAGTAGATTCAACAGCTTTCGGATGGAGTACGAGTATGGGCAGTCAGGTGAGGGACACGGTGGCGCCAGCTCCAGAAGGTCTCCAAGGAATGGATGCTGAGTCCATCAACTGCGTCCTTGAACTTCTCGTGGAGCCCCTCCAGGCTTCTGTTCCCCAGCCGACGGAGGTTGTACTGCACGACTTGCAGCGAATCCCTGACACGGTCCGGGCCATTGCCGGAGTAGTGACCGGCCGGCGCATCGGCGATCCGCCCACAGACAAACTTCTGGAACGGGTTGCTGCCGGAGACCTCAGCCATGAGATCGGGTACCGGTCTCAGTTGCCCGACGGGCGGATACTTCAGAGCACCACGATCATCTACTCCGACCGGGACGGTCGTGCCGCAGCAGCACTGTGCCTGAACACAGACGTGTCAGCCTGGGTCACGTTGCGTGCAGCAATGGATCGTTTCGTCTTGGGCCACGAGGCGGCACCCGCGCAGACGCAGGCATCGCTGGCGGCCCACCGGTCCGCGTCATCGTCGGAACCGGTGAGCGGAAGTGAGTACTTTCCACACAGTGTTGAAGAGCTGAGCGGTCGCCTTGTTGATGCAGCGATTTCAACTGTCGGGGTGCTGCCCGAGAAGATGCGCAAGGAACATAAGGTCCAGGTAGTGGCTGAACTTGACCGGCGTGGCTTCTTCCTGATCAAGCAAGCCGCGGAGACAGTTGCCGCCGCTCTGGGCGTTACCAGGTTCACGATCTACAACTATCTCAATGAAGTAAACGGATCGGCTGCCGAACAGAGCGCTTAAGCAAAGAAGGCCCGGGGCTCTGAACTGCTCCCCGAAAGTTGGACTGAAAATTCAGTTTGACTTACGGGGAGCAGTTTCATGTTTAAGAGCAGTTCGTTGTCCGAAGAGGAGCGCGAAGCCGCGGTGGCGCTGTTCGAGCGCGGTTGGGGAACCAGGGCCGTAGCAACCCGTCTTGGGGTAGGCAGGAAAGCTGTCCTTCGGCTACACGACAGATGGCGCGTGCGCGGCGATACTACTCTCGTGACCAAACCAGTGAAGCGGCTCTATTCGTTCGAGTTCAAACTCAACGCGGTGCAGCGATATATGGGCGGTGAGGACAGGATAGTTCTGGCTAAAGAACTCGAGCTTTCGTCGCCACACCTGATCACCGTCTGGGCTGGTCAGTACCGGGCGCAAGGCGAGGAAGGCCTCCGCCCGAAACCGAAAGGCCGGCCAAGGAAAAGTTTTGAGGCTTCCGTGAAGCCGGAACCGGAACTGGAGCGGCTGCGCCGCGAGAACGAACGCCTGCGTGCAGAGGTGGCCTTCCTGGGAAAAGTAAACGCCTTGAGGGACGGGGAACAGCGCTAAAGGTTCGCGCTGTCATCGCTCTCAAGGCTGAACACCGGTTGGAAGTTCTCCTGGACGTAGCCGGGTTAGCCCGGTCCACGTTCTTTTACCACCAGTCCCGCCTCAAGGGGCCCGACCCACGGGCGTCCCTAAAGGCAGCTGTCACGGAGATTTTCACGAAGAACCATGGCCGGTACGGGCACCGCCGGGTACATATCGAGCTGCTCAAGCAAGGGTGGACGGTCGCCAAGAAGACCGTTCTGAAGCTCATGCGTTCACTCCGGCTCGTTTGCAAGGTCCGAAGCAGGAAGCGGTACAACTCCTACCAGGGCGAGCAGGGCATCGTGGCCCCGAACCTGCTGAAACGCCAGTTCGATGCGGATGCCCCGAACCAGAAGTGGGTCACCGATGTGACCGAGTTCAGCGTCGGTGACCGGAAGCTCTACCTCTCACCGATCATGGATCTCTTTGACCGGCAGATCATCTCCTACACCATTGGCACCTCGCCAAACCTAGAGCTGGCTAATGCTTCCCTGTGCGGCGCCCTGGCGACCCTGGAAAACGGCCAGAAACCGCTCGTGCACTCCGACCAGGGCTTCCAATATCAGCACAACTCCTGGCGCAAACTCCTGGAGGACGCCGGCGCAGTCCAATCGATGTCCCGCAAAGCCAACTGCTACGACAACGCCGTTATGGAAAACTTCTTCGGACACCTGAAGGAAGAGCTTTTCCACCGCGTCCGGTTCCTCAACACCGATGCGCTTGTAATAGCGCTGCATGACTACATCCGGTGGTACAACACCGAACGAATTTCCACGAAGCTCAAAGGTCTCAGCCCAGTGCAGTACCGCGCTAGTATCCTCGCGGCCTAAGCCCCTCTACAATCGGCTCAAGGCAGTGACCTGCTAGTCACTGAAGACACGAAAGCCAGGGGTGCCACGAGTTGGGAAAGCAAAAGATCCTTGTTGCTTCACTCATTACCATTGCCATCGTCTTGGCTTTAGGACTTTTGTTGGGTTGGGAGTGGGGCGCTGGCGTTCTCATAGCGACGGGGGCCGGACTGGGCACTTGGGTTGGAGTCAGGTCAGGTAACAAGCGTGCTAAGGAGACCGACAAATATCGAGATCAGTGGTTGAACAAGAGAGCCAACCGTAGGGCACCTGGACATAAAGTGACGGAGCACTCCGACCCCGAAGCCCCGTAGCTAGGCTCCGCCTCCACGGTCCCTAAAAGCCGCGTGAGATGTCTACACAGAAAGGCTCCGTCCCAAGCTGGGACGGAGCCTTTCTCAAAAGAGCCTATCGCTGGCCGCTAAAGTAGAATTCTCGCACATTCGCGAGTCCAACTTTCGGGGACCAGTTCA
>NZ_JAJOMC010000100.1 GCF_021129155.1 Arthrobacter sp. AK04
CATCCAGGGGATGTAGTTGCCGAAGAAGTTCATGTAGAGGGCGGCGGCGGTGATGTCCACGATGGTGGTGGTGGCCCAGTTGATCCAGTAGAACCAGCCGGAGACGAACGCTGCTTTTTCGCCGAAGAATTCGCGGGCGTAGGAGACGAACGAGCCTGAGGAGGGCCGGTGGAGGACCAGTTCGCCCAGGGCGCGGAGGATCAGGAAGGCGAAGAACCCGCATACGGCGTAGGCGATGACCAGGGACGGGCCGGCTGCGTTGAGCCGGCCGCCGGCGCCCAGGAACAGGCCGGTACCGATCGCGCCGCCGATCGCGATCATCTGGATCTGCCGGGGCTTCAAATTCTTGTGGTAGCCCTGGTCCTCGGCATGCAGCGCCGACTCAGAAGCATGGGCATGACCACCATCAATAACGTGGTCCGGGAGCGTGGGATGCGACATGGGGGTCCTTGGGGTATCCGTTGGCATGGGGATTACTTGCTCAGGTTGGCGAGGCGCTCAGGGCTGAGGAGTTCCTGAAGCTGGGTGTTGGTGAGGAGTCCGTGTTCCAGGACGAGTTCGGCCACACCCTTGCCGGTTGCCAGGGCTTCCTTGGCGATGGCGGTGGCGGTGGCGTAGCCCAAATGGGGATTGAGGGCTGTGACCAGGCCGATTGACTGCTCCACCGTGCGGCGAAGGTGCTCGGTGTTCGCGGTGATGCCCCGGATGCAGCGCGCCGTAAGGGTGCGGCAGGCGGCTTCCAGGTGGGAGATGCTCTTGTGGAGGCTGTGGACGATGACCGGCTCGAACGCGTTCAGCTGCAGCTGTCCGGCTTCGGCGGCCATGGTGATGGTGACGTCGTTGCCGATGACCTCGTAGGCCACCTGGCTGACCACTTCCGGGATCACCGGGTTGATCTTGCCGGGCATGATGGACGAGCCGGACTGGACGGCCGGCAGGTTGATCTCGCCGAAGCCGGCGCGCGGCCCGGACGAGAGCAGGCGGAGGTCGTTGCAGATCTTGGAGAGCTTAACGGCCACGCGCTTGAGCACGCCTGACAGGTGCACGAAAGCCCCGACGTCCTGGGTGGCTTCGATCAGGTCCGGCGCGGTCACCAGCGGCAGGCCGGTCACTTCGGCGAGGTGCCGGCAGGCAGCTTCTGCGTAGCCCGCGGGTGCATTCAGGCCGGTACCGATGGCGGTGGCGCCGAGGTTGATTTCGTGGATGAGAAGTTCGGCTTCGGCCAGGCGCAGCCGGTCCTCGCCGATGGTGATGGCATAGCTGCCGAACTCCTGGCCCAGGGTCATGGGCACCGCGTCCTGCAGCTGGGTGCGGCCCATCTTCACTACCGTGCGGAATTCCAGCGCCTTGGAGGCGCAGGCCTCTTCCAGTTCAGCCAGTGCGTCCAGCAGTTCCCGCGCGGCGAAAATGGTGCCGAGCTTCACCGCGGTGGGGTAGACGTCGTTGGTGGACTGGCTGAGGTTCACATGGTCGTTGGGGTGCAGGCGGGCGTAGTCGCCCTTGGGGTGGCCCAGGATTTCGAGGGCGCGGTTGGCAATGACCTCGTTGGCGTTCATATTCGACGACGTCCCGGCACCGCCCTGGATGACGTCCACCACGAACTGGTCGGCCAGCTTGCCGTCGAGCACGTCCTGGCAAGCCTGCTCAATGGCGTCCGAGCGTTCGGCATCCAGCAGGCCCAGTTCGCGGTTGGTGCGGGCGGCAGCCAGTTTGACCGCAGCGAGGCCGCGCACCAGGTGCATGTTGGAAGAGAGCTTCTGGCCGGTGATGGGGAAGTTCTCCACGGCCCGGAGCGTGTGCACGCCCCAGTAGGCGCCGGCGGGGACGTCGCGGTCGCCGAGCAGGTCGTGCTCGGACCGGGTGTGCGCAGGTGCGGTTGCGGCTGCGGAGGCTGGTGTATCGATGATGGTCATGTGTCCTTACAGGGCTTCGTTGACGGGTGCGGACGGGAAAGAGCGGGTCAGGAAATCGGTGGCCTGCAGCAGGCCCACGTGCCGGCCGCCGCCCAGGACGGGCGCCGTTCCAATGCCGGCCAGCGGCGCGGTGTCCACGCCCAGCGCCTCCAGCAGCTTGACGGTGGCAGGCATGCGGGCGCGGTCGCCGCCGTCGGAAATCTTCACGGCTGCCGTGCGGCCGTCCGCAAGGCCAACCAGCTGGACGCCTTCAAAGCCGTCCTTCGCCACCGCGCCCGGAAGCAGGCGCATCAGCTCGGTGACGTCACGGCCTTCCCCCGCCACCATGTCCGGGTGCTGCTGCATGGCGAGGCCGACGGCGGCTTCCGCACTCAGGTGGACCGGCCCGCCGTCGTCGTTCCTGCCGCTGCTGTCCGCGGCGGCGCGGGCGATCGCACCGAAGGCGCGGGCTATGCCCGGCAGGGTCAGGGCATACAGGGGAGTGCCGCAACCATCGGTGCTGAGGGCGAGGGGTTCTTCGCCGGTGAGTTCGGTGACGGTGGTGGCCACGAGCCGCTGCAGCGGGTGCGAGGGTTCCAGGTAGCCCTTGACCGGCCAGCCGTTGATGGCGCAGGTGGCGGCCATGGCGGCGTGCTTGCCCGAGCAGTTCTGGGTGAGCTGGGTGGAACGGCCCCCGTTGCGCAGCCACTCCTCCCGTTCGGCCGGACCGTAGGGGAGGTCCCTGCTGTTGCCGAAATCGCTGACACTGAGGCCGTGCTGTTCCAGGATCCGCAGGGCTCCCTGGCGGTGCTTTGCGCCGCCCGAGTGGCTTGCGGCAGCCAGGGCGAGGAGCTCTGCGGGAAGTTCGAGCCCGGCACGGACCATGGCCACGGCCTGCAGCGGCTTGAGCGAGGACCGGGGGTAGAACGGTGCAAGCGGATCGCCGGCGGAGGCCACTGTGGTGCCGTCAGCGTCCAGCGCGATGGCTGACCCGTAGTGGACGCTTTCCACCAGCCCGTCGCGGGTGGCGGCGACCAGGGGTGTGTGCTGCGGGAGGGCGGCAGCACTGAGGGCAGGTGAAAGGGCAGGGGAAAGCATGGATTCCTTGGCTGGGTTGGGGCGGGGTTATTTACTGAGGATGGAATCGAGGGCCAGGCCCACGGCGTGCAGGTGGTGGGCCATCGCGGCGCGTGCATCCCCGGCGGAGCCTGCATCGATGGCGGCGAGGATGTCCTGGTGTTCGGTGTCCGAGGCGTGCTGCCTGTCCGCCACCATGTTCAGGGTTTCGGACTGGTGGGCCAGGGCGCCGCGGATGTCCGCCACCACGCTGGCGAACACCCTGTTGCCGCTGGCGCGGGCGATGGCTGCATGGAAGCTGGAGTCCAGGGCAACCCAGGACTCGGGATCGGTTTCGGTGCGCATGGCGGCCACGAGGTGGCGGAGTGTTTCCAGTTCCCCGTCACTGCGCCGCTCCGCGGCCAGGCCGGCTGCGGGGACCTCGATGTGGGGACGTGCTTCCGTGAGGTCCCGTGCTGAGTACTGGCCGAGGGTGAGGTCGTTGGCCACCTTGTCCGCCACAACGAACGTGCCTTTGCCCGTCTTGGTCACGGTCAGGCCCAGGGCCGTGCAGGAGCGGAGGGCCTCGCGGATCACCGAGCGGCTTACCCCGTACTGCTGGGAGAGGGTGGCCTCAGAGCTGAGCTTGCTGCCTACCGGAACAGCTCCGGACTCGATGTCCTGCCGGATCGCGTTGAAAACTGCTTCGGCAGCGCTGAGCCGGGCAAGGGGTGCAGGCTGTCCTGCTGTCCGGCTGTCTGACAGGTTCACACTTTAAATATGGCAGGGGTCACACGCAGTGTCAATGCGGATCATGCAAAAGGGAGGTTGGCGCCGTGACGGCGCCAACCTCCCTGGCTTCCGGGTGGAGGGAAGACGTCCTCGACTGACGCTCCAGCGCTCGGAACTGAGGCTCCAGCGCTAGGAGCGGGGGCTCTCCACCTCGTCGATCTCAGCGCCCAGCTTGTGAAGGTCGCCGCGTTTGCGCTCCGCAAGATAGGCCTTCATCTCGCGCTTGATCACGGGCAGCAACATGTAGACGCCCAGCAGGTTGATGAATGCGCAAATGAACAGGGCAGCATCGGCGAAGTTCAGCACCTGTCCGAACGTCAGGACGGTTCCAACAACGGTGAAGAACAGGAAGACGAACTTGTAGGAAATTTCAGAGGCCTTGCTGCGGCCGAACAGGTACTCCCATGCCTTCAGGCCGTAGTAGGACCAGGTGATCAGGGTGGAGAAGGCGAACAGCGTCACAGCTATGGCCAGGACCACGGGGAACCAGGGCAGGACTGTGGCGAAGGCGTCGGACGTGAGGATGACGCCGTCGGGTGCGCCCTCGCCGGCCTGCACCTGGTCGATGCCTGCCTGCAGGCTCGGTGCACCTGCGATAACAATTGCAAGGGCGGTCATGGTGCAGATGATGACTGTGTCAACGAGGGGTTCAAACATGGCAACGAAGCCCTCACTGACAGGGCGGCGGGTCTTCACGGTTGAGTGCGCGATGGCAGCAGATCCCAAGCCTGCCTCATTGGAGAACGCTGCGCGCTGGAAGCCGACAATCATAACGCCCACGAGGCCACCGGCCATGCCCGACGGGTTGAAGGCGCCGGTAATGATGGCGTTGAACGCGGCCGGCACCTGGCCGATGTTCACGAAGATCACGAAGAGGCAGGCAAGCACGTAGACGGCTGCCATCGCCGGAACGAGCTTGCTGGTGGTAGCGCCGATGGATTTCATCCCGCCGAGGATTACGGCGGCCACCAGCGCCGCGAGGATGAGGCCAAAGATCAGGGCCGCACCGGCACTGCCGAGGAAGCCTTCGTCACCGCCGGTGACGTTCCGCATCTGGGCGAACGTCTGGTTGGCCTGGAACATGTTTCCACCGGCCACGGCGAAAATGAGGATGGAAACGGCGAAGATTCCGGTGAGGATCTTCACCGGCCATTTGCCGAACTTATGGAAGGCGACGGGCAGGTATTTGAACGGTCCGCCCGTGACCGTGCCGTCCTCATGGATCTGGCGGTACTTGACGCCGAGCGTGCACTCAGCGAACTTCGAAGCCATGCCCAGCAGGCCGGCCAGGATCATCCAGAAGGTGGCTCCGGGTCCGCCAAGTGCCATGGCGGCGCCCACGCCAGCGATGTTTCCCAGGCCGACAGTGCCGGACAAGGCAGAGGTAAGTGCATGAAAGTGCGGCACTTCGCCGGGATCGTGGTGGGCGGAGTACCGTCCGCGCACCACTTCGTAGGACACCTTGAGGCCGCGGAACTGGATCAGGCCCAGGTAGATGCTGATGATGACACCGGCGGCGATGAGCCAGGCCACCACAGCCGGAAAGCTGACGTCACCAATGGTGATGGGGAAGAAGACGATCGTCGAAAATACCTCAGCGACCGGGCGGAACACCGCATCGATCGCTTCTTCTGTTGATGCGAGCCAGCCGACGTCGTCGGTCACGGCCATAGGAATTGATTGCATTGGTTCCATACTCTTTTCGTTGAGGGTCTGCGTTCTGCCCGCCTCCGCCCAGAACAACTCCTGTCTGAACTCCCCCAACGGATGTGAGCTGCGACATAGTCGCTCCAACGTATGTCAATTCAGCCGAAAACTCGACCTTGGGCTTGCCGGACGAATCTGGTATTCAGCGAGCCCGGGTCGTGCCGGGCGCCGGCTGTGAACGCGCTCCGGGCCGGGCGGGGCGGCAGGTCCCGCTTATCGGCCCTCGTACCACCGCAGTGCCCGCAGTGCGCGGAGGGTGTTCCACCGACTGGGTTGCCCGTCGCCGTCCTCAAGCGTGAAGTGCACCTTGCCGGGATGGGTGTTCTCCAGCAGCCACGTCCCGTCCGGTTGCTGCCTGGAGCGGACCACCTCTGCGGCTTCTCCCAGCCGTTCATCGGGTGTGCCTCCAGCGGAGCGGAAGTAGTCCAGCCCGCGGAGCACGTCGTAGAACCAGCGGGTTGGGTACGAGAACTGCAGCCATCCGGGATCCACTTCGGAGCCTGTGCTTTTGCGCCGGTGCAGCCTTCGATCAAGCAGGTATTCCTCGCCGCGGTGCCGGGCCGCCCGGGATGCGCCGGTCCCGCCGGCGGCGTGTTCGTGCTGACGCAGCCCTTCCAGCACGCAGATGGTGGTGTGGAATGAAGAGCGCGTGGATCCGTGCCCTGCTTCGCAGTTCCATCCGCCGTCGGGAAGCTGTTCACTGACCAGTCGCTCCACCACGGTGTCGACGTTCTCCCCGAAGTAGGCGCCAAGTCCCACCACCATGCCGTTGATGCAGGGCTCGGTTTCGCCCTCGAAGAAGGGCTGGTTGCCCTCCTCCCAACGGCTCTTCTCCCTGACCAGGCTGACCGCCCGTCGAGCTTCCCGGCTGGCAGGGTTCAAGCCGAAGTCACGCAGGAGCAGAAGGCTGTAGGTGGTTGCGGTCCAGGGCTGGCCGTGAGGGTCGTCGTCGTGGTCAGGCCAGTAGGTGCCGCCGTCCCATTGTCCGTCTGCTCCTTGCAGGGCAAGCAGGCGGGCGCCCCAGCCGTGGGTGGCAACCAACTCCCGCTCGGCACGCACTTGTTCAGGCGGGGCGTCAGCGAGGTCCCTCAGGACCTGCCAGCGGAGGGCTGGATCGGACTCGAGCAGCCAGGCGGTTAGATCCATGCCTTGAGGAGAATATTAGAGGTGCTGGATCCCTGCCCGTTGCATGGCGTCCTTGTAAATGTCCACGTTTTTGGCCAGGAGCTCTTCCTGTTTTGTTTCCGAGACGGCGAAGGCCCGCCCTCCCAGCGCTGTGGCTTTGTAGACCTTGATGCCGCTGTTCTTCAGGGACTGGTGGTAGGTCTTCTCGAAGAGGGTGAGGAAAGTGGAGGCGTCGGTGCCGTGGGCGATGACGGCCGAGACCCTCGAATTGATCTTCAGGAACTGCCGGAACGGGCGGAGCCCGTCGGTTTTCTCCTGCACATTCAGGGCTGAGGGCATATCCGCGTCGCGGACCCAGGGATAGGCGTGCCAGGGCATGACGTAGCGGGGATCAAGTTCTGCCAACTCGTAGATCTGGGTGGCGCGGCGGGCGGCCTCATCGTCGTTGTTGTGCGAGACAAAGCCGGACTCGGTGCCCTTGCCGGGGCTGACCTGCAGGCTGACGATCCGGCACTCGTCCTCATCGTGCACAGGGTCGATGTAAGGGACGACAGACCCTGGCTTCTTCTCCATCAGTTCATCGCAAAGTTGGGTTACCTTCGCAATATTCGGTTCCTGTAGCAGGGCCTTTTTCTCGTCCCAATCAATCGTCACGATTTCTCCCTCAGCAGCAAGGCGTCCAGAATCAGGCGTCTTATGCCACTCTACGCTTCCGCGCTAATGGGTGGGCAGGTGAAGTTCTCTCTCCCTTCTGACGGGCCCGGCTTGAATACCTGGGGCTGGTGCTTCTGAAAGCTATTCACTCCTTAGGCCGCCAGGGAATGCCGGGAGCGTGCGCGTATGAGTGCTTTGGCTTGCGGGCGGTGTTTTCGGTGTTTTCGGTGTTTTTGACGACGGCGGGGCGGCGTGCCCGCTGCAATGGTGCGGTGCGCGCCGGCCGGGGGAGCGAGCTCATGCGGCGGGTCCGCGGCATAAGCAGCAGCACTACCGGCTGGTGCGCCCGATTCGCCTGCATCGAGACCGGTGCCGGGTGGGTGTG
>NZ_JAJOMC010000101.1 GCF_021129155.1 Arthrobacter sp. AK04
CCCCCGTTAAGGTGACCAGCCGGCATCCCTCGGAGCGGTAGAGCGAGCACACCTCCCCCAGTTCAGCATCGCGGCCCACCATGGGGGTTAGTGCGGCAGGCAAGTTGTCGAGGCGCTGCCTGGTGCGGCGGTTTTCGTTCACGGCGGGCGGCCCAAGGGAGGCATCCTGGCGCAGCACCAGTGCTTCCAGCTCCTGAAGGCGCACCCCGGGATCAATGCCCAGCTCCGCCGCAAAGGTTTTCCTGGCTGTACGGCATGCGGCGAGGGCTTCTGCCTGCCGGTCGGAGCGGTACAGCGCAAGCACAAGGGACGCCCACAAGCGCTCCCGGTAGGGATGCTGCGATACCAGCCGTTGCAGCTCCCCCACCAACGTGGCGTGGCGGCCCAGTGCCAGTTCGACGTCGTAGAGGTCCTGGTAAGTAACCAGCCGGGCTTCCTCCACCTCTTCGAGGTCAGGGACCAGCAGCTCAATGTCGGCAAGGTCCGGAAAAGCAGGGCAGACGAACAAGTCCAGGGCCTGTCGCAGGCGGACCGCGCCGCCGGCGAGTTCGCCAGCTTCTACTGCGCGCTCGCCGGCGGTAAGGTGCGCGCGGAACTGCAGCAGGTCGAGTTCGTCATCCGCAACAGCCAGGAGGTAGCCGCCGGGGCGGCTGGCCAGGCGGTGCGAGGCTACCTCCTTATGGCGGTTGGGCTCCAGCAGGTTCCGCAGGTTCGCTACGTAGACCTGCAGCTGCGGGCCCGGATGCGCCGGCGGGTGGCCGTCCCAGATGGCTTCAGCAAGGAAGTCGGCTGCTACTACCGAGTTCGCCCGCAGCGCCAGGCATTCGAGGACAATACGCAGGTTGCGGCTGCTGACGGGAACCTGGACGCCGTCAGCGTTCAGCTGCAACGGGCCCAATGCCCTGATCCACAGTGCGCCCATTGCCGAGCACCCCTCACTGACCGGCCACGGGAACGGGCTGTGCCCTGTCCCGCGGCGTTTATCGACCAGCGACCCCTAGCCCCCGCCCTGCCATCTGACGCGCCCCGAGGAGCGGCATCACCCCCATCATGCGCCCGGGCCCGCGGAGGATCCAGAGTCAGCCGCTTGATTAAGGCTCCATTAAGCCCCCGGGGCCACTCTTGAGCCACTCAACCCGAGTACATCTGAAAGGAAGATCCATGAAAACCACAATTGCGCGCACACTGGCCCCGGCAGCCCTGGCTGCAGCAGCCCTCATCGCACCAGTGCCTGCGGTCGCAGCTACCCCCGTTCCTCAACCGATTGTTTATGAGTACACCGCGCCTTGTCCCGGATCCGAGGACAACATTCTTGCCTTCACGGCGGTGGGCAAGTTTGGAGAAATCGCGCTCCCAGGTGGCCGGAAGATTTATACAGCCCCGGGCTTGCGAGTCACGGTTACAGGGCCAACAGGCGAGTCTCGGACTTACATCGCCACCGGGGCAGTAGCAACCCAGAACCTGGAAGGCGGCAACGTCCTCTTTACCGCGACTGGACCCAACGTCATCACGGTGCCTGAGGCCAACGGCCATCCAGCAGGGGTTTTCTACACGGCCGGAACCGTCAACTGGGTTCTTGACGCTGATGGGAATGAAGTCGGTGACATGTTCACCGGCAAGGGCAAAGTGACCGATCTCTGCATGCTGCTGGCTCCGGTCTCCTAGCCCAGGTTCCGCTCCAGCATCTGCCCGATGATCCGGGCGCCTTCGGGGAAGGCGCCCGGATTTGTGCCCGAGAAGTTGAGCCGGACAAACGGTCCCGCCGGTTCCGCAGGGAACCATTCGTCCCCGCGGGCAATGATCACACCGGCGGCTTCGCAGTCCCGGGTCAGCCGCTGCAGGTCCGTCCCGTCGGGCAGGCGCAGCCACAGGTTAAGCCCGCCCTTGGGCACCTGCTCAACATGCGCCTGCGGGATGTGCTCCCGGACGCTGGTGACCAGCAGGTCGCGGCGGGATTCCAGCTGGTGCCGCAGGCTGCGCAGGTGCGTCTGCCACCCGGGCTGCGTGACGACGTCGAGCGCTGCCGCCTGCAGCAGCCCGCTGACGTACATTGACTCTGCCGCACGGTCGGCGAGGATGCGCTCCCGCGCCGGGCCGCGCGCAATCAGCGCCGCCACCCGGATGGAGGTGGAGACGCTCTTGGTCAGCGAGCGCAGGTAGACGACGTGCCCCGAGTCGTCGCGGGAGGCGACCGGCACGGGGTTGGAGCTGATGCCGAAGTCATGCGCCCAGTCGTCCTCCACAAGGAACGCGCCCTTGGCACGGACCACGTCAAGGACCTTTTCCCGCGTCCCCGCTGACCACTGCGCGCCCGTGGGGTTGGCATAGTTGGGCTGCGCATAGAAAACCCGCGCGCCTGATTCCTCAAAGGCGCGGGCCAGCTCGCCCGAGTCCGGCCCGTCCGGCCCCGTGGGAACCGGCACCACCCGCACCCCCGCCTGCGCCGCGGCCAGGATGGCGCCCCAGTAGGAGGGCGACTCCATCAGCAGCGGCTGCCCCCTGCCCACCAGGGCACTGAAGATGGAGCTCAGTCCGCTCTGGCTGCCAGGAAGTACGACGACGTCGCTCGGGTTGGGCGGGGTGGTCCCCGCAGGCGTGGACGCGCCGAGCTCGTGGGCGAACCACGACTGCAGCTCCGGCATCCCCGCGGCGGGAGGCCGGGAGAGCGCCGCGTCTCCGCGGGCCGCCCGGGTGAGCGCAGCCCGGACCAGCCGCTCGGGCAGGAGCTCCCGTGCGGGGTAGCCCGAATGGAAGGAGATGGCGTCCTGCGGCACGTCCCGCATGGTGGATGAGCCCGGCGGCAGTGCTGCCAGTGGTGAGCGGAGGGCGGCCGTCTGCCAGCCGTAATCGGACGGGCGTGCCGTCCGGACTGCCCGCATGAAGGTACCGACGCCGGGCCGGCTCTCGATCAGCCCCTGTGCCGTCAGGGCCTGCAGGGCCTTCTGCACGGTGACAGGACTTGCCTGGTACTGGGCCACCAGGGAACGTGTGGACGGCAGCTTCGCGCCGGGCGCGGCATTGGCCATCCACGATTTCAGGTGCGCCACAATACGTGAACTGCTATCGTTGTTCATGAGAGACAATAGTAGCGCTACTGTATCTGTGCGCACAGTGTTATCCCGATCCAGCCCGGCCGGGCTCTGGCTTGGCTTCCTTGGAGTCGCGGCATTCTCGCTCACCGTCCCTTTCACAAAGATGGCCGTCACTGGCCTGGCGCCGCTGTTTATCGGTTCCGGCCGTGCAGTTGTGGCGGCCGTTCTGGCCAGCGCCGCACTGGCACTGACCCGGCAGGTACTCCCCTGCGGGACGCAATGGTTCCGTGTTGCGGTAGTGGCGGCCGGCGTCGTAATTGGCTTTCCGCTACTCACCTCCTTCGCCCTCACCAGCACCGCCGCAAGCCACGGCGCCGTGGTTATCGCGCTGCTCCCGGCCGCGACGGCTGCCGCAGCGGTGATCCGCGGGCGGGAACGACCGCCGGCAGCCTTCTGGCTGGTCACCGCTGTGGGCGCCCTTGCGGTGACCGCTTTCGCCTCCGCCCAGTCCGGCGGCCTTGGAGTCCTGCACTGGGCGGACCTGCTGCTCCTCGGTTCCGTGGTGGCCGCCGCGGTCGGTTACGCGGAGGGCGGCCTGCTGGCCCGTGAGCTGGGTTCCTGGCAGACCATTTCGTGGGCGCTGGTTCTCGCCTCGCCGTTGATGCTGGTCCTGGCCGCCGCCTCCGCCGCCCAGCAGCCGCCGTCGGCAACTCCCGCACAGTGGGCAGCATTCGGGTACCTCGCCGTGGTGAGCATGTTCCTGGGGTTTTTCGCCTGGTACCGCGGCCTGGCCATCGGCCCCATCGCCCGGGTAAGCCAGATCCAGCTTGTCCAGCCCGTGCTGACCATTTGCTGGGCGGCGCTCCTGCTGGGTGAAACCCTGGCCTGGTCCACGGTCCTGGGCGGGCTGGCCGTCATCCTGTGCGCTGCCGCCGCTGTCCGGGTGCGGCTCAAGCCCGCCCCGGCACCGTCTTCCGAACTCGATCCCGCACCGCTTCAGACATTAAAGGACTAGCCCCATGTACATTCCAGCCCACTTCGCCGCGGTCCCCGAAACAGTCCGGCACCTGCTCACCAGGCCGGGCGCAGCGAACCTGGTGACCGCGACCCCGCAGGGGCTTATGGCCACGCTCCTGCCGTTCGTCTACGATCCCGACGCCGGCGAGTACGGCGCCCTGCAGGGGCACCTGGCGCGGAACAACACGCAGTGGTCCGCACCCGTCGACGGGGAGGCCCTTGCCATCATCCAGGGTGCGGACGCCTACGTCTCCCCGTCCTGGTACGCCTCCAAGGCCGAGCACGGGCGCGTTGTCCCCACCTGGAACTACACCACGGCGCATGTGTACGGGCGGCTGGTGATCCATGATGATCCTGTTTGGCTGGACCGGCAGGTCCGGCGGCTGACCGGCGTGCACGAGTCCGGCTTCGACCACCCCTGGGACGTGGACGACGCACCGGAGCGTTTCATTGCCGGGCAGCTGCGGGCAATCGTGGGCGTGGAACTGGTCATCACCCGGATCGAGGCCAAGGCCAAGCTGAGCCAGAACCGGCCCGAAGCGGACGTGGACGGCGTCGTGGTAGGGCTGGCAGCCCGTGGTCAGTCGGAGGCCGCGGCGGATGTGGAGCGCGCCCGCTGACGCAAATGCGTGACTTTTGGGCGTTCCAAGGAGCCCGCACCCCGACAGCGCGCGGGCTGGGTGTGTGAGAAGCCCCAAAGTCACGCATCTCCGGCACGGCCGGCCGGCAGTGGCTTCAGGCGGCCTTGACCAGTTCCTCGCTCTGCTCCCACAGGCGGCGGGCCAGCTCGGCGTCGTAGGCCTGGGGGTTGGCCTTGGCCAGCGCGCGCTTGTAGTAGTACGCACCGGAGATCCAGTCCTTGCCCGCAGTCCCGTTGACCAGCCACAGCAGGGTATCGGCACCCTGGTCCGGGGTCAGCATGAAGCGGTTCAGCAGGGTCTTGTAGGCGTGCCGGAACGGGCTGGTGGAGTCCGCCGCGAAGTTGGTGCGCACAACGCCGGGGTGGAACGCCGCCGTCGTAATTCCCTGTTCGCCAAAGCGGCGGTGCAGTTCGGAGGTGAAGAGGATGTTGGCCAGCTTTCCGGTGCCGTAGGCGCGGTTGGTGGAGTAGCCCTGCTCTGAATTGAGGTCGAACAGGTCCAGCTTGCCGAAGCTGTTGGCGCCGCTGGAGGTGTTGATCACCTTGGCATTGCTGGCAACGAGAGTCTCCACCAGCAGCGTGGTGAGCAGGAACGGCGCCAGGTGGTTGATCTGGAACGTTGACTCATTGCCGTCCACGGTGAGGGTGCGCTTGCCCATGATGCCGCCGGCGTTGTTGGCCAGGACGTCGATGCGCGGGTAGTCGGACTCCAGCTGCGCGGCCAGGGTGCGGACCTGCGCGAGTTCGGAGAAGTCGCTGACAAAGTAGTCCGCGTCCAGCTTCTTGGCAATGGCCCGCGTCTTTTCCTCGGAGCGGCCGACGACGACTACCTGGTCCCCTGCCTTGGCCAGGGTACGCGCGGCTGCCGCGCCGATGCCGTCGCTGGCGCCGGTGATCACGATGGTGCGAGGGGTCAAGGGGTGTCCTTTGATTGGGGAACGTCCGGCGCCCGGCTTGGGCGAGCTGCCTACCGGCACAACGACGGCGGGCGGCAAGGTGTTCCCCGGCGCACCGCACGGGGCATATCCTGCACAGACCAGCAGGCACCGCACAGCGGTCCGATCCCAGGGGGAAGCCATGGAGATGCCCAAAGCGCCGGACGAGGCCAAGGAGCGCTTCCGGTCCCTGGTCCCTGACAGTGCGGAGGTGTCGGTGAAACCGATGTTCGGCAACCTGGGGGCGTTCGTCAACGGCAATATGTTCGCAGGGCTTTTCGGGCGCACCATCGGCATCAGGCTCTCCCCGGAGGACAAAGAGCAGCTCGAGAGCGGCGAGCGGACTGTCCCGTTCGGCCCGGCGGAGCGGCCGATGCGCGGGTACACCGGCCTGCCGGAAATCTGGAACGAGGAAGGCGACGGCGACGACGCCCGCGCGAAAGCATGGATCCGCAAGGCGTATGAGCACGTGGCGGGCTTGCCGCCGAAAGAGCCCAAAAGCAAAACGCGTACTGCCGGAAACTAAGCCCCGCCTGTAAGCCCTGCCGCGGCCACAGCCAACACGCCCGCGTGCTCCCGGAGAGGCCCCAACCATCCCAGGTAGCCGGGGGCCAGATTACTAAGTAAGCTTATTAACATGGCTTTTGCAACTACAGAGTGCGCGAACCCAGCAAACGCGTCTCAGGGGAGGTGGACGCAATCGACAAAGAGGTGAGGCGGCGGCTCGAACTTGCTGCCGCAATCGGGTTAGATCCGCAGAAGCTTTGGCCGTCCTACTTCGGCAGGTCACCCTGTTCCGCGTTCGAGCTGGACGCCTATCTTCATGAGGCCCTGGCCCTGCCGGCGATCGAACGCGGGCCAGCTGCAGTCAAGAACGCCAGCGCGGAACAACGGGCTCGGCCTGTGGAGCAGCGGGGCATGAACCCGGAGCGGGGCGGACCAGGAGGTCCCCGGAAGCCTGACAAGGAAGACGCGCTGGCCGCCCTCGGTGCCGCAGGCAAATCCCTGCTTTCCCCGGAACGGGCGGAGGCGGAACGCCTTAAATCACTGCATGAGACGGACCTTCTGTTCACCGGCCCGGAGGAAACGTACGACCGCGTGGTTGCCGCCGCCTGGAAATTCTTCGGCGTGGGGGCGGCGTCCCTGTCCCTGATCGCGGAGGATGCCCAGTTCTTCAAGTCCGCCGTCGGGCCGCTGCGCGAGGAGACGCCCCGCATCATCGCCCTTTGCACGGAAACGGTGGAGCAGAACGCGATGCTGGTCATCAACGACACCCTTGCCGACGACCGCTTCGCCGCCAATCCGCTGGTCATCGGCGAGCCCTACATCCGTTTTTATGCCGGCTATCCCCTGCACGGACCCAGGGGCTGGAACATCGGAACGCTCTGCGTCATCGACCAGGAGCCCAGGACTTTTTCCCAGTCCGACCAGCAGGTGCTCCGGACACTCTCAGCGGTGGTCCAGAAGGATATCGACGCCCGCACCTAGACCCCCGGCCTGCCCTGGACGGCTGGAATAAAGGCTCCGGGTACGACGACGGGGGGGGGGGGGGGGGGGGGGGGGGGGGGGGGGGGCCCCCCCCCCCCCGGGGGGGGGGGGGGGGGGGGGGGGGGGGGGGGGCGCGCGGCGCGGGGGGGGGGGGGGGGGGGGCGCCCGCCGGCGCGGGGGGGGGGGGGGGG
>NZ_JAJOMC010000102.1 GCF_021129155.1 Arthrobacter sp. AK04
GGCGCGCGGGGGGCGGCGCGCAGCCTTTGTTCTCCCCGGCGCCGTGGCGGCCCGGGCCCGGGGCCCCCCCCGCGTGGCAAACCGGCGGGGGGCCGCCCCGGCGCCCCCCCCCCGGCTTTACCGGAAGGAAAGACCTGCCTGGTGCTTACTTGGGCATCAGCACCGAATCGATCAGGTAAACGGTTGCGTTCTTGGTCTGCACGCCGCCGCAGATCACGTTGGCGTCATCCACCTTGAGCTCGTCGCCGCTGCCGGTCACGGTCACGCTGCCGCCCTGGACGGTGGCGTGGGTGCCGGCGATCATGTCAGGAGTGATCTGACCCGGAACCACGTGGTAGGTGAGGATCTTGCTCAGGAGGGCGTCATCCGTCTTGAGGGTTTCGATGGTGGCTGCATCGATCTTGGCGAAAGCGTCATCCACCGGTGCGAAGACCGTGAATTCGCCACCGTTAAGGGTGTCCACCAGGTCCACCTTGGGGTTCAGCTTTCCGGACACTGCTGAAGTGAGGGTGGTGAGGATCGGGTTGTTGGATGCTGCGACGGCAACCGGGTCCAGGGCCATGCCCTCAACCGAGCCTGCGCCTGAGGGAACCTGCTCGGCGTAGGCGGCACAGCCGGGGCCAACCAGGTTGGTGGCCGGGTCCATGGCGGCAGCAGAGGCGCTGGCCGAGGGCGAGGGGGCCATGCTGGACGCGGACGGCTCGGCTGCAGGGGCGGATGAAGCGGTGGTGCCCGCGGAACCGCCACAGGCAGTCAGGCTGAGAAGGGCTGCTGCTGCAACGCCTGCGACGGTGAAGGTTGTGCGCTTGATGGTCTGCATGTCGGTTTCTCCTTGATTGTGGCAATTACCCGCCGCGGACGTGGTGCCTGTGGCGTCTTTCGAAACTTGCTGGTGGGCACCTGCCCTTGGCTGGTGTCTCACTGTCTATTCGGCCGGCGGCAGGATGCGGATGGGTAAATTCCCTGGAGTTTTTCGACGGGAGCTGAATCAGCCCTCTGCGCCAGTGCGGAAGGGACGCGGCGGAAGGGACGTTAAATGCAAAGGTCCCCCGGCCAAAGCCAGGGGACCATGCAGTGCGCAAGGGGGGACTTGAACCCCCACGCCCGAAGGCACAGGAACCTAAATCCTGCGTGTCTGCCAATTTCACCACTCGCGCAGGGCTTCCGGCCGTTGTTGCCCAACAAGGCCCGACGGCGGATGCCAGTGTCCATTGTAGCGTCGCCGCGGCAGGACCTTAGGTAGGGGCCGCTGGCAGCGGTGCCTTCTCAGGCGTTCAGGTCCAGGTCCCGCCGGAGTTTGGCTACGTGGCCGGTGGCCCTGACGTTGTACTGGGCCAGCGCAACCTTCCCGTCCGGGTCCACAACGATGGTGGAGCGGATGAGCCCCTCGTAGGTCTTGCCGTAGTTCTTCTTCTCGCCCCAGGCGCCGTATGCCTCGGCAACTGCATGGTCCGCGTCCGAGAGCAGAGGAAAGCTCAGGTCTTCCTTGGCTGCGAATTTGGCGAGTTTCTCCACGGGGTCCGGAGAGATGCCCACGACGTCGTAGCCTGCCGACTGGAGGGAGGCCAGGTTGTCCCGAAAGTCGCACGCTTCCTTGGTGCAGCCAGGCGTTGCGGCTGCAGGGTAGAAATACACAATCGTGTGGCGGCCAGGACGCGGGGACAAACTGACGTCGGTGCCTGCGGAATCCTTCAAGGTAAATCCGGGCGCGTCGTCGCCGGTAACAAGTCTTTCAGCCAATGTTTTTCTCCTAGTTGCAGGCGGGACACACCAGCCTAGTAAGCGCCGGGAACCAGCGCTAATCCCCACTTGGCTATACTGGCTGCTATGCCTGATATGGATCACTGGCCCACGGGGCGCCTCTTGTCCACTGCCGCGCGCCTCGTCGAACACTCCTGGAACGAAAAACTCGGCGCCATCGGCCTCACCCACGCCGGGGTTATCGCTATCGAGGTCCTGGACGCCCAGGGCCCCATGACCCAAGCCCAGCTTGCGCAATACGTTCGTGTCCAGGCACAGACCATGGGTAAGACGCTCAGCCGGCTGGAAGCCCACGGACATATTGTCCGTGTCCGCAGCACCTCGGACCGCAGGAGCCATGTCGTTTCGCTTACCGAGCAGGGTAAGGAAGCAGTTACAGCTGCGGTGGAAATGGAGCGGTCCGTGCTGGCCTCAGCCTCGATCGATCCGGACCTGCTGCGGCAGGAGCTCCAGGCAGTGGTGCGGGAACTCGCCAGCCAGTTTGCCAATTCTCCCGGCGACGGGGCATTGGTGGAGAATTCGCCGTCAACACGCTAAACCGGCGGTCTTGACGCCCAGGCGTGGCCCCAGCTTCACAGCTGGGGCCACGCTTTTTTGTTGCCGCCACATCTGCCGCCGCGGGTGCCCGGTGGCCGGAGCAGAAGTGTGAACAATGTGGCAAGGCTAAACGGGAAGGTTAAACAGGAAGACTGTTGCCGGAAGCCAATGGGCAGGGCGGCCGGATTGTGGCACACAACAAAACAGCCCCCGGTTCGCGTTGCCGCGAGCCGGAGGCTGTTTTCCCAGTGGTGCACCCCCCGGGACTTGAACCCGGAACCCATTGATTAAGAGTCAATTGCTCTGCCAATTGAGCTAGAGGTGCATCTTGTTTGCTGTGGTCATCGGGCTTTTCTTTCCCCGTTGACCTCCGCAACGACATGAAACTCTACACGAACTTTTTGCCCATGTGAAATCGGCGTCCCGACCGGCTCCCGCTTCACGCGGATGGGGGCAAAACCAGCACGAAATCAGGGTTTTCGTTGTTGGTCAGCAGCCAGAATCCGCCCTCCGGGGTGCGGACGACGTCGCGGATCCTGCCGAACTGGCGTGTGAAATGGGCCACAGGCGTCCCGGCTTCAGCACCTTCCAGGGGAACCGTCCATAACCGCTGGCCCCGAAGCGCCCCCAGGTATGCGGTGGAGTCCACGATCTCCAGCCCGCTGGGGGAGGAATCGGCCGTTGAAGGCCATACGACTTTTGCGTCCTGGAACTCGGGGCGGCCGGGTGCGCCGGTCACCGCAGGCCAGCCGTAGTTTCCCCCGGGGACAATGAGGTTCAGTTCGTCATTGACGTCGGGGCCGAACTCGCTGGCCCACAACCGCCCTGCGCTGTCCCATGCGAGTCCCTGGACGTTCCGGTGGCCCAGGCTGTAGACCGCGTTGCCGAAGGGATTGCCCGGCGCGGGACCTCCGTCGGTTGTCAGCCGCAGGATTTTGCCGCCCAGTGCTTGGGGGTCCTGGGGCTGGTCCCTGCGCTGGGAGTCGCCCGTTCCCACGTACAGGAGACCGTCCGGGCCGAAGCGGATCCTGCCGCCGTTGTGGGTGTTGGCCTTCGGGATGCCGGTGAAGATGGTCTCGGGCTCGCCCAGGGCCAGTGCGCCGCCGCCGGATTCCTGCACCCTCGCCCTGGCGATCCTGTTGTCCTCGCGCGCCGTGTAGTACATGTACAGGTATCGGTCGGACGCAAAGCCGGGGGACAGCGCAAGCCCCAGCAGGCCGCCCTCGCCGGCAGCGGCCACCTCCGGGACTTCGCCCAGGGTTATGGCTTCCCGGCCTCCTGCCGGCACAGCCTTGAGCAGGGCGGTGCTGCGCTCGGAGATGATGGCCGTTCCATCCGGCAGGAACACGGCGGACCATGGGATGTCCAGTTGAAGTTCAAGGCGTTCGGCGACATCCGGCACGCGTACCTCACTTGCCTCCGGAAGGGAGGTACTTCCGGTCGGCCCGGCGCCGGGTCCGCCCGTGCAGCCTGCCAGAAGCAAAGCGAGGCAGGACGCAGCGGCAGCAGGAAAACGCTTTTGGAGGCCGGGCAAGGCCTGGCTGGACCGGCCCGGTCCTCGACTAGAGGCGCCTGCGCCGAGGAGCCCGGAAGCCGGCGGCCTCGGCATGCGCCTCCGATTCAAACCACACGTCAGCCCGGACCTGTTCATAGTCGGGGTGTCCCTCCTCGTAGTAGACCATGGCCCCGGCATCACCCTTCACGGTGTATCCGTCAGGTCCGCTGCCGTCTGCTCCGGCGGCCGCCGAACCGGCGCCGTAGGGCTCGTCCGCTGCAAGGTGGCCCGCGGGTTCGGTTGCCGGCGCCGCCGGGGGCTGCTGGGTGCGGTCCGCTCCGGTTTCCACCAAAGCAGAGGACTGGGTGCGGTCCGCGGTTTCAGTGGTAGCGGCGTGTCCCGACATCATGCCGGGCGCTGCGGGTGACGTTGAGCTGTCCTCGGGTTCGGGCTGCCGTGCGCCGGAACCCGTAGGCATCGGAGCCTGTGCTGCCGTCCCGGCGTCGTCAATGCCCTCCACCGCGGCTGTTTCTGCGCCCGGGAGCGTTGGAGCGTGGGGCTCGGTGTACTCGGGGTGGTGGACCGGGGCACGGTGGGATTCCGCATTCGGCACTGCCGCTGGTTCAGCCTGCTGTCCCGTGGCAGCGGGTACGCCGCTTTCTCCGGCGGGATTCACCTGGGCTGCATGGGTGGGAACGCCATCCGTCGAGGTGCCACCCCTGGAGGCCGCACCGGGGGAAACAACGGAGGAGCCCGAAGCCTCCGACCACTGTGTTTCCCACTCTTCGTTGTCTTGGCGGCGTGAGTCCTGGCCGGACGCAGCCGTTGCGGCACCGGTTCCGGACGCTCCAGACGTGCCGGTTGCTGCAACGGCCGGGGAGGCCGGGCCGGACTCGTCCCGCTCCTTCGTGCCCGCGGTCCGGTCCGTAGCAGTTGCCGGGGCCGGGGCCCCCACGTGATCGTCAGCCGTGGTGGGAGCCGCAGGTTCGGCGGGACGGCCGAAGCCTGCTGCCCCGGCGATGCCGGTGGTGCCGGCTGCTTCAGCGGACGCCGCGGCGCTGCCGCCGGAAAGCGCTCCGTCCGCCCGGGTCCGCTCCGCCGTGGAAGCCCCCGGCGCTTTGGCTGAACTGCTCCGTTTGAGCAGCCACCATACGACGCCCACTATGACAACAAGCAAAATGATCCAGAAAACAAAATCCATGGCAAGCCCTTCAGTCCGGATGGCGAGGTGTACTTTCCCTGACGCTACGTCCGGCGGTCACAACTGTCCAGATTGAGGGGAGCTTCAGGAGTGTCCGTGCAGGTTGCCGATCTTGCGTGAGGTGCGCCACAACCGGACGGGGTCGTTTCCACCCCGTCTCATTATCTGAGATGCGTGTCCATTATCTGATTGAAATTTTCTGATTTTTGGGCCTAAACGTCGCGGATCTGTCGTTGGGCCGTTCGGCGGAGCCATAGACTTTCCCCTATGAGTGACACCCACATCGCAACCGAGAACACGCCCGACATCAAACCCCGGAGCCGGGTTGTAACCGACGGAATTCACGCGGCTCCCGCACGTGGCATGTTCCGGGCGGTCGGCATGGGGGACGACGACTTCGCTAAACCCCAGGTCGGTGTGGCAAGTTCCTGGAACGAGATCACTCCCTGCAACCTCTCCCTGAACCGGCTCGCGCAGGGCGCCAAGGAAGGCGTGCACGCGGGCGGCGGTTTCCCCATGCAGTTTGGAACCATCTCGGTGTCCGACGGCATCTCCATGGGCCACGAAGGCATGCACTTCTCCCTGGTTTCCCGCGAAGTCATTGCCGACTCCGTAGAGACCGTGATGCAGGCTGAGCGCATCGACGGATCCGTGCTGCTGGCCGGCTGCGACAAGTCCCTTCCCGGAATGCTCATGGCAGCAGCCCGCCTGGACCTGTCCAGCGTGTTCCTCTACGCCGGCTCAATCATGCCCGGCTGGGTCAAGCTTGAGGACGGCTCCGAAAAGGAAGTCACCCTCATTGATGCCTTCGAAGCCGTCGGAGCATGTGCTGCGGGCAAGATGAGCATGGAAGACCTGACGCGCATCGAAAAGGCGATCTGCCCGGGCGAAGGCGCCTGCGGCGGCATGTACACGGCCAACACCATGGCCTGCATCGGCGAGGCACTCGGCATGTCCCTGCCCGGCTCGGCCGCGCCCCCCTCGGCAGACCGACGTCGCGACGAATTCGCCCGCAAGTCCGGCGAGGCAGTGGTCAACCTGCTGCGCAAGGGCATCACCGCCCGCGACATTATGACCAAGAAGGCCTTCGAGAACGCTATCGCCGTCACCATGGCCTTCGGCGGCTCCACGAACGCCGTCCTGCACCTGCTGGCCATCGCCCGCGAGGCCGAAGTCGAGCTGACGCTGGACGACTTCAACCGTATTGGGGACAAGATCCCGCACCTGGGCGACCTCAAGCCCTTCGGCCGCTACGTGATGACCGACGTCGACAAGATCGGCGGCGTGCCCGTCATTATGAAGGCACTCCTGGACGCCGGCCTGCTGCACGGCGACTGCCTCACCGTTACCGGCAAGACCGTGGCCGAAAACCTTGAGGCCATCAACCCGCCGGACGTGGACGGCAAGATCCTCCGCGCGCTGGACAACCCCATCCACAAGACCGGCGGCATCACCATCCTGCACGGCACCATGGCACCCGAAGGCGCCGTGGTGAAGAGCGCAGGCTTTGACGCCGACGTCTTCGAAGGAACCGCCCGGGTGTTCGAGCGCGAGCAGGGTGCCCTGGACGCGCTGGACAAGGGCCAGATCAAAGCCGGCGACGTCGTGGTGATCCGTTACGAAGGGCCCAAGGGCGGCCCCGGCATGCGTGAAATGCTGGCCATCACCGGCGCCATCAAGGGTGCCGGCCTGGGCAAGGACGTCCTGCTCCTCACCGACGGCCGGTTCTCCGGCGGCACCACCGGCCTGTGCATCGGTCACGTGGCGCCGGAAGCGGTCGACGGCGGCCCCATCGCCTTCGTCAAGGACGGTGACAGGATCCGCGTGGACATCGCCGCCCGCAGCTTCGACCTGCTGGTGGACGAGGCTGAGCTCGAAGTCCGCAAGGTGGGCTGGGAGCCCCTGCCCGCAAGGTACACCAAGGGTGTGCTGGCCAAGTACGCCAAGCTGGTGCACAGCGCCAGCACGGGCGCCTACTGCGGGTGAAGCCTTCCCCGGGGGGGGGGGGGGGGGGGGGGGGGGGGGGGGGCGCGGGGCGCGGCGCGCCCCCCCGCCGGCGCGCGAGGAGGCGCGGGGCGGGCGGGGGGGGCGCGGGCGCGCCGGCAGG
>NZ_JAJOMC010000103.1 GCF_021129155.1 Arthrobacter sp. AK04
CCCGGCCCCCACGGGGGGTTTTGTCGGGGCGGCCCCGCCCCCCCCCCCCGGCCGCCCCGGCGCCGTCCCGCGCCCCCCCCCCCCCCGGGGGGCCCCCCCCCCCCCCCCCCCCCCCCCCGGCAGGCAGCCTGAACAGGGCATGGTTCCCGCATCCGAATCGGTCCTGCTGAGCCTCCACCGGATCCTGCGGGCTGTCCGGACAGCTGGCTGAGTAAAGCTACAGAGCGCTCACTGAACCGTGGAAATGGCGCCGGCCTGAACGGGGGTTCCAAGCTACGAAGTCGGACCGGTCCCAGGATCCGCCAGGACCCTCCTCCGTTTTGATCTCCAAGGCAACCCTGCAGGGAAGAAACACCGGGGCATCAAAGTCCACATCCCAGGCGAAGGAATCGCCACGGGACGGCCCCACGTCCGCGAGCGCCCTCGAGGCGAGGTACATGCCGTGCGCTATGGACCGCCGCATTCCCAGTGCCTTGGCCGAGAGGACGCTCAGGTGGATGGGGTTGAAGTCGCCTGATACCGCTGCGTAAGCCCGTCCGGTATCAACGCCGAGGTGCCAGAGGGCCGTGGGGTCGGGTGCGTTGAAGTCGGCCCGGGCAGAAGCCGGAGACGGTTTGTCGATGCCCGGAAGGAAGACTCCCTTGGCCAGGTATGTGGAGCTCCCAAGCCAGCAGATTTCAGCTGTCCCGGCCCGGCGGACCTCGGCGATGACGTCCACTTGCGTGCCTGCACGGTGGCCCCGCAGGTTCTCCACCCTGGCGGTGATGTCCAGGCCGTCGGTGAAGACAACGGGGATTCGCTGCTCCACGCTGTTGCGAAGATGGATCATTCCGAGTAACGGCAGGGGAAAATCGTCCCTGTTCATCACGCTTATGGCCAGGGGAAAAGCGAGTGCGTGGATGAACCCGGCAGGCAGTACGTCACTGGCTGTTTCGCCGATAAGGTGCTGGTAGGCGGTGAGCGTGGCAACATCAACGGTGACTCCCCGCACTTCATGGCTTTCGGCCGGCAGGGCCGTTCCGTCGTGGGTGCCCAACAGCCGGCGGCGGGCTGCCTGCGCGGCTGCATTGACGTACAGTTTCGAGAGCGACGGCATCTCCCCCAAAATGACCGGCTGGGGGGACGTCATGCCCCCACCATGTTCTGCCCGCATACCCGCAGGACCTCTCCGTTGATCCCGGCGGCGGCGTCGCTGGCCAGGAACGCGATGGCTTCGGCAACGTCCGCCGGCTGGCCGCCCTGCTGCAGGGAATTCAGGCGCCGTCCGATCTCCCTGACTGCGAAGGGGATCCGCGCCGTCATCTCGGTTTCGATGAAGCCGGGGGCCACGGCATTGATGCTGCCGCCGTGCGCTGCCAGGAGCGGAGCGCTGGCCATGACCATTCCCATTACCCCTGCCTTGGACGCCGCGTAGTTGGTCTGCCCCCTGTTGCCGGCAATACCGCTGGTTGAAGCAACTGACACAATACGCGGAGATTCACGGAAGTGTTCAGACGCAAGCAGAGCTTCGTTGATCCGGAGCTGGGCGGTGATGTTGATGCCGATCACCGAGCTCCACTTCGCGTGGTCCATGTTGGCAAGCAGCTTGTCCCGGGTGATGCCTGCGTTGTGGACCATGATGTCCAGGCGTCCGTGGCGCTGCGCCGCGTGCGCGATGATCCGGTGCCCGGCGTCGTCCCTGCTGATGTCAAGCTGCAGGGCCGTCCCCCGGACTTCGTTCGCCACGGCCGCCAGCTGGTCGCCGGCGGCGGGGACGTCCACGAGGATGAGCCTGGCGCCGTCACGGTGAAGTGTGCGCGCGATGGCTGCGCCGATGCCGCGGGCAGCTCCGGTGACAACGGCAATCTTGCCTGCCAGCGGCTGGTCAACGTCGCCGGGGAGTTCTCCGGCGGTGCTGGACACGGTGATGAATTGCCCGTCCACGAAGGCCGAACGGCCCGAGAGGAAGAACCGGAGGGCGGCCAGGGAGCCTGCGCTCGATGCCTGGACGCCTTTGCGGAGGACGATGCCATTGCCGGTGGCGCCGGCGCGCAGTTCCTTGGCCAGCGAGCGCAGGAACCCGTCAATTCCCTGCCGGGCAGCGGCGGCTGCCGGAGAATCTGCCTCTGATGCCGGCCGGGAGACTGTGACCACCCGGCCGCCGGGGGCGAGGTCCCGCAGTGAGGCTGCCGCCGTGAGGATTGGTTTTTCAAGATCAGCGGGGCTGGCCACGTCGTCCAGGACCAGGATGATGGCACCCAGTTTTTCGCGGGGTACCGCATGCCGCCGGACATCGAGTTCCCAGGAGAGCAGTTCGGCGGCCAGGTTGTCGGTTTCGGCGGTATTCCCTTGAACCAGCACTGGGCCCGTGATCAGGGGCTGCCCGGGCTGGTATCGGCGGAGAACCGCAGGCTGGGGCAGTCCCAGTTTCCTGGCCACATTCCTGCCAACGCCGTGGTGTACCAGTTGTGCGTATTTGTCTGTCATCTGGGTCCCCTACAGTGATTCGAGAATTGCGACGACGCCCTGGCCGCCGGCGGCGCAGACCGAGACCAGGCCGCGTGCGGGCCGGCCTTCCGCGCTGCCTTTGGCGTGGAGCTGTTTGGCCAGGGAGGCAACAATCCGGCCGCCGGTAGCGGCGAAGGGATGGCCGGCGGCCAGGGAGGAGCCGTTGACGTTCAGGCGCGAACGGTCAACGCTGCCAAAGGCTCCGTCCAGGCCGAGCCGGGTCCGGCCGAATTCCTCGTCCTCCCAGGCCGCCAGTGTGCTGAGGACAGTGGCGGCGAACGCTTCATGGATTTCGAAGAAGTCGATGTCCGCCAGCGTGAGGCCCTGCCGGGCCAGCAGCCTGGGCACGGCAAAAACGGGGGCCATCAGCAGGCCGTCCTTGCCGTGGACAAAGTCGACGGCGGCAGCCTCGGCATCCACCACAGCGGCGAGCTTGGGCAGGTCGCGGGCATCCGCCCAGTCCTCGGAAGCCAACAGGACAGTTGAGGCCCCGTCCGTCAGTGGTGTGGAGTTGCCGGCAGTCATGGTGGCGTCTGCACCAAGGTTCTTGCCGAAGACCGGTTTCAGGGTGGCGAGCTTTTCGAGCGACGTATCGGCACGGAGGTTGCCGTCGCGTGAAAGGCCCCGGTACGGCGTGAGGAGGTCATCGAAAAAACCGGAGTCGTATGCGGCGGCGAGGTTCCGGTGGCTGTTGTAGGCCAACTCATCCTGCGCCTCGCGCGAGATCTTCCACTGTGAGGTGGTCAGGGCCTGGTGCTCCCCCATGGACAGGCCGGTCCGGGGCTCGGCTGTGCCGGGAGCCAACGGGGCCAGGTCCTTGGGCCGCAGCCGGCTGAGCACCTGCAACCGCTGCGGAAGCGTCTTGGCCCGGTTGAGGTCCAGGATCACTTCGCGGAGGCCCTCACTGACCACTACCGGGGCGTCAGAGGCGGAATCCACCCCGCCGGCGACTGCCGAGTTGATCTGTCCCAGCTTGATCTTGTTCGCCAGGCCTACGACGGTCTCCAGGCCTGTGGCGCACGCCTGCTGCAGGTCGTAGGCAGGCGTCTCGGCCGAAAGCGCGGAACCCAGCACCGCTTCACGGGTGAGATTGAAGTCCCTGGAATGCTTGAGGACCGCTCCAGCGGCCACTTCCCCCATGCGCTCATCCTGGAGACCGAACCTGGCGATGAGCCCGTCCAGGGCGGCGGTCAGCATGTCCAGGTTGGAGGACTTTGCGTAGGCGCCGCCGGCGCGGGCAAACGGGATCCGGTTACCTCCGATGATCACTGCCCTGCGGAGGCCAGGGGCCCCGGCGTTCAGGCTGCCTGCTTCTTCGGGTCCAGCGGTGGACTGTCCGTCAATGGACATGGATATCTCCTCGGGTCACGTGCGGTTACCGATACCCAGCGTACCTGATACGCTGAGTATCGTGAACAACCACGAAACCAGTCCTGCACTGCCGTCAGCACCCGGCGGTCCTGACGGGCGCTCTTCGCGCTGGCAAAGCCACCGGGAGGAACGCCGCCGGGAGCTGATCAAGTCCGCCCGGCGGGCAGTGCACAAGCTGGGCAGCGACGCTTCCATGGAAGAAATCGCTGCCGCGGCCGGCACCTCAAAGTCCGTGTTCTACCGCTACTTCGGCGACAAAGCCGGGCTCCAGCAGGCGGTTGGCGAAGTTGTCCTGAGCCAGATGCAACGCCGGATCCAGGAAGCCGCCCAGAACGCGGACACTCCGCGCGAAGGCCTCCTGGCCATGGTCTCGGCCTACCTCCAGATGGCTGACACCAGCCCCAACGTCTACACCTTTGTCACCCGGTACGGCAGCGGCGATCCGGAGGGGACCTCAGGCGCCGTGTCCGGGGCGCTCGGGCACTTCTTTGATGCCGTGGCTGACATGATTGCCACCCCCATGCGCTCGCACCTTGGCGACGATAAGCAGGCCGTCATCGGCTACTGGCCCAAGGCGGCGATCGGCCTGGTGAGGAACGCCGGCGAACAATGGCTCAGCACTCCGGACTCCCCCGCCAAGCCCGGGCAGGAGGCGATGGCACGGCAAATCACAGCCTGGCTTTGCGTAGGCATCGCGCCCGAGCTCTCGCCGGCGTCACGCGGATGACCGGCACTGCCCGCCAACAGACCCGACCCCGCAGCCTCAATCCGTAAACCCGCCAGGCACTCAACCAAACCATTCCGAAACCACGTAGCAATAAGCACTGTCAGCACCAACGAAGGACATTGACATGACTGAAGTAGTGGACCGTCCCGCCGGCAAGGGGCAGCGCCCCGGTGCCGCAGGCAAACCCGCGCCGGGCCCTTTACGGGTCCAGCCCGCCATCGACGTGGAAGCGCTGGGCCGGCAGCTGCTGGGCAAGTGGGCCGATGTCCGGCTCCAGGCCCGGGAGCTTGCCGCCCGGCCTGAACTCCACAAAATCGAGGGTCTGACGCACACCGAGCACAGGAAAAGGGTGTTCGGACAGCTGCGGTACCTGGTGGAGAATGAAGCCGTCCACCGCGCGTTCCCGGCAGCGCTGGGCGGCTCGGATGACCATGGCGGCAACATCGCCGGCTTCGAGGAGCTTGTGGTGGCCGATCCCTCGCTGCAGATCAAGGCCGGGGTGCAGTGGGGCCTCTTCGGCTCCGCGGTCATGCACCTCGGCACTGCCGAACACCATGCCGCCTGGCTTCCCGGCATCATGAACCTGGACATTCCCGGCTGCTTCGCCATGACCGAAACGGGTCACGGCTCGGACGTGGCCAGCATTGCGACCACCGCCACTTACGACCCCTCAACAGAGGAGTTCGTGGTGCACACCCCCTTCCGCGCCGCCTGGAAGGATTACATCGGCAACGCCGCCACCGACGGACTCGGCGCCGTGGTGTTCGCCCAGCTCGTCACCCGAGGAGTAAACCATGGCGTCCATGCCTTCTATGTGGACCTCAGGGACCCGGAGACCAGGGAGTTCCTGCCGGGTATCGGGGGCGAGGACGACGGCATCAAGGGCGGCCTCAACGGCATCGACAACGGCCGGCTGCACTTCACCAACGTCCGGATCCCCCGGACAAACCTCCTAAACCGCTACGGTGACGTTGCTCCCGACGGAACCTATTCGTCGCCCATTGCCAGCCCTGGCCGGCGGTTCTTCACCATGCTCGGCACCCTGGTCCAGGGACGTGTGTCGCTGGACGGCGCTGCGGTGGCGGCCTCCAAAGTGGCGCTGAAGGCGGCCATCGGGTACGCCACTGAACGCCGCCAGTTCAACGCCTCCTCACACACCGATGAGGAAGTCCTGCTCGACTACCAGCGCCACCAGCGGCGCCTGTTCACGCGGCTCGCAACCACCTACGCCGCCGGGTTCGCCCACGAGCAACTGCTGCAGAAGTTCGACGACGTCTTTTCAGGCGCCCACGACACCGACGAGGACCGGCAGGACCTGGAAACCCTCGCTGCCGCACTCAAGGCACTGAGCACCTGGCATGCTTTGGACACCCTGCAGGAATGCCGGGAAGCCTGCGGCGGGGCCGGTTTCCTGATCGAAAACCGTTTCGCCTCGCTGCGCGCGGACCTGGACGTCTATGCCACATTCGAAGGTGACAACACGGTGCTGCTGCAGCTGGTGGCCAAGCGCCTCCTGGCTGACTACGCCAAGGAGTTCCGGAACGTGGACTTCGGCGTCCTGGCCCGCTACGTGGTGGGCCAGGCCACCGGCGCCGCAATCCACCGGACCGGCCTGCGCCAGGTTGCCCAGTTCATGGCCGACACCGGTTCCGTGCAGCGGGCGGCCATCGCCCTGCGCGACGAGGAAGGCCAGCGCGCGCTGCTCACTGACCGGGTGCAGACCATGGTCGCGGAGGCAGCGGGCTCGCTCCGGGGCAGCAACCAACTCTCGCAGGAAAAGGGTGCCGCGTTGTTCAACCGGCACCAGAACGAACTCATCGACGCCGCGCAGGCGCACGCCGAGCTGCTGCAGTGGGAAGCCTTCACGGACGCGCTCCGCGAGGTGGAGGATCCCGGAACCAGGCTGGTCCTGACCTGGCTGCGGGACCTCTTCGGCCTCTCGCTGATCGAGAAGAACCTGTCCTGGTACCTTATGAACGGGCGTCTCTCCATGCAGCGTGGCCGGACGGTGGGCGAGTACATCAACAGGCTGCTGGTGAAGATCCGGCCGCACGCCCTGGACCTTGTGGAAGCGTTCGGATACGGCGATGACCATGTGCGCGCCGCAGTGGCCACAGGCGCCGAGAAGGGCCGCCAGGACGAGGCGCGGGCGTACTTCCGGGGCCAGCGGGCCAGCGGCCAGGCCCCCGTGGACGAGAAGGTACTGCTCGCCAGGACCGCAGCGGCGAAGCGCAGCTGACCGTCCCCTGGCGTCATTAACGACGCGGGCGGGGGGCGCCCGCCGCGGGGGGGGGGGGGGGGGGGCGGGGGGGGGGGGGGGGGGGGGGGGGGGGGGGGGGGGGGGGGGCGGGCGGG
>NZ_JAJOMC010000104.1 GCF_021129155.1 Arthrobacter sp. AK04
CTCTGAGGAGCCCCGCCTCGCGTCTCGGCGCCCGCGCCCCCCCCCCGAGCCGCCCCGGGCGGCGCGCCGCCCCCCCCCCCCCCCCCCCCCCCCCCCCCCCCCCCCCCTCGTCCGTTCCGGGTGAAGGCGCCCGCCGCCTGTGGCTGATGTCTCAACGGCCGTCCATCCTTCCTGTGGCATATTTGAGGGATGGCAGAATTCAGGCAGTCCACCAAGCTCAACAACGTCCTTTACGACATCCGTGGACCGATCCTCCAGGCTGCCCAGCAGATGGAGGCGGAGGGGCACCGGATCCTCAAGCTGAACATCGGAAATCCCGCGCCGTTTGGCTTCGAAGCGCCGGACGCCATCCTCGTGGACATGATCCGCCACCTGCCCCACGCCCAGGGCTACAGCGACTCCCGGGGCATCTTCTCCGCGCGGACCGCCGTCTCGCAGTACTACCAGACCCGGGACATCCAGAACATCCACGTGGATGACATCTACCTGGGCAACGGCGTCAGCGAACTCATCACCATGTCCCTGATGGCCCTGCTCAATGACGGCGACGAAGTCCTGATCCCCACCCCGGACTACCCGCTGTGGACCGCGTCCGTGGCGCTCGCCGGCGGCAGGCCCGTCCACTACCTCTGCGACGAGGAAACGGGCTGGCAGCCCGACCTGGAGGACCTGGAAGCCAAGATCACGCCCCGCACCAAGGGCATCGTGGTCATCAACCCGAACAACCCCACCGGCGCCGTCTATCCGGAAGAGACGCTGAAGAAGATTGTTGCCCTTGCGGAGAAGCACGGCCTGGTGGTCTTCGCTGACGAGATCTACGAGAAGATCCTGTATGAGGACGCCGTCCACATCAACCTGGCCAAGCTGACCGGCGACGACGTCCTGTGCCTGACCTTCAGCGGCCTGTCCAAGGCCTACCGGGTGTGCGGCTACCGGGCAGGCTGGATGGCCATCTCGGGCCCCAAGAAGGATGCCGCGGACTACCTCGAAGGCATCAGCCTCCTGGCCAACATGCGCCTCTGCGCGAACGTTCCGGCCCAGCATGCCATCCAGACTGCACTGGGCGGCTACCAGAGCATCAATGACCTCATCCTGCCGGGCGGGCGCCTGCTGGAGCAGCGCAACAAGGCCTACGACATGCTCAACGCAATCCCGGGCGTCAGCACCCAGCAGGCGCGGGGCGCACTCTACCTTTTCCCGAAACTTGACCCCGAGGTCTACCACATCCGCGACGACGAGAAGTTCGTCTTGGACCTGCTCAGGGAACAAAAGATCCTGGTGTCCCACGGCAGGGCGTTCAACTGGGTCCGCCCGGACCACTTCCGCATGGTCACCCTGCCCAACGTCAAGGACATCGAAGAGGCCGTGGGCCGGATGGGGGACTTCCTAAGCAGGTACCAGGGCAACTAGCCTGTGCTCACGGGCGTTTCGGTCCCGTGGAACTTCGCGAAAGGACTTCCCATGGCCGGCGCCGTTGGCTTTCACCAGGACCCCTCCGAGACCCTGCGGGCCGGCAAAGGGTTTTCATTGAGCGACCTGGACCCCGGCTCCACGCCGGGCTTCGACGGCACCAAAGAGGACGGCCAGGCCCTGCTCGCAGCGATGGACGACGAGCTGGCTGAACAGCAGGAAAAAATCTTCGCAGAGTCCCGGTTCGGCGGGCGCAAGCGCATCCTGCTGATCCTCCAGGCCATGGACACGGCCGGCAAAGGCGGCATCGTCAACCATGTCATGGCTGCGATGGATCCCCAGGGCGTCCAGTTCAAGGCCTTCAAGGCCCCCACGGATGTTGAAAAATCCTACGATTTCCTGTGGCGGATCGAAAAGGAAGTGCCCGCTGCAGGAATGGTGGGCGTGTTTGACCGTTCCCACTACGAGGACGTCCTGATCCACCGTGTCCACCGCTGGGCCAGCCCGGAGGAAATCAAGCGCAGGTATGTGGCCATCAACGAGTTTGAGGCCAGGCTCAGTGGCTCCGGAACCACGGTGGTCAAGGTGATGCTCCACATCAGCGGAGAAGAACAGAAGGAGCGGCTGCTGGCCCGGCTGGACAACCCGGCCAAGCACTGGAAATACAGCCGGGGCGACCTCGACGAGCGGGCTTTCTGGGAGGACTACATGAGCGCCTACCAGTCAGCCATCGATGAAACCAACACCGCGAACGCGCCCTGGTACGTGGTCCCGGCCAACAAGAAATGGTTTGCCAGGATCGCCGTGCAGCAGCTGCTGCTGGGGGCGATGAACGGCATGGACCTTCAATGGCCCAAGGCCGAGTTCGACGTCGCCCTGGAACGGGAGCTGGTGGCACGTTCCTGACACTGTGCAGCGGATCCGGGGGTCCGGGCTCAGTGCCAGGTTCAGGCTCCGGGTCTAGAGCGGCTGGTCGCGGGCAGCTGCGAGCCGCTTCCGGGCGCCTTCCAGCCATTCCTCGCAACGCGCCGCCAGGGCTTCGCCGCGTTCCCACAGGGCCAGGGATTCTTCAAGGCTGGCGCCGCCGGCCTCAAGCTTTCCCACCACAGCGATGAGCTGTTCCCGGGCTTCCTCGTAGCTCAGTGACTTGATGTCGGCCGCTGGGTTCTGCTCAGTCATTGACTTCTCCGGTTTCCGTAGTGGGCTGTTCAAGTGTGCCGGTGGAGGTTGCGCCGAAGCGGCCTTCAGCCACGCGGATGGAAAGAGGCGAGCCGGGCGGAGCCTCCGCCGGGCGGCGCACCACTGCATGGCCCGCGGTGCCGGCTTCTTCAGCCTGCTTTCCGGCGAGTTCGACGACGGCGTACCCCCGGTCCAGCGTCTTCTGCGGCGACAGTGCCCGCACCTGGGCTTTCAGGTGCCCGAGCTGGTCAGCCGCGCGGACCACGGAGGAGCTGACGGCAGCGGAGGACCTCCTGAGCAGCCGCTCAATCTCTTCGGACCGGATGGTCACCAGTCCTTCCGGCGCAGCCAGCACCGGCCGTGAGTGGAGGGACGCCAGGCGGTCCGCTTCCCTGTCCACCAGCCGTTCCATGCACCGGCGCAGCTGCACCCGTGCCTGGCGCACCCCCGCCAGTTCCTCGGACACTTCCGGGACGATCCGTTTGGCGGCGTCCGTGGGGGTTGAAGCCCGCAGGTCCGCGACGTCGTCCAGCAGCGGCCGGTCCGCCTCGTGGCCGATGGCGCTGACCACCGGGGTGGCGGCGGCGGCCACGGCACGGATCAGTTCCTCGCTGTTGAAGGGCAGGAGATCCTCCAGGGCGCCTCCGCCGCGGGCGATGACGATGACATCCACCTCGGGCAGGGCGTCCAGGTCGCGGAGGGCGCGGACCACCTGGGCCACGGCGGTGTTTCCCTGCACGGCCACCTCGCGGATTTCGAACTCGACCGCCGGCCAGCGCAGGGCCGCGTTGCGCAGGATGTCCTTCTTGGCGTCCGAATCACGGCCGGTGATGAGGCCGATCCGGTGCGGCAGCAGGGGCAGGGGCTTCTTGCGGGAGTCCGCAAAGAGGCCTTCGGCGGCGAGGGCCTGGCGCAGCCGCTCGATCCGGGCCAGGAGATCGCCAAGGCCCACCGGCCTGATGTCCCTGACCATCATGTTCATCCGGCCGGTCTTGATCCAGAACTCCGGCTTCAACAACGCAACCACGCGCGAACCCCGCTCCAGCGGCAGGTTTTGGCGTTCCAGCACCTTGGTCCAGACAGAGGCGGGCAGCGAAACCTCGGCGTCGACATCCCTCAGGGTGAGGTAGGCGTTGCTGCCACGGCGGTTCAGCTCAATGACCTGGCCCTCAACCCATGCCGAAGGGGTCCGGTCGATATGGGCCTTGAGCTTCTGCGACAGCAGCTGGAGCGGCCACGGGTTGTCCGGGCTGGTTTCGGCAGCGGTGGCTGGCAGCGTGGTGGGCGCCGCAAGCTGCTGGCCGGAGACCGGAAGCGACGCCTGGTCAGACATGCGGACGCTCGTGGCGGGCTGGAGCTGCGGGCATGGGGTCCTTCGTCCGTTGGTGGGCTGTTTGGTGCAGCACTGGTTCTTACAGAGCTGGTTGTTACAGGACTGGTGGTCTTCGGCGGTCATTCAACCTTATCCATAAGCTCTACCACCCAGGACTGACAGGATCCCGTCCGGAGCCCCGCCTAGGATGGATTGACCGCCCGCCAACCTGAAGGATGCTCCGTGCGAAGTTTTGTCTCCGCTGCCGCCACCGTGCTGGCAGTCCTGCTGGCCGCAGTGGCAGTTCCCGCCATCTTCCTGGACCGCAACATCGTCCAGGAACAGGGCTTCGTTGAGCTGGCGGCTCCGCTCGGCAGGGATCCCGGGTTCCAGCAGCAGCTGGCCACGGCTGCAGTGGCAACCATCGATACCAGCGCCGTTCCAGGATTTCTTTCGGACCTGGTCCAGCCGGTGCTGGAGGATGCCGCATCAGCACTGGCCGCCCTGCCGGAGTATCCGGCCGCCTGGGAGGAAACGCTGCGCAAGAGCCACCGGCTCAGCTTCGCCGGCCCGGCAACGGACGACGGCGGGTCAGCCCCGGCTTCATCGCTCACCCTTGACGTCGCCCCCTTGGTGTCGCTGGGGGCCGGGGAGATCTCCCGCACCACGGGGTTGCCGCTGGACCCGCCGGACCAGACCCTCATCAGTGTTGGACAGCCTGAGCACAAGGAATGGACCGAGAGGCTCACCACGTACGCCCCCGCCGGCTACCTGTTGGCCGGAGGCTCGGCGATCGCACTGCTCCTGGCCCTGGTGGCGGCGAACCGGCGCTGGTCAGTGGTTGCCGGTGCAGGAGCAGGCGCGCTCGTCCTCGCGGTTGCCTGGTCCCTGGGGTCCGGGATTGCGTCAGCTGCTGTTGTGTCCGCGGACAGCGGAAATGAGGTTGCCAACACGTTCAGGGACGAGTTCGTGGCTGCCGCTGCAGCAGATTTCGGCGGCTGGACCATGGCAGCGGCGGTTGGTGGCGGTGCCTTGCTGCTGCTGGGCCTGGTGGCCGGGCTGGCCACGCGAAAGCGGGCGCGGGCAAGCCGGTAGCATGGAGTAATGACCCCCTCAGCTGTTTCCCTTTCGATGCCCACCATCCCGCGTAGGCGCCGCTCACCTGAGGAAGTTGCTGCCGCAGCCCCCGTCTCCGGGACCAAGAAGGTGCTGCTCGCTGCTCCCCGCGGATACTGCGCCGGCGTTGACCGTGCCGTCATCGCCGTCGAGAAGGCCCTGGAGCACTACGGCCCCCCGGTGTACGTGCGGAAACAGATCGTCCACAACGTGCACGTGGTCAGCTCCCTGGAGGAGCAGGGTGCCATCTTCGTCGACGAGACTGACGAAGTGCCCGAGGGCGCCCTGGTCATCTTCTCGGCCCACGGCGTATCGCCGGCAGTTGTCCAGTCCGCCGAGGACCGCGGCCTGCGCACCATCGACGCCACCTGCCCCTTGGTGACCAAGGTCCACAAGGAGGCCGTCCGGTTTGCCAAGGACGATTTCGACATCCTGCTGATCGGCCACGACGGCCACGAGGAAGTCGAGGGCACGGCCGGGGAAGCCCCGGAACACATCCAGATCATCAACGGCCCCCACGAAGTGGACAAGGTAACCGTCCGGGACCCCGAAAAGGTGATCTGGCTTTCCCAGACCACCCTCAGCGTGGACGAAACCATGGAGACCGTCCGCCTGCTCAAGCAGCGGTTCCCCACCCTGCAGGATCCGCCCAGCGATGACATCTGCTATGCCACCACCAACCGCCAGGTGGCCATCAAAAAGATCTCGCCGCAGGCAGACCTGGTGATCGTGGTGGGCTCAGCGAACTCCTCCAACTCTGTCCGGCTGGTGGAGGTGGCCCTGGAGTACGGGGCGAAGGCGTCCTACCGTGTTGATTTCGCGAATGAGGTGGACGAGGCCTGGTTCGAAGGCGTGGCCACCGTCGGCGTTACGTCCGGGGCGTCGGTTCCGGAAGTCCTGGTCCAGGACGTCCTGCGCCTGCTGGCCGAGTACGGCTACGGAACGGTGGAGGAAGTTGTCACCGCGGAAGAGGACCTGCTCTTCTCGCTGCCCAAGGAACTCCGGGCGACACTGAAGCAGGCCGGCGACGTCAGCCGTGCCCTGGGCGGGCGCCGCCCGCGGGACTGACCGGCACACAGTCGATACGGCGCAGTTCGTAGTATGCGCAGTCAGAGACTGCGCACCTGATTG
The DNA here is from genome assembly GCF_021129155.1 of Arthrobacter sp. AK04. Lineage (GTDB taxonomy): Bacteria > Actinomycetota > Actinomycetes > Actinomycetales > Micrococcaceae > Arthrobacter > Arthrobacter quantipunctorum. The sequence continues at coordinate 6,149 of NZ_JAJOMC010000104.1, forward strand.
CAGTTCACAGTGATTGTTGTTGAAGTGGGGGGGGGGGGGGGGGGGGGGGGGGGGGGGGGGGGGGGGGGGGGGGGGGGGGGGGGGGGGGGGGGGGGGGGGTGGTGTGTGGGGCGGGGGGGGCGCGGGGG
>NZ_JAJOMC010000105.1 GCF_021129155.1 Arthrobacter sp. AK04
GGTAAACGGGGGGTAAAACGTCAGCCCTTGCTACGCGTCCCCACTATGCGTCGCCGCTGTGTGTCTCCGTGAGGTGGTGGGTGGGGATCCTGTCCCGGTCGTAGGTGATTTCCGTGTAGCCGTGCGGTTCCGGCCTGCCGGAGGGGCTCAGGTTCACGAAGACGATTTCCTCGATGGTGAGGATGCTCTGCCGGGTGATCATGTTCCGGACCTCGGCGCGCATAGTCAGGGACGTCCGGCCGAAGCGCGTGGCTGTCAGCCCCATCTCGATCAGGTCGCCCTGCACCGCGGAGCTGACGAAGTTGATCTCTGAAATGTACTTGGTGACAGCGCGGCCGTTGCCAAGCTGGAGGATCGCGTAAATGGCGGCTTCCTCGTCGATCCATTTCAGCAGGCTCCCGCCGAACAGCGTCCCGTTGGCGTTCAGGTCCTCGGGCCGGACCCACTTGCGGGTGCGGAAGGTGATGTCTGCGGTTTCCATAGGCCGAGGTTAGCGGAGGCGCTGCAGCGGCACCCACTGTGACGGGACGGGGTTGTGCCGGGGGCCGCCGTCGTTTTCCTAGGCCATGGCGGTCTGGGCGGCGCTGCGGGCATTGATGCTTTTCGCGTAGCAGTAGGAGTGCGCCACCCCAATGTAAGGGCCAAAGTTGGGGACGGCCTCGAAGCCCGAGTTTTCGTAGAAATTCCGGCCGTCCGGCTGGGCAGAGCCCGCTTCGGCCTTGATGCGGGTGTACCCAAGCTTGAACGCTTCTGCCTCGAGGGCCGCGAGGATGGAGCTGGCAACACCCGAGCCCCGGGTGTACGGGATGACGTACAGCCGCTTGATCTCGGCGGTGGTGGCGTCGATCATCCGCAGGCCGCCGCAGCCCACGGGCTGGCCCGAGCCTTTGTCATAGGCCACCAGGAACACGGCGCAGTCCGCGCTCGACGGCGGCGGGCCGGGTTCGTGGTCCGGGGTGCCAAAGCGGGCATCGAGTTCGGCCTGCTGGGCGCGCCGCAGGTCGGCGCCTACGGGGTTTGACCATGGCACCTGCCTGATGTTCAACCGCGGGTTGGTCTGCATTCTGCCTCGCTTCGCCGAAGGGTTATGCATACCTAGGCTAGGAGGAGGCGGTTACGCCGGTGTTTCCTGCCGGTAAGCACCCGGATAACGCATCGGGGTGCAGCCCATGCAACTTACTTGGTCGTCTAGTTATCAGCTGGTCTAATATGATTGCATGCGTTCTACGGGTAATGAGGGGTCCGGTTATTGGTACGGCCCCGACGGTCAGTTGGATTACAGCGCCGCGGTGTTGAAGTCCCTCCGCGACTACCGGACTGCCGAAACGGCGGTGCGCCGCTCCACCCGTGACTCCATGGGCATGGGTGAGACGGACATTCTGGCCCTCCGCTACCTGCTGCGCGTCCAGGCTTCCGGAAAATCTGTGGTTCCGAAGGACATCAGCCAGTTCCTGGGCATCACCAGCGCTTCAACCACTTCCCTCATCGACAGGCTCGTGGCCAGTGGCCATGTCCGCCGTGAGGCCCATCCCACCGACAGGCGCTCCGTAATTGTGGTCCCCACCGTGGAGTCCGATCGGGAGGTCCGCCTGACCCTTGGCAATATGCACCGCGAGATGATGGCGGTCGCCGAAGGCCTCTCGGCCGAGGAGGCTCGGGTTGTGGTGGAATTCCTGACCCGGATGACGGAAGCACTCCAGAAGTCGCATGCTGAGGAAAAAAGTAACTAGGCTGACTAGCTAGATTAACTAGCAATATGTATGCTTACGAATAAGCCCGAAACTTTTACAGCCGGAGTCGTGAGCGTGTTGGTTACCTTTACTGAGCTTTTACCCCTGGAGTCCCCTGCCGAGAGCGCCGACTCCAGCGTCTCGTCGATTTCGGAGGGCAAAGGCAACGGGCTGGCGGTCCATTGCGGAGCCGCCATGGACCTCGTCACTCCCGCAGTGGGACCGGCCGCCGTCGGCTATTCCTCTGAACCCGAGGACGGCGCTCCTGTCCAGCTTCCACCCGTATGGCGCTGCGGCTGCGGATTCCAGCTCGACGCCTGGATCCGCTCGCCGTATGCCCGCGCCTCCCAGGCTGAAGTCGCGCTGCCATACTCCGCCGCCCTCTCCGCATGAGCATCTCGTCCCCGGAGCGCAGGCACCTGCCTGCCGCTCCCGCCGTCGGCGGACCCGTCGTGGCAGGCCGCTACCAGCTCAAGGACCTCCTGGGCCGCGGCACCCTGGCGCAGGTTTTCCGGGCCGCCGACCTTGACGGCGGGCCGGACGTTGCCGTCAAGGTGGCCGTGGACGATTCCGCGAAGCACTTCGAGAGGATCAGCAACGAGGCCGCGGTGCTGGCAGCCCTCCGGCACCCCTCAATTGTCAGGTTCATCGGACTGGGCGTTGTTCCCGGCGGAACGGCGCTGGCGGGGCGGCCGTTCCTGGTGGAGGAGCTGGCCCTGGGCCCGAGCCTCGCGGAGGCCGCCCGGACCGGCCGGCACCACCCGGACGTCATAGCCGGCTGGGCGCGGGGGCTCTTCGAGGCCCTGGCCCATCTCCATGGGGAAGAACTGGTCCACCGGGACATCAAACCCGCCAACCTGATGCTGAGCGGGCTGCGGCGAAGCCCGGTGCGCATCGTGGATTTCGGCATCGTGGCGGCTGCCGGGTCACCTGCGGAACCAGGTGTCTCCTCAGGAACCGTGCACTACATGAGCCCGGAACAGGCCTCGGGAGGTCCCGTCCTTCCTTCCTGGGACGTCTATGCCATGGGGCTGGTCCTCCTGGAGCTCCTCACCGGATCCAAGGCGTTTCCCGGGACGGCCATCGAGTCGCTCGTGGCCAGAACACTTCGCAGCCCCCATGTGCCGGACTCCCTGGGGCCGGGCTGGCCTGCCTTCCTCCGGTCCCTGACTGCCATGGACAGCGGGGAACGGCCGACGGCGGCGGAGGCCGCGGGCATGGCCGCACGGCTCATGCCCGTACCCGTCGACGAAGCCAACACCCCTTGCCGCAGAATGGCTGTGTTTCCCGCCCGCCGGATCCGGCAGCTGGCCTAAGCCCGGGCGGTGTCCTGCCCGGTGGGATCCTCCGCGGTCGGATCAGCCAAAGCCAGTCCACCCACCGGGCTTCCGTCCCAGTGGAGCAGTTTCCAGCCACGGTCCGGGTCGCCTTCCAGCGCAACGATCCCGGTATTGGCCAGCACATGGCGGGCTGCAAACTCGTGATCCGCGTCCTCCGCCCGGCGTCCCGCCCACGTTCGAATGGCGGCGCCGTGGCTCACAACAGCCGCCGCCTCATGCCGCTGGTCGAGCGCCCGCTCCACCACCTGGCGGATGGCGGCGTCAAACCTGTCGAAGAAAGTATGGCCGTCAGGTCCGGCGGGCATCCTCCGGTCCAGGTCCCCCGCCGCCCAGGAGAAGACCGTTCCCATGTAGCGCTTGTGGGACTCCTGGTCCGTCAGTTTCTCCAGGGACCCGGCTTCGATCTCGTGCAGGCCCTCAAGCACCTCGACCTCCAGGCTGTGTACCCGGCCGAGCGGCGCGGCCGTTATTTGGGTCCGAACCAGCGTGGACGCGTAGAGGGCGCCGATGGGCTCATTCGCCAGCGAGCGGGCCATCGCCTCTGCCTGGCGTTCGCCGAGTTCCGTGAGGCCGGGCCCCGGGTGCTCGGTGTCCAGCTGGCCGAGCACGTTGCCCGGGGTTTGTCCGTGGCGGATGAGCAGCAACTTCATGCTTCCAGTTTCGCACCCCCGGGCCCGGCCGGGTGACCCGCAACAAAAGGCGCCGGACCCTTTGTGAGCCCGGCGCCGCCGTCGTACTTTACCGCCGTACCGTCTTTGCCGCTGTGCCGTCCGCGGAACGGCAGCAGGAGCTACTTAAGGTGGTTTACCAGCTGGTCCGCGATGCCGGTGTACTTGCCGGGCGTCAGCGCCAGCAGCCGGGCTTCCGCTTCAGCTGACAGGCCGAGGCTTTGCACGAATTCCTGCATGCGGGCGGCGTCCACCCGCTGGCCGCGGGTGAGGTCCTTGAGGCGCTCGTAGGGGTTTTCCATGCCTTCGACGCCGGCAATCGCCTCTGCGCGCATGACCATCTGGATGGCCTCACCCAGCACTTCCCAGTTGGTGTCCAGGTCTCCGGCCAGCACATCCTCAGCCACGTCCAGGCGCTCCAGGCCCTTGGCGACGTTCGAAATTGCCAGCAGTGAGTGGCCGAACGCCACGCCGATGTTGCGCTGGCTGGAGGAGTCGGTCAGGTCGCGCTGCCAGCGGGACGTCACCAGGGTGGCGCCGAGGGTGTCCAGCAGGCCGTTGGAGATCTCCAGGTTGGCTTCCGCGTTCTCGAAGCGGATCGGGTTGACCTTGTGCGGCATTGTGGAGGAGCCCGTTGCGCCGGCCACCGGGATCTGCGCGAAGTAGCCGATGGAGATGTAGCTCCAGATGTCCGTGCAGACGTTGTGGAGGATGCGGTTGAACCGTGCGACGTCGGCGTACAGTTCCGCCTGCCAGTCGTGGCTTTCGATCTGCGTGGTCAGCGGGTTCCAGGTCAGCCCCAGCCCCTCCACGAAGGATTTGGCCACCTGCTGCCAGTCGGCGCCGGGAACGGAAGCGACGTGGGCGGCGTAGGTGCCGGTGGCGCCGTTGATCTTGCCCAGGTACTCCGTCCGGGCGATCCGGTCCAGCTGCCGGGTCAGGCGGTGGGCGATGACCGCCAGTTCCTTGCCCAGGGTGGTGGGCGTGGCGGGCTGTCCGTGGGTGCGCGACAGCATGGGGACGGCGCGGTTGTCCTCCGCCATCCTGCTGATCTGGGTCACCAGGGCGCGGGCGGCGGGCAGCCACACGTTCTCCACAGCGCCTTTGACGCCGAGGGCGTAGGAAAGGTTGTTGATGTCCTCCGAGGTGCAGCCGAAGTGCACCATGGCGGTCAGGTTTTCGATGCCGATGGCGGGCAGGCGGCGGCCGATGTAGTACTCCACGGCCTTGACGTCGTGGACCGTGACGGCTTCAATGTCCGCCAGTTCGGCCACCGAGCCGGCGTTGAATTCGGTGACGATGGCGCGGAGCTGGTCCTGCTGGCCGGCGGTCAGCGGCCCGGCGCCCGGAAGGACGTTGTTGCTGGTGAGATGGATCAGCCATTCGACTTCCACGGCCACGCGGTCACGGTTGAGGGCAGCCTCGGAGAGGTAGTCCACCAGGGGGGCGACGGCTGACTGGTAGCGGCCGTCCAGCGGGCCGAGCGCGATCTTTTCGGGGGACGCGGCAAGGGCCAGGCGTCCTGAGGGCGTACGGGTGTCAGCTGTGGCGGCAGTTTCAGGCATGTGCTGATTCTTTCACGAACTCCCGCGGCCCCTTAAGCGGCGGCCGTCCACGTTACTTGTCCACATAGCTGACGGCGGCCCTGCAGTCCCGGGGCAGTCCTCTCGTAGCGTTCGGGTGAAGGAAGAGTGGCCAGGCGGTGGGTGTCCTGGCCGGGGCATGACGGAAGTGGGGCGGTATGGAAAGGCCAACTGCGGGATGCGGACGGGACTTTTGCCGGCGGTTCGGGGCATCAGCGGGGTGGGAG
>NZ_JAJOMC010000106.1 GCF_021129155.1 Arthrobacter sp. AK04
CCCCCCCCCCCCCCCCCCCCCCCCCCCCCCCCCCCCCCCCCCCCCCCGCGCGCGCCCGGGGGGGGGCGCCCCCCCCCCCCCCCCGCCGCCCCCCCGTCGCCCTTTGTTCAGCGCAGCTGGCGGGTGCAGCTAGCTGCCGGGGCGCAGCCGCTGGAGCACAGGCCGCACCCGGCCGGCAGCGGCCTTCAGGACGCGCCGTCCGGTCTGCAGTCCCCGGCGAGCCAGGGGCATGGCCTGGGCATAGGCCGGGTACAGCGGCGAAAGCGGCTTCTCCCAGGTTCCCAGGAGCATGTTTTCGTGCTTGGCGAACTGCTTCTTGAAGTCGGAGATGCCGTCGTTCAGGAGTCCGTTGAAGTCATACCGGCGGCAGCCGTCCTCCCGCATCGCCTGCAGCGCCGCCCATTTCACGCCGTAGTTGACTCGCTGTTTCTGTCCCTCCGCGGACACGCCGCCGTAGAGTTCAAAGGCAGTGGAGCCGCTCCTGGCGAGCCAGACGAACGCCAGGAGCTGTTCGCCGTCGAACGCCCCGATGATGGGTGAGCCGTCCCCCATGTTCCGGAAAATGTCCCTGTAGTACTGGTCCTCGTGGATCCCGAACCCGGCGCGTTCAGCCGTCTCGTGGTAGATCGCGAGCACCTGCTCAAGTTCGGCGTCGTTCTTCACCTTGCGGAACTCCACGTCGCTGCGCATCGCCTTGCGGATGTTGGCACGCGTGGACTTGGACATGTCCGCCATGAGCTCGTCGTCGTTCCTGGTGAGGTCAAGAATCAGCGTGCGCGGGATCAGCACCGTGTTGGCGGACGGACGGAATCCCGCGCCAGCTACGGCTCCCGCGAAGACGGAGTCCTGGTCCCAGTCGGGTTCGATGCTCAGGGCAACTCCACGGTGGCGGACAGCCGCATGCTCCGCCAGGCTGTTCAGGACGGCCTGCGCGTGTTCCGGGGCGCACATGGGGCCGCGCGGAATGTAGACCAAAGCCCGGAAGGGAAGTGGAAGGCGGCGGACCAGCAACTGGGCGCAGCCGATCGTGCTGCCGGCGTCGTTGATGAGCACGCGGTCCACTGACCAGCCATGCATGGCCTTGGTTTCGCCCCAGCCCCACAACTGTTGCGGATGTCCCTGGAACCGGTCAACGTGGTCGTCCCAGAGGGCGCGGTCAGTACAGGGCACAACAGCAGGAATCATGGCTTCAACCCTATACCAACGGCTTAAACGCCAAGCCCCCGGAGAGCGCTGCGCACTCCGGGGGCCTGGCGTTCAATACGCGGCGGGCGTCAGCTCTTGCGGGCGTAGCCTTCCCACTTGTCGGCGCGGTGCTCGCCGTCAACGAAGCGGATGGTGCCGGACTTGGAGCGCATGACGATGGACTGGGTGAGTACCTTGTCCTTGGAGTACCGCACGCCCTTCAGCAGGTCGCCGTCGGTGATGCCCGTGGCCGCGAAGTAGCAGTTGTCGCTGGAGACGAGGTCGTTGGTGGAGAGGACCCGCTCCAGGTCGTGGCCGGCGTCGATGGCTTTCTGCTTCTCTTCGTCGCTCGTGGGCCAGAGGCGGCCCTGGATGACACCGCCCAGGGACTTGATGGCGCAGGCTGCAACGATGCCCTCGGGCGTGCCGCCGATACCCATCAGCGCGTCGACGCCCGTCCCGGTACGGGCCGCAGCGATGGCACCGGCGACGTCGCCGTCCATGATGAACTTGGTGCGCGCACCGGCTTCACGGATTTCCTCCACCAGCGGCTTGTGGCGGTCGCGGTCGAGGATCATGACGTTGAGCTGGTTGACCTTGACGCCCTTTGCCTTGGCGATAAGGTGCAGGTTCTGCTTGACCGGGAGGCGGAGGTCCACCATGTCCGCGGCTTCGGGACCGGTGACGAGCTTCTCCATGTAGAACACGGCGGAAGGATCGAACATGGAGCCGCGCTCGGCCACGGCGAGGACGGCCAGGGCGTTGTTGATGCCCAGGGCAGTCAGGCGGGTTCCGTCGATGGGGTCGACGGCAACATCGCACTCGGGGCCGGTGCCGTCACCTACGCGCTCTCCGTTGAAGAGCATGGGAGCTTCGTCCTTCTCGCCTTCACCGATGACCACTACGCCGTTGAAGTGGACGGTCTGGAGGAAGGAGCGCATGGCGTCAACCGCGGCGCCGTCGGCCTTGTTCTTGTCGCCGAAGCCCACCCAGTGGCCTCCGGCAATAGCTGCGGCTTCGGTCACGCGGACAAGCTCGAGGGCGAGGTTGCGGTCCGGCTCGTCAATGCCTACGGCAAGCGACGGGGAGATCGTGGAGTACTTCTGGGTCATGGACGCTGGTGACACGTGAACCTCTTCTTCGAGTGGCGATCATTAAACCCGCCCCGCCGGTGCAGCAGCGCGGTGATTCCTCTGCTACCGATCATAGTCGCGAGCCGCTCAACGGGGCGGCGGATGACGCGCCCGCGCAATGTACCCGGCGACGGCGGCCAGGAGCCGGCGGGGCCCAAATGGAAGTTGGCTGCCGGGATGGGCGACTATAGAGGGGTGAATGACATGCAGGAAAAGACCAGTCCCAGCCCCGAGCCGGCCGGATCCGAGGGCAGCGGCGGGTCCAGCGGCGCGGCAGGAAATGGGCCGGTAAAGCCTGTCATTCCGGCTGCCGCAGCCAAACGCGCCAACGCCTCGGTCATCGGAATGATCATCGCCCTGGTGGTGAGCATTGCCGCGTTCCTGCCCATCATCCTCATGAATCCGCTGCCCAAGAGCGACGGCTACCGCCCGGACATCGACGTCGCGGCCGTCTCGCGCAATGCCACGGATGTGGCAGGATTCACACCCGTCGCGCCGGAGACCGGCAACAGCTTCCGCCCCAACTACGCCCGGTGGGAGGCCGGAACCGGCAACGGCGTCCCCACCTGGGAAGTGGGTTACCTGACGCCCAAGGAGTCCTTCATCGGCCTGGTCCAGACCAGGAACGCGAACCCCACCTGGCTGCTTCAGCAGACGCGCAACGCACCGGTCACCGGTTCCCGGACCGCCGGCGGTCAGGAATGGGAGCTTCGGGACACCGGCAAAGGCGAGAAGTCCATGGTGCTGGACTACCGCGGGACCACCGTCGTTTTGTCCGGGGAAGCCCAGCTGGACGAGTTCGCAGCCCTCGCTGACGCCGTCGTCAAATCCCTGGAGAGCAACCCGGCTGTCACAGTTTCACCCTCCCCCGCCGCGGCCCCGTAAGGTAGGCGCGTGACTACCTACCTGACCCCTGCCCTTGCCTGGCGCCGGCTGCGCGAAGGCAATGAACGTTTTGTCAACGGTGAGACCTCGCACCCCAACCAGGATGCCTCACGCCGGTCGTCCCTGGTGGAAAACCAGCACCCTTTCGCCGTGATCTTCGGGTGCTCCGATTCCCGGCTCGCCGCGGAAATCATTTTCGACGTCGGCCTGGGCGATGTCTTCGTGGTCAGGACCGCTGGCCAGGTGATCGATGACGCCGTCCTGGGGTCCCTCGAATACAGCATCGGCGTGCTGGGGGTGCCGCTGATCGTGATCCTCGGGCACGACAGCTGCGGTGCCGTGAGCGCCACAAAGTCAGCTGTGGAGACCGGACAGATGCCGGCAGGCTTCATCCGGGACCTCGTGGAACGCATCACGCCCTCCGTCCTGACATCCCTGCGCAACGACCAAACCGATGTCAACGACATGGTGGTGGAGCACGTCAAGCAGACCTCTGAACGGCTGGTGGACAGCTCCCGTGTGATTTCGGACGCAATTGGCTCGGGCAAGGCTGCCGTGATCGGGCTGTCGTACAGCCTGGCCGAGGGCCGCGCGAACCTTGTTTCCGGAATTGGCGACCTCTGACAGCTCGCTGAGACGGCCTCGGCGGGCAGCGTGTAGCAAGCAGTTCACGGTTTTCGGTGCGGCGCCCGGGCGTCCTAAGCTAGCCCCATGACTTCCACTGAAGAGTTCCGCATTGAACATGACACGATGGGCGAAGTCCGCGTCCCCGTGAACGCACTGTACCGCGCGCAGACGCAGCGTGCAGTGGAGAACTTCCCGATTTCCGGCAAGACCCTGGAACCTGCGCACATTGAAGCGCTGGCCCGGGTCAAGAAGGCTGCCGCCCAGGCCAACGCTGAACTGGGTGTGCTCGACGGCGAGCTGGCCAAGGCGATCGCGGCGGCCGCGGATGAGGTAGCCACCGGCAAGTACGACGGCGACTTCCCCATCGACGTCTTCCAGACCGGCTCGGGCACGTCCTCCAACATGAACACCAACGAGGTGATCGCCGAGCTGGCCACCCGCGCCCTCAAGGCGGCCGGCAGCGACAAGGTTGTCCACCCGAACGACCACGTCAACGCCTCACAGTCCTCCAATGACGTTTTCCCCACGTCGGTGCATGTTGCCGCCACCTCCGCCCTGATCAACGACCTCATCCCCGCCCTCGGCTACCTGGCCGAGTCCCTGGAGCGCAAGGCCGTTGAATTCAAGGACGTCGTCAAGTCCGGCCGCACCCACCTGATGGACGCCACCCCGGTGACCCTGGGCCAGGAATTCGGCGGCTACGCAGCCCAGGTCCGCTACGGCATCGAGCGCATCAACGCTTCCCTCCCCCGCGTTGCCGAAGTTCCGCTCGGCGGTACGGCAGTGGGCACCGGCATCAACACCCCGGCCGGGTTCCCGGAGCGCGTGATCGAACTGCTGGCTACGGACACGGGCCTGCCCCTGACCGAAGCACGCGACCACTTCGAGGCGCAGGCCAACCGCGACGGCCTGATCGAGGCGTCCAGCCAGCTGCGCAACATCGCCATCTCCTTCATGAAGATCAACAACGACCTCCGCTGGATGGGCTCCGGCCCCAACACGGGCCTTGGCGAGATCGCCATCCCCGACCTGCAGCCCGGCTCGTCCATCATGCCCGGCAAGGTCAACCCGGTCATCTGCGAAGCGTCCATCATGGTCGCCGCCCAGGTCATCGGCAACGACACCGCGATCGCCTGGTCCGGCACCAACGGGGCGTTTGAGCTGAACGTCGGCATCCCGGTCATGGCGTCCAACCTGCTGGAATCCATCCGCCTGCTCGCCAACACCAGCCGGGTCATGGCAGACAAGATGATCGACGGCATCACCGCCAACGTGGAGCGTGCCCGCTTCCTGGCCGAGGCATCGCCGTCCATCGTGACCCCGCTGAACAAGTACATCGGTTACGAGAACGCTGCCAAGATCGCCAAGACGGCTGTGGCGGAGGGCCTGACCGTCCGCCAGGCCACTGAGAAGCTGGGCTTCGTGGGTGACGGCGAGGGCCAGGTCTCCGAAGCCGACCTGGACAAGGCACTGGATGTCACCACGATGACCGCTCCCGCCCACAAGGTGTAGGTCCTCACCGCCGGCCCGCCCGGCAGGGAAAGCACGACGGCGGGGGGGGGGGGGGGGGGGGGGGGCGCGCGGGGGGGGGGGGGCGGGGGGGGGGGGGGGGGGGGGGCGGGGGGCGGGGGGGGGGGGGGGGGGGGGGGGGGGGGGGGGCGCGGGGGG
>NZ_JAJOMC010000107.1 GCF_021129155.1 Arthrobacter sp. AK04
CCTGCTGCCAGAACCTCTGAACAACCTCGGCCACCAACCGATTCGAGAACACCGCCATGGAAATCAACACCCCTCAATAGTCAGGTGTTGCAATCACCGCATGAAGCCAAGAGTCCATAACGACACTTGCTGCTACTTGGTGGGGATGCCTATTTGGCCTTCTTCGCCGTGAACAGCAGGTACTCCCACTCCATCTGGAAGGGAGAGTCGCCATGGGCATCGCCGAACGAATCAGCCAGCTCCGTCAGTGCCTGGTCCAGGGCTTTGACCTTGTCCGCGTCCTCCCCAATGTATTTGTAGACGGAGATGGTGGGGCCGTAGTGGGATTTGAAATAGCGGACAAAATCGCCGGGCTGGTGGAAGCTCCGCACGGCCAGCGTCTGCTTGCGTGCCGCGGTGTCCGTGATCCCGTCCCCCAGCAGTTCCCGGATGTGGTCCTCGGTGCCCCACAGCGGCGCCGGCTGGGCGCCGGGCGGAGGCGGCGGGGCGAAAGGCTTCATGGTGGCGAACATCTTGCCGATGAACCCCTCCGGAGTCCAGTGGAGGAGTCCGATGGTGCCGCCCGGCTTGCACACCCTCAGGAGTTCGCCCGCCGCCTGCTGGTGGTGGGGAGCAAACATGACGCCCAGGCAGGACATAACGACGTCGAACTCGGCGTCAGCGAAGGGCAGGGCTTCCGCGTCGGCTTCCTCCCAGTCCAGGCTTACTCCGCGGTTGGCTGCTTCACGACGGCCGGCTTCGAAGAGTTCAGGGGTGAGATCGCTGGCCACCACCTTTGCGCCCATCATTGCCGCGGGAATGGCCGCGTTGCCTGATCCGGCGGCGACATCCAGCACCTTGTTGCGGGACGTGATGCCACAGGCTTCCACCAGGATGGCCCCCAGTTCCAGGAGCATCTCGTCTGCGAGGGCCGGGTAGTCACCGGAGGCCCACATGGCCCGGTGTTTTTGCTTGAGCTCCCGGTCCGCTGTGGCTGCATCCGTCTGATCGTTCATTTCCGGGCCCCTCTCAGGTGGCAGGTCAGAGTGAGTGCAAGCACGCTGTTGGCCACAGCGGAGGCTGCGATGCGACTCATTGTGGACGCACCGGACGCCGCTGTAAAGGACCCGCCGTAAATAGGCCGCCGCTACCGGAACGCAAGCCACCTTAGTAGTTTCTTAGGCATGGCATCGAGCAAGGGAGCATGCTCCGGAGTCCGCGGACCATCACGCAGGCTTGCGCGCCCGCGTTCCTGTTGCCTTGCCCGCGGCGGTTTTCGCGGCAGGTTTTTCGGTGGACTTCGCTGTGGACCTGGCCGTACCGGATTTTGCGGCCGTGGACTTGGCCGCCGTGCCCTTAGCTCCGGTGGACTTCGCCGTGCCTGCCTTGTCATCATCCGACTTGGCAGAACTGGTTCTGCGGGCAGCAGGCTTCTCATCGGACGTGGCCGCCACGGGTTTGGCGGACGCGGACCGCTTGCGCGCCGGCTTGGCTTCGTCCCCGCCATCCCCGGCAGCGCTGCCGGAGTCCCCGCCGGAGTCCTCTTCCGAGGTTCCTGCTGCGCCGGACCCGCCGCCGCGTTTCCGGTCGAGGCTGCGCTTCAGGGCCTCCATCAGGTCGATGACTTCGCCCTTGCTGCCCTCGCCCGCTTCCACCCCAAAGGTTTCCTCCGTGTCCAGGGATTCGCCCTGCTCCAGCTTGGCCTCGATGAGCTGGCGGAGCTGCACCTGGTACTCGTCGGTGAACGAGGCGGGATCGAAATCCGCTGCCATGGACTCCACCAGGGCAGCGGACATGTCGCGTTCCTGCGCGCTGATCCGGACGTCCGCCTCCAAGGACGGGAAGTTCGCCTCGCGCACCTCGTCCGGCCAGAGCAGGGACTGGAGCACCAGGACATCGTCCTTGATCCGCAAAGCGCCGAGCCGCGTCTTCTCCCGCAGCGCGAACTGGACGATCGCCACCCTGTCCGTATCCGCCAGCGCCCTGCGCAGCAGCACGTAAGCCTTGGGCGACTTGGAGTCCGGCTCCAGGTAGTAGCTCTTCTCGAACATCATGGGCTCCAGCTGCTCCGACGGAACGAACTGCACCACTTCAATCTCGTGGCTGTTCTCGGCCGGAATCGCCTTAAGCTCGTCTTTGGACAGCACCACCGTCCGGCCGTCCTCCTCGAAGGCCTTCTCGATGTCCGAGTAGTCGATGACCTGGCTGCAGACCTCGCAGCGGCGCTGGTAGCGGATCCGGCCGCCGTCGGCGTTGTGGACCTGGTGCAGACTGATGTCATGATCCTCAGTGGCGCTGTAGACCTTCACAGGCACGTTGACCAGGCCGAACGCGATGGCACCCTTCCAAATGGCTCTCATTCATCAAGTGAACATCACGCAACGCCGCAGGTGAAGCCCCATGGCCGCAGCTAAGGAACGTGTCCGGGTCGCCGGACGGGAACTGACCCTCACCAACCTGGACAAGGTCATCTATCCAGTGACCGGCACCACCAAGGCGGACGTGCTGGCCTACTACGCCGCCGTGGCCCACGTCCTGATCCCCGCGGCGTACAACAGGCCGGCCACCCGGAAGCGGTGGGTGAACGGCGTGGGGACCGCAGAGAAGCCCGGCGAGGTGTTCTTCCAGAAAAACCTGGAGGACTCGGCCCCGGGATGGCTCCCCCGGGCCGCCATCACCCATAAGGACCGCACCATCCACTATCCGATGGTCAACGACCCCGCCACGCTTACCTGGTTCGGCCAGATCAACTCCCTGGAAATCCATGTGCCCCAGTGGCAGGTGGATTCCCACGGCAGCCAGCTGAACCCCGACAGGCTCGTCCTGGACCTGGATCCCGGGGAAGGCGCAGGCCTGGAGGCATGCGTGGAAGTGGCACTCCTGGCCCGCACCATCCTGCAGGACGTGGGCATGGACCCGGTCCCGGTCACGAGCGGCAGCAAGGGCATCCACCTGTACGCCGCCCTGGACAGGTCCCAGACCTCGGAGCAGATCTCCGCCTTCGCCCGTGAGCTCGCGCGCGCCCTCGAAGCGGACCACCCCGACCTTGCCGTCAGCGACATGAAAAAGACCCTGCGCAAGGGCAAGGTGCTGGTGGACTGGAGCCAGAACAACGCGGCCAAAACCACCATCGTGCCCTATTCCCTCCGCGGCCGCCCCACGCCCATGGTGGCCGCACCCCGGACCTGGGAGGAGATTGGTTCCCCGGGCCTCAAGCACCTCGACTACAAGGAGGTCATGCGGCGGGTGCAGGACGGCACGGACCCGTTCGCCGCCGTCGTCCACGCCGACGGCGACCCCCGCCTGGGCAAGTACCGCTCCATGCGCGATCCCGCCAAGACGCCCGAGCCGTTCACGGGTGCACCCGGCAGCGGGGACACCTTTGTGATCCAGGAGCACCACGCCAGCCGCCTGCACTATGACTTCCGGCTGGAGCATGAGGGCGTGCTGGTGTCCTGGGCGCTGCCCAAGGGTGTCCCGGAGTCAAGCGGCAAGAACCACCTGGCGGTCCAGACCGAGGACCACCCCCTGGATTACGCCGGCTTCGAAGGGACTATCCCCAAGGGCGAGTACGGCGCGGGGGAGGTCACCATCTGGGACCACGGAACCTACGAGCTGCACAAGTGGATCAACGGCAGGGAAGTCATCGCCACCCTCACCGGCTCGGAAGGAGGCGGCTTGGGCGGGACCAGGAAGTTCGCGCTCATCCACACCGGCCGAGGCCAGGGAAAGGATTCCGAGGGGCAGTGGCTCATCCACCTGATGGACCCGGAGCGCCACAGCGGCCGGCGGAGGCACGCGTCCGGGCCCGGGGAGCAGGAGGAAGCGCCGGAGGAAGGCGCCGCGGATAAGACGGCCGGGCCTGCGGATGCCGGGCTGCCAAAGGACGAGGGGCAGGCAAAGGACGACGGCGGGACGTCCGCCAAGGCGGCAGCCGGCACTTCCGCGCCTGGGCCCGAGGATTACAGGCCCATGATGGCCACTTCCGGTGACGTGGCCGACTTGCAGGGCAGCAATTGGCAGTTCGAACTCAAGTGGGACGGGGTGCGCGCCGTCCTGGTGGCCGATGAAAAGGCGGTTCGGATTTTCAGCCGCAACGGGAACGACGTCACCCGGACTTACCCGGAGCTGGCCGAAAGGCAGTGCTGGCCGGAACAGCCGTTCGTCGCGGACGGTGAGATCATCGCCGTCGGGCCGTCCGGCAGGCCCGACTTCGGCCTGCTCCAGGGACGGATGAAGCTCACCCGCCCGGCAGACGTGGCACGGGCCCGGACTGCCATCCCGGTCCAGCTGATGCTCTTCGACCTGCTTAACGACGGCGGAACGGACCTCCGGAAGCTGCCGCTCGCCAAGCGCCGGCAGCGGCTGGAGGAATTCTTCACTTCTTCAGAGTGCCCGGCCGGGCTCTCCCCCGTATTGGAGGAGCGCGTGGAACACATCCTGGAGAGCGCACGGGAACTGGGCCTGGAAGGGGTAATGGCCAAACGGACGGACAGCCGGTACGTGAGCGGGCAGCGGACCCGCACCTGGACCAAGCTGAAAGTGGAGCAGACGCAGGAGGTGGTGGTGGGCGGCTGGCGGCCCGGCAAGGGCGGCCGGCAGGACACCGTGGGCTCGCTGCTGGTGGGCATCCCGGACGGCAGGAAACTGCAGTACGCCGGACGGGTGGGCAGCGGGTTCAGTTCCAGGGAACTGACCGAGCTCCGCCAGACCGTTGAACGCCTGGCCAGGAAAACATCGCCGTTCCAGGACGTCCCCCGGGAGGACGCCGCCGATGCGCACTGGATTACCCCGGAGCTGGTGGGCGAAGTGACGTACAGCGAGTGGACAGGGACGGGGCGGCTCCGGCACCCCGTGTGGCGGGGCTGGCGGCTGGACAAGGAACCGTCGGAGGTAGTGCGCGAAGGCTGAGCCGCTTTGCGGCGCGAAAGTTCTTCTGGGATGCGCCAGTCGCTATGGGACGCGCAAAGTCGTTTGCGATGAAGAAGAAACGTGGGGGGGGCGGGGGGGGGGGGGGGGGGCGGGGGGGGGGGGGGGGGGGGGGGGGGGGGGGGGGGGGGGGGGGGGGGGGGGGGGTGGTTGGG
>NZ_JAJOMC010000108.1 GCF_021129155.1 Arthrobacter sp. AK04
CCCGCCGCCGGCGGGCGGTCCTGCCCCCCCCGCGCCCCCGGGGGGGGGGGGGGGCCCCCCCCACCACCCCCCCCCGGGCCGCGGCCCCTCCCCCGGGGGCCCGCCCCCCGCTTTTCGCTTCCCACCTGTGAGTTTTTGGGCAGATATGCAGGGTTCCCGGGCTGGGAAGTCCGCTTATCTGCCCAAAAACTCCAAGCGGATGAGGGGGCACACTCCGCGCCCATTTTGTTTCGTGTGGGTTTTCATTGACAAACCAACACAAGCAAAGATAAAGTCAAGTAACTCAACATCATGTGATGCCAGTCACGCAGGCTGATCCAGGCTTGGGCACCGCAGCATGTGGGCACCGCAGGACCACCGCACCAACTGAACTTACGCAACGGAGGGTACGTGTTCGCCGAGGAGCGCCAGCAAAAGATTGCCGAGCTTGTTGCCGGCAGCGGCCGGGTCAGTGTGACCCTCCTGGCCGAGCGCTTCCGCATCACCACCGAAACCGTCCGCCGCGACCTTGCCACCCTCGAAAGCGCGGGCACTGTCCGCCGCGTCCACGGCGGCGCCGTTGCAGCTGACCGTTTCAGCACCACCGAGGAAAGCGTCAACGAGCGGGCCATCCAGCGGCCTGACCAGAAAATCCGCATCGCCGAGGCCGCCCTGGCCCTCATTCCCCGGAACTCCGCGGGGAGCGTCCTGATCGACGGCGGAACCACCACCGAAGTCCTGGCCGACATGCTCTCCCGCCGCGCCGCCGTCGAACCTTCCGACGCAACCGAACCGCGGGCGGAACTGGTTGCCATCACCCACGCCGTTCCCATCGCCGGCAAGCTGTCCAGCGTTCCCGGGATCGCCCTTGACGTCCTGGGCGGCCGGGTACGCGGCATCACCCAGGTGGCCGTAGGGCAGGCAACCGTGGAGGCTGCCGGCAGGCTCTGTCCCGACATTGCCTTCATCGGCACCAACGGGATCCACGCAAGTTTTGGCCTGAGCACACCCGATCCTGAAGAAGCCGCCGTCAAGGCAGCCTTCGTCCGTTCGGCCCGCCGCATTGTGGTGCTGGCCGATTCCTCCAAGCTGGACACGGAAACACTGGTCCAGTTCGCCTCCCTGAAAGATCTGGACACCTTGATTACAGACAGCCAACCGGGCCCGGAACTCGCGGCCGCCCTGGAAGAAGCCGGCGTTGACGTGGTGATCGCATGATCGTCACGTTCACCGCCAACCCAAGCCTGGACCGCACGGTTGCGCTTCCCGGCCCCCTGGAACGGGGCGAAGTGCAGCGTGCCGTCTCCGTCAGCCAGGAATCGGGGGGCAAGGGCGTCAACGTTTCGCGCGCGCTCGTCGCCTCCGGCCTGGAATCCGTGGCGGTGCTTCCCGGCGCCGACAGCGACCCCGTCCTCGCGGGCCTGCGGGAAATCGGGGTGCCGTTCGTATCGCTTCCCATCGATGAGCCGCTGCGCACCAACGTGGCCCTCACCGAGCCCGGCGGCGTGACCACCAAGATCAACGAACCCGGCCCCAAGCTGGACGAGGACCAGCAGGAAGCCCTCATCAAGCTGCTGCTGGAAAGCTCGCGCGGCGCCAGCTGGGTGGTCCTGGCCGGTTCCCTTCCGCCGGGGTTCCCGGCGGACTTCTACGCCACGGCGGCCCGGCGGATCCGGGCGGCCGGAAACGGCAGCGCCCCGCGCATCGCCGTGGACTCCTCCGGAGCGCCGCTCGCCGCGGCGATGTCCGGAGACGGTGCCGGCGCTGACGGGACCGCCACTGGTTCCGGGAAACCGGACCTCCTCAAACCCAACGCCGAAGAACTGGCGGAACTGGCTGCTGCAGCCGGCTTTGCCACGGCCACCGCTGACGAACTGGAAGCGGATCCGGTGGCTGCCGCGGCAGCCGCCGCCGCCGTCGTGCGTTCCGGTGTGGGTTCTGTGCTGGCAACTCTCGGTTCCAAGGGAGCTGTCCTGGTAACGGCCGACGGCGCGTGGCTGGCCACGCATCCGCCGGTCGCCGCGGTCAGCACGGTCGGCGCGGGCGACTCCGCGCTTGCCGGCTACCTGCTCGCCCACGGCCAGGGCGCCGCCCCGGCCGACTGCCTTCGACAGGCTGTGGCCCACGGTGCCGCAGCCGCCTCCCTGCCCGGTTCCACCGTTCCGGCAGTACACCAAACCACCCCGGATGCCGTAACCATCACGGCCCTTCGAAAGGATTGACAGTGACCCAGCTCATCACCACGGAACTGGTCGAGCTCGACCAGAACCTGGGCAACTCCCCCGAAGCGGTGATCCGGCACCTGGCAAGCAAGGTTGCTGCCACCGGACGCGCATCAGAAGTCGAAGGCCTCTTCGCCGACGCCTTCGCCCGCGAGCAGAAGACCGCCACCGGCATCCCCGGCGGCATTGCCATCCCGCACTGCCGCTCGGCCGCGGTCACCGAACCCACCCTGGCCATGGCCCGCCTGAACCCCAAGGTGGACTTCGGGGCAAAGGACGGCCCCGCGGACCTGATTTTCTTCATCGCGGCACCGGACGGAGCAGACCAGGCGCACCTGAAGCTGCTCTCCAAGCTCGCCCGGTCCCTGATCAAGAAGGACTTCACGGCAGCACTGCGCAACGCCTCCTCCCGCGAAGAGATCGTGGAACTGGTGGACGGCGCACTGGCTGACAAGCCGGCCGCCCACGCTGCCGCAGCGCCCGCAGATGCTGCCACGGCAGCTACTTCACCTGCTGCCGCCGGTTCTTCTGCCGCCGGGGCCGCCCCCGCCGCAGGACCCAAGCGCCTGGTGGCTGTCACTGCCTGCCCCACCGGCATCGCCCACACCTACATGGCGGCCGACTCGCTCGTCGCCGCTGCCCAGGAGATGGGCGTGGACCTCCAGGTGGAAACCCAGGGCTCCTCCGGCGCCAAGCCGCTGGACCCCGCCGTGATCGCTGCTGCCGACGCCGTCATCTTCGCGGTGGACGTGGACGTGCGCGGCAAGGAGCGCTTCGCGGGCAAGCCCGTCATCAACGCACCCGTCAAGCGCGGCATCGACGAACCCGCCAAGATGGTCCAGGAAGCACTGGCCGCCGCGGACAACCCGAACGCCCGCCGGGTCCCGCACTTCGGTGCCGAGGAGCAGGCCGAGCACGACGCCGAGGAAAAGGGCGAGCACATCGGCCAGAAGCTGAAGCGTGCCCTGCTGACCGGTGTGAGCTACATGATCCCGTTCGTCGCCGGCGGTGGCCTCCTGATCGCCTTGGGCTTCCTGCTCGGTGGCTACGACATCACCGACGTAGCGGACACCGTGGTGGTGGAGAACAACTTCGGCAACCTGCCCGAAGGCGGCCTCGCCATCTACCTCGGTGCCGTGCTGTTCAAGATCGGCGCCCTGTCCATGGGCTTCCTGGTCCCGGCGCTGGCCGGCTACATCGCGTACGCCATCGCCGACCGTCCGGGCATCGCCCCCGGTTTCGTCGCCGGTGCGGTCTCCGGCTTCATGGGTGCCGGCTTCCTGGGCGGCATCGTGGGCGGCCTGCTGGCCGGCTACATGGCCCACCTGATTGGAACCTGGCAGGTTCCGCGCTGGCTCCGCGGCCTGATGCCCGTGGTGATCATCCCTCTGCTTGCTTCCATCTTCGCCTCCGGCCTGATGTTCCTTGTCCTCGGCGGTCCCATTGCAGGCCTGACCCTGGCCCTCAACGACTGGCTGTCCGGCATGACCGGCGCATCCGCCGTCGTCCTGGGAATCATCCTCGGCCTGATGATGTGCTTCGACCTCGGCGGTCCCGTCAACAAGGTGGCCTACGCCTTCGCGGTAGCCGGCCTGAGCGCCGGCAGCGCCGACAACCAGGCACCGTGGCAGATCATGGCAACCGTCATGGCAGCGGGCATGGTTCCGCCGCTGGCGATGGCCCTGGCCACCGTCCTGGACAAGAAGCTCTTCAGCCTGGCTGAGCGTGAAAACGGCAAGGCAGCCTGGCTGCTGGGTGCGTCGTTCATCTCCGAGGGTGCCATCCCGTTCGCTGCCGCCGATCCGCTGCGCGTTATCCCAGCCAGCATGCTGGGCGGCGCCCTGACCGGTGCGCTGACCATGGCCTTCGGCGTCACGTCCCAGGCACCCCACGGCGGTATCTTCGTGTTCTTCGCCATCGGCAACGTGCTGATGTTCGTACTCTCGATCATTGCCGGTACCATCGTCACAGCCCTGGCCGTGGTGGCACTGAAGCGCTGGGCAGCCCCCAAGACCGCTGATACCGTGGAACCCGTTCCCGCAACGGTCTGACCCTAACCACCACCAGCTATCCGGCACTGGACCTACAGCAAGCCGCAAGACAAAAGGAGCAACAATGCCAGAACGCACCGCAACCGTCGCCAGCCGAGTAGGTTTGCACGCCCGCCCCGCCGCCATCTTTGCCGAGGCCGCAGGAGAGTACGACCTGGACATCACCATCGCACGTGAAGGCGAGCCGGCCGACGAGGCCATGGATGCTGCCAGCATCCTTTCCCTCATGAGCCTGGGCGCCTCGCACGGCGACGTTGTGGTCCTCCGCGCAGAGGGCAACGGCGCGGACGATGCGCTGAACCACCTGGTCCAGATCCTGGAAACGGATCACGACGCCGAGTAGCGCACACGCTTCAGCCGGGGGGGGGGGGGGGGGGGGGGGGGGGGGGGCCGCCGCCCCCCCCCCCCCCCGGCCCGCCGCGCGGGCGGCGGGGGGGGCGCGGGGGGGGGGGGGGGCGGGGGCGGGGGGGGGGGGGGGCGCCGCGCCGCGCG
>NZ_JAJOMC010000109.1 GCF_021129155.1 Arthrobacter sp. AK04
AGAAAGGCTCCGTCCCAAGCTGGGACGGAGCCTTTCTCAAAAGAGCCTATCGCTGGCCGCTAAAGTAGAATTCTCGCACATTCGCGAGTCCAACTTTCGGGGACCAGTTCACTCCTGCCCGGGCCTGCTTCCTTGGTTTCAGGGACGGACCCGTCCCATTCGTTCGACAGCTTCAGTCAGGATCGTCGGGGAGGTCGCGAAGTTCAGGCGGACGTGGCCCTCGCCGCCACTGCCGAACACGTGTCCCGAGCTTAACGCCACCCTGGCTTTATCCAGGAACAGCTGGGCCGGCCCCGCCAAGTCACTCACCACAGCGAGCCCACCGGAACTTTGGTGTGTTTGAACTCCGAGGTGGCGACAGTCCAGCCAGGCCAGGTAAGTACCTTCGGGCTCTTTGTAGCCAACGTCCGGCAAATGCTCTGCAAGCAACTGCCCTAACAGGGCTCGGTTCGAGTCCAGCCCCTGAATCAGCGCTTTGAGCCACTCCTGCCCGTGCTCAAGCGCCGCTGTGTGAGCTATGAGCCCCAGATGGCTTGGTCCGTGGCTTACTTCTTCGGGCATGCGGGCGAGGTCTGCAGCGGCGTCGGGGCCTGCCGCAGCCAGTGCGGCTTTCAGCCCGGCCAGGTTCCATGCCTTCGAAGCTGACATCACGGCAAAGGCGTTCTCGGAGCCGGGGACGCTCAGGAACGGGATGAACGTGGCGCCGGGCAGAACCAGCGGGGCATGGATCTCGTCCGAAACGACCCGCACTCCGTAAGAGTTCGCTAGTTCAGCCACCGCTGTCAGTTCCTCGAGCGTGTGAACGGTGCCGGTGGGGTTGTGGGGGTTGCTCAGCAGGTAGGCGGCCCCGCGTCCCTCGTGCCTGATGCGGCTAAAGGTTTCCTCAAGGACAGCCAGGTCAATCCGCAGGTCCTCGCCCAGGGGGGATTCCACAACCCGACGATTGTCGTGGGTGACAAAGGCGTAGAAGGGTGCGTAGACCGGGGAATTGACGACAACTGCGTCACCGGGACTGGTAACCAGCCGCAGAACTTCCACCACACCCATCATCACGTCAGGAACAATCGCAGTCCTGTCGACATCCAACCCACTCCAAGCCCAATGCGCGGCCGCGAAAGCAGCAAAGGCCTCGGCATAGGCTGTGCCGACCGGATAACCTGTGTCACCTGCGTCGATGGCACGATGGAGTGCCTCGGCAACGGGGGGTGCGAGTTTGACATCCATCTCCGCAACCCACAGCGGCAGCACGTCATCCGGATGGGTCCGCCACTTCATGCTGGTGCGCTGACGAAGCTCGTTCAGACTGAGCTCCTCCAAAGGGTTGGGAAGCTGGCTGGCACCGTCGGCATGCATGCCAGTCATTCTCTCTGTGATCAGCATTGGACGGCCAGCTCAATTTCCACGCAGGCCCCCAACGGAAGAGACGCCACACCCAGCGCCAAACGCGCATGCCGGCCCCTCTCCCCCAAGGCGTCCAGGATCCGTTGCGATGCCGCATCCACAACTGCGGGCGCGTTGTTGAACCCTTCCCCGGCAGCGACATACCCGCCCAGCCTTGCGACACCCCTCACCGCATCCAGGGAACCCAGCGCCTCACAAATCACATCCAGGCAGTTGCTGGCGGCCAGGGTCGCCGCCTCCCTGGCCTGCTCCACGGTCACCTCCGTACCCACCTTGCCGGGATACAGGAGACCGGACCCGTCGACAGGAAGCTGACCCGAGACAAACAGCAGGTCACCAACACGCATTGCGCGGGCGTAAAGGGGAGTGGCAGTTACGGGCGTAGTCATAGTCAGGCCTTCCATAAGTTCAAAAATCGGAGCAGACGCACCCAGTGCTGCGGCGCGTATTCGCCGCTCAGCTTCCGCTAAACAACAGTGAGTGGTGGTCAAAGACCATGATTCCACAAAATGTGTAGCTGAGGAAGCAGGAACGACGCCTCACCTCACGATTGAGCGGTTTATTGTGAGTCAGATTGAAGTACTTGCAACTTGCTGTTGATTCTTGTGTGACTTGGGGCATATCCTCAACTGTGAATTGAAACGAAGGTGCCCTCGCCCCTCGCCCCTCAACGTTCAATCCGGAAGCTTGCTCCTTCGCCCTCCTGTGCTCCGGCACGCGCGGTCAGAGATACAGAAAACCCATCGACATCTCCACGGCAGATGCTCCCATCCCTGACAACCCCTCCTACGGTTGACCGGGATCGGTGACATCGCCCGCCAATGAAAGGTCCCCATGTCCATCCCACAATCTGACCTTGACCTGCCACCTGAGCGGGAAAACACCCGTGAAACCCGTTCTGTTCACGCCGAAGACGCCGGCTATCAGAAGAGCCTGAAGCCGCGCCAGATCCAGATGATCGCCATCGGCGGAGCAATCGGCACCGGCCTGTTCCTGGGCGCCGGCGGCAGACTTGCGGCCGCAGGACCATCGCTGGTCCTCGCCTACGCCCTCTGCGGATTCTTCGCTTTCCTCATCCTTCGCGCTCTTGGTGAACTCGTACTTCACCGACCGACAACTGGCTCGTTCGTCTCCTACGCCCGCGAATTCTTCGGGGAGAAGGCCGCTTTCGTGTCCGGCTGGTTCTACTGGCTTGTCTGGGCCACAACGACCGTGGCCGACATAACCGCCGCCGCGCTCTACATGAATTTCTTCGGCAACTACGTGCCGTGGATCGGAGCAGTTCCGCAGTGGGCCTGGGCCCTTATCTCACTCGTGGTCGTGCTCGGCCTGAACCTAATCTCGGTCAAGGTCTTCGGCGAAATGGAATTCTGGTTCGCGTTCGTCAAGGTGGCTGCGCTCGTTATCTTCCTCATCGTGGGAACCTACTTCGTCATTTTCGGCACTCCCACAGGGTCCCCCGTCGGCGTCCAGTTAATCCTTGATAACGGCGGGTTCTTCCCCACCGGTGTGCTGCCCATGATCGTCCTGATGCAGGGAGTCGTCTTTGCCTACGCCTCGATCGAACTGGTGGGCACGGCCGCCGGCGAAACCGAGAACCCCCAAAAGATCATCCCCAAAGCCATCAACTCCGTGGTCTTCCGCATCGGAGTGTTCTACGTCGGCTCCGTCATCCTGCTTTCCCTGCTGCTCCCGTACACGTCGTACCAAAAGGGTGTCAGCCCGTTCGTGACATTCTTCGGCTCCATCGGCATCGAGGGCGTGGACGTCATCATGAACCTCGTCGTCCTCACCGCGGCCCTGTCCTCCCTGAACGCCGGGCTCTACTCCACCGGCCGGATCCTGCGCTCCATGTCCGTCAACGGCTCCGCACCCAAGTTCGCCTCCCGGATGAACAAAGCAGGCGTGCCTTACGGCGGGATTGCCATCACTGCCGCCGTCTCCCTCCTGGGCGTCCCGCTGAACTACCTGCTTCCGGGCGAGGCCTTCGAAATCGTCCTCAGCGTCGCGGCGGTCGGCATCATCACCACCTGGGCCACCATTCTTCTTTGCCAGATCCAGCTCAAACGTTGGGCCGACAAGGGTTGGCTCCAGCGCCCCTCATTCCGCATGTTCGGCGCCCCCTACACCGGCTACCTCTCCCTCCTCTTCCTGGGCGCAGTGCTCATCATGATCTTCATCGACTCCCCCGCGACGCTCCTCGTCACGATCGCGGCTGTGACCCTCATGGTGGTCGGATGGTTTGCCTGCAGGGACCGCATCAGGACCATTGCAGAAACACGGGACGGCTTCACCGGCGCAGCTGCAACGATACCCAGCCCGCACCACCAGAAGCCATAACCCCTCCCCCGCGACGTCCCGGCGGATGCCTCCTCCTGCGGAGCACAGTGTCCTGTGATGGCGGAAGTCACAACCAGCAAACTCAAACGCCGGGGTTTTGCCCCAAAAAGATGTGGGGGAAACCCGCGGGGGCTCGGGTGTTTTAGAACCCGCAGGGGGGGGGGACGCCACCCAGGGGGCCCCCCCCCCCGATGATTTGT
>NZ_JAJOMC010000011.1 GCF_021129155.1 Arthrobacter sp. AK04
GATCGAGGCCAGGACCGCGGCGATGATGCCCCAGACCACGGCGACGATCAGCGCGGCCCAGCCCAGCGGCATCAGGGCGCCCAGGGCGAACATCAGGCCCAGGGACAGGAAAACCAGGACGAAGTGTCCTGCCACGCCTGCCCCGGCGAGCATGCCCGAGCCCTTGCCGGCCTTCGTGGCCGACTGCTTCAGTTCGGCCTTGGCCAGTTCGACTTCCTGGCGCATGAGCGTGGACAGGTCACGGGTTACGTCCCCGAGCAGCTCACCCAGCGAGGCGTTATCCGCCTTCTGGTGCGCCTCACTCGGAGCGGGTTCTGGGATGGAACTACTCACAGCTGACGTCCTTCCGATGAGCGGTAACCGCCGTCGGTGCTGCGGTAGGAGCCGTCCTCGTCCCGGTAGGGGTCATCCTCGAACCGGAGGGGAGTGTCCTCAGCCGTGCCGGAGGGCAGGGACGTGGTCGATACCGGAGCGCCGGCGCCTACAACAGGCTCGCTGTAGAGGTCGTCATTTCCGGCTGCATACACCGTCTCCTGGTGGAGGGGTGCAACCGGCTGGGGCTGCACGGACCGCTGTGCCTGCGAGCCCTGGACGGCGCCGCGCGCGTCCGGCGCGCCTGCGGTCAGGCCGCGGGTGAGCCGGCCGGCCAGGACTCCCGCGCCTGCTGCCAGCAGCAGGAAGGTGCCGGGGTTGTTGCGCGCGAACCTCTGGACTTCACCGAGAATGTCTCCGGGCTGCTTGTTCTCCAGCCAGGAGGCCACGGTGTCGGTGGTGCCGGCGGCCTGGCGGATCAGGTCGCTGGCCATACCCTGCTGGTCGGGTGCGTCTGCCATGCTGTGCAGCTGGCTGGAAATAGTGCGGATGCCTTCAGCGGCCTTCTGCTGCTGGGTGCCGGCCTGGCTGGTCAAGCCGGACTTCGCCTGGTGCAGGAGGTCCTGCGCGCTGGACTTAGCCTCGGAGGCCACGTGCGCGGCTTCTTCCTTGGCGGTCTGCGCTACGTTCTGGGCTGACGATGCGGCGTGGCCGGCAACGTTCGAAGCCTCCTCCTTTGCCGCCTGGCTCTTGGAGGTGCCGGCAGGACCCGCAGCGGGTGCCGTGCCGAAAGTATTCTCGGCGCCTGCGGTGTTCGCACCATAGGGATCGGTGGTTGCAGTGCCGGGGGTCTGGGGCCATTGGTTCTCTGTCATCGGGCTCTCTTTCCTGTAAGGGTCAGCTGGCGATCAAGAACCAGCAACGCTGGCTAGTAGTAAGCATGGTTACTAATTAGATACTAAGCACACTTCCCTTTTGATGCGCAAGGGCGCCGTCCAATAAACCGAGCAGAAAGGGCGGGAGGCCTCCGGCGAAACTGTCCGGGCGGCCCTGAGAGGCCCGGCGGGTAGTAAGCCTACTTGCGAACCGGATGCTAAGCATGCTTATTGTAGAGAACGTAGCGACGCAACAAGAGGTGATCAACACCCTGCACTTCGCCACCCACAGGAAGGCCACGGCCCGATGACCAGCAACCTCGATCCAGATGCCCGCACCAGCTACCGCCTGATTTCCGTGGCGGCCAGGCTGGTGCAACGGCGCCAGGACGACGCCCTGGCGCACTTGGGCCTTACGAGGGCGGCAGTGATAGCCCTTGAAGGCCTGGCTGGCGGGCCCCTGAACCAGGAGCAGCTCGCCGAAGCTATACGGGTCCAGAGCCAGACGTTAGGACGTGTCCTGCTTCGGCTGGAGGGTGCGGGCTACATCACCAGGACGCGCCAGTCCGCCGACCGCAGGCAGTTCAAGGTGGAGCTTACGGAATCGGGGGCTGCCATCCTGGAAGCTGCCCGCCGGGAAGAGATTAATGCCTACCCTGATGATCCGAGCATCGGCTGGAAGGTCCTGAGCGAGGAGCTGGCAAAATTCGTGAGCGCCCTCCCTGCGGGCCGGAGCCACGAGGTGGTCCCATTCGCTCCGCCCGAGCACCGTTCTGCGAGACGCCCCCAGGACGCCCGGGGATCCGCCTTTCGCGGCATGGACGAGTCCGGCCACTGAGGTTGGCCGGCTGGGCGCTTGGCGCTTGGGCTGGCGCTAAAGTAAACCGGCCTATGCCGGGCTGCTAAGCCGCGCAGGCATCCTTGAGTGCTTGGACGGACTCTGCCGGCACTTCGTCTCCGGCCTCTGCAATCTGGCCCAACGGCGTCGTAATTTCCGCCGGGACGCCTGCAGTGGATGCTGCCGAGACAAGGCCCGCGAGCAGCTGCTTGTCCTCAACGCTGACCAGGCCGTCCTGGACAACGGCGCAGATCTGCCGGTTCACCTCGGCAGCGCCTTCAGATGCCACCTTCGAGGCGGCGTCGCTGACGGCGTTGCCTGCGGCCTCCTCAACTGCGCCACATCCGGCGAGGAGCAGGAGCAGGGGAGCGGCGGACAGTACTGCGAGGCGGCGGTTCATCAGTCCAGCCTATCGGGTGCGCACAAATGCTACCGGGCGCTTGCGGCCGGCACGCAGAGGATGCTGTCCAGCAATCCGTTCCTGAATTTCCCCTCCGGATCGTGGGCTGATGCCAACGAGCGGAAGGCGGCGAACCGGGGGTACAGCGACTCCCAGTCGTATCCCGCAGGGGAGAACAGCTTGCCCCAGTGCGGACGGGCACCGAAGGGCCTCAGCGCGTCCTCGAGTTCCGGCAGGACCGCCTCCACTTCGGGCTGCAGCGGCCTCCACGTGAAGTGCAGGGCGACGCTCTGCTGCCGGTAGAAAGGGCTGAGCCAGAACTCGTCCGCGGCGCCGGTCCGGATCTCCGACACAAACAGCAGGGGCGCGAGCCTGTCCGCAAGTCCGCGGACTGCCTCAATTGCGGCCGGGGCGTGTTCCAGCGGCAGGATGAATTCGCTCTGCAGCTCCTCGCCCTTGCTTGGCGTGAACTCGTGGCGGAAGTGGGGAAGGCGGTCCAGCCACTGGCCGGGCTCGTCCATTTGGAGGGTGCAGTTTTCCGCGGACATGTCCGGCAGCGGGTGCCGCGGGCTCACGGCGGCGGTGGCACCGAACAGATCGTCAAGGGGTGGTTCGGAGTCCAACGCCTTGAGCCAGACCTGGCTGATGGAATCACCGGCATAGTCCGTGAAAAGGCTGACGCTGTAGGCGCTGGACGCCAGTTCGCGGAAGCCCCCGAGTGCGCGGCTCCACGGCAGGTTCTCCAGGACGCGCTGGCGCATCCTGAAGCTCGGCTGGACGGCGAGTTCCAGGCCGGTCACGATTCCCAGGGCGCCGAGCCCCACCACGCTGGCCAGGAATTCGTCGCCATCAGCGCGGGAGAGGGAGACGTGTTCGCCGGAGGGACGCACCAAATCGATGGACTGGACTGCTCCGGCCAGGGACTGGTTGTCCACGCCCGAGCCGTGCGTTCCGGTCTGGACTGCCCCGGCCACCGAGATGTGCGGAAGTGAGGCAAGATTGTGGATGGCCACGCCGGACTGCTCCAGGGCGCGGCACAGCTCACCGTAGCTGACGCCGCCGCTGACCCGCACCGTTGCGCGGTCCGGGGCCAGTTCGATTCGCTGGGGCAGCGCGTCCAGGAGCACGTGTACGCCGTCGGTGTCTCCCACGCGGTTGAACGAGTGCCGCGATCCAAGGGCCTTGACCCGGCCGGCGCCGGCAACGATGCCAGCAAGTTCTTCCACGGAAGTTGGCCGCCGGACCTCCGCGGAGGCGTAGTCAAGGTTCCCTGCCCAGTTCTTCATTGAGTCGGCTTTCCGGTTGGAGGTGCAAATTGGCTCCCTCAACTGTCAGCGCTAACAATCCGGCTGTCAAGGCGCGTTCACGGTGCCGGACGGGCTGGGCCCACGCATGCCGCGGCGCGCTGGCACATCTCTTTCTATCGTTGTAAGTTTGCAGGATGACGCGTGCGGGCACCCCTCCCATGGGCTGGAACAGCTGGGACTGCTACGGCACGTCCGTAACCGAGGAGGAGGTTCTGGCAAACGCCGCGTTCATGGGCAGGCACCTGCTGCCCTTTGGCTGGGACACCGTGGTGGTGGACATCCAGTGGTACGAGCCCGGCGCCCGGGCCGGAGGGTATAACGACGGCGCAGAACTGGAACTGGACGGGTACGGCCGGCAGCTCCCGGCGCTCAACAGGTTCCCGTCGGCCGCCAGTGGCCTCGGCTTCAAACCGCTCGCAGACCGGATCCACGGCCTGGGCCTCAAATTCGGCCTGCACATCATGCGCGGCATCCCCCGCCAGGCGGTGCGGGATGCCCTCCCAATTGAAGGGACGGATGCCACCGCGGACCAGGTTGCAGACACGTCCTCCGTCTGCGAGTGGAATACGGACAATTTCGGCCTGGACCACGGCCACCCCGGCGCCCAGGCCTACTACGATTCCCAGCTGCGGCTCTTCGCGTCCTGGGGCGTGGACTTCATCAAGGCAGATGACATGCTGGGCCCCTACTTCGCCGAAGAGATCGCGGCCTACCGCCGCGCAATCGACCGCAGCGGCAGGGACATGGTCCTCAGCCTGTCGCCTGGCAGGGCCCTGTCCCTGGCACACCTTGAGCATTTGCGCACCAATGCTGACATGTGGCGGATTTCGGACGACCTCTGGGACAGCTGGGAGGATGTGGAGGCGCAGTTTGCCCGGATGGCACGCTGGGCTCCCCACCAGCGGCCCGGGAGCTGGGCGGACGCGGACATGCTGCCGGTGGGGCGGATCGCGCTGCGTGCAGAGCGGGGGCCTGCACGGCTCACGCGCCTGACGCCCGACGAGCAAAGGACCATGCTCTCCCTCTGGTGCATCAGCCGTTCCCCGCTCATGCTCGGCTGCGACCTGCCGTCGTCACCGCCGGAAACCCTCGATCTGCTGACCAACCGCGATGTCCTTGACGTGCTCGCGGCGAGCCGCAACAACCGAGAACTGCTGCGGGACGGCCACCTGGTGCTGTGGGCGGCGGAAAGTACGACGACGGAGGACAGGTTCGCGGCAGTGTTCAACACCGGGACGGTTGGGTTGGCACGGACACTGCCGCTCGCGGACCTTGGCCTTCCGGGTCCGGGCAGCTGGACAGCCCGGGAGGCGTGGAGCGGGGCCGGCGCCCGGCTCACCGGCCTATACGGCGCCCCCGCCCTGGCGGTGGATCCGCCCGCCCACGGCGTGCAGTTCTTCCGCTTCTCCCGTACCCGGGGTTAGCTCCCCCGGGACGGCGGAAGTGGTGCGGGGCGGCGGCACCCGGCGGCTGCCGGTGGCTTCGAACGCGGCAGCGAGCGTTAGCAGGACTGTATCGCTGTATGCCCTGCCCGCGAACGTCAGGCCGACGGGCATGGCGATGTCCGCGGCAAGTCCCATGGGTACCGTCACGGTGGGGATTCCCAGATGCCTGGG
The DNA here is from genome assembly GCF_021129155.1 of Arthrobacter sp. AK04. Taxonomy (GTDB): domain Bacteria; phylum Actinomycetota; class Actinomycetes; order Actinomycetales; family Micrococcaceae; genus Arthrobacter; species Arthrobacter quantipunctorum. Next base: position 5,349 of record NZ_JAJOMC010000011.1, read on the forward strand.
AACCAGGTTGCCGTTGGACACCCAGACGCCGTTGCGCCACGCCACGTCTGCCGAGCGCTCGCTGCGGTCAGCATCGGCGGGCCCAATGTCGGCAGCGGCGGGGAAGATCACGGCGTCGAGGCCCAGGCCGTCCATCCACTGTTCAAGGTCAACCCGCCGGGTTTCCTCCAGCCCGCGCAGCCCCTCAGCCAGGTGGGGGATCGCCTCCAGTTCAGGCACGCCGTTCTTCCGGATCCATGCGGGATAGTCGCTGATGTCGTCGTCGAACCCGTGATACCTGTCCGGCAGTGAGCCGTCCGGCGCGGGGAAGATGGCTGCGCCGTAAACGTCGGCCAGCCGGCAGAGGCCCGGGTCCCCGTTGGCGTCCAGGAAGTCGTTCCAGGCCCAGGCTGAGAGGTCAACGATTTCCCTGCGAAGGTAGCCGGGGGACACCAGGCCCCTGGTCGAAATGCTGGGGGCTCCGGGGCGGTCGCCTTCGTAGTTGGACACCACGGGGAAGTCCACCTCGATGACATGGGCTCCCGCGGCCTCGAGGTCGCGACGTGCTGCCTCCCAAAGCCCGATGATCGAGTCCCTGGTATGTATGCGCTGCCCGGTGGGTCCGCCAATCCCCGGAGCAGGGGCTGTACCGGCTTCAGGGTCAGCGTTGATGTACATGCGCGGGACCCCAAAGCGCTTGCCGGCCAGGACGCGAACGGCTGCGGCCCGGTCCGGTGCGGCCAGCTCCAGGTAGGAAGAAGGGCGCACCTCGGATGCCTTGGGCAGTTCGACCCATGGCTGCATCCGCCAGAAGTCCCCGCGGGTCTCCCCGTCATCAGCCACAACAACATCCAGGACCTCCAGGAGGTCCGCCATGGTGCGGGTGTGCGGCACCACCACGTCCATGGTGGGCACCAGCGGCCAGTTGCCGCGGACCGAGATGACGCCCCGCGAAGGGGTATAGGCGCAAAGCGCATTGTTCGACGCCGGGGCCCGGCCGGATGACCAGGTCTCCTCCGCGAGCCCGAATGCGGCGAAGCTGGCTGCGGTGGCAGTTCCGGAACCATTCGAGGATCCCGAGGCGAAGGCCGCGGTGAGGTAACCGGCATTGTACGGGCTTTCGGCGCGGCCATATACGCCGCGCTGCATACCTCCGTTGGCCATTGGAGGCATGTTGGTCAGTCCAATCAGGACGGCTCCGCCCGCGCGCAGCCGCTCGATGGTGAAGGCATCCTTCCGTGCCGCGAGATCCTTGAAGGCCGGCGACCCCGCAGCAACAGTGAGGCCCCGGACCAGGTAGCTGTCCTTGGCCGTATAGGGAACGCCGTCCAGGGGGCCGAGTGTTGTGCCCCGGGCCCGGCGTGCGTCCGAAGCCTTTGCTTCGGCCAGGGCGTCCGGGTTCATCACCACCAGCGAGTTCAGGTGTATGCCGGAAGAGTCATACTTCTCGATCCGCTGCAGGTAGTGGTTCACCAGCTCCTCGCTAGTGGTCCGTCCGGCCTCCAGGGCCGTTCGGAGCTCGCGGATTCCTGCTTCCACAACACTGAACGCGCTCATGCCGGCCCATCCTGCAGCCGGGCCGAAGCTGGCTGCTGCTGGGTGATGCAGTGGATGCCGCCGCCAAAGGCGAAGATGTCGCGGGCGTCCACCAGTTCCACGGTCCGTCCCGGATAGGCGCGCTGGAGGATGCCGGCGGCGATCGAGTCGTTCGGATCATCGAAGCTGCACAGCACCACCACGTTGTTGGCCACATAGTGGTTGATGTAGGACCAGTCCACGAACCCTTCGTCGTCCTTGAGGACCGTGGGGGCTGGAACATCGATGATGCGCAGGGGCCGGCCCTGGGCATCGGTCTGCCCCGCAAGGGCTTCCCGGAGTTCCCGGTAAACCTCATGGTCGGGATGCGCCGGGTTATCCTGCCGGTGCAGGAGGATGGTGCCGGGCCCGGCGAAGGCGGCAACGATGTCCACATGCCCGCGGGTGCCGAATTCGTCGTAGTCGCGGGTAAGCCCCCGCGGCAGCCATATGGCCTTGGTGGTGCCCAGGGCTGCATGGATGTGGGCCTCGACGGATTCCTTGGTGGCGCCTGGGTTGCGTCCCGGATCCAGTTGGACGGTCTCCGTCAACAGCACCGTTCCCTCGCCGTCCACATGGAACCCGCCGCCCTCGTTAACCAGGGCGCTGGACATGGCCGGAACTCCGGCGTGCCCGGCAACTGCGCCGGCCACGTCCCGGTCCTTCTCCCAGGCGGCCCACCCTTGTGCGCCCCAGCCGTTGAAGACCCAGTCGACGGCGGCCAGCGAGCCATCCGGACGGTGGACGAAGGTGGGTCCGCTGTCCCGGATCCAGGCGTCGTCGAGCGGGACTTCAACCACGGTGATTCCCTCGCCAAGCCACTGCTTGGCGGCGGTGGCGTCGCGCGGGTCTGCCACCACAGTGACGGGCTCACAGCGTGAAATGGTGCGGGCAACGTTGGACCACGCTGCGCGTGCGCGGTCCAGCGTGGAGCTTCCCACCTGACCGAACGTCCCGTTGGGCGGCGGAAAAGCCATCCACGTCCGGTGGTGGGTTTCCCATTCGGCAGGCATGTGGCTGGCAGCTTCGGCGGTGGCAACGGTGCCGGGAGAGGAATCAGGGAAGGAATAAATGAATGACATTCATTTATTATGGAGACGACGGTGTCCGCAGGCAAGGGATCAGGGAAAAATTAAGCGGCGGTTAGTTAGCGCCGCCGCCTGGCCTCTCAACTGCAGCCAGGATGGCCTGGGCGAGCTCCGCGGGCTTAGTGAACTGGGGCCAGTGCCCTGTGGGCAGGTCCACGTACTCCACGTCCCGCATCTTGGAAAGCTCCGCCACAAAAGGATGGCCGGCCTGGATCCACTCCTGCAGCAGCGAGGAAGGGAACTCGCATGCAATGACGGTGGCCGGCACATCGTAGCGCCGCTCGTCATGCAGGTGCTGCCGGCCGTAGGCAACGCCCTTTGGCTCCGGAATGGCCCGTGCCCGGAAAGCCTCGCGAAGGCCGTCGTCGAGGTCCACCAGGTCGGCGTCCTCGAACGCTTCCCAGGGCGGCAGTGGAACGTCGTCGCCGTCGGCGGGCAGCTCATCGTTGATGACGCCGCCCTCACCCAGCGGTCCGCTGTCCACATAGACCGCCCGCTCCACCCGGTCCGGGCGGGCGTCAAGGGCGCCATGGATGATGGCGCCGCCGCCGGAATGGCCCACCAGGACCACCTTGTTGTCCAGGGCGTCAATGGCGGCGACCACGGCGTCGATGTGGTCCCGCAGGCCGATGCCGGAGCGGTCAGCGTCAACGGATTGCATGCCCGGAAGCGTGAGCGGGTGTGGGCGGTGGCCCGCCGCCTCCAGGGCAGGTGTTACCTCCTCCCACGAGGAAGCATCCAACCAGAAACCGGGAACCAGGATGATGTCCATGATGGAACCCTACTCCCGGAGAAGGGGGCGGCGCCTGGTCCCGGTCTGGGTGCGGGGCAGGCGGAGCACCGGGACTTTCGCGGAGCCTTGGCGGGCAGTAAAGTCCCCGGAGTAGCCTGCGTTTCTCCGACGTGACCTGAGAGGGAGCCCTCATGAAACGGCCAGAATGCTTTTGCGGACCCGCCGGCCCCGTGCCGGGCCCGGACAGGGCGGGAGGTGTGGCGGAATGAGCGGCGCAACGTCGCCGGGCCAGGCGGCCCCGGCGAAGCGTGAGACCTTCTCCTCCCGCCGGCTCTTTATCCTCTCGGCCATCGGCTCGGCGGTGGGCCTGGGCAATATCTGGCGCTTCCCCTACATTGCCTACGACAACGGCGGCGGCGCCTTCCTGATTCCTTATCTGGTGGCATTGCTGACGGCCGGTATTCCGCTGCTGTTCCTCGACTACGCGGTGGGCCATAAGTTCCGCGGGTCGGCGCCACTGGCCTACCGCCGGCTCCACCGGGCGGCCGAGCCGCTGGGATGGTGGCAGGTGCTGGTGTGCTTCGTCATTGCCGCCTATTACGCGGTGATCATCGCCTGGTCGCTGATGTACACCATCTTTTCCTTCACGGAGGCGTGGGGTGACGACGCCGAGGGCTACTTCTTCGGCAACTTCCTGGCTGTCGCTGAGGCCCCGGGCATCGGCTTCACCTACGTGCCGTCCGTCTTCTTCCCGCTCCTGCTGGTCTGGGTCACGGTCATCATCATCATGGTGGCCGGAATCCGCAAGGGCATCTCCCGCGCCAACTCCATCCTCCTGCCCCTGCTGATGGTGATGTTCCTGCTCCTGGTGGTCCAGTCGCTCTTCCTGCCCGGCGCAGCGGAAGGCCTGAACGCCTTCTTCACGCCGGACTGGGCCGCGCTTGCGGACCCCTCAGTCTGGGCTGCGGCCTACGGACACATCTTCTTCTCGCTGTCCGTGGGCTACGGCATCATGGTCACGTATTCGTCCTACCTCAAGCGCCGGACGGACCTCACGGGTTCGGGCATGGTGGTTGCCTTTTCCAACTCAGGATTCGAGATCCTCGCCGGCATCGGTGTTTTCGCGGCTCTTGGATTTATGGCACAGGCGGCAGGTACCGGCGTGAATGACGTCGTGACCCAGGGCATCGGACTTGCCTTCGTCGCATTTCCCACCATCGTGTCCCAGGCCCCCTTCGGCGGGCTGATGGGCGTGCTGTTCTTCGGATCGCTGGTATTCGCCGGGATCACCTCCCTGATTTCCGTGCTGGAGGTGATCGTGGCCGCCGTCCAGGACAAGCTCGGCTGGGGCCGGGTCAAAGCGTCAGTGGTGGTCAGCGTGCTGGTGGCAGCCGTCTCCCTGGGATTGTTCCCCACCGCAACAGGCCTCTACCTGCTGGACACCTCGGATGCCTTCGTGAACAGTTTCGGGATCACCCTGGGCGCGCTGGTTACCGTGGTGGTGCTGGCGTGGTTCCTGCGCAAGCTGCCGCTGCTCTCGGCCCACCTGAACCGCGTCTCAACCATCAGGATGGGGCGGGCGTGGATAGTGCTGGTGGCCGGCGTGGTGCCCCTCGCCCTGATCTACATGGTGGCCAATGAATTCATCAGCAAGATCAGCACCACCTATGAGGGGTACCCCGAGTGGTTCGTGGGCCTGTTTGGCTGGGGCATGGCCGGCGCGCTGGTGGTCCTGGCCCTCATACTGACGGCCATCCCCTGGAGCCGCAGTTCCAAAGCCCACCATGACCCCGAATACGACGACGTGGTCAAAGAGGATGCACAGGAGACGGCACCATGACACCTATCGCCATCACCATGATGATCATTGCGATCCTTACGGTCTGGGGCGGACTGGCGCTCGCGCTGGTCAACCTCAAGAGGCACCCGGAGGACGAGGGCGCCCTGCCCGAAGAGCACGCGCCCGAGCTCTGACCCGACTGCGGTCAGTACGGCTGCGCCGCTGCCATAGTTACGGGGCGGATTGTCCGTTGCCACTGCTGCTGCGGCCGTTGGCGGCGGGCAGGACGACGACGTCGGTGGCTGCCTTGCCGTGAGCGTTGTGGAACACGGCGCGCACCAGTACTACGGGCTGCCCGGGCGTCGCGGAAGGCAGCTCAAGAGTTGAGGTGTACGTGCCCTCATCCGTCCGTTTCGTCACGGGCTGGCGGGCTGCCTTCTGCCAGGTTGCGCCGCCGTCGGACGAGGTTTCCCAGACGGCCACCGGGCCCGGGGTGCCCGTGGCCGCAGCGGCCACCACGGCTGTGCTGCCCGCTGCCCTGGCCTTTGGCTGCTTGGAAACCTGCGGCAGTTCCACTGTCTGGTCGAAGGCGGGCCAGCCGTCCACCCAGTCGATTTTCTGGATGCCAAGGGTGGGGAAGTAGGGGATGTCCTGGTTGGAGCCGTCGTAGTAGTGGAAGGCCAGGTAATCGCCAAACACGGACTGGCCGCCCGGACCGTTGACGGCACCGTGCGAATCCAGGACCACTGATCCGCCGCCGCCGAACATGTCGCGGCCGTCCTTGTCCAGGTAGGGGCCCTTGACGGAGGTAGAACGCCCCACCGCCACCTTGTAGGTGGAGTCGGCGCCGCGGCAGCAGGAGTCGAAGGAGACAAACAGGTAGTAGTAGCCGCCGTGCCTGGTGATGTACGGCGCCTCGATGGGGTTGCCTGGCATGAACCGGTCCGCGATGTTCACGGTTTTGGACTGCCAGTCAGCCACCGGCTTGCCGCTGGGCCATTCAATGGGCACCAGGAAGATGCCGTACCAGAACGATCCGATAGCCATGTACGGTGTGCCGTCGGCGTCCTCGATGATGCCGGCGTCGATCGCGTTGAACGTCTTGCCGGGGTTGTCCGGATCCAGGCCGGTAGCCGGGGAGGAGACCACCAGGCCCTGGTCCACCCACTCGTAGTCCGGGTGGTCGGGATCCAGGGTGGTGTTGGTGGTCAGGGCAGTCAGGGACTTGTTGCCGCCAAAGCGCGACGCCGAGTAGTACAGGTAGTAGGTGCCGTTATGCTCCGTGATCTCCGGCGCCCACAGGTTGCCGGGGAGCTCGCCGTCGGAGAAGTGCTCATCGATCCAGGCGGGAATTTGGTCCCAGACGGTGCCGCTGTACTCCCAAGTGGTTCCCTGGTCATGGGAAGACCAGGCCTGGATGGTGCCGCCGCTTTCCCGGTTCACCTGGCCTGTGGAGTAGACGTACCAGGTCCCGTCGTCGTCGATGATGAGGGCTGGATCGTGGATGGGGGAGGTCTGGCCAACCACGGTCTTTCCGCCCGGCAGGTCCGCCGGCCTGATGTCGTTCTTGGCGGCCTGCGCTGACACCGTCCCAAGTACCTCCGGCGCCGGGGTGGTTGTGCGTATGTGGGGACTGGCCGCCGTCGGGAGCGCTGCCGGTGTGAGCGTGAGGGCCAGGGCTGCAGCCAATCCTGCAGCGCGGAGCGCCCATGGACGTGACTTCATCATCACGTGGTCCTTCCGGGATGTGGAGCGGTTTCAACCGCAGGGATACGTGCTTAAATTGCAACGTTGTAACGACGAATATGACACGAGACCTGAATCACGTCAAGGAGGGTCTGTGACGGCAAAAAACTAATTGCGGGGTGCCCTTGACGATCCTTCGCCTCTTGTGTGATGGTTTCTTACAACGTTGCAAAGCAGCAGCAACTCCGATGCCGGCCCGCTACCGCGGGCCGCGGAGCCCGGTACCGCCCAGCCCATAAACTTGTTTGCTCCACCCAACCCGGAAGGACTGCGTGATGATGAAGTCACGTTCCATGGCCGCGACCCTGGCGCTTTTTACCGCCGCCGGCCTTATGCTCGGCGGTTGCTCCGCCCCCTCTGGCGGGGACGCCGGCGGCGAAAAGAAGCTCACCTTTATGTTCCGCGGGGGTGAAGATGAGAAGAAGGCCTATGAGAAGGCCGTTGAACAGTTCGAGGCCGCTAACGGTGTTGACGTTGACATCATCGTTACAACGGCGGACCAGTACGCCACCAAGCTGAAAGCAGCCATTGCCGGCAAGCAGGTCCCTGACGTTTTCTATATCGGACCCGGGGACGTGCAGGCGTACGTGCAGAACGGGATCGTCAAGGACATCACGGAATACGTGGAAGGCTCGGACACGATTGACCTGGACAATATCTGGGAATACGGCGTGGACAGCTACCGGTACGACGGCAAACGCGTGGGTGAAGGTGCCATCTACGCCCTCCCCAAGGACGTCGGCCCGTTCTCCTTCGGCTACAACAAGACCATGCTGGAGAAAGCCGGGGTTCCGCTCCCGGATAAGGACAAGCCCTACACCTTTGACGAATTCGTGGCCGCTGCCAAGAAGGTCACTGCCGATACCAACGGCGACGGCACACTGGACCAGTGGGGAACAGGCCTGAATGTCCAGTGGAACCTGCAGCCGTTCGTCTGGTCCAACGGCGGAGACTGGCTCAGCGAGGACCGTACCAAGGTCACTGTTGACACCCCCGAGTTCGCCGAATCGCTGCAGTGGTTCGCAGACCTGCAGAACGTCCACGGCGTAACCCCCTCTGTTGCTGAGGCACAGACCCTGGACACGTACCAGCGCTGGATGAAGGGCGAAATCGGCTTCTTCCCCATTGCCCCCTGGGACCTCTCGACCTACCAGAAGCTCGGCTTCGAGTGGGACGTCATCCCCTACCCGGCAGGCGACACCGGAGAGACAGCCAGCTGGATCGGAACGCTCGGCGTCGCGGTGTCCGAAAGCACCAAGTACCCCGAAGAAGCAGTAAAGCTGGTGGAATACCTCACCGCCAACAAGGAAGCGCAGCAAAGCCTGGTGGATGCGGGCATCCAGATCCCCAACCTGAAGGACATGGCCGAGACCTGGGCAGCGGACACAAGCACCAAGCCGGCCAACAAGGAAGAGTTCCTGCAGATCGTCAAGGACTACGGCCGTGCCCTGCCCGGCGGCAACACCTTCAACGCCGAGTGGTATGACGAGCTCTTCACCAACATCCAGCCCGTGCTGGACGGCAAGCAGACCGCCGCCGACTACCTGAAGGAAGCCCAGCCCAGGATGCAGGAATTCCTGGACGCCGCCAACCAGCAGGCCGGCAACTAGGGGGATCACCGGTATGACAACAACCATCACGCGCCCCCGCCGCTCGCGGCTCCACCGGAAGGAACGCCGGGCAGCCCTCGCTTTTGTTGCCATACCGGTGATCGGATTCCTCCTCTTTACGCTCTTCCCGCTCCTCTTCTCGGTGTACGCCTCGTTCACCAACTGGAACGGCATCTCCGCCCCGGTCTTCAAGGGGCTGGACAATTACACGAAGATGTTCGGTGACCGCTACTTCCTGCAGTCGCTCTGGAACACCCTGTACATGATGATCGGCATTCCCATCGGATTGGTCATCTCACTGGCCCTGGCGCTGGCAATGAACAGGAAGATGCGCGGCACCACGTTCTTCCGCACCGTGTACTACCTGCCCGTGATCTCCTCCATTGCCGCGGTCGCCATCCTCTGGCAGTGGGCCTTCAACGGCGACTTCGGCCTCATCAACCAGGGCCTTGCCCTGGTGGGGATCGACGGCCCCAACTGGCTGCAGGACACCGCCACCGTGAAGCCCGCCCTGATCATCATGGCTGTCTGGAAGGGCCTGGGATATTCCATGCTGCTGTACCTGGCAGCCCTCCAGTCGGTGCCCCGCTACCTTTACGAGGCGGCAGCGCTGGACGGTGCCACGGCCTGGCAGCAGTTCCGGCACATCACCATCCCCATGGTGCGGCCTGTCACCTTCTTCCTGATTGTGACCAGCATCATCGGCGGCTCCCAGATCTTTGTAGAAATCAACATCATGACCCCCACCGGCGGCCCTGAGTTCCAGTCCGCCTCCATCGTTTGGTACATCTGGCAAAAGGCGTTCGACAACCTCCAGATGGGGTACGCGTCCGCCATGTCCGTGGTCCTGGGGCTGCTGGTCTTCGCCATCACCTTCATCCAGTTCCGGCTCAACCGCCGCAACCAGTTCTCGATCGATTGAGGCAGGCAGCCATGTCCGCACAGAACGTCATCACCCCACCTCCGCTGGAGCCTGCGCAGGAAATCCCCGGCGTCGGGGGCGGAAAGCCTGCCGGTCCCGGGCGGGCGGGCAGGGGCTCGCGGTCCGCGAAGGAAACGCTCCGCCTGGGCAACATCCTCACCACCCTGGTCCTCAGTGTCGGCGCAATCGTGATGATCGCCCCGCTCGCCTGGACCTTTTCCACCTCGCTCAAGACGAAGGATGGCGTCTTCGAGCTTCCGCCGCAGTGGATCCCGGACCCCTTCGTGTGGGAGAACTATGCCCGCATCTGGACCGCCGGCCCGCTCCTGACCGGCATCCAGAACAGCCTGATCGTGGCCTGCTCGGTGACCATCGTAGGCTCGCTGACCTCCGCGCTCGCGGCGTTTGCCTTCGCCAAGATGCGGATGCCCTTCAAGAACGTCCTGTTCCTGGGCCTCCTGTCCGGACTCATGATCCCGTTTCCCACCCTGATGATTCCGCAGTTCACCATCTTCGCGAGCATCGGCTGGGTGGATACGCTGCTGCCGCTGATCGTGCCGGGACTCTTCGGCAACATCATCATGATCTTCTTCCTGCGCCAGTTCCTGAACAGCATCCCGGACTCCATCGTGGAGGCAGCCCGGATTGACGGCGCCTCCTACCTGCAGATCTTCTGGACCCTGATTCTGCCCGCCATCCGCCCGGCACTCGCCGCCCAGTTCATCCTCTGGTTCATGGCCATGTGGAACGACTACCTGGCACCGATCATCTACCTGAACTCCCCGGGGACACAGACCCTGCAGCTGGTCATCGCCAATTTCAACGCCCAGTACGCCATCCAGACGGATTACCCGCTCATCATGGCCGCATCCTTCGTGGCGCTCCTTCCGGTGCTTATTGTCTTCGTGGTGTTCCAGCGCCAGATCATCGAGTCCATCGCGCTTTCCGGATCCAAGGGCTGAGCCGTGCCAGTAAACACAGGCATAGATACCGAGGAGATGCTTCCGCTCCCCGCGGGTGCCGTCCATGAGCCGTCCTCCTGGGGCGCGCGGCATGCGCATGACCCCACAGTGGTGCGCGACGACGACGGCACCTACTACATGTTCTCCACCGACGCCGTGGCGAACACGAGAGATATTCCTTCCGGGGTACATGTCCGTACGTCCGCCGACCTGGTGGGGTGGACGTACGTCGGAACCGCACTCGGCGAAGTACCGGAAGCGGCAGCGGCGTGGTCCGGCGCCCAGGGGTTGTGGGCGCCGGAGGTGGTCCGCTGGCCCACCGGGGAATGGCATATGTATTACTCGGCGTCCACCTTCGGGTCCAACACCTCCGCAATCGGCCTTGCCGTGGCGCCGTCTCCCAGCGGTCCGTGGGAGGACCGCGGCCTGGTGGTGGCAACCCGCAAGGGCGAACATTCCCAAAATGCCATAGATGCAGCGGTTGCCTTCGACGCCGGCGGTAACCCCTGGCTGACCTATGGCTCCTTCTTCTCCGGCATCTACATCCTTCCCCTGGACCCCGGTTCGGGGCTGCCCAGGGTGGCAGGTGACCTGGGCTCCGTCATTGCCCGCCGTCCGCGGTCGGTGGAGGGGGCGGTGGAAGGCGCCTTCATTCTCCGCAGTCCGCAGGATGGCCGCTACATCCTGTTCACCTCCTATGATTCGCTGTTCACCACCTACAACGTGAGGGTGGCGGTAGCGGACCACATCACCGGCCCCTACCGGGATCTCCGGGGAATTGAAATGACCGACGTCGACGCGCCGCCCGCTGCCGTAGGCACCAAGGTGCTGGCCAGCTACCAGTTCGACGGCGGGACGGCCTGGCTGGCGCCGGGCCATAATTCGGTCCTCACGCAGAAAGGACCGGACGGATCCGACGAGCACTTTGTGGTCCACCATGTCCGGTTTGCGGCCGAACCCAGCCAGCATGTGGTCCAGGTGCGCCGGCTCTTCTTCACTGCGGCCGGCTGGCCCGTTATCTCACCCCAGCCGTTCGCCGGGCTCCGGAGCGAGGCTGTCCCCGCTCCTGCCGAGGTGGCCGGAACGTGGCAGGTCCTGCGCTTCGACCCCGAATCCACGGACATTGCCCCTGCTGTCCGGATGGACCTCAAGTGCGTTGAGCCACGCTCCGCGGAGTTCCGGGGGCATCCAATAGCTGTCCGGCTGCGTCCCGCGGGCCCCGCCGGCAAACCGGGCACAGAGATTGACGCCGTGGTCTTTGGCTCATGGGACTGGTCCCGCAACCGCCCGGCCCTTTCCTTCAGCGGCATCGACCAGCGCGGTGTGGCCTGGTCCGGAACCCGGGAGCCGCCGCTATGAATGATGCTCCTCTGGGGTGGGCGGGGCGGCTGATGGACTGGCTCCGCTTTTCCACCCGGCTGGTCCTGGTCAACGTGCTCTTCGTGGCCGGAGCCCTGGCAGGGCTGGTGGTCCTGGGCCTCTTCCCTGCCGCCGTGGCAGCCACCACCGTCCTGGGCAGGCTGCGCTCCGGTTCCGCCGGGGACAGCCTGGTGCGGGACTTCATCGCCGCCTACCGCTTCCAGTTCCGGCACGCCAACCTGGTGGGAGGCGCCTTCTGGATTGCCGGCGTCGTCCTTGTCCTGGACTTCGTATCTCTGCTGGGGCCTGCCGCGACAGCGATGCCGGCAACCGTACACGCCGTCCTCCTAGTGCTTTCCACGGTTGCCACAGGATTCACGCTGGCCGCTGCCGCCACCGCGGTGGGCCTGTGCAGCCGCTACCGGGATTCCGTGGCCAGGACATGGCGGACCGCGTTTATGCTTCCGCTCGTTTCACCTGCCATGAGCCTTTCCCTGCTGGCCACCTTGGCGGCCGCCGCCGTCGTCTTCTCCGGAATGACGGTGCTGGTGCCCCTCATCGGCGCCTCGGTCCCGCTGCTCATCTCCGGATGGCTGGTGGGCCACCGGCTCGCCCGGCTGGAAGCCGCAGGACCTTCCCCCGCCTAGCTACCCCGATGACCACTCCATTGAGACCCACCATCTTTTTACAACGTTAGACAGAACAGGAATACACACCGTGACCATCACTTCCGTCGCTACTGAACAGACCGACTTGGCTGTCGTGGCACCCACCGTCATCACCGTGGACCGCTCCGCCGTTGTGGCCCCCGTCAACCGCCGCATCTTCGGCTCCTTCGTGGAGCACCTGGGCCGCTGCGTCTATGACGGCATCTATGAACCCAGCCACCCCACAGCCAATGAGGACGGCTTCCGCCTGGACGTCATCGAACTGGTCAAGGAGCTCGGCTCCAGTACCATCCGCTACCCCGGCGGCAACTTCGTCTCCGGCTACCGCTGGGAGGACGGCGTCGGGCCGCGGGAGCAGCGTCCCGTACGCCGGGACCTTGCGTGGCACTCGCTTGAATCCAACCAGGTCGGCCTGGACGAGTTCGCCCGCTGGTGCGAGCTCACCGGCTCCGAACTGATGATGGCCGTGAACCTGGGCACCCGGGGCATCGAGGCGGCCCTTGACCTGCTGGAGTACACCAACCACCCCTCCGGCACCGCACTCAGCGAGCAGCGCATCGCCAACGGCGCCAAGGATCCCTACAACATCCGCATGTGGTGCCTGGGGAACGAGATGGACGGTCCCTGGCAGATCGGCCACATGTCGGCAGAGGACTACGGAAAGCTCGCCGCCCGCACCGCCTCCGCCATGAAGACGGCGGACAAGAACCTGGAGCTGGTGGTCTGCGGCTCATCCGGATCCGCCATGCCCACGTTCGGCGAGTGGGAGCGCGTGGTGCTGGAACACAGCTACAACTACGTGGACTACATCTCCTGCCATGCCTACTACCAGGAGCGCAACGGCGACCTCGGCTCCTACCTGGCGTCCTCGCTGGACATGCAGTACTTCATCGAGACCGTGGTGGCCACCGCTGACCACGTCAAGCACAAGCTCAAGAGCAAAAAGACCATCCAGCTGTCCTTTGACGAATGGAACATCTGGTACCTGGACGAGCACCAGGCCTCCGACGAGGTCAACGAGGACTGGACGCACGCGCCGCGCCAGCTGGAGGACACCTACTCCGTGGCCGACGCCGTGGTGTTCGGCAACCTGCTCATGACACTCCTGAAGAACCACGACCGCGTTGCCGCCGCTTCCCTCGCCCAGCTGGTGAACGTGATCGCGCCCATCATGACCGAACCGGGCGGGGACACCTGGCGGCAGACCACGTTCTTCCCGTTCTCCGTCACGTCGCGGCTCGCGAAGGGCGAGGTGCTCCGTCCCCGGATCGACGCCGGAACCTACACCACGGCGGTCTACGGCGAGGCGCCGCTGGTGGACGCGGTGGCAACCGCCGACGCCGCCACCGGGGAATCTGCCCTCTTCCTGGTGAACCGCAGCCAGACCGAGGCGATCGATATCACCATCAACGTCTCCGAACTCAACGCAAAGGTGATCACCGAGGCCCTCACCCTCCACGACGAGGACGTCTACGCCAAGAACACCCTCCAGGACCAGGATCGGGTGGGTTTGAAGCAGCTCGACGGCGCCGTCCTGGAGGAGGGCACGCTCACCGTCACCCTGCCGCCGGTGTCCTGGTCCGCCGTCGCGCTTGGCTGACGTGCCTGTCCAGGCGCAAGGCGACGCTGCAGGCCGCACTGCTGTTCCAACCTTGGTGGTGCGGCTGGCAGCGGTGCTGTCCGCCGTCGTCGTCCTTGTCCTGGCCGGCTGCGGCGCCCCGCCCGCCGCGGTACCGGAGGCAAGCGCCGCCGAACTGACCGGCGACTTCTTCACCCATGACCCCGCGCTCGTGACGGGGGAGGCCGGGAAGCCCTGGTTCATCTATTCCACCGGCAACGGGCAGGTGGCGGATGGCAACATCCAGGTGCGCCGCTCAAGCGACGGGGTGCACTGGGAATATGCCGGCGAGGTCTGGCAGGAAAAGCCGGTGTGGCTGAACGAAGCGGTGCCGGGGGTGGACAACCTCTGGGCTCCCGAGCTGTATGAGCATGACGGGACCTGGTACCTGTACTACTCGGCGTCCACTTTCGGAAAGAGCCTCTCGGTGATCGCGCTGGCAACAAACACCACGCTCGATCCAGCCGACCCGGAGTACGAATGGGTGGACCGGGGGCAGGTCATCTCCTCCAAAGGGGAACGGTTCAACGCCATCGATCCCGGCATCGCGGAGGACGAACACGGCACGCCGTGGATGTCCTTCGGATCGTTTTGGACAGGCCTGCAGATCGTGGAACTCGCCTGGCCCACCGGCCTGCGCGCTGACGCCGCTGAACCGCTGGCCATCGCGGACCGGAAAGCGCCGCCCAACGCCATCGAAGCGCCCTACATCCTGCCGCATGGCGGGAAGTTCTACCTGTTCTTCTCCCGCGACTTCTGCTGCCAGGGCCTGGAGAGTACTTACAACATTGCCGTGGGCCGGGCTGACAGCATCACCGGCCCGTACGTGGACGCCGGGGGCAAAGGACTGCTCGACGGCGGCGGCACCCCTCTGCTGGCTTCCGACGGCGGGCGGGTGGGACCGGGCGGACAGTCCGTTTCCGGTGACGTACTCGCCTTCCACTACTACGCGGAAGAACTCGACGGCGCCTTCCGGCTTGGCCTCGCCAAGCTGGAATGGAAGGACGGCTGGCCTGCCGTGCGGTGGGGCTGACCCGCGAGTTTTTGTCCAGATACGAGGACTTCCGGGGCGGTTATCTCCCCGTATCTGGACGAAAACTCGCTAGGGTGCTTCGTTACGGGAAGCTGGGGACGTAGCTGGGGACCCCGACGGCGTCCGTTGACACCGGTGCGCCGGTGTCATTGATGACGTGGTCCAGCGTGCCGGCGCCCAGGTTGACCGTGAGCAGGCTGTGCAGCTTCACGCCTGGCGTTACGGGCACCTCAAAGCCCCGGGTGGCATGGATGGTGGGGTCCACGTTGTTGTAGACGTAGCTGCCGCCGCCCCAGAGTTCGTGGGTCTTGACGGAGTCTGCGATCTTGTAGCCCGCCCAGCCCAGGACCCCGTCGTGCTGCCAGGCGGCCTGGTTGGGCGCGTCGTAGGGCAGTTCATTCTGGAAGAAGACGGTCCTGCCGTTTTCGCCGTTCCAGATGACGTTGTACTCCTGGTAGTGCTCCACGAACAGGCCGGTGGCGGTGACATTGTCCCCGTTGATGATCACGCCGTTCCTGCCGGTATTGGTGGTCCAGCCCACCCCGTTGCCGTGGTCGGCGCGCCAGGCCCAGATGTGGTCCAGGAGGACGTTGTCGCTGTTGACCTCCAGGCTGACGGAGGCTTTGCCCACGTGCGGTCCGCCGATGCGGAAGAACACGTCATGGAGCGTGGTGGGGTTGGCGGGATCGGTGTGGACATCCGAGTTGGCGGACCCGCTGCCCTCGCCCTGCCGGGCCTTTCCGATCCGCATCAAAGCCGGTGAATTCACTTCACCGGCGTCGATGGTGACGGCGGCAATATCCACGCCGGGCACGTCCGCAACCGTCAGCGGGACGGCGCCGTTGACGGCGGTGAGGGTGGCAATGCCCAGCCCAAGGACGATGGTGTTGGCCCTCTTGACCTCGATGCTCTCGTCAATGCCGTAAACCCCCGGGGTGAGCAGCAGGTTCTTGCCGCGTGCCAGCTGGGAGTTGATGGTCTTGGCGGAATCCGACGGGCTGGCCACATAGAAGTCAGACAGCGGCATGCTGCGGCCCGGCGTCGGGCCGTTTTCCCAGGTGGTCCCGGAGGAATCCATGCGGACTGCGGGAACGAACACGCTGTACTGGCCGGCGGCATCCAGCGTGAGGTAAGGCTTCTCGCGGCTGATCGGTGTATCCGCCAGGGTGGTGTACGGCGGGTTGGGGAAGGACTGCGCCGGGGCACCGTCCACTCCGGAGAAGACCTGGTTCCAGACCCCGTTGGACCAGTTGCCAATGCTGCTGTCGCGCACGAAGTACTGCTGCTGCGAGCCGTTGATGACGTCGCCGGTCTTCGAATCGGAGATGAAGCCGCCGCTGGCGTACTGCGGGCCCGCGGTGCAGTAGTCCATGAGGGAGAGGTTGCCGCCCGTGATGTTGATCCGCCGCATGGGCGATGCCTGCGAGGCCGCCCAGAAATTGGCGGAGCTGCGGCAGCCCTCAAGGCCGGTGACGTTGATGGTGAGGTTGGACAGGGACCGCCAGAAGTTGTTCAAGGCGATGCAGTTATCCGCGGTGAGGCACCGGTTGTAGACGTCCACGTGCCCGTTAATGGTGACATCTGTGGGGGAAGCGCCCAGCCCCGCGACCTCGGTGGAGTAGCCCACCTGGACAATGAGCGGCTCCTCGGCGCTGCCGTAGGTGCCCGGTTTGAACAGCAGTGAGTAGCGTTTGGATCCCATCTCATCGTCCACCTGTTCGGCGGCGATGGAATCAACCGTGGCCTGGATTTCAGCCACCGGCATGCTGGGATCGAAGATCCGGACGTTGGGCCCAAAATCCGGTTCCGCGCCCTGGGGAAGTGCCGGGGGAGCCGCCGGTGCAGGAGCGTGGGGTGCCGGTGCCTGGGGTGCAGGTGCTTGCGGTGCAGCCGGCGGGGCGGCCCCGGCAGCGGTGGCCATGCCTGCGCCACTGCCGATCAGGCCGACCAGGAGGGCAACGGCACCGGCAACATGCCGGCCCCGGCCCTGCGTGCGCCGCAGCGGCGGGTCCTGCGGCTTGCCGGAACGCGGCGGATGGGGGAGATGGGCTAGCGGCATTGCTGGTCCTGTTCGTTGGTGGGATTCGTCGAGGCTGAGGGCCCGCAGCTCGATTGGTGCGGCCGTGGGAGCGCTCTCGTCGGGGAAGCGTAACACCGCCAAGTGGCGCGGACAAGGATGGCGTGGAAGCGCTCCTACCACTTCTTGACAAGAAGCTGTGAGGTGGGACACCATGTGGTGAGAGCGCTCCCACCCAAGGTCACCGCCCAGGCCCGCCGCTCACCACTTCTCCGCCTTCAGCCGTCCACGCGGACCGGCAAGGCATTTTTCTGACGAAGGAGTCTTCCCCGTGAAAAACCCAACCAAGTTCACCGTGCTGTCCGCCGCGGCCGCCTGCCTGGCGTTGTCGCTGACGGCCTGCGGATCAGCAGCGCCGGAGAAGGGCGGCGTCAACGACGCCACCGGCTCAGATCCCGTCACGCTCACGGTGGGCACCTTCAATGAGTTCGGCTATGAGGAGCTTTTTGAAGAGTACGAAACGCTGAATCCGAACGTGACCATTGAGCACAAGAAGGCGGCCACCACCAACGAAGCACGGGACAACCTCACCACGCGCCTGGCAGCCGGTTCCGGCTTGTCCGATATTGAGGCCGTTGAGGTGGACTGGCTGCCGGAACTCCTGCAGTATCCGGACCGCTTTGCCGATCTGGCCGACCCCGCCGTGGAAGGACGCTGGCTGGACTGGAAGGCCGAGGCCGCCACCACTGCCGACGGCAAGCTCCTTGGCTACGGGACGGACTCCGGCCCCGAGGCCGTCTGCTACAACGCCGAGCTGCTCAAGAAGGCCGGCATGCCCAGCGAACGCGGGGAAGTTGCCAAGATGCTGGGGACCACCTGGGACAGCTACTTCGAAGCCGGCAAGGCCTACAAGGCCGCCAACCCTGATTCCGCCTGGTTCGACTCAGCGGGGGCAATCTACCAGGGCATGAGCAACCAGCTTGAGAAGGTTTACGAGGAGGAGGACGGCACCGTCATCGCCACGGAGAACCAGAAGGTCAAGGACACCTACAACCAGGTCCTGAAGGCCTCCACCGAGGACGGGCTGTCTGCCCACCTCAGCCAGTGGAGCGACGACTGGGCCTCCGGATTCCAGACCGGCGCCTTCGCAACAACCCTCTGCCCGGGCTGGATGCTGGGGGTTATCGAGGGCAACGCGGCCGGGGTGACCGGCTGGGATGTGGCCAACGTCTTCCCCGGTGGCGGCGGAAACTGGGGCGGGTCGTACCTGACGGTCCCCACCCAGGGCGAACACCAGGCCGAAGCCAAGAAGCTGGCAGGCTGGCTGACCGCCCCTGAGCAGCAGATCAAGGCTTTCACCGCCAAGGGCACCTTCCCCAGCCAGAAGGAGGCGCTGGAAAGCAGCGAACTGCTGGGCCAGACGAATGAGTTCTTCAACGGCGCGCCCACCGGCCAGATCTTCGCCGAGCGCGCCAAGGCCGTTGACGTCACGCCCTTCAAGGGCACCAAGTACTTCGCCATCAACGACGCCATGCAGCAGGCCCTCACCCGCGTGGACGTTGACAAGTCGGACGACGCCGCCTCCTCCTGGGAGAAGTTCGTCACCGCAGTGAAGTCCCTCTAGGCATGGCTGTCACCGACCGGGTCCGGCCACAGAGCGCCGCGGGGGGGGTCCCGCCCGGGGACACGAAGGGTATCCGGCGCCTGGCATTCTCGCAGCAGGTCTCCAAGTGGGACGTCAAGCTCTCCCCCTACCTTTATATCTCGCCGTTCTTCATCCTCTTTGCCGTCACCGGGCTCTTCCCGCTGGTGTACACCGCCTGGGTTTCCCTGCATAACTGGAACCTCATCGGCGGGCAGGGGAAGTTCACGGGCCTGGAAAACTACGCCTTCGTTGTGGCCCAGCCCTACTTTTGGAACGCGGTGGGCAACACCTTCAGCATCTTCATCCTGTCCTCCGTGCCCCAGGTTGTCATCGCCTTGGTCATAGCGGCGGTGCTGGACGCGAACCTGCGGGCCCGGACGTTCTGGCGGATGGGGGTCCTGGTGCCGTTCGTGGTGGCGCCGGTGGCGGTGGGACTGATCTTCAACAACCTCTTCGCGGACCAGTTTGGGCTGATTAACGGGATGTTGACGGCGGTAGGGCTGGACCCGGTCCGGTGGCATTCTGATTCCGTTGCGAGCCATCTGGCCATCGCCACCATGGTGAACTTCCGCTGGACCGGCTACAACGCGCTGATCTTCCTCGCGGCCATGCAGGCGATCCCGCGGGACGTGTTCGAAGCGGCAACCATCGACGGCGCCGGCAGGCTGCGGCAGTTCTTCGCCGTAACAGTCCCCATGCTGCGGCCAACGGTGATTTTCGTGGTGATCACCTCCACCATCGGCGGCCTGCAGATCTTCGACGAGCCGCGGGTCTTTGACCAGTCGGGCCTGGGCGGCGCGGACAGGCAGTGGCAGACGCTGACCATGTATATCTGGGAACTCGGCTGGGGCCAGCGCAACTTCGGCAGGGCCTCTGCCGTGGCCTGGCTGCTCTTCCTGATCATTGTGCTGATCGCCCTGCTCAACTTCCTCATCACCAAGCGCATTGCAAGCCAGGGAGGCCGCAAGTGAGCTCCATCCCCATGATCGAACAGACCGCCGGGAAGGGGGCCGCCCGGGCAGCAGCCCGCCGCGGACCAGGCACCAGGCGCTCGGGGGGCGGCCACGGCGGTGCCCGCCGGCCCGGCTTCCTCACCTACGGCTTCCTGGGTGCCGTCCTGCTGGCGTCCCTCTTTCCGCTCTATTGGTCCTTCCTGGTGGGCAGCCACGACAACACGGTCCTGAGCCGCGGCATCCCGCTGCTGCCCGGCGGAAACTTCCTGGCCAACGCCGCGAAAGTCTTTGACAGCATCCCGTTCTGGAAGGCAATGGGCAACAGCCTCATCGTCTCGTGCGTGACCGCGGCGTCCGTCGTCGTGTTCTCCACCCTTTCCGGATTCGCCTTTGCCAAGCTGCGCTTCCGGGGCAGCAAGGGGCTGCTGGTGTTCGTCATAGCAACCATGGCGGTTCCCACCCAGCTTGGCGTGGTCCCGCTGTTCATCGTGATGTCCAAGCTGGGGTGGACCGGCTCGCTGTGGGCCGTCATCATCCCGGGCGTTGTCACTGCCTTCGGCGTTTTTTGGATGACCCAATACCTCCGTGACGCCCTCCCTGATGAGCTCATCGAGGCCGTGCGGATGGACGGTGCCTCCATGATCCAGGCCTTCTGGTACATCGGGTTCCCTGCCGCCCGCCCTGCGGCCGCCATGCTCGCCCTGTTCACCTTCGTGGCCACCTGGACCAACTTCTTCTGGCCGTTCATTGTCCTTGACCCGTCCAACCCCACCCTCCCGGTGGCGCTGCAGCTGCTGCAGGCCGCCCACTTCGTGGACTACTCCGTGGTCCTGGCCGGAGCCGTCCTGGCCACCGTCCCGCTCCTGCTCCTGTTTATCGCGGCAGGCCGTCAACTCGTATCTGGAATTATGCAAGGAGCAGTTAAAGGATGAGTTCCACCCAATTTCCGTTTCCGGAGGGCTTTCTCTGGGGCGCGGCAACAGCTGCGTACCAGATCGAAGGCGCAGCACACACCGGGGGGCGGCAGGACTCCATCTGGGACGTGTTCGCCCGGGTGCCCGGTGCCGTGGCGGACGGCCACAACGGTGACGTGGCCTGTGACCACTACCGGCGCTACAAGGAGGACGTGGCGCTGATGGGCCAGCTGCACATGAAGGCCTACCGGTTCTCCACGTCCTGGGCCCGCTGCATGCCGGACGGCGTGACGCCCAATCCTGAGGGGATCGCCTTCTACTCCCGCCTGGTGAATGAACTGTTGGCTGCCGGAATCACGCCGTGGCTGACCCTCTACCACTGGGACCTGCCCCAGGCGCTTGAGGACAAGGGCGGCTGGGCCAACCGGGACACCGCCTACCGGTTCGCCGAATACGCGGCACTCATGCACGGCGTCCTGGGTGACCGGGTCCGGATCTGGACAACCCTCAACGAACCGTGGTGCTCGGCCTTCCTGGGCTATGCGGCGGGTGTCCATGCGCCGGGAAGGCAAGACCCGCGGGCAGGACTGGCTGCCGCCCACCACCTGCTGCTCGGCCACGGCCTGGCCGCCCGGGAGCTCCGCCGCGAGGACCCGGATGCCACCCTGGGCATCACCCTGAACCTGACGGTCCCGGATCCGCGGGATCCCGGCAGCAAAAGCGACCGGGACGCGGCCAGGCGGATCGACGGCCAGTTCAACAGAATCTTCCTTGATCCGCTGTTCAGGGGCGAATACCCGGCCGACCTTCTGGCAGACGTGGCGCACCTTGGCCTGGCCGGCCTGGTGCAGGACGGGGACCTGGACACCATCTCCACGCCGCTGGACCTGCTCGGCGTCAACTATTACCACGGGGAATCCCTCACGAAGGACCCGGTGGATCCCGGGGAGCGGGCGGGGCAGGAGACCACGTCGGCTCCGGGCCAGGCGGACCGCCCGGTGTCCTCCCCGTTCGTGGCAGCCGACGGCGTCCGCTCGGTACCCCGCGGCCTGCCGGTGACGGGAATGGGCTGGGAGGTCCAGCCGGAGGGGCTGCGGCGCCTGCTCAACCGGCTGCAGGCGGAGTACACCGGCCCGGCCGGGATCCCCGTCTACATCACCGAAAACGGTGCAGCCTACGATGATGTCCCTGACGACGCTGGCTTCGTGGACGACCAGGACCGGCTGGGGTTCTTCGCGGCCCACCTCCGGGCAGTGCACGATGCCATTGAGGACGGCGTGGATGTCCGCGGATACCTGGCCTGGTCCCTGCTGGACAACTTCGAGTGGTCCTTCGGCTACCACCAGCGCTTCGGCCTGGTCCGGGTGGATTATTCAACCCAGGAGCGCACCCCGAAAGCCAGTGCGTTGTGGTACTCGGCAGTGGCGGCCTCGAACGCACTTCCGGCCGGCAGCAGCCCCGTGTCGCCTGCGGAGCCGGGTGTCGTATTGTCTGTGTAATGAACCAAAAGTCCCGCCGGCCCGGCCTCCTGCAAGCCGGGCGGCCCAGCCCGACGCTTGAAGATCTTGCCACGGCTGCCGGAGTGTCCCGCTCCACCGCGTCCAGGGCGATCAACGGGGGGCTGAAGGTCAGCCCGGAAGCCCAGGCCGCCGTCGACGCCGCCATCGTTGCCCTCGGCTACACGCCAAACCGTGCGGCCCGGTCCCTGGTGACCAGGCGCACCGGATCCATTGCGCTGGTCATTCCGGAGCCGGACGCACGGGTGATGATGGACCCCTTCTTCGCCGCCGTCATCACCGGCGTCAACGAGGCCCTCCGGGGCACCGACATGCAGCTGGTGCTGCTCATGTCCCGGGCGGGGGATGACTCCGCCCGGACCCAGCGGTACCTGCGGGGCGGGCATGTGGACGGCGCGATCGTGGTCTCGTTCCACAAGGCAGACGATTGGGCCGAGACCCTCGGCACAACGGGCCTGCCCACCATCTTTATTGGCAGGCCCTGGGCGATGGGGTTCGGGGTCCCCTATGTGGACCTGGACAACTTCGAGGGCGGCCGGCTTGCCGCCCGCCACCTGGCGGCCGCCGGACGGACCCGGTTGGGAACCGTGGCAGGACCCGCCGACATGACGGCGGCAGTTGACCGCCTGGAAGGCTGGATGCAGGGTGTCCGGGAGGCCGGGCTGCAGCCCGGACCCGTCATCCACGGTGACTTTACGACGGCGGGCGGCACCGAAGCGGCACGGGACCTTTTCTCCGGGTCGCCGGAGCTGGACGGTGTTTTCGCCGCCTCTGACCTGATGGCGCTGGGCGTTATCGACGTGGTGCGGGGCGGGGGGCGGAAGGTTCCGGAGGATGTTGCCGTTGCGGGCTTCGACAACCATTCCCTCCTGGCCGCCAACGGCATGGGGCTCACCACGGTGACCCAGCCCATGGTGGACATGGCCGTTACTGCCGGGAAGCTCCTGATCCGGGTGATCGAAAACCCGGACGAGCAGCTGGAACCGGTCATCTACCCGGCCGAGCTGGTTGTCCGCGGCAGCACCGTGGGGCACAACGAATAGATCCCGTCTCGCAGAGCGGAGTGATCAGGCTGGGCCGTCAGCTGGGCCGCGCGCCGCCCGGGCCGGCGCCCACGGTGGATTCCCGCGGCACCACCCGGAACGCCGTCTCCACTTCCCGGGGCGGCATACCATCAGGGTCCTTGATCCGTTCCATCAGCATCCGGATGGCGGTCTCGGCGATCTCAGTCCGGCCGGGGTCCACCGTGCTCAGGGTGGGGAGGCTGTACCGGGTTTCATCGAGGTCATCGAAGCCGATCACCGCGACATCGTCCGGGACCCGGTATCCGGCTTCCTGCAGGACGCGTACGGCGCCCTGGGCCAGGGTGTCGTTCAGGCCAAAGACGGCGTCGAAGGATGCGCCGCGGTCCAGCAGGTCGTGCATGGCTGCCGCGCCGTTGGACCGGTGCCAGTCCACCACGTAGGCGACGATCCCGTCGTCGTACGGAATGCCGCGCCCTTCCAGCGCCTCTTTGTATCCGCGCAGGCGGAGGCCGGCCGAGCCGATGACCTCGCCCTCGTGGGCGCCGACGACGGCGATGCGCTTCTTCCCCAGATCAAGCAGGTGTTCGGTGGCGGCCCGTGCTGCCGTCACGTTCTGCATGGTGACGTGGTCCGAGGAGCTGCCGAAGATGCGCTCGCCAAGGAGGACTACCGGAACATCTGCCTTGATCAGGCCGGCGTCCTCCTGGCCGAGCGCCAGCGGGCTGAAGATCAGGCCGTCGGACATCTTCAGCCGCGGACTGGCCATCACCTCAAGCTCGCGCTTCCGGTCAGCGCCGGTCTGCTCGACCAGCACCACCAGCCCGTGCTTGGCGGCAGCCTCGATGACCGCATCCGCAAGTTCGGCGAAGTACGGCAGGCTCAGTTGCGGCAGGGCCAGGGTGATGGCGCCGGTGTGCCCGGAGCGGAGGCTGCGGGCGGTGAGGTTGGGGCGGTAGCCCAGCTCCGCGATGGCCTTCTCCACCTTGGCCCGGGTGGTGTCGCGGACGTGCGGGTGGTTGTTGATCACGTTGGAGACGGTCTTGAAGGACACGCCCGCCACGCGCGCCACGTCATGAAGAGTTGCCGCCATCCCAGTCCCTTAGGTTAACCGCGGCCCGCAGGCCAGTACCGCCCACTTTACAACGTTGAATCGACTCAACCGGTTGCAGGGGACGGCGGTGCCCCGCCATCTGCGAGGCACCGCCTCGGTTCAACGCCGCTTGCGCCCCGCCCGGCCCTGCCGGCCTTGCTGCTCAGATCCGCGCTGTTCGGCGAGGCCGCGTTCGGCGGAACGCTGGGACTTGCCGGCCATGACCACCTTCTGGTGCCATTCCCGCTGGTAGGCACGCTGCGCGGCGGCGTCGCTCCGGCGGGCCAGGGCGGCCAGCTCCCGCTGCATCTTCAGGTAGTTGTGCCAGCGGCGTTCCTCCAGCACACCGCCGGCGATGGCCTCCTGCACGGCGCAGCCGGGCTCGCCCTGGTGCGCGCAGTCCGAGAACCTGCACTGGGCGGCCAGGGCCTCGATGTCATCGAACATCCCGCCCATGCCGTCCCCGGCGTCGAACAATCCGAAACCCCGCACGCCGGGGGTGTCCATGAGGACAGTCCCGTTGGGCAGGGGCACCAGTTCCCGGGACGTGGTGGTGTGCTTTCCCCTGAAGTCGCCGGACCGCACCTCCCCGGTGTGCTGGACATCGCGGCCCGCCAGGGCGTTGATGAGCCTGGACTTTCCGGCCCCGGACGGCCCCAGGAGGACGATCGTGCCGCCGGCTGGAATGTGCGCCAGCAGTTCGGGGACGCCGTCGCCGGTTTCCGCCGAGGTGGTGACCACCTCCACACCCGCCGCCTGCAGGATGACTTTCCCGACGACGTCGTCCGCCACCCCCGCGAGGTCCGCCTTGGTGACGATCACCAGCGGAGTGGCGCCGGAATCCCACGCGGCCACCAGCGTGCGCTCCAGCCGGTTGTGCGTCAATGGCCGGTCCACGGGCACCACCACGCCCACCATGTCCATGTTGGCGGCCAGGACCTGCGCGGCGGAGGAGTCCTCGAAGGCACGTTTCCGGCTCAGCTCGGAGAGCCGTGGAAGGACGCCGAGGACCTGGCGCTCCCCGGCCCTGTTGGGCCCCATCCACACCCAGTCACCGGTGACGGCCGCTTCACCGGTCAGCGGGTACGGAAGGTGGAGCAGGTCTGGTCCCGCCGCCACCAGCAGCCGGGAGCGGTCCGCGCGGACCACGCGGCCGCGTTCCGTTGCCTCCGGCAGGGGGTGGCTGCTGAAATGCCGGGCAACCGCCGCGGTGTAGCCGTAGGCAACCGGCCCGTTGTTTCCTGGGCCGTTGCTGCTTGCAGCGATGGTGGCTGCAGTGGTGCTGCTTGACGTGGTGATGCTGTCCAGGCCATGGCCTGATGATGATTTCACTGTGATACCTCAGGGAAGGCCCCTGCGCTCCGGCCGCCATGGGCCTGGGGTTGTTGGCGCTCCGCGGTGAGGTCAGGCGGGGCCGGTGCAGTACAGGGGAGGGGTGTGGATGATGGGTGCGGAGCGCTCAAGGCGCGCGGCTGCAACAGTCATCAAAACCACCTCCCTCTCCAGCCGTGGGGGACCGGCATCAGGTCCCGTTGGTTCCGCCGGCAGCGTCCGGCGGAACCCACTTTAGACCCGGCCGGCGGAATCCACCAGAGCCCGGAACCGAACCAATAAATACCGGAAAGTGCCCCGGACCAGCACGTTGTCCTTTGATGCGGCGCCGGTTCAGGCATAGGTTGGCTGCAGTTGTGTTTTCCAGGGACGCAGGACGAATTGAGGAGGAACCATGGGCGATGACGCCAGGGACCGGGCGGCCGCAAGGAACGACGCCGTGTTGAACGCGGGCAAGGAGAGCGGGCCCGGTATCAGCCACGCGGACAGGATCGATGACGACGGCGGCCGTCCGGCGAAGTGGCGTATCGTCGGTCCCGGCCTGGTGGTGGCTGCCACCGGCGTGGGTGCCGCTGACATGGTGGCCACCCTGGTGGCGGGCTCCCGCTACGGCTACGGCCTGTTCTGGGCAGTCATCGTGGGTGTGGTCCTGAAGATCATCCTCGTCGAAGGGGCCGGCCGGTACACGCTGGCCACCGGAAAGACCATCTTCGAGGGCTGGCGGTCCCTGGGCAAATGGACCACCTGGTACTTCGGCCCGTACATCATGATCTGGGGATTCGTGTACGGGGCCACGGCCATGTCCTCGGCGGCGCTGCCCCTGACCGCGGTGTTCCCGTTCCTGCCGCTGTGGGCGTGGGCAATCCTGATGGGACTCGCCGGTTTCGCGATGGTCTGGTGGGGAAAATACGCCACCTTCGAGAAGATCACCGCCGTGCTGGTGGGCATGATGTTCGTGACCGTGGTGGGTCTGGCCGTGATTGCCACCCCGAACATTCCGGAAATGCTCGCCGGTCTGATCCCGATGATTCCCTCCACGGACGGCGGGATCTTCTACACGCTGGCGCTGGCCGGCGGGGTGGGCGGCACCATCACGCTCGCCGCCTACGGCTACTGGCTTCGAGAGAAGGGCTGGTACACGCCCAAGTGGATGAAGGTCATGCGGATCGACAACTCCATGGCTTACGTAATGACCGGCATCTTCGTCATCGCCATGCTCATTGTGGGCGCGGAGGTTGTCCGCTCCGCAGGGGTGTCCCTCAGCGCCAGCGACGAAGGGCTGCTGGATCTCTACGGTGTGCTCAAGGCGGAATACGGAGACATTGTGGGCACCGGGTTCCTGGTGGGTTTCTGGGCCGCGTCCTTCTCCTCCATCATCGGCGTGTGGAACGGCGTGTCCCTGATGTTCGCCGACTTCTGGGGCAACATGCGGGGCAAGGAGTCCGGCCACCCGGATACCCGAGTGGGGGGAAAATACTTCAGGTTCTACATCCTTTGGCTTACCTTCCCGCCCATGGTCCTCTTCGCGCTGGGCCAGCCGATCGGCCTGATCCTGCTGTACGGGGCACTGGGTTCGCTGTTCATGCCGTTCCTGGCACTGACCCTGCTGGGGCTGCTCAACGGCAGGCGGATCCCCAAAGCGTGGGCCAACAAACTCCACTCCAACATTGCGCTGGGGATCTGCGCCCTGCTGTTCATCGTCCTGGGCATCCGGCAGTTCTGGACTTCCCTCGCGCCGCTCTTCGGCGGCTGACGGCTGTTACCGGGGGCCAGGACGCCCTGGCTACCGCTGCCGTTCCAGCGCCCGCTTCTGCCGCGCCGAGATGCTCGAAACGTAACCGCAATTGGTGCACGTGATGTTGTATTTCCGGGACGTGGTGAACACCGGAACGAAGAAGAGCGTGAACTTGGTGGCCCGCTCTTCAAGGCGGTGGTGGACGAAGGAGCGGCAATACTGGCAGGTGGCCGGTTTGCCGGGCAGCGCCGTCAGTACCGTCTTGAAACCAAAGAGAAGGAACATGGGTCTGGCCTTTCGGGGCAGTCCTGCTGGCTGTCCTGACAACATTAGGCCCTGGGCCAACCGATAGCGCCATCCTGACAGCCTCCCGGAGCGGTGCGATACTGGGGGTCCGCGCAATGTTCGTTATCAGGGGGATTTCGGCAAACATGGTCCTGGATACGGCGACCCTTCGCATTGCGTTCGGCCTGATGGCACTGGTGCTGGTGTTTCTTTTCTACTTCTCCGCCTACCGGGTGACGCGCTCGCCGTACAGCGGCTGGTGGTGCCTGGCTTTGCTGTTTTTCCTTGCAGGATCGGCCTGCTTCCTGCTGGACGGCACGGCCCACCAGGTCTGGGCCAATCCGCTGGGGAACGTGCTGCTGGTGCATGGCGGGGTTGCGGTGTGGGCGGGTGCCCGGTCGCTGCGGACCGTGCCGCCGCCAAAGTGGGCCTTCACCGGCATCCCCCTGGTCACCCTGGTGGCCTCGGCCCTCGATGATCCGGCTACGAATACCTGGTCCGGCGGCCCGGTTTTCCTGGCGGCGATGAGCCTCACCATCGGACTCGCGTCCCGCGAGCTTTGGCGCCTGGAACCGGGGTATACCCGGGTCCGGATTCCCATGGCCGTGGCCGCCGGCGGGCTCTCCGTGTTCTACCTTCTGCGCTGGGTTGCCTTCATGCTGGAGGGCCAAGACGGGCCGATCTTCCAGAGCGTCTTCGGTTCTGCGGTCACCACCCTTGTCACCATGGTCCTGCTGGTGGTGGTTTCCTTCAGCATGGCGGCCCTCAGCAGCGAGCAGCAGACCCGGGCCCTGCGGATGGTGGCCTCACGCGACGACCTCACGGGGCTGCTGAACCGCAAGGCCTTCCTGGAAATGGCGGCGGAGCAGCTCGCGGACCTGTCCATCGCCAGGGGATCCGGCGCCCTGGTCCTGGCAGACCTGGACCACTTCAAGTCCGTCAACGACACCTATGGGCATGCCGCCGGGGACCTCGCCCTGCAGACCTTCGCCGATGCCTGCACGGCCACTGTCCGTCCCACCGACCTCGTGGGCCGCTACGGCGGGGAGGAATTCGTCCTCCTCGTTCCCGGCGCCAGTGCCGAGCGGGCCGAACTCATCGCCGCGTCAATCAGCAACCGCCTTGCCGCCGCAACCACCGCGGACGGGATGGAAATGCCCACCGTCAGCTACGGCATTTCAACGTACGACGGCGCCGCGACGGACGTGGAGCGCCTGATCGCCTCAGCCGACGCCGCACTGTACATGGCCAAGTCGCTGGGCCGGAACCAGACCGCCCGCAGCGACCGGATGCGCTAGCAGGGCCCAGCGGAGGCGGTGGCCGCGCAGGCCGTGCTCCGGGGCCTGTTGCCAAACTGTGGCTTCCGCACGGTCCGTAACCCAAAGGGAGCGGGAACCCCTGCTGATAAAATGGCGGGGTTGCAGGGCGGCCTTATTGCTGGTCCAACCAGCGCCGTAACCAAGTAAGGGACCAGACACTCATGACGGCAGGCGGGTCACACCCCGGGACTTCGGAGACTCAGCCGGGCGCGCCGGCCAAAGCTTCCGGTCCGGCTACCGGCCGCGCCTACCTCGCCACCATTGAGGGCTTCATCGGGGCCCTCATGATGTTTATCGGGTCCATCGGGACGGGCTGGATCGCTAACGGCTCACCCATGATCCGCCAGCCGGTGGTCATCGCCCTTCGCACGGAGGGCTGGGGAGTCACGGTGTCCACCGTGCTGCTCACCGTGGGTGCGATGGTGCTGATGCGCTCCTGGCTAAGGCTGGGCCAGAGGCTGGCGGACTGGGGACAGTCCGCGCTCCGCTCCGTGGTGGTCGCCATCTCCGCCTGGTCACTGCCGCTGCTCTTCTGCGTCCCGGTATTTTCGCGGGACGTCTACGCCTACACCGGCCAGGGCAGGCTTGTGATGGAGGGCCAGAACCCCTACGAAGTGGGCATCTCCAGCCTCAGCAACTGGTTCTCGCTGGGCGCTGACCCTGCGTGGGCGGAAAACCGGACACCCTACGGGCCCTACTTCCTCTGGCTGGCGCGCGCGGTGGTGGGCCTGACCGGTGCCCAGCCTGACGTGTCCGTGCTGCTCTTCCGCCTCCTGGCCGGTGTCGGCGTCCTGCTGTGCGTCATCTACGTCCCCAAACTGGCGGAACTCCATGGCATCAACGGCGCCCGTGCGCTGTGGATCTCGGTGGCCAACCCGCTGTTCCTGATCAGCTTCATTGCCAGCGCCCACAACGACGCCCTTATGGTGGGCCTCGCCGTCGCCGGCGTCTACTTTGCCGCCACCCGCCGCTACCTGGTGGGCATCCTCCTGGTCACCGCGTCCATCGGCATCAAACCCATTACCGTGCTCCTCCTGCCGTTCATCGGCGTGATGTGGGCGGGCCCGTCCGCGTCCTGGACGCGCAAGTTCCTGATCTGGGCTGCGACGGCGGGCATCAGCTTCGGCGTGCTGGTCCTGAGCGGCATCCCCTACAACCTTGGCATCGGCTGGACCTGGGCCATCATGGACCCCACGCCGGGGTACACGGGCTACTCGCCGTCCGGCTTCCTGGGCCAGCAGGTGGAGTTCCTCGCCAACGTCCTTGGGCTTCCCGGCGGGACCTTCGCCACCCTGCTGCGGACGGGCATGAAATGGGCTGCGATCGGGCTTGTCCTGCTGCTGATGTTCCGGGGCGACTATTCGCTGGCGGTGCGCCGGATGGCGCTGGCGTTCACCGCCGTCGTAATGCTTTCGCCCATCATCCAGCCGTGGTACATCCTCTGGTTCCTGCCGTTCCTTGCCGTGACGGGAATCCGTGACGACTGGCAGATCAGGTCGCTGTATGTGGGCGTGACGTTCTTCGTGGTGTTCGGCGCGCAGGACCAGCTCTCCGTCTGGTCCTTCGTGGAGCTGCCCATCGATGCGTCCTCGCTGGCATTTATCACGGCGCTGGCATTTACGTTCTACCTTCTATTCCTTGACGTGCATACACGCAAGCTGCTGATCGAAGGCAGGCCCCTGGACCTGGCCAGGCGGGGCTGGAGGTGGCTGGTGGCGCTGCGGGATACCAGGCGTGGCCGCACGGAGGAGCCAGGCCGGGAGAAGCTGGGAAGCCGCTGACCCGTCCGGGGCTTTTGACCCTGTTGCGCTGCCCGGGGCCGGGTGTCTAGTGAAGGGGTAGTGTACCCCGCGCCCGTGGCTCTTGCACGCGCCGGTGGGAGCAAAGGAGAAGGGTGCTTGGCATGACAGAGGTAGTCCGGTACGAGGTGGGCGCCGGGACCGTCCTGGTGGAAGTGGCGGACAACAGCTACGGCGTGGACCACCCTGCGAGGAACGAACAGGGAATCCTGGATGCGGGCCGGCGCCTGGAGGATGCCCTGGCCGCCGTCCGCCCCGCAGCAGCGGCCGTCGTCGACGCCATGCGCGAAATCGCACCCGAACACATGGAAGTGGAATTCGGCGTGAAGCTGGCGGGAAGCGCGGGGGCGGTCATCGCCCGGAACACCGCGGACGGACACTTCGTCCTGAGAATGTCCTGGTCAGCCTCCCCGGATGTCCTGTCCGAGGAAGAGTAAGCCCGTCTGCAGGAACCGGAGGCTCTCCGCGGTGCAGCGGCACAGGAGTTGTCTCCGCATAAGGAGGTGGCCGGATGTATGAGTTCCGGGACCGGGTTGAAGCGGGCCGGAAGCTCGGGCTCGCCCTGGCCGGGCTGCGCGGGAAGGACGTGGTGGTCCTGGGGCTGCCCCGCGGCGGGGTTCCCGTGGCGGCCGGGGTTGCGAACGCCCTGGATGCCCCCTTGGACGTCATCGTGGTGCGCAAATTGGGGGTTCCGTCCCAGCCGGAGGTGGCCATGGGTGCCATCGGGGAAGGCGGGGCCCGGGTACTGGACCGGCGGGTGGTGTCCCTTTCCCGGGTCACGGACGATGATCTCCGGACGGTTGAGGCGCGTGAGCGTGCGCTGCTGGATTCCAGGCTGGAACGGTACCGCCGGGGAAGGGCCCCCTTGGACCTCACAGGCCGTACGGCCGTCATTGTGGACGATGGCATCGCCACCGGATCAACGGCCCGGGTGGCATGCAAGGTGGCGCGGCAGCTGGGGGCAGCACGAGTGGTCCTGGCCGTCCCGGTGGCGCCGGAACGGGCCATGGACTCCCTGCCGGAGGCGGACCGGGTTCTCTCCCTGGTTTCGCCGCGCGACTTCGAGGCGGTGGGATACTACTACCGAGACTTTTCACCCACAACCGATGAGGAAGTGGTCCACCTGCTCGATGCTGCGGCGCGGCGGGAGCGCCGTGGCCGCCCGGGGCAGGTTGCCGCCGTCGGCCAGGACGTCCATATCGCAGTGGACGGGGTGTCAATCAACGGGGACCTGCATCTTCCGGACCAGTGCCGGGCGGTGGTGGTCTTCGCCCATGGCAGCGGCAGCAGCCGGCACAGTCCGCGCAACCGCTATGTTGCTTCCGTCCTGCAGGGAGCGGGACTGGGCACCCTGCTCCTGGACCTGCTCACCCCCGAAGAGGAAGTGGACCGGGGAAACGTCTTTGACATTCCCCTGCTGGCACAGCGGCTCAGCGCAGCAACCCGCTGGCTGAAGGGCAGGGATGAGACCGCAGCGTGCCGGGTTGGCTACTTCGGGGCCAGTACCGGGGCGGGCGCCGCGCTGTGGGCGGCGGCCGAACCGGGCGCGCAGGTGGACGCCGTGGTTTCCCGCGGCGGCAGGCCGGACCTTGCCGGGCCGCGCCTTGGGTCGGTGCGCGCACCGACCCTGCTGCTTGTGGGGGGCGCGGACACCCAGGTCCTGGCACTGAACCGGCAGGCCATGGACCTGATGCGGGCCCCGGTACACCTGGAGGTCATTCCGGGAGCCACCCACCTCTTCGAGGAGCCGGGCACACTCGCCCGGGTCGCGGCCCTGGCCACCGACTGGTTCTCGCGCCACCTGGTGCCGGAGGCCGCAGCGGAAGATGTCCCGGAGGTTTCCTAGGCTGCCAGCTACGCGCCGGCGGGCACAGCCGCAGGTTTCCGGCCCAGCTCGGCAGTCCGCTTCACCGACCACCAGAGCAGCACCACCAGGAGGACGTTGCGGGTGGTGAGGATGGCCGCCATCACCGGATGGGCGTGGATCAGGGGCGTATAAAACAGCGGGTAGATCACAAAGGTGGTCATGGCGATGCCCATCAGCAGCGCCGCAGGGACCTTCCACCGCTCCCAGTCGTGGGTGAGGCCGGCAATGATCACGGGTGCCAGCCAGATGATGAACTGGGGGGACCCCACCTTGTTGAACACGATGAACGCGGTGACCATCATCAGGGAGCCCTCAAGGAACAGTTCCTCCCGTTCGGCGCCGCGGTTCAGGGCGCGGACCAGCAGCACGGCAGCGACGACGGCGGCGACGATGAGGAGCGGCTGCATCAGGAAGGCTGCGGTGTCCGCTCCGGGGCCGTAGACCTCCGTGGAGTTGATGGCGGTGTTGTCCGCCATCTTCGAACCCGCAATGTTGAAGACGCTCAGCCACACCCACGGCGTGGAGAACGTGGCTTCGAGCTGCATCCCGCGCTCGCCCTGGTTCAGGAGGAAGTCCATGATGTGGGGCAGCCCGCCGGAGAGCCAGGTGCCCAGGGTGACAACCGCTGTTACCGCCACGCCGGAAAGGACCACCTGGACCCGCTTCCGGCTGGCAATCACGATGGGCACGAGCACGGCCGCCGGCCACACCTTGATCCAGGTGGCGATGCTGAGCAGGACGCCGGCCACCACCGGCCGCTGCGCCGCATAGAGCAGGGCGATGAGCACGATGGGCGCGGTGATGCCCTCAACGCGGGCGAAGCTGAGGTAGCCCATGAAGACGGTGAAGAACAGCCACCACCAGGCAGGGGCGATGCCGGCCGACTTCCGCGGCCCGCGGGTGAGGAAGGCGAGTCCGACGGCGTTGAGGGCTGTGATGATCAGGAACCAGGTGAGCAAGTAGAGGTCCTGCCCGGCGATGTTCGCCAGGAAGATGGGGATCTGCGCCAGCACGGGGTACACCCAGGGGCTGATTTTCCCGTCGAGGTCCTCCGGGTTGTAGCCGTCCATGGCCCACTGGCGGTACTGCTCCGTGTCGCTGAACGTGTCACCGTGCAGGAAGAAGGACGCCATCCAGCCAAGGAAGTAGAGATGGACGACGGCGAATCCCCACCACACGCTGGAAGGGCGGGCGAACCAGTCCACCACCTTTGCCGGCAGGACTTTGCTGCGGACGGTGACCAGGCGGTCAAAGAACCTCGTGGAAATCTCAGGACTCCTTGAGCGCGGGGGCGGCAGCGGGCGCCTTCTTGCCCAGCAGGTACAGGCGCCGGACGCTCCAGAGGAACAGGACCACCAGGAGGACGTTGCGGATGGTCAGCACCAGGGCCATCCACGGGTTGTTGTGGCTGAGGGCGTCGTAGAACAGGGGGTAGATGAAGTACGTTGCCACGGCGATGACGATCAGCATGGCGGCCGGTACCCGCCAGTCGCGCCAGCTGTGGGCCAGGCCGACGGCGACGGCCGGCGCAAGCCACACCATGAACTGCGGCGATCCCACCTTGTTGAACACCACGAACGCGGTGGCCAGAGTCAGGGCGCCGGCGAGGAGCAGCTCGGTGCGGTCCACGCCGCCGTTGAGCCGGCCCTTGTGCTGGTTTCCGTTATGGAGGGCCCAGAAGGTCAGGCCGGCCACCAGCAGTGCGGCCAGGATCAGGAGCGGCTGCATCAGCACCGACATCAGTGCGGTGCCGGGGCCGTCCACCTGCATGGAGTTGATGTCCGTGTTCATGTACATGCGGGAGCCGCCGATGTGCAGGACGGACAGCCAGAGCCACGGCGTGGTGAAGGTGGCCTCCAGCTGCATGCCGCGGTCACCTTGCTGGGTGAGGAAGTTCAGGAGCTTGGGGACGCTGCCCACCGCAGCGGCCAGCGCAACCACCCCCGCCGTCGTCGCAAGGCCGGCGAGCACCACCAGGACACGGTTTTTGACGACGGCGAACAGGGCCAGCATAACGGCGGCCGGCCAGACCTTCACCCAGGTGCCGATGGCCAGCAGGACCGAGGCGATGAACGGCCGGCCGACGCCGTAGGCCAGGGCCACCAGCACCAGCGGGGCGGTGAGGCCATCCACGCGGGCGAACCCAAGCCAGCCCATGAGGAAGGTGAACACCAGCCACCACCAGCCGGCGGGGATGGCCTGGCGTTCCCGGCCGCGGTTGGTAAGTTTCAGCAGTGCCCAGCCATTCAGGACTGTGGTCATGAGGACCCACAGGAAAAAGAAGGGGCCGGGGCCTGCGATGCCTGCGATGGCCATGGGGATGAGCGCCAGGATCGGGTAGACCCAGGGGCTGGGCCCGCCGGTGAGGTTTGCGTCGTTGAACCCTGCCATGGCCCAGTCGCGGTAGATAAAGGTATCGCTGAAGGCCTCACCGCGAAGCGAGAGCGAGGCCGCGAAAACCAGGAAGACCAGGTGCACCACGATGAAACCGGCCAGCAGCCCGCGGCCGGTGTTGAGCCGCGCCCGGGCGGGCGCGGGAAGGACGGCGTTGCGGATCCGGGTGAGTCTGCCGAAGAAAGCGTCCGTAGAGATGGCGGGATCCTTATCAGGTCGTTGCACAGCCGTGTGTTGCGCAGTGGTGCACGGGTCTTGCCGGGAGGCTTCTCCGGTGGCATTGGAGGCGTTCAAAAACAGCTTCCACTCCCCACCAACTGTAATTGAACAGCCGGAAAGGGCCGTAATTGCTGCGCTTGCACGGCGGAGCACCCAGCGCTGACCTGCGGTTCTTTGTTACTTGATTTTTCAAGTTGCTGGCGGCCCGATGCTGGGGCATCATGAGGTGGGCAGTAAGATGCCCTGCCCGTGTCGGCAGCTTGGGGGAGCGAAAGACGCGCGTCCCACCCCTAAAACACTAAGGCCTCACCCATGACCGCTGACTTCCCCTTGACCCTGACCGTTGCCGACCGCGCGAGCATGGACAGCGAGCTCGATGCCGCTGTTACCGCCGCCAAGGCCCACGCGCTCGCCGGGAAGCGCCATGGCATCCTGGTGACACGGCACGGCGTGGACAAGTTCACCGTGGCACTCAGTGAGGCTGTCCCCTTCGGCCTGACCCGCGAACAGCAGGCCTGGTAGTTCCTCGGCTCTTCCAGCTCGACGGCGCCCCGTTTGAGGGCGCCGGTTCGGGAACCGCTGCCTTAGCTGTCTGCGCTTGTGCCGGAACTGTTTCCGGAGACCCTTCCGCTGCGCTGCTGGAGCCGGTCAATGTGCTTGGACGCCTCCGCCTTGCTGAGGTCAGCCGGCAGTTCTTCCCCTGCTTCACGGGCCAGCGTATCCAAATAGCTCCGCTGCGCTGCCGTCATGGGTTCATCACCGGTCACCCAGTCTTCCGGGTCCCGGTCAAGGCCTGCATCGGGTTCCGGTGTGGGGCTGCCGAGTGTTTCCTTTTCATTGTTGTTGTCCATGCAGAGAGTCTAGGGTCCGGCGCTGACATTCCGCAGTTCCGTGCGCCGGCCGGGCGGTGTGAAGGGTTAGGCAACCGTGACCTTCAGGTCGTTCCTTCAAGGTGCAACGCCCACTACTGTCGACAGCACCATCGGGGACGACGGAAGAGGCACGATGAGCATCGACATCGAGATTGGTACAAGCCTCAGCAATGAGGACGCAGCACACTTTGCGGCCAAGACGGAAGCAATCACCTCAGCGATGCAGAGGGTGCGGGAACGGCACGCGGCGTACAGCTGGGTATGGACGGACGAGATCCGCTGCCGGGGCTGCAACGCGAGCATCGACATACCGCTGCTCGCCAGCACTAACGCAAGCGCCGACAAGGCCTTCCAGGCCCATCAGTCGGCGCAGCTTGATGCACTCCTGGCTGCCGGTGGTTCCCGCGGGCCGGAAAGCAGTACAGGTCCGTCCTAGTAAACGGACCCCTCAAGAAGCTCCGCCAACCTGCCGGCGGCGCGCCGCAGTTCCGGGACTCCGGCCCTGAGTGTTTCCTCGCTGGCAGCCTCCACCGGGCTGGTCAGCGAGATGGATTCGCTGGGGCGGCGTCCGGGCCTGCTCGGTACGGCCACGGCCACCGAGAGTACCCCGGTGGCCCGTTCATCGGCGGAGTAGGCATACTCGGCCCCGGGTTCCGGCAGCCGGGAGCGCAGTGCGGGTGCGGTCAGCCCCGAATCCTCATGGCCGCCGGCAACGGCGGCTGCAATCACCTGCTGAAGCTCGTCGTCCGATGATGACGCAAGCAGGATCTTGCCGGCGGCGCCGGCCGTGAGGGGGAGGCGCTTGCCCAGCGGGAGGTCATACCGGAGCGGCACCTCGCCGTCCACGCGTGCCACGAGGATGCGCTCGAACCCCAGCCGCGTGTAGAGCGACGCCGTCAGCCCGGTCTGCGAGGCGACCTGCTGCAGGATGGGCCGCGCCGCCACAACGAGGGGATCGTTCTCCAGGAAACTCCGCGCGGCGGGCAGGACTGCCGGCCCGATCCGGTAGGACTTGTCCGTCTGGCTCACCATGCCGAAATCCTGCAGCACGCGCAGGATCCGCAGTGTGGTGGGCAGGCTCATGCCGCAGGTCCTTGCCAGATCGCTGAGCCGCTGGGGCCGTTCGGCCCGCTGCAGCTCCGCGAAGACCTCCAGTGCCCGGGACAGGGAGCGCATGTTGGACGCCTTGGGTCCCTCCTCTGCCGGGGTGTGGGGGGAGGGGGTCGTCGTCGCCATTCTTTCAGTCTATGTAACTTCCTTGCGCTTGACAGCACGTGTGTCTGGTGTCACTATTTCTCAGTACGCAATATAGTTTCATTCTGTGAAATGAAAAGACGCGGGGTGAAATAAACCCCCAGCGTCAAAGAGAAGCCCAGCGAGAAGGAACCATGACAACGGAGTCAGTCACAGCCACATCAAAGAGCGCCGCCAAGGTGGCACCCTCCGTGCTGGCAGGTATTGGTGCGTTCGCCGCCGTCGGCGTGTACGTCCTGGTCAGTTCAATCGGTCTGGGCTTGTGGACCTCCCTTGGGCCTGGCCCCGGGTTGTTCCCCTTTGCCATGGGCGCGGTCCTTGCCGCGATGTCCGCAGTTTGGCTTCTCCAGGAACTCCGCCGCCCCAGCGAGACGGGAGAGGGGGTTGACCGCGGACTGGTGATCGCCGTCGTCGGCAGTTTGGTGGTCCTGGCCGCAGTGATGGATCTGCTCGGCTTCCAGCTGAGCATGTTCCTCTTTCTTATGTACCACCTGAAGCTGCGGGGCCGCAGGGCCTGGCCCTCCTCCCTCGTCACCGCCCTCGCCGGCAGCGTGGGCGCGTTCTACGCCTTCAACTACGGCCTGAACGTGGCGCTGCCCGTCTCGGCCTTTCCCCTGCTGAACACGATCGGACTCTGAACGTGGATACCCTCAACGAACTTCTGGGCGGCTTTGCGGCCGCCATGACCTGGCAAAACCTGCTGTTTGCCTTCCTGGGCTGCCTGCTTGGCACCATCATCGGCGTGCTGCCCGGCATCGGCCCCGTCGCCGGCGTTGCACTGCTCATTCCGCTCACGCTGAACCTGGATGCCACCGGGGCGATCATCATGCTCTGCGCCATCTTCTACGGCACGGCCTACGGCGGAACCATCACCAGCGTCCTGCTGAACACCCCCGGCGAGGCGGCTTCCGCCATCACCACCATTGACGGCTATGCCATGACAAAGCTCGGCAAAGCCGGGGCAGCCCTGACCATTGCCGCCGTCGGATCCTTTGTGGGCGGCACTGTTGCCACCCTGGGCCTGGTAATGGCCGCCAAGCCGCTGGGGGAACTGGGACTGCTGGTGGGCCCGCCGGAATTCTTTGCGCTGATGGTGGTGGGTATCTCCCTGCTTGTGGCGCTCGCCGGCAAGTCCATGGTCAAGGCCGTGATCTCCGGAGCCCTGGGCCTGCTGATCGCGATGGTTGGAATCGACCCCGTGGCCGGGGCTCCGCGCTTCACCTTCGGAATGGACCGCCTCCTGGACGGCGTCAGCTTTGTTGCCGTGATCGTGGGTGTCTTTGGCCTGTCCGAACTGCTGTCCTACCGCAAGGGCAGCACCACCCCCAACGTGCACGCACCCAACCTGCGTTCCCTGCTTCCCACAGGCAAGGAATGGCGCCGGAGCGCGCCCGCCATGGCCCGCGGAACCGGAATCGGTTTCGGCCTGGGCCTCATCCCGGGAATGACCGGCTCCGTCTCATCCCTGCTGGCCTATGGCGCGGAAAAGAAATTCTCCCGCCACCGCAACGAACTGGGCAAGGGCGCCATCGAGGGCGTGGCCGGGCCGGAAACGGCCAACAACTCCCACGCCAACGCCGCCCTGATCCCGCTGTTCACCCTGGGCATCCCTGCATCACCCACCATTGCCGTGCTGATGGGCGCCTTCCTCCAGCAGGGCCTTACCCCGGGGCCCACCCTCTTCACCGAGCACTCCGAGATTGCCTGGGCCATCATCGCCAGCCTCTTCATCGGGAACCTGCTCCTGCTGGTCCTGAATGTTCCGCTGGTGGGACTGTGGACGTCCATCCTGCGGGTCCCGACCACCATCCTCACCGCCCTGATCCTGCTCTTTATGGTCATCGGCGCGTACACCATCAACTTCAGCGTCTTTGATGTCTTTGTCATGATCGGCTTCGGCCTCCTGGGCCTGGCACTCCGGCACCTGGACATTCCGCTGGCACCGATGGTGCTGACCCTGGTGCTGGGCCCGCTGATGGAACGCTCGCTCCGGGAGTCCCTCGAAATCTCGCAGGGCGACTTCGGGATCTTCACCAGCCGCCCCATCTCGGCAGTCCTGATCGGCCTGGGGCTGCTGATCATCTTCAGCCCGCTGCTGAAGATCCGGAAGCCCAAAGCGCTCAACGAAGACCCCGAAACGTAAACAACACCCTATTCACCCCAACACCCGAATACCCCCTTCAAAGGAGAAGAACACCCATGAAAACCCGTTCCCGCATCGCCGCCGCACTCGCCGCGGCATCCCTGATCGCACTCACCGGCTGCGGCGCCAACGCCGGAGCCACGAACGCCGCCGGCGGCGACTTCCCGAAGAAGGGCAAGACGATCGACCTGGTTGTGGCGTTCTCCTCCGGCGGCGCCGTGGACACGGCTGCCCGGCTCATCCAGCCCATCCTGGAAGAGGAACTCGGCACCAACGTTGAGGTCATCAACAAGCCCGGCGCAGGCGGGCAGATCGGCTACACCCAGCTGACCAGCTCCGCCCCCGACGGCTACACCATCGGCGCAACAGGCTCCCCCTCCGTCGTCGTCTCGCCGCTGGACCCCGCACGCGGTGCCAAGTACACGCGGGACAGCTTCCAGCCCCTGGGCCGCCAGGTCATCGACCCCACCGTCATCGCAGTGCAGCCGGACAGCCCCTACCAGACGCTGAAGGACCTCCTGGACGCCGCAAAAGCGAACCCGAAGTCCATGACCGCCAGCACCACCGGGCTCCAGACCGGTGAACACTTCGCCATGGCCCAGATCCAGGAAAGCACCGGCTCCGAATTCGCCCCCGTGCACTTCTCGGAGGGGGCTTCGCAGGCCACCACCGCCTTCCTGGGCAAGCACGTGGACATTCTCGTGGCCAATGTCAGCGACGTTGTTGACCTGACAAAGCAGGGCAAGGCCCGCGTTCTGGGTGTCATGACCTCGGAACGCGCGCCGGCACTGCCGGACGTTCCCACCTTCAAGGAATCCGGCTATGACCTCGAGGCGGGCACCACACGCGGGTACTCGGCACCCGCCGGGCTGCCGGACGAGGTGGCCAAGAAGCTCGAGGCTGCAATCCAGAAAGCCATCGAGGACCCCGCCGTGGTGCAGAAGATGCAGGATCTTGGCCTGCAGACCAGCTACCTCTCCGGCGAAGACTACAAGCAGTACTGGGCAGGGCAGGAAGAGGACTTCAAGAAGGTCCTCCCGCTGGTCCAGACGACCGACTGACCCTCCCGCAATTACCGGACGGAAGAAACCCGCCATGACAACGCCCGCAACCGACACCATCGACGCCGATTTCCCCCGTCCCGGGAGGGACGTGGTGGAACGCCTTGCCAAGCTCCCCGCCGCCAACATCGGCGACGCCATGGACCGGCTCGGCGTTGCAGATTCTGCCATCCAGGCCATCTGGCCGGGCGCCGTCCTGGCCGGCCCCGCCTTTACGGTGTGGACCAGGCCGGGGGACAACCAGGGCATCCACAAGGCCCTGCAACTGGCCCGGCCGGGAGACGTCATCGTCGTCGCCGGCGGCGGCGATGCCTCCCGCGCGCTGCTCGGCGAACTCATCGGCGAGCGTGCCATCAACCTTGGCATTGCAGGCTTCGCGCTGGACGGGGCAGCGCGCGACGCCGAAGCGCTGGGTGAGATCGGCATGCCTGTCTTCGCCCGGGGTACTTCCCCCGCCGGCCCCTACAAGGACGGCCCTTACCGCCTGGGGACGCCGCTCGCCTTCGGCGGTGTCCCCGTCCTTCCCGGCGATGTGATCATCGGCGATTCGGACGGCGTGGTGGTGGTTCCCCGTGACCAGGCAGCCGCCGTCGCCGAGGCTGCCGAAGCAGTCTTCGCCGACGAAACAAACCGCCGGCAAGCCATCGTCGCAGCCCGGTCCTAGAGCAAGAAAGACAGTGAGTACCATGACAGCGGTAACCGTCATTGGCCTCGGCGAAGCCGGAGCCACCTACGCCGCGGCGCTCCACGCCGCCGGCCACAACGTCAAGGGGTTCGACCCCGTTGCCCCCACCACTCCTGCCGGCATTACCCGGGCCGCCACTGCGGCAGAAGCCTGCGCCGGAGCGGACATCGTCCTGGTGATGACAGGGGCTGCCGCAGCGCGCGGCGTCGCCGCAGAGTGCCTTCCGGTCCTGGGGGCCGGCAGTTGCTACGCGGACTTTACCTCGTCCTCTCCCGGAGTCATGCAGGAACTCGGACAGCTGCCAAGCAGGGCCGACTTCGCCGACGTCGCCATCCTTGGCCCGGTCTCCGCGATGGGGGAGAAAACGCCGCTGATGACCAGCGGGCCTGGAGCCAAGGCTGTGGCGGACCTCCTCACCCCGCTGGGTGTCGACGTCGAAATTGCCGGGGGTGAACCCGGAGCAGCAATGGCCCACAAGCTCCTGCGGAGTGTCCTGATGAAGGGCCTGGCCTCGGTTGTGGTGGAGGCCGTCACTGCCGGCCGCGCAGCCGGACTCGAAGAGTGGATCCGGGCCCAGATCGCCAGCCAGCTGGCGGGTGATGGCCAGGCCGTGATCGAAAGGTTCCTGACCGGCACTGCCAAGCACGCAGTGCGCCGCTCCAAGGAAATGCAGGACACCGCCAGCTACCTGGGCGATCTTGGGGTGCCCGCAGAGATGACCGCGGCGTCCGCGGCCGCCCTGGGCCGGATGGCCCAGGAACCGGCGCCCGCCTTGCGCTGACGGCAGAGTCGGGCAGAATCAGGAACGGGGAATACCTGATCCACCACCTAACCGGCGTCCCGCCGTCAGGAGCAGCAGCATGATCGGCATCTGGGCACTCGGCGCCTACCTTGCCGTGATCCTGCTGTGGACCACGGTGCTTAAACGCAGCGTGGGGGAGGCGATGATCCTCGGCTTCCTGGCGGTGCTTCCGTTCACCGGGGCGGCTGCGGCCCAGGCCGGCTGGGAGGCGCTCTACTCAGCCGCCACGGACGAGATCGTCTATGCCACCATGGCGTTCGTCTTCATGGGGTACCTGCTGGACAGGACCGGGGTGCTGGACCGGCTGATCGACCTGCTGAATTCACTGATCGGCGGAGTCAGGGGCGGCCCGGCCTGGGTGTCCACGGTGGCGTCAGCGGGGCTGGGCAGCGTGGTGCACAACCAGGCCGCCATCGCCGCCACGGTTGGCTCGGTCACCATCCCCTGGATGGAGAAATCCAAGCTGGACAAGCCCGCGGCGGCCACCCTGGTGGCCGGGAATGCGGGAATGGGCATCACGTTTCCGTTCAGCGCCTCGATGTTCGTGCTGGTCGGGTCCGCCACCGTTGGGCCCCTCCTGGACATCAATGCGCTGGTCCTGCCGCTGCTGTTCGGCGGCCTGTGGTGCTTCCTGCACCGGCTGATCGTCACCTGGCTGCTGGTCCGCAAGAGCGGCATGGCTCCCCTCGATGCAGCGCACCGGCTGCCGGTCCGGGCGGCGTTCGGCCGCGGCTGGACCACGCTGCTGCTCTTCGTTGTGGTGGCCATTCCGCTGGTCATCACCTCCGGTGCCATCGCCCAGGGTCTTTCCGACTGGACCGGGGGCGATGTCACCAAGGCTGTCAGCGTCATTGTGTGGATTCCCGTGGTCCTGGTCATCACAGGCCTCCTGCTGGGCCGGAAGAAGCTGCCCAGGGATGGCCGGGCGTGGTGGGTGCTGCTGCAGGACTCCGCGCCGCGCTTCGGGATCGTGGGGGTGACCGTGGTGTTCGCCTTCGCCGGTGCCAACGCCCTGGCTGCCACCGGGCTGCCCAAGCAGATGACGGAACTGCTGAACGGGATGAACCTGCCGCTGTGGCTCCTGGCCATCCTGATCGGGCTGATCGTCATCGCCGTGGCTGCGCCGCTGTCCGCGACAGCCACCATGGCCGCCGTCGGAACGGTAGGAGTGGCCGCCCTGGTGGCAGCCGGCGTGCCGGCAACCACGGCAGCCGTAGCCGTCCTGGTCTTCTCCTCCTGCGAGGCGGCGGTCCCGCCGGGCGGAGCCCCGCTGTACGTGGCCTGCGGAATCGCGGACGTGGACCCCATCAAAACCTTCCTCCGGCTGCTCACCCACTACGCCCTGCCGCTGCTTGGCATCGGCGTGCTGATCATCCTCGGCATCCTGCCCATCTAAGGACCACTACCATGCACACCATCCGAAGGGCCATCGAAGTCCTCTTCGCCGTCACCCTCGCAGCGCTGCTGATTGGCGGCATCGTGTTCGTGGCCGGGCAGGCCATCGCCCTGGCGGCGGGCCAGGGCGACTGGCTCGCACTGTTTAACGACACCATCAAGGCGCCGATGTGCCTTGCGGCGTCCATCTGCGCCGTCGCCGGGTTCTTGCTCAGCTACAAGCGCCCGCAGAACCAGGAGCAGCGGCAGGAAGCAGGGGCGCGGTGAGTCCAGCCGCCGGAGACGGTCACTACCCAACGTTCGCCGGGCTGCTGGAGCGGGAGGGTGCCCTGGCGGGGACCTCCTGGGGACTCTTTCCGGACCCAACCCGCGGGACGCCGTCGTTCATTAACCGCCAGGCGGTGCTGGAGGCGCGCACCTGCATCCGCACAGGCGCCG
This sequence comes from Arthrobacter sp. AK04, assembly GCF_021129155.1. Taxonomy (GTDB): domain Bacteria; phylum Actinomycetota; class Actinomycetes; order Actinomycetales; family Micrococcaceae; genus Arthrobacter; species Arthrobacter quantipunctorum. Next base: position 49,183 of record NZ_JAJOMC010000011.1, read on the forward strand.
CCTTTGGCCTGGACTATCCGGCGGATGCCTTTGATCCCGGCATGTCCCTCAAGCGCGGCGCGCCCCGGCACACGATCTACTCCTCGCACCCGGCCCACCGCGATGATTTCCTGGACGGGTACTACCTGCAGGGATCCAGCCAGATCGACGGGCTGCGGCACCGCCGGGCGGACGACGCCGGCTTCTACAACGGCACGCCGGATGACCGCATCACCGAGGGCACGCCGGACCTGGGGATCCAGGAATGGGCAGACCATCCCATCGTCGGCAGGGGACTCCTGGTGGACCTGGCCGGGTACCGGGCCGGGCAGGGCGCTCCGATTGACCATGCCGCCGGTGAACCGCTGGGCCTTGACCTGATCGAGGGGGCGATTGCCGCCCAGTCCGTGAAGCTCCGGCAGGGCGACATCCTGATGCTGCACACGGGCTGGTGCGAATGGTTCCTGGGCCTGGCGCCGGAAGAGAAGCAACGCATGCGGGACAGCAGGCGCGCCACCGGTGTTGCGCAGTCGGAGGAGTTCGTCGCCTGGGCCTGGGACCACCGGCTGGCGCTCCTCGCGGCGGACAACTTCGCCGTCGAATGCCTGCCCGCCGTGCCCGCAAGCCCTTACCGGAAGTCAGCACCGAACGACCACGGCATGATGCACCAGCAGCTCCTAGCCAAACTTGGCATGCCCCTGGGTGAACTGTGGCGGCTGGGTCCCCTGGCCCGGCACATGCGGAGTGCCGGCCAGTGGGACGCCTTCATCACCATCAAGCCGCTGAACATCACCGGCGCGACCGGATCACCGGCGAACGCCACTGCCTTGGTGTGAGGTCAGCTTGTTGGATCAGCGCAGGCGCTCGCCGGTCACGCCGGCCAGGTGGTCAAGGAGTTCGTTCTGGAACCGCTCATCACGGATGGCGTGATGCGGCTTTTCCCGGTTCTGGTGGTACCAGTAGCCGCCGCTGGTCAGGGCCTCCGGGTCATCGCTGGCGGCCAGCCATTTCCTGCGTGCGGTGGCCCAGCCGGAGGTCGTCCGGCGCGCCGGCGCCGCCCATCCTGGTGGGCACCCAGCCGGGATCCACGGCATTGCTGGGGATGTCCGGCCACAAACGCGCGACGGCGGCCGCAAGGGCCGTGAGGTAGAGCTTGCTGTCCGAATAGGTCACCTGGGTGCGGTTTTCAATGCGGGCGCGGCCGCCACGATGCATGCCGCTGCTGACATATATCAGGCGGCGTGGGCGGTGGATGAGTGCGGTGAGGAGGTAGGGGGCCGCAACGTTGACCTGGAAAATATCCGGGCCGTGGAGCACGCCGGCGTTGTGGATGACGGCGTACATCCGGCCGAGCCGGTTCACCTGGCCGGCGATATGGCGGATCTGGTCGATGTCCGCCAGGTCGCCAACAATGCCTTCGGCGCCGCGGTCCAGCAGATCCTGGACGGAAGCCACGCGCTCCGCACTGCGGGCATGCACGACGACGCGGTGACCCTCCTGCAGAAGCGTTTCGGCTGTGTACCGTCCCAGCCCGTCCGCGGAGCCGGTGATAAGGATGCGCGCCACTGGTCCTCCTCAAGTTGTATACAAGTATGCATCTAACGCTAGGGTAGCCGTGGAGGTAACAACATGCCTGGTGCAACCACCCGCAATACCGGAGCGGATTTCGTCTACGCCGAGCTGAAGCGGCAGATCATCAGCCTGGAGCTGAAGCCGGGGGAGCGCGTCTACGAGCCCGCGATGGCCTCTGCTCTGCAAGTGAGCCGCACGCCGCTGAGGGAAGCCATCCGGCGGCTGATCTCGGAGAGCCTCCTGGAGCAGCAACGGACCGGCGGCGTGCTGGTGCCGGCGCTGGATGAGGCGGCGATCTCCGAGCTCTATGAAGTCCGCGCGGCCATGGAATCGCTGATGGCCCGCAACGCCTGCCTCAAAGCCACGCAGGCTGACATCGACGCACTCGAAGCCATCCTTGAGCGCAACGCTGCGATGGTGGGCTTCGCCGATGAAGCGATGAAGCAGGGGATGGCGCTGCACGGGAAGATCGCCGGGATTGCCGGTAACTCGTGGGCACGGCGGTTCCATGACCAGATATCGAACCAGATGGAGCGGTACCGCCACTTCACCAACAGCACGCAGGAACGGCGGGACCAGGCCCTGGCCCAGCACCGGAGGCTGGTGGCGGCCGTTGCCGCCGGCGACCCGGACCGGGCTGCACGGATTGCGTTCGACCACGTCATGGGTGCCCGCGACGCGGCGGTGCGGGCCATGTCCGGCAACACTGCATGATAGGCGAACTGGGCCGCCGGTCCACCGCAGCCCTCCTGGTCCACTCCACACTGATCCAAGCCCTGACTTTCCTGTTGCGGCCCGCTGCCACCTACCGCGCGCTGGAGCTGGACGTTCCCGGTTTTGCCCTGGGTCTCCTGGCCGCCAGCTACGCCGTCTTCCCGCTGCTGCTCGCTGTCCCCACGGGCGCCCTGGTGGACCGCCTGGGTGAACGCCGCCTCATGGCGGCCGGATCCGCCGTCGTCCTGGCCAGCGCCTTGTTCCTGCTGCTGTGGGGTTGGTCCATCGCCGCACTGATCATTGGAACTGCCCTCCTGGGCGTCGGCCAGCTGGCCTGCGTGGTTGGGCAACAGGCGGTGGTGGCCAACAACGCCGTGGCCTCCCGGATGGATTCCGCCTTCGGCTACCTCACGTTCGCGGCGTCCCTGGGGCAGGCAGTGGGGCCACTGGCCATCTCCCTGGTGGGAGGCACGGCCATCCGCCCCGACACCCAGGCGATCTTCCTCCTCTCTGCCTGCATGGGCCTGGTGCTCCTGGTGACCACCTTCGGTATCTCCGCAACTGTCAGCGCCAGGAAGGGAACGGCAGCCCCGGCCAACAGCGGCAAAGGCAATGTGGCCTCGCTGCTGAAGACTCCCGGCGTGGCGCGGGCCCTGGCTACCAGCGCCACCGTCCTTGCCGTGGTGGACCTGACCATGGTCTACCTCCCGGTGCTTGGCTCCGAGCGCGGACTCACGGCGGCAACGGTGGGCGCCCTGCTCGCCGTCCGCGCCGTGTTTTCCATGGTGTCCCGACTCCTCTTGGGGCACTTCTCCCGGAAGCTGGGGCGCAAGCGGTTGCTCGTAGCCAGCCTGGTGCTGTCCACCATCGCTTTGGCCGCCATGGCGGTTCCCATGCCGGTGCTGCTGCTCTTTGCGGTCATGGCAGTGCTTGGACTGGGCCTTGGCATTGGCCAGCCCCTCACCATGTCCTGGCTGTCGGCGCAGGCCCCCGCAGGGCAGCGCGGCCGTGCGCTTGCCCTCCGGCTCGCCGGGAACCGGGTGGGCCAGGTGGTGCTTCCCAGTGTTATCGGTGTGGCAGCGGCAGGAGTTGGCGCGATGGGGGTTTTCCTGGCGTCCGCGGCTGCAGTGGGCGGGACGCTCCTGCTGCTCCGGGGTGTCCGGCTGGACGACTGATTACGGCAGCCGCGACGGGCGGAGCAGGCTCGCCTCACCCGCCTTGGATGGGTCCAGCGGCACCGGGCTGACCAGTACGGCAGGGCCCCGATGGATCGTTCCGCTTGAGAGGGCACGGCAGCGGATGCCGCCGCGGCCCCGCATCGAGGCGTGGGCACCGGGGGCCAGCATCTCGTTCATCCAGGCGCAGGGCTGGGCATGCCGGCCGCCGTGGAACTCAACCCGGGAACCGCCGGATTCCAGCACAAAGTCCTGCCCCAGCAGAGGCACCAGGTGTGCGCCGCGGAGCACCACGTTGCGCCGGGTCAGGAGGGGATTGAACGGCTCCGCGCCCAGCTCGGCCGCGATGGCCTCCAGGGATTCGACGGCGAACAGCGTCACCGCGGCGTCCATGTGCGCGGCCTTTCCGAAGAACCTGTCACCCACGATGCCCTTGCCCGCCACCACTTCAGCGGTTTCGGCATCGAACGTGGGCACATCTGCTGCGCCGTCCCGCGCCCGGCCGAAGTAGGCGTGGGAGGGGGACACCAGCAGGTGCAGGATTTCGACGTCGTACCTGTACTCCGTCATGCCGCGGGGGCACCCACGTACGCGGCCAGGTGCTTGCCGGTGAGCGTCGGGGTGCCGGCCACCAGCTCAGCGGGCGTGCCCTCGAAAACGATCCGGCCGCCGTCGTGCCCTGCTCCCGGGCCGAGGTCGATGATCCAGTCCGCGTGCGCCATCACGGCCTGGTGGTGCTCGATCACAATCACGGACTTGCCGGACTCGACCAGCCGGTCCAGCAGGCCCAGCAGGTTCTCCACATCGGCCAGGTGCAGGCCGGTGGTGGGCTCGTCCAGGACGTACACGTCGCCCTTCTCGGCCATCTGGGTGGCGAGCTTGAGCCGCTGGCGCTCGCCGCCGGACAGCGTGGTGAGCGGCTGGCCGAGGCTGAGGTAGCCCAGGCCAACGTCCTCGAGCCGGGCCAGGATGGTTCGCGCGGGCGGTGTCTTGGCCTCACCCTCGGCAAAGAACGCGGCGGCCTCGGTCACGGACATGGCCAGCACCTCGGCGATGTTCTTCCCGCCCACGGTGTATTCCAGCACGGCTGCCTGGAAGCGGCGGCCCTCGCAGTCCTCGCACGGGGACTCCACGGTGGCCATCACGCCGAGCTCGGTGAAGATGACGCCCGCGCCGTTGCAGGTGGGGCACGCGCCCTCGGAGTTGGAGCTGAACAGTGCCGGCTTCACCCCGTTGACCTTCGCGAACGTCTTGCGGATGGGTTCCAGCAGCCCGGTGTAGGTGGCCGGATTGCTGCGGCGCGAACCGCGGATGGCGCCCTGGTCGATCACCACCACGCCCTCGCGCTTGGCCACGGAACCGTGGATGAGGGAGCTCTTGCCGGAACCGGCTACCCCGGTGACGACGGTCAGGACGCCCAGGGGGATATCGACGTCGACGTCCTGGAGATTGTGCGTGGACGCGCCGCGTACCTCCAGCGCACCCGAGGCCTCCCGGACGGTCTCCTTCAAGGCCGCGCGGTCCTCCAGGTGGTGCCCGGTGGTGGTGTCGCTGCTCCGCAGGCCCTCCACGGTGCCCTCGTAGCAGACCTCGCCGCCGTTGGTGCCTGCCCCCGGGCCAAGGTCGACGACGTGGTCCGCAATGGTGATCATCTCCGGCTTGTGCTCCACCACCAGGACGGTGTTGCCTTTGTCCCGCAGCTGCAGCAGGAGCTGGTTCATCCGTTCGATGTCGTGCGGATGCAGGCCGATGGAGGGCTCGTCGAAGACATAGGTGACGTCCGTGAGCGAGGAGCCGAGGTGGCGGATCATTTTGGTGCGCTGGGCCTCGCCGCCGGACAGGGTGCCGGCCGGCCGGTCCAGGCTGAGGTATCCGAGGCCGATCTCCGAAAAGGAGTCGAGCAGGTGCTGGAGGCCCTTGAGCAGGGGGGCCACCGAGGGGTCCTTCACGTCCCGGACCCACCCGGCAAGGTCGCTGATCTGCATCTGGCACAGCTCGGCGATGTTCCTGCCGTTGATCCTGGAGGAGAGGGCCTGCTGGGTCAGCCGGGTCCCTTTGCACTCGGGGCAGGTCTGGAACGTGACGGCCCGCTCCACGAACCGGCGCACGTGCGGCTGCATGGCCTCCGGGTCCTTGGACAGCATGGACTTCTGGATTTTGGGGATGATCCCCTCGAAGGTCAGGTTGATGCCCTCCACCTTGATCTTGGTGGGCTCCGCGTAGAGCATCGTGTCCAGCTGCTTGGCGGTGAACTTGGCGATGGGCTTGTCCATCGGCAGGCCCATGCCCTCGAACAATCGCCCGTACCACCCGTCCATGGAGTACCCCGGAACCGTCAGCGCTCCCTCGTTCAGGGACTTGGCGTCGTCGTACAGTGCGGTGCGGTCAATGTCGCTGACGTTGCCCATGCCCTCGCAGCGCGGGCACATGCCGCCGAGGTAGACGGCCTGCTGGACCACTGCCTTCTCCACCCGTCCGCCGCTCTTCTCGGTGGACATGACGCCGCTGGCCTTCCGGGTGGGGACGTTGAAGGAGAACGCCGTGGGCGGGCCGGCGTACGGGGTGCCCAGCCGGCTGAAGAGGATGCGGAGCATGGCGTTGGCATCCGTTGCGGTGCCCACGGTGGAACGGGGGTTGGCGCCCATGCGCTCCTGGTCCACGATGATCGCCGTCGTCAGGCCTTCCAGGAAGTCCACCTCGGGGCGGGCCAGGTTAGGCATGAAGCCCTGGACGAACGCGCTGTAGGTCTCGTTGATCATCCGCTGCGACTCGGCGGCGATGGTGGCGAAAACCAGCGAGCTCTTGCCCGAGCCGGAGACCCCGGTGAACACGGTCAGCCGGCGCTTGGGCAGTTCGACGCTGATGTTCTTGAGGTTGTTTTCCCGCGCGCCCTGCACGCGGATGAGGTCGTGGGTGTCGGCGACGTGCAGCCCGTTGGCCTGGGTGTCGGTACCGGTGTCCGTGCTCATCGGGTCTCCATCTGTTGGGCTGCGCTATCTGTTGGGCTGCGCTGACCGGAAGCCGCGTGCGCAGCCTCCGGTCGCCGTCGTTGGTATCAGCCTAGGCCTGCTGGTTGATCCGCACGGTGTTCCCGGCGGGGTCACGGAAGGCGCAGTCGCGGATGCCGTAGGGCTGGTCCACCGGTTCCTGCACGACGTCGGCCCCGCTCGACTCCACTTGGGCGAAGGCGGCGTCGACGTCCGGGGCGGAGAGGATCACGGTGGCGTAGGTGCCTTTGGCCATCATCTCGGCGATGGTGCGTCGTTCGTCATCGGTGATGCCGGGGTCCACGCCCGGCGGGTGCAGGACGATGGAAACGCCGGGCTGGCCCGTGGGGCCGACCGTGATCCAGCGCATGGTGCCGCGCCCCACGTCGTTGCGGACCTCGAAGCCGAGCGCGTCGCGGTAGAACGCCAGGGAAGCGTCGGGGTCGGTGTGCGGAAGGAAGGTTGAGGAGATGGTGATGTTGTACATGGCAGTCATGCTAGTTGCGGCTCCTGAGCGGGCGCTTCTCGATTCCTGACCGGTCTGGTGACCTGTTTGGCCACGCACGCGGGGATGCCCGCCGTCGTGCTCTTCGCCTCCTGCTTGTAGGCGCTGGGTGGCATCCCCACCAGTTCGCTGAAGCGCGTGCTGAAGGTGCCCAGCGAGGAACAGCCGACGGCGAAGCACACCTCCGTGACGGAAAGGTCACCCCGGTGCAGCAGCGCCATGGCCCGTTCGATGCGCCGGGTCATCAGGTAGCTGTAGGGCGATTCCTGGTACGCGGCCTTGAACCGGCGGCTGAGGTGGCCGGCGGACATGTGGACACCGCGGGCCAGGGCTTCGACGTCCAGCGGCTGCGCGTACTCCCGGTCGATCCTGTCCTTGACCCGGCGCAGGAGCATGAGCTCGCGCAGGTAGGGGTCGGGAACGGGGCTGATAGTCACCTTTCAGATGGTGCTCCCTGGCGGGGGAGTTGTCCAGACACCCGGGTGTGAGGCCTGCGCCCCGGCCTCCTGCGTCAGCGGGCCGGAGCGCTACAGAAGGCTTTCGCCGATCTCCTGCCCGATCCTCCTGAGGAGGACAGCCGAGAGGTCAGGGTCTTTGGAGGAGTCCTGGTCTGTGTATTCAGTCAAAGCGTAGACCTTTGCCAGCGGCATCTCGGACCACCGTTCCTTCGGGAGGAGCGAGCGGCCGGCGACAGCGATGATGGGCCTGGAGCCGGAACGGCGGGCGACGGCGGCAGGCAGCTTCCCGGCCAAGGTCTGTTCGTCGATGCTGCCTTCGCCGGTGATGACGACGTCGCAGGTTTCCTTCCGCGCGTTGAAGTCCAGCAGATCCAGGAAGTAGTCGGCGCCGGAGACCTGTGTGGCGCCGAGCAGGAGGCAGGCGTAGCCGATGCCGCCGGCACTGCCCGCACCCTCGTGTTCTGCCATCGCGGCGGCACCGGCGAGCCCGGCGCCAGCCATCTTCGTGACATAGTGCGCCAGCCCCTTGTCGAGTGCTGCCACGTCGTCAGGTGCGGCGCCCTTCTGGGGTCCGAACACGGCAGGTGCGCCGTGGACACCGTGCAGGGGATTGTGGACATCACTGGCGACGATGAGTTCGGTGTCTGCCAGTTCCGGCAATACTGTCCGTTGCACCGTATGGATCCGGTCCAGGGCCCTGCCGCTGCCGTAGAGCTGGCGGCCGTCGGCGTCCCGGAAGCTGTAGCCCAGGGCAGTGAGCATGCCCATGCCGCCGTCGGTGCTGGCGCTGCCGCCGAGGGCCATGACGATCCGGGACGGGTTCAGGCTGAGCGCGAACAGGATTGCCTCGCCGAATCCGCGGCTTGATGCGTTCAGCGGCTCCGGGTTTCCGCCTGGCAGCAGTCCGAGGCCACAGGTGTTGGCCACCTCCACAACCGCCGTGGCGCCGTCGAAGGCGATGCTTGCCTGGACCGGTTGCCCGGTGGGCCCGGCCACGGTGTAGTGACGCCGGGCGAAGCCGGAGGCGATGGCGGCATCAACGCTGCCGTCGCCTCCGTCTGCGAGTGGAAGGAGCTCGCAGTGGACCGCCCCGGATCCGGTGGCGGAGCGAAGCCCTGCGGCCAGGGCATCCGCTACTTCGCCGGCGGTGAGGCTGCCTTTGAACTTGTCGGGCGCGATGAGCGTCCGTACGGTTTTCGGGACGGTGGTCTGCGTCATGTCAGATGGATTCCGAGTAGGCGGGACGGCGGTCGGCAGCGGGGGAGGGTTCCACGGCGGCGGAGTGCGCGGGTACCGCGTGGGCGCCCGCCGGGTGCTTGGGACCGTGGTGGCCGTATTCGGTGAGGTCCTCGTCGACGTCCGTGACGTCGTCGAGGTGGACAGGGTCCTCCGCCGGCATGGGTTCAACGGTTTCTCCATTGAAGACACGGCGGGCGCGGTCGGCGTCCAGGGTGCGGTCCCACCAGGCGATGAACAGGGTGGCGACGGCGTTGCCGGTGAAGTTCACCAGGGCGCGGCACTCAGACATGAACTTGTCGATGCCGAAGATAAGCATGATGCCGGCGGCCGGGATGGTGCCGAGGGTGGTGAGGGTTGCGGTGAGGGCGATGAAGCCGCCGCCGGCCACGCCTGCGGCGCCCTTGGAGGTCAGGAGCATGACGGCGAGCAGGCCCAGCTGTTCACCGATGGTCAGGTCGGTGTTGGTGGCCTGGGCGATGTACAGGGCGGCGAGGGAGAGGTAGATGGCTGCGCCGTCGAGGTTGAAGCTGTACCCGGTGGGGACGACCAGGCCTACGGTTTCCTTCTTGACGCCGGCGTGCTCGAGCTTGCGCATCAGGCCCGGCAGGGCCGGTTCGGCGGTGGAGGTGCCCAGGATGAGCATGTATTCCTCTTTGAGGTGGCGGATCATCTTGAAAATGTTCAACCTCAGGAAGAGCATGATGGAGCCGAGCACGATCACCACGAAGAGGATGGAGGTGATGTAGAAAAGGGCGATCAGCCCGCCCATGCTGGTCAGAGACGAGACGCCGAACTTGCCCACGGCGTAGGCCATGGCACCGAACGCGCCAATCGGGGCGGCCTTCATGATGAAGCCCAGGATCTTGAACATGACCCCGGTGAGGCGCTGCACACCGTCAAGGACGGGAGCGCCCACCTTACCCATGGCGTTCAGGGCGATGCCGAAGACCACGGCGATGAAGATGATCTGGAGGATGTTGCCCTCGACGAACGGGGCAGCCATGCTTTCCGGAATGATCTTGGTCAGGAACTGCCACCACTCCTGGTTTGCGCCGGCGTCGATGAGCTTTGCCGCGGATTCGGAGGTCTCGATGCTGTCCGCATCCGCGTTCACGCCGTCGCCCAGCCGGAAGAGGTTGATGGCCACCAGGCCGAAAATCATGGCCAGGATGGTACCCACCTGGAAGTAGGTCAGGGCCTTCAGGCCCGTCATGCCAACCTTTTTCAGGTCGGCGACGCTGGCGATGCCGCCCACAATGGTCAGGAACACGATGGGGCCGATGAGCATCTTCATCGCATCAACGAAGGTAGTGCCGATCGGTTCCATGGCCACGCCGACACTGGGTGCGAGCCAGCCGACGAGGATGCCGACGACGATCGCCGTCAGAACCCAGAAGTACAGTTGCCGGTACAGGGGTGTTTTGGGGGCCGCGTTCGTGGCTGCTGCAACGCTGCCGGCGGTGGTGGTGTGGTCCATTATTCCTACCTCTTTGTTGGAATGTAGCTGGAAGTTTCTGATGTAAGGGGACATGGCGGAGTGGGCGGCGAAATGCTGCACCGCCGCCCACTCCGGGCGTTTGCTGCCGCCGGAGGTTCCCGGCTGGCCGTGTCCTGGCTAGACCGTTGCCAGGGTGTTCGTCAGCGCCTTGATGATGGCGTCGGTGACGTCGGCGGTGTCGGCGTTCCCGCCGACGTCGCGGGTAAGGTACCCGGCAGCGGTGGTCTGTTCGATCGCTGCCTCCACCTTGCGCGCCTCCTCGTGGAGGCCGAAGTGGTCCAGCATCAGGGCGGCGCTCGCGATGGCACCTATGGGGTTGCTGATACCCTGGCCGGCGATGTCTGGGGCGGACCCATGGACTGGTTCGAACATGGACGGGAACCGGCGTTCCGGGTTCAGGTTGGCGCTCGCGGCCAGGCCGAGGCTGCCGGCGAGGGCGGAGCCGAGGTCGGAGAGGATGTCGGCGTTGAGGTTTGAGGCGACGACGACGGACAGGTCCTCGGGCTTGAGGATGAACTTGGCGCTCATGGCGTCCACCAGGACGCTTTCGGTCTGCACGTCGGGGTAGTCCAGTGCCACGCGGTTGAAGACTTCGTCCCACAGGACCATGCCGTACTGCTGCGCATTGGACTTGGTCACTGAGGAAACCTTCTTCACGGTGCGGGTGCGGGCAAGGTCGAAAGCGAAGCGCATGATGCGCTCGCATCCTTTCTCGGTGAACAGCGCGGTCTGCAGGGCAACTTCGTTGCCGGGGCCGCGGCCGCTCAGGTTCCGGCCGCCGAGGCCGGCATATTCGCCTTCGCTGTTCTCTCGGACAACAACCCAGTCGAGCTCGGTGTTGTCTGCTTTGCGCAGTGGGGACTGGATGCCGGGGAGGAACTTCACGGGGCGGATGTTGGCCCACTGGTCGAAGTTCTGGGTGATGTTCAGCCGCAGTCCCCAGAGGCTGACGTGGTCCGGGACGTTCTCCCAGCCGACGGCGCCGAAGTAGATCGCATCGAAGTCCTTCAGCGTCTCCAGGCCATCGTCGGCCATCATCTTGCCGGTTTCCGCGTAGTATCCGCAGCCCCAGGGGAACTCGGTCCACTCAAACGCGAATTTTCCGTTGGAGTTCTCCGCCAGGGCGTCCAGGACGCGGCGTCCGGCAGAAACGACTTCCTTGCCCACACCGTCTGCGGGGATTGAAGCGATGCTGAATTTCTGGGTGGCGCTCATGTGCCTACCTCCTCGTTGAGTGTTGGCAGTGCCTCTGTTGCTCGAGTCACACTGTTCTTCCTCTTCAAGTAGACGGCCAGTACGTGCGGGGCGTCCAAGACCAGGTTTCGATAAGGCAGATAGGCCTGGCCTATCGATCGGGAGAGGTTGTTTCACTTTTCGGACTTGGGGAGGCGTGGCGCTGTGCCACGGCAAGGAAAGCCCGGGCCGCAGGCGTCAGGTCCTCCTTGCGGCTGAGGATCGCCACGTCCAAGTGGGAGACCGGTTCGATCAGCAGCGTCCTGAGCCCGGACTTGTGGGCAAGGGGAGCCCAGGAGGAGGGCATGACGGCGTGGCCCACCCCGGCGAGAACCAACGGCAGGATGGAGGTGCGGTGCGCGACCTCCACGACGATTTCAGTTTTTACGCCGTGTGCCAGTGCATCGTCAACCAGCCAGCGCATCAGGGATCCGCGCTGGCTGGCAATCAGCCGGTGTCCGCCCAGGTCCTCCCGCTGGATGGCCTCGCCGGAGGTGAAGGTGTCTGCCTGGGGATTGACGATGAGGATCAGGGGTTGGCGCTCCAGCTCAAGGACCTGGACCCCCGGCACGCGCACGGGCGTCGGTGAGCCGGCCAGGCCGATCTCCGTACTGCCGGACCGGACCGACTCGATGACTTCCTCAGGTGTAAACGCGGCACTGACATTCAGCCGGACCGAAGGGTGCAGCTCGGTGAAGCCCGCGATCATCGATGTCAGTGGTTCGATGCCGGGCGAGGGCATGGTGATGATGTCCAGGCGCCCGCTGCGGATGCCCCGAAGGGCCTGTACTGCCGATTGTGCAGCATCGAGGTCCCGCATCACCAACCTGGCCGGGCCCACCAGTTCCTTGCCGGCCTCGCTGAGTACGGCCCGGCGGCCGACGCGGTGGAACAGGGGGACGCCCAGCTCCTTTTCCAGGCTGGCAATCGTCTGGGACAGCGATGGCTGCGCGATCAGCAGATGTTCGGCTGCCCTGTTGAAGCCGTCGTGATCAACCACGGCGAGGAAGTATTTCAGCTTTCGTGTATCCACGCCGGCTCCTTCAGCGGTTCGGGCCCCAGGCTTGCGGAAACCGCCGGGTGGCCTACGCCTGTCAGGCGCTGTAGTTGTAAAGCTTTCCACGCAGCAACCAGCCAGGTCCAAGCCGCGCGTGGCGTGACGTGGGCCTGGCTGGCCGGACTCGGGTCAGCCGCCTAGGCCGACAACGCCCACCATCACCGGGACGATGCTGATGATAAGGATGGCGCCCAGGATGTCGAAGGCGAATCCGGTGCGGACCATGCGGGTGATGGGAACGGTGCCTGAGCCGTAGACTATGGCGTTTTGAGGCGTGGAGACCGGCAACATGAACCCGAACGATGCGGCGAAGGTCGCAGCCAGGGCGGGAACAAGGGGGTCCACGCCCATGGCAACGCACAGCGGGATGACGATTGGCACCACGACGGCGGCGGACGCGGTGTTGCTGGTTGTCTCCGAGATGAGGATGGCCAGAATCGCCGAGAATGCGGTGATCGCCACGATATTGGTGACGCCGAGGTTTGCTGCCGCAGCGTTTCCGATCGTTTCTGCCAGGCCGGTGGAGGAGAGAAGGGCCCCGAAGATGATGCCCGTACCAAAAAGGATGATGGTTCCCCAGTCGATTTTGGCGGCGTCCCCCCAGGTCAAGGTAGCGCGGCGTTCCTTCCAGTTGGTGGGGAGGATGAACAGCAGGGAAGCGCCGATGACGGCAACGATGCCTTCGTCCAGGCGGTCATCCAGCAGCGTGTACATTTCCGAGTCCGGGCCGGCGATGAGGCTTGCGAAGGCCGGGAGCAGCCACAGCGTGACGGTCAGGCCGAAAGCGATAAGCGTGTTGACCTCGGCCCGGGACATCTTTCCCTGCTGCGCTTTCTGCTCCCGGATGAACTCATCCACGCCTTCGATTCGGCGGATTTCCGGTTTGTTGAGCAGGAACATGGTCAGTGCCAGCACCACGAACATGGCTGCGCAGATGGGTGCGACAGTGGCAGTCCACTGGACGAAGGAAATCTGGATTCCGGTTGCTTCCTCGATAAGGCCGCGGCCGATCAGGTTCGGAGGTGAGCCGACGGGCGTTAGGAGGCCACCGACGCTGGCGCCATAGGCGAGCATCAGCATCAGCGCTGCCCCCACCCGAAGGCGCAACGGGTCGAAGTCGGCCTTGACCACACCACGGTCCTGCATCAGTTTTGCTATGACGGCCAGGATGCCCAGGGCGGTGGGCATCAGCATGGCAACCGTGGCGGTGTTGGAGACGAATGCGGACAGGATGCACGTGATCAACCCGAAGGCGACGATGACGCGGTAGGTGGACTTGGCGACGCCGGGAATCGACAGGACAGCGAAGGCGAGCCGTTGGGCTATGCCGTGCTTGAGCATGGCTGCGGCGAGGATGAAGGCGCCGATAAACGTGAAGATGGTTGTGGAGCCGAAGGGCCTCAGCACGTCACTGGCTGGTGCCACCCCGAGCAGGACGATCGCGGCGACGCCGATGAGCCCGCCCACCGGGATGGGAACCGGTTCGCAGATCCAAAGGATGATGACGCCCAGCAGGACGGCCGCGAGCAGTTGTTGGGTCTGTTCCATGCCGGTGGGGAGAAACGCGAAGATAATTGAAACTGCCGGCGCCAGAAAGAATCCGAGGGTCTGCCGGGCACGCTCGAACTTTTCCTCCCGTGGAGACAGCTTTTGCTCGCTCAGGCTCTTGAACGTCTTGCCGCCCAGCAGGGCTGCGCGGACATCCGTCCGTGGGGCCGCAGGGCTGGCTGCCGTGGATGCAGTTAGGTTGCCGGACATCGTCGTCCTTTCGTCGTAAGGGTTTGAACCCACTGTGCATCCGTGACCTCGGTCACGTCCAAGATGAGTTCCCTACTACGCCAATAGGGAAAACCAATGAAGGCGCCGGCCCGGCGTACTTCAGCTGGATCCCTGCAGCTGCCTGTGCGAGGCCGGGAACTTGTCCAGACTTATGACGGCGCGGAGGCTGCGTAAAACGCCCCCTTTTTGCGGGTATGATTATGCCGCCGGCCGGCATGAGGTCCTCGCCCGAACAGGGCTCGAGTCAACGCAGTGTTGGATGATGTCCGCTCATTGAGCAGTGGCATCCGGCGAAACCAAACCCTTTTCATCACTGTCAAAGACCCTGCCCGGATACTGCGCGGGCAGCACCCTGAAAGGACCCCATGGAACTGCTGTGGGAAATCGCCGGCTGGGCCGGCGCGGCTGCGATTCTCAGCGCATACCTGGCCGTTTCCATGGGCTGGCTGAAGGCCGGCAAGGGCTTCCAGACCGCGAACCTTGTTGGCGCCGTCGCCTTCATCATCAACGGCACCTTCCACGGGGCCTGGCCTTCCGTGGTGACGAACGTGGCCTGGTTCCTCATTTCCGCCGTCGCGCTTGTCCGCATGCGTTCCGAAAGCAGCCCGCCGGTGGTGGCCGCGGACCCGCAGGTCCAGTTCCCGGGTGTCCCGGACACCACGGGCCAGATGGCCGTCGTCGAGGTTCTTACCGGTTCCATGGCTGCGGTTCCTCCATTGCCTGCCATGCCTGCCATGGCTGACGGGCAGCGCCTGGCGCACTGAACCGTCACATGATGCCGGTGGGCACCCGAAGAAGATCGTCCATATAGTTGCACTTTTCTGCCATGGGCAGCGGTGGCGTTTGTCCATAGCCTGAAGGGGTGACGGACGCCAACCACTCCAAGAGCCACATTCATTTGCCCGACGCGCCGCCGGACCAGCAGGCCGTCCTGGAAGCCGGCGGTGTTGCCTGCTGGAGCGAGCCGGTCTCCATCGACACCTACGCTCCCGGCGTGCCGGACCGGTACCCGATGTTCCTGGACCGCCGCGTGTACCAGGGGTCCAGCGGCAAGGTCTACCCGATGCCGTTCATTGACAGCATCGCCGGCTCGAAGGAACCCCGGCTCTGGCAGGCAATCCACCTGGAGAACGAATACCTGAGACTCATGCTGCTGCCGGAGATCGGAGGCCGCATCCACATCGGCTTTGACAAGACGGCCGGGTACGACTTCTTCTACCGCAACAACGTGATCAAGCCGGGGCTGGTGGGCCTTGCCGGGCCCTGGATCTCCGGGGGCGTGGAGTTCAACTGGCCCCAGCACCACCGCCCGGCAACGTTCCTGCCTATGGAAACATCCGTCGAGCGCGGCGGCGACGGGGCCGTGGTGGTGTGGCACAGCGACCTCGACCCGCTGCAACGGATGCGTGGGACCCACGGTGTCCGGCTCCGCCCGGGCAGTTCGCTGATCGAGGTGGAGGCGCGGCTCTACAACTGCACGGACGTGCCGCAGACCTTCCTCTGGTGGGCGAACGCTGCTGCCCGCGTCCACGAAAAGTACCGGTCGTTCTTCCCGGCCGATGTCCGCTACGTGGCGGACCATGCCCGCCGGGCCATCACGGCTTTCCCCCGCGCCGACCGCCCCTACTACGGCGTGGACTATCCCGCCCTGGCAGGGGAAGACCGTCCGGATGCGGACCGCATCGACTTCTATGCCAACATTCCGGTCCCCACCTCCTACATGGTCACCGACACCAAAGACAGCTTCTTCGGCGGCTACGACCATGAGGCGGGTGCCGGGTTCGTCCACTGGGCGGACCGCGGCATTTCCCCGGGCAAGAAGCAGTGGACGTGGGGCAACGGTCCGGTGGGCAGGGCTTGGGACGCGCACTTAACGGACGACGACGGCCCTTACGTTGAGCTGATGTCCGGCGTCTTTACGGACAACCAGCCCGACTTCAGCTACCTCGCCCCCGGCGAGACGCGCACCTTCAGCGAATTTTGGTACCCGATCCGCAAGATGGGCCCGGCGCACCAGGCG
This sequence comes from Arthrobacter sp. AK04, assembly GCF_021129155.1. Classification (GTDB taxonomy): domain Bacteria; phylum Actinomycetota; class Actinomycetes; order Actinomycetales; family Micrococcaceae; genus Arthrobacter; species Arthrobacter quantipunctorum. The sequence continues at coordinate 65,399 of NZ_JAJOMC010000011.1, forward strand.
AACCTCGACGCAGCCGTCTCGCTCCAGCTGGACGACGCCGGGCGCAACGCCACAGTGGGGGTCTCCAGCACGGCGGACCGGGCCACTGCCACGGTGGTGCTTCAGCACCAGGGGCGGGCCATCCGCTCCTGGAACGCCCGGATCTCCCCGGCCCACCCCTTCACGGAAGCGTGTGAGCTTGATGGCCCGGTTGCGGCTGCTGACCTCACGCTCCGGGTCCTTGATGCGGGAGCGGAGCTGTTGTCATGGTCCCCGGCCGAATCCGGCGACGCCCGATCCGAAGACTGCTGGTCCGGCGACGCCCCGGAGGAACCGTGGGTGGCCACCGAGCCCGGCCGGCCGGCGGAGATCGAAAGCCAGGACGAGCTCTACGTCACCGGCACACACCTGGCCCAGAACCGGCACCCCACCAGGTCGCCCCTGCCCTATTTCGAGGAGATGCTCCGGCGGGATCCCCAGGATGCACGCGCATCGATCGCGCTGGGTGCCGCGAAATACGCCACCGGCCAGTACGCGGAAGCGCAGAGGCTGCTTGGGAACGCGCTGGTCCGGCTGACCCGCCGCAACCTCAATCCGCCCAGCGGCGAGGCCAGCTACCGGCTCGGCCTGGTGCTCGAGCGGACCGGTCAACCGGACAAGGCCGCCGAACACTTTGCGAAGGCCGCCTGGGACAGGGCCTGGGCGCATCCGGCCCGCCTTGCGATGGCGCGACTGGCCCTCAGGTCGGGGCAGCCAGCCGAAGCCCTCCGGCAGGCCGAGTTGGCATTGGGCCTGGACCCGGCCAGCCCTGCGGCAAAGCACCTGCTCTGCCTTGCGCTGAACCAAATGGGTCGCGGGGGCGAGGCCTCGCGTCTGCTTCAGGGCATCCTCAACGCCGATCCGCTGGACCCTGTGGCCCAGGCGCTGGACGGCTCCCTTGACGTTTCGGACCCCAAAACATTCCTGACCGTGGCGTGCTGGCTGGCTGCCGCGGGCCAGTGGCAGCTTGCCCTGGACCTGACGGAGCAGCCGGCGAGGTCCGGCGACAAGGGGTTCGGCAACCCGGAGCCCCTCCGCCGCTACCTCCGTGCCGGCTGGCTGGACGAGCTGCTGGACCCGGAAGCGGCGTCGCGGGAACGCGCGGCGGCCCGGCACAGCGACACTACCTATGCCTTCCCCCATGGCCTGGACCAGTACGACGCCCTGCAGCGCGCCCTCCAGGCATATCCCAAGGACGCGGTGGCGCACGGACTGCTGGGCTGCTGGCTGCTGGACGCGGGGCGCACCACGGAAGCGCTTGCCCACCTGCAGGCCTCCATGGCCAACGGGTCGGAGGACCCCGTGGTGTGGCGGAACGCCGCGATCGCCCACATCAACACCGGCGGGGACGCGGCAGCTGCGGACTCCTTCTTTGGGCGGGCCCTGGAGCTGAGTCCGGATGATGCCCGGCTGGTGTTCGAGCGTGCCGTCCTGGCCGGCCTCCGGGGCGCGCCGGTCCAGGAGCGCATCGACGCCATCGAGCGGCACGGCCCCGCTGTGTTCCACCGCGACGACCTGACCCTCCTCTATGCCAACCTGCTGGTTGACGCCGGCCGGGCGGACCAAGCCCTGGGCATCATGGCCACCCGCAGCTTCCAGCCGTTTGAGGGGGGTGAAGGAATGGCCCTGGCGGCCTATGACCGTGCGTCGGTGGAGGTTGCGCGCGCGCTCACCGAGCAGAGTCCGACGGCGGCCGCCGCCCTCCTGCGCGAAGGCATGGAGGCGCCGGCGAACCTGGGCGAAGGGCGGCACCCTCCCGGGAGCCTGGCCGAGCGGCTGGTGGCGCTGGGGGACGCCCTCAGCCGGGCCGGGGACGGTGAAGCGGCAGCCGGGGCATGGAACCAGGCCTGCAGGGAAGGCTCCCCGCTTGCCGCCGGCCCCGCTCCGGCCGGCCCCGCTGAGTACTGGAAAGGTGTTGCCTGCAGCAGGCTTGGCAGGCACGCTGACGCCGAACGGACCTGGCGGCGACTCGATGCCGGCGCCGATGAACTGGAAACCGCTCCCGCAGTGCCTGACTACTTTGCAACCTCCCTGCCTGAACTCCTGCTGTTCAGCACTGACACGGCAGGAGCCCGCCTCGAAACAGCTGCACTCCTGCGCGCACTGGCCGCAGAGGGCCGCTCCCACCTCAAAGAAAAGGCAAACTCTTGACCGACGCACCGAGATACCTCGGCTCCGGAACCATGGAACGCGGTACTGACGCTGCATCCCTGACGGGCGCGCCGCCGTCGCACCTTCCATCCCGCCTGACCATCACCCTCTGGGACTTCTCCTGGTACACGCGGGCGGAAGAAGGCGGGCCGTACGCCGACCTGGACGCTGCCTGCGCGAAGGCTGCGCAGCTGGGGTACAACACCATCCGCATCTGCGCCGCCCCGCTGCTCCTCTCCGGCGCGCTCGGCCTCGATGACCTGGCCACCGACCTGGAGATCGAGGGCCTCGGAACCGCGCCGGACGGCGGCTTCTACGGCCGCGGCACCCGCTGGTACGACGCTCCCGGCGGCTACCGCCTCAACCTGCGGGAGCGGCTGCTGGAGCTCTTCGAGGCCGCCGCCCGCCACGGCCTGGTTGTCATCCTCGCCAGCTGGGAATACCAGCAGTCGCCGGCCTTCGCCCGATCCCCGCGCTGGTTCGAGGCGATCGACGCCGTCCCGCTGCAGGACAGGTACAGGGTCCTTGCGGACGCGTGGGACCGGCTCATCGGCGGGCTGGCAAATGCTGGGCACCGGGACCGGATCGCCATGGTGGAACTGCACAACGAGGTGGACTTCTCCATCCTGCCCGCGCTCGCCGAGGGCGGCACCAGGGAACTGGAGCGCCTGCGGGAACTCCATCCCGACCTTCTAATCACCGCAAGCTATGGCAAACCCCCGCACCTGGCCATGCACACCGTCCCGGACGGGCTGGGAGCAGCCCAGTTCCACGTCTACAGCTACGGCGTGCTGGATGCCCTCCAGCAGCAGATCGATATCAGGTCCGAGGGCGCCGCCGGATTTCCCAACCCTGCCTTTCCCAACCCTGCCCTGGCAGCCCTGCTGCGGCCCGGCGCACCCTCCGTGGCAGAATACGGGCGGCTGGCCGAGTGGAAATACCGGGCAACAGTGGTCACGGACCAGATGTTCTACGGCTACGACTGGATTGACCCGGAGGCGTGGGACGCCTGGCTCTACAACAGTTTTGGCGAGTTCAGGGAGGTCATGCGGCGGGAAATCGAATCCCGGGTCATCGCCATCGCCGCCTGGGCGCGCTGGAAGAACGTCCCCGCCGTCGTCGGTGAAGGGTGGATCGGCTACACGTCCCTTCACGGCACGTTCGAGGAAGGGCCCATAGGGCGCGACCTCGCCGAACGCGGCATCCGGGCGGCGCTGGACCACGGGGTCTGGGGGATGGTGCTGTGTTCCAACGCCGCGCCGCACCACCCGATGTGGGCCGACGAAGCGTGGCAACTCCGCATGAACCGCCTCATCCTTACCGCCCCCACAAGCTGAAAGAATCTCCATGCAGAACGAACAAGGGACCGTTGGGATGCCCAGTGCGGGGATGGGCAGCGATGAAATGTTCAGCGCCGGGGTGCTCAGCGCCGCCCACCGGCCGCACGAGCTGGCACTGCAGTTCCCGCGCATGAGCAACACCGAGGACCGCCACAAAAGGTGGCGGCTCACCAGCCAGTACATGGAACACGACGGCGTCCCGGCGGTGCCGGTCTCGGGTGAACTGCACTACAGCCGCCTGCCCCGGTCCCGCTGGGAAGAGCGGCTGCGGCTGATGAAGGCCGGAGGGATCACGGTGGTGGCGTGCTACGTCTTCTGGATCCATCACGAGCCGGCCGAGGGCGAGGCGCGCTTTGACGGCAACCTGGACGTGGCCGCGTTCGTCCGGCTCTGCGCTGATCTCGGCCTGGACGTGGTGCTGCGGCTGGGTCCCTGGTGCCACGGCGAGGTCCGCAACGGCGGCTTCCCGGACTGGGTGCAGGCCGCGCCCGTCGGACACCGGACCAATGACCCTGCCTATCTGGCCATGGTGGAGCGCTGGTTCAACCGCGTCGGCACGGAGCTGGACGGCCTCACCGGCCCGGACAGCAACGTCATTGGCATCCAGCTGGAAAATGAGCTCTACGACCAGCCCCGGCACATCACAGAGCTTAAAAGACTGGCCAGGGCGGCAGGGCTGGGCGCACCCGTCTGGACGGCAACGGCCTGGGGTGCCGCCGACATCCCGGAGGATGACGTCATGCCGGTGTTCGGTGGCTACGGGGACGGTTTCTGGGTTGATGCCGACGCCCCGTGGGACCCCACCTTCCGGGAGCACTACTTCTTCAGCCACGAGTGGGATGACCCGGGGATCGGCGCGGACCTGCGTGAACACTTCTCGGGCAGCGGCACGGCACCGTCCCGTTCCCCGTCCACGCTCTATCCGCCGGCGACCTGCGAACTCACCGGCGGCATGGCAACGGCTTACCAGCGGCGGCCCTGGCCCAGCGGCAGGGACGTTGCCGCGGTGGCCAACAACAAGATCGGTAGCGGCTCCGGATGGCAGGGCTATTACATGTTCACGGGCGGAACGAACCCGCCCGGCGGGCTGCAGGAATCCCAGGACACGGGCTACCCCAACGATCTCCCGGTGTTCGACTACGATTTCCACGCGCCCATTGGTGCGGCCGGAAGGCTGGCGCCGAGCTTCGCGGAACTGCGGAAGCAGCACGCGTTCCTGGCGGCTTTCGGTGCCCGGCTCGCCCCGATGCCGTCCACCCTCCCGGACACCCTTCCTGCAAGCATTGATGACGCGGCCACGCTCCGCTGGGCCATGCGCTCGGGCGGCCGGTCCGGCTTCTTGTTCATCACCTGGCACCAGCCGCATATCCCCCTGCCGGACTACACAGGGGCCCGTTTTACGCTCCTCCTGGACGGGGAAACGCTCAATTTTCCGCGCAGGGGCCTCACCATTCCTGCCGGAACCATCGCGCGCTGGCCCGTTAATCTGGAAGTGGCAGGTGTCCGCCTGTGCTGGGCGACGGCGTCGGCCTTGACCCTGCTGGATCCGGATGGTGCGCCCACGCTGGTCCTCGCTGCAGAAGAAGGAATAGTGCCGCAGCTGTGCCTGCCGGAAGGAACCGTTGTGGATGGTCCGGTAACAGCGCTGGGCGAGGGCGGGTACTCCATTGACGCAACCCAGCCCGTGACCCTGACGGCGAGCTCACCCGAAGGCTCCGTGGCCATCCTGGTTTTGCCCTCCCACCTGGCTGACCAGGCGTGGGCGTTGGAGACACCGCGCGGGCGGCAGCTGGTCCTGTCCGCAGACCCGTTGTGGGTTGGTGCGGACGGACCACGCCTGGCCGGCAGGTCACGGGGCGCAGCCTCTGTCCGGCGCTACTCCGCGGCGGCCGGCGGGTTCGAGGACGTGCGGACCGGCATCTTGAAGCCTGAACCCCTTCGCCGCACGCTGCCTGCCGAGCGGATCCGCGACTCGAAGCCGGTCCCGGCGTCCTTCGGCTCCCTCGCCGGCCGCGCTGCCGCGCCCGCGGAGGCTGACATTGACGAACTGGCAGCCGTTTATGTGGTGGACGTGGCTGGGGCGGGACTGGCCGGGGAACATGCGGAACTGGAGGTTGCTTGGGCCGGGGACGTGGCCCGCCTGGTGGTTGACGGAACCGTGGTAGCGGACAGGTTCTGGGACGGTTCCCCCTGGGTCATCGAAACCAACGACGCCGGGATACGCCCGGGCTCGGACGTGCGGCTCCAGATCCTGCCGCTCGCCAAGGATGCGCAGGTTGGGCTGCCGGCCGAGGCGCAGCGCCGGCGGGATACGGTTGCCGGTGACCTGGTTTCGCTGGACAGCCTGCAGCTCCTCCAGTGGGCAAGGTGGACGGAGGAACCCGCCTGAGCTGCAGCGTTGTGCCATAGCATGGACACTTCGTGGCGGAAGGAGTGTGGGGTGGAGCGGGCAACGGGGTTTCCCAACCAGCGCCTGGTGGTGGTTCCCCGGCCCCTGGTCCGTGAGGCGCTGGAGCGTCCCGTCACGCGGCGGCTGGTGGTCACCGACGCCGGCGTGTTTCCCGCCGCCGGGGAGCACGGGCGGTACCGACCCCAGGGCGCGGAGGAAACCATAGTCATCCTCTGCGTCGCGGGCGCGGGGTGGGTGGAAACCGGGGGTAACCGTTACGACGTAGGCAAGGCAACCGCCGTCGTACTTCCCGGCAACACCGGTGAGGCCCATGCCTACGGTGCCTCTGCTGGGGACCCTTGGACTATCTGGTGGTGCCACGTCCTTGGCTCCGATGCCGCCGAGCTCGTTGAAGAATCCGGGGTCCGCGCCGGCCGGCCTATCATCCCGCTGGTGGCGGTGGACCGGCTGACGGCCATGCTGGACGAGATCATTACTGCCCTGGAGCAGGACCAGTCGCCGGCCCGCCTGGTGGCCACGGCCGGGATGGCCTGGAAGCTGCTGGCCACCCTGGCGGTGGACCGCCGCCTCCCGGAACAGGGAACGCCGCTCCAGCAGGCCATGAAGTTCCTCGAGGACCGGGTGGACGGCGCCATCCGCCTGCCGGACCTGGCCAGGGTGGTGGGTGTTTCGCCGTCGCATTTGAGCAAGCTGTTCCGGGAGGCGACAGGTGGGGGAGTGCTGGCCCACCACACGGCCCTGAAGATGGCGCGGGCCAGGCTACTGCTCGACACAACCGACCTGACGATTGCGGAGGTGGGCCGGGAAATCGGGCTCTCCGACCAGTTCTACTTCTCGCGCCAGTTCCGCCGGCTGCACGGGGTGAGCCCCAGCGCGTACCGGGCGGACCGGAAGGGCTGAGGCGGGTGGGAGTGGCTTCCGTGAGTTCTCTCGGTGTCTCTCCGCGGTGGCTTCGCAGGCAAGCTGTTTTCACCGCCATGTGGCTCGAGGCCGGCTGAAGTGGGTGTCAGGTTGAGGCCTGAGGCCCTCCCCAAGGTATGTCCGGAATGCCTAGATTAGACCCTAATCTGACGTTTTCGTGGGGCAAGCCTGACGTCAGGTTGGGGTGTATTCCAGCAGGGCACCGAGCAACGTGGCGCGACCATCCGGCGAACGTGATGGAAACCCCGCGACTTCGTTGGTCTCTTCAGGTCTCCCACTTGCAACTCCTAGAAGCTCAGGTGTTGCAACGACCACTAGACTCCAAGCCGTCACGACGGCTCACTTTTCGACCGTCGCCGACACTTCACGCGCAAGCAATCCGGGCGTTGACGCGCGAGCTGTGCGCTTCGCTGAGGGCATGGGACACGGTTGTCACTGAGACGCCGGCGGCTTTTGCCACGTCGCGGATGTTGACCTTGGTCGCCATTGACTTTCCTTTGCAAAACGTTTTGTATGTTGTATGCAACACTATATGCAAAACGTTTTGCACCGTCAAGAGATTTAACTGAGGACTGGGGCCTTGTACAGGCCTTATTGCTGGTCCCCATAGGTGAAGAGTCCGAGGCCAAGGGGCCCCGGAAGCGGTCAAGGAAGCTCTGGAACAGATCAAGGCGTTGCGCGCACAGGATCAAGCCGCAGCGAAGAGTCCTGACGCGGCGACGACCAGACACCGCGTCAAGATAGAGGACTGATTACGGTCGGTAACTGTTAATCATTTGTGACCGCGCTGAATGGAATCGTGACGGAACCGGAAAAACTGTCCAAAAGAACCAGGTGATCCGCCATCGGTAGTAGGGGCCGCGAGATTATTCCCGCGGAGTCCCAGTTCTGTGCCTGGTTCACCTCGCGCCCACCAGGCTGCTTGCCTCGTCGGCCACTTTTGGGGGGTCGCTGGACGCGCCGTATCGGCTCGCCGGGATGCGCGTGGAACGGACAGCCATTGACTTCAATTGTGACCTGAAATACTCTCAAAACTATCGGAACCGTTGCGAAACTATCGAAAAAGCACAGTGTAAGTCTGGCTCGAACTCAAGGAAGAGAAAATGGCACTTTTCAAGAATCCGTCCATAGGTCGGCGTGCGTTTGTCACGGGCGTCGCCGCAACCGGACTGCTGGCCCTGGTTGGTTGCACCAACAAATCGAACACCCCGGTGGACATCTCCACCCAGAACGTCGGTGCCATGGAGGGCTACGAGGCAGACATGCAGTTCAAGGCTTCGGAGCCGTTAGATCTCTCCATTCTCTGGACCGATTGGCCAGAACTTCCGGTGAAGGATTCTTGGGAGGTCTTTAAGGAAATTAAGTCCCGAACCAACGTCAATCTTGAACTGACCCACATTCCATTCAGCGACGCGGTGGAAAAGCGTAGCCTGCTTATCAGTGCCGGCGATGCTCCCTCGATCATTCCGCTCATCTACCCAGGTGACGAGAAGCCGTTCGTTTCCTCCGGTGCTGTGCTGCCCATGAGTGACTACGTCGAATACATGCCCAACTTCAAGAAATATGTGAAGGATTGGGACCTTGAGGGCATGATGGAGAATTTGCGTCAGGCCGATGGGAAGTATTACATGTTGCCCGGTCTCCAAGAGGTGTCAGTACCTGTCTTCTCCCTCATGATCCGTAAGGATATTTTCGAGGAAGTGGGAGCGGGGATTCCCAATACCTGGGATGAAGTGCGCGAGGGATTGGTCAAGATCAAGGCCAAATATCCGGATTCCTATCCGTTGGCTGACGGCTTTGAAGGCCAATCGTTGCTGAATTATGCTGCTCACGCCTTCGGTACGCAGGCCGGCTGGGGCTTTGGAAACGGCACAATCCTGGACAAGGACAGCAACAAGCTAAAGTACGTCGCAACATCGAGCGAGTACAAGGACTTGGTCACGTTCTTCCACGGTCTGGTCAAGGACGGTCTTTTGGATCCGGAATCGCTGACAGCGGCCGATGCTGGCGGCGGAAATGCCACTGTTTCGGAGAAGTTCGCGAACAATAAAGTCTTCGCCGCTTCCGGGAACACCGAAACAGTAATTGAATACTCGACGGCGCTTGATAAGACTTTGGGGGCGGGGGAACACGAGGTGATTCTCATTGCTCCTCCTGGCGGCCACGCCGGCAATGTTATTGGGCCCCGCAACTTCTGGCATGGTTTCATGCTCAGTTCAAAGGCTAAAGACGAACCCAACTTCCAAGCGCTGTTGCAGTTTGTTGACTGGTACTTCTACAACCCCGGTGCGCGTGAGCTGCTGCGCTGGGGCGTTGAGGGAAAGCAGTACACCAAGGATGCTTCGGGTGCTATCAAGCTCATGGACGGCTTCTCACTTGATGCCTGGAACCTCACGAGCAAGGGTGCTGTGGATATCCAGAAGGATCTTGGATACTCCACATTCGCCTCGGAAGGGACTGAAAGTCGGAAGCTGAAAGAGTCTTACAGCCCCGAAAATGCCGTGGCATACATTGATTCGGTTCTGACGACCAGGACTTTCCGCGAACCGAATCCGCCGGCACCGTTGGAAGAAGCCGAACTCGAGCAGTCCTCGTTGCTCGCAACCCCGTTGAAAGACGCTGTCGATACCAACACCCTGAAATTCGTGCTCGGGGAGCGAGACCTCAGTGAATGGGATAAGTACGTCAGCGAGCTTGAAGGTCAAGGCCTCACTAGTTACGTTGACTTGATTAACACCGCCCGCCAACGCTTTGAAAGCAAGGCGTAGTTCCTTGGAACCATCTATGGTTCGGGGCGCCCGAAGGCTGTTCGAATCGTTTAGTCGCCGAACTGATGGAGCGATTTAATGACAAACACAAGCACAGTGCAGGTGAACGAGCCTGCGGATCAGTCTGACGGCCGGCCTCCGGGCCGGTCTTTGACTCCAAACCGACAGGATAGACCTAATAAGTCCAGGCGCAAGTCCAGAAACGCAGGGCGCAGGACGTTGCGGAAATCGTTGCAGCGAGATTGGCAGCTCTATGCCTTGGCGATAGTACCGCTGATCTTTCTTGCGATCTTCCGGTACGGGCCCATGCTCGGAAACGTTATTGCGTTCCGTCGATTCAGGCCAGGAGGAAACATCTTCGGCGATGAATGGGTGGGCCTGCGCTATGTTTCCATGTTCATCAACGACCCAACGTTCTGGCACGTCTTTTCAAACACTGTCATCCTCGGCGGCCTGACACTCATCGTTTGCTTTCCGCTGCCAATCCTTCTTGCCCTTCTGCTCAACGAGGTACGCAAGAAAACCTTCAAGCGGTTAGTGCAGTCGATCTCGTATCTGCCGCATTTTCTTTCGATCGTGATCATCGTCGGGATGGTCATGCAGCTGCTGTCCGTGCAAGGTACGGCAAACCAAATCATCACCGCTTTTGGAGGTGACGCGATTCCGTTCCTGCAGCATGCAGAGTGGTTCCGTGCCATCTACGTTGGATCTGAAGTGTGGCAAACAATTGGCTGGGGCACCATCCTCTACCTCGCGGCCCTGACCACTGTCGACGCTGCGCTTTATGAAGCAGCTGAGATTGACGGAGCCAACCGATGGAGCCAGATCTGGCATGTCACCCTCCCGGGCATCCGGCCAACCATGATGACGCTTTTGATCCTCAACATCGGCACGTTCCTCAACGTTGGCTTTGAAAAGGTCCTCTTGCTGTACAACCCCCTGACCTACTCCACCGCGGATGTCATCTCGACGTATCTGTACCGAGTGGGCCTTGTGTCGAACAACCTCAGTTATGCCGCTGCAATCGGGCTGTTTCAAGCGCTCATTGGGTTGGTAATGGTTTTGTCCGCGAACTTTGTCTCGCGGCGAGTAGTAGGAGCAAGTCTATGGTGATTCAAACGGACCTGGCCAAAGGCGCCAAGCTACGCCGCCCAGGCAGACCGCGAGGGTCCCGGGATTCCACCGGGTACACCATTTTCACGTGGTTGAACGCGACGGCGTTAATCATGCTGTGTTTGGTCATGTTGTATCCATTCGTGACAGTCCTTGCCCAATCGTTTAGTTCCCCCGGGGCGATCAAGGCCGGGCAAGTGAACATGCTGCCGGTGGATTTCAATATTGATTCCTACATAGCAGTGATGAACAACGGGATGTTTTGGCGTAACTACGGCAACACGGTCCTCTACACCGTGGTGGCGACAATCATCGCCATGACGCTCACCACCACGTTCGCCTACGTCCTGTCCAAAGAGCACCTCCGCGGACGGAAAATCTTGATTGGCCTTGCCGTCTTCACGATGTTCTTCAACGGTGGAATTGTGCCAAACTACGTTCTGATCTCCTCCCTGGGCATGAAGAACACCATGTGGGCACTGGTCATCCCCGGCGCGATCTCAGTGTTCAACCTGTTGGTGATGAAATCATTCTTTGAAAATCTGCCCAAGGATTTGGAGGAGGCAGCTCAGATCGATGGGCTGAGCTGGTTCGGAATTTTCGGTCGCATCGTCCTTCCCCTCTCAAAAGCAGTCATCGCCACGATGATCCTGTTCTATTCAGTGGCATTTTGGAACGACTGGTTTGCCGCCTTCCTTTACCTGGACAAAAGCGAGCTCTTTCCCGTCACCTTATTCCTGCGTAACTTGATTGCCGGAGCGTCCAGCGCAGCATCCGAAGGCGCAGCATCGTCCGGAAGTACAGCAGCAGCTCTCTCGGCCAACATTCAATCGGTGACGATGATCCTTACAGTCATCCCCATCCTGTGCGTCTACCCGTTTGTTCAAAAGTACTTTGTCTCAGGCATCATGCTTGGTTCGGTCAAGGGCTAGCCACCATCTAGGCCGTTCTTCAACAGTTGTTTCCCGGCTCTCTGCCCGGGCCCGTTTCCACCCAAAGGTTTGCAAAGAATGACAATTGACAGCTCAGTGGTCCAGCCCAATTTCCTGAAAGCAATGCCGTGGCATGACACCTCACTTTCGGCAACTGTTCGGGCCGATGCGCTGATTGCCGAAATGACTCTAGAGGAGAAAACGAGCCAACTCGTGGGTTTGTGGGTTGGGGCCGACGATGGGGGAGGGGACGTGGCGCCATATCAAAGCGACATGAGCCAGGACACACCCGTCTTTTCCGATGTGATAGTTGACGGGCTCGGGCAACTCACCCGGCCCTTCGGCACTGTTCCGGTTGATCCCTCGGCAGGGGCACGGTCCTTGGCCAGGGCCCAGCGACAGATCATGGTCGCCAATCGTTTCGGGATCCCGGCGCAGGTCCACGAAGAATGCCTGGCCGGCTTCTCCGCGTGGGGGGCCACGGCGTATCCGGTTCCACTGTCATGGGGTGCCAGCTTCAACCCGGAGCTGGTTGGCCGTATTGCCGCGCAAATTGGCCGGTCGCTGCGATCAGTGGGCGTGCACCAAGGGCTCGCCCCGGTTTTGGACGTGGTGCGGGATTACCGCTGGGGAAGAGTGGAGGAAACCATCGGCGAGGACCCATACCTTGTCGGAACCGTTGGCGCCGCGTATGTTCACGGGCTTGAAAGTGCTGGTGTCGTTGCCACACTCAAGCATTTTGCGGGATATTCCGGTTCGCGGGCCGCACGCAATCATGCCCCGGTCGCGGCAGGCCCGCGTGAGATGGCAGATGTCTACTACCCGCCGTTTGAAATGGCGCTTCGCCATGGCGGTGCCCGGTCCGTGATGAATTCCTATGCTGAAGTTGATGGGGTACCCGCGGCTGCAGATCAGCAATTGCTCACAGAATTGCTGCGGGAAAAGTGGGGGTTCGACGGCGTGGTGGTGGCGGACTACTTTGCCATCGCGTTCCTACGCACACTCCAGCGGGTTGCCGGAACCGAGTCCGAAGCAGCCGCCCGGGCGCTTACAGCAGGGATTGATGTTGAGTTGCCGTCGGTGGCTGCCTACGGCAAACCCCTGAATGAGGCCGTGCGGGCCAGATCCATTTCGGAGGAGCTCGTCAACCGGGCACTGCGACGGGTTCTTGTGCAGAAGATTGATCTGGGCCTACTGGACGCCGATTACCAGCCGGAGGTGTCGGATGTGGTGCAGCTAGACACCGCCGAATCCCAGTCTCTGGCGTTGGAGCTCGCCCGGGAGGCAGTCGTTTTGGCCGCGAACGACGGCGTGCTGCCGCTGCGTCCGGCGGCCCGCCTCGCCGTCGTCGGCCCACTTGCAGATGATCCCTACGGCATGCTCGGCTGCTATTCATTTCCGGCACACGTTGGCGTCAAACATCCGGAGCGGGGCCTTGGACTGGAGATCGGAACAGTGCTCGAAGGATTGCGAGGACAGCATCACGGTGAAATCACCTTTGCCCAGGGCTGCGATGTCAAGGCTGCAGGCAGGAGCGGCTTTGTAGCCGCGACGGATGCTGCAGCTGACGCGAATGTGGCAGTGGTGGTACTGGGAGATCAAGCCGGGCTGTTCGGGCGTGGAACATCCGGGGAAGGCTGCGATGCCGCGGACCTGCGCCTGCCCGGTGAGCAGCTAGCTCTGCTGGAAGCTGTTCTGGAGACCGGGACACCTGTCGTCCTGCTCCTGCTTTCCGGCAGGCCGTACGCCCTGGGCGCAGTAGCGAAGAAGTGTGCCGCGGTGGTGCAAACGTTCTTCCCGGGACAACGCGGCGGCCAGGCCATCGCGGAAGTGCTGACCGGTGCAGTCAACCCTAGCGGGCACTTGCCGGTGAGCATTCCCCAAAATCCCCATGTTCAGCCGGGGACCTATTTGGCGCCCCCGTTAGGCATGCTGAATGGGGTTTCAAATCTCGATCCCAAAGCTCTCTTCCCCTTCGGCCACGGTCTCTCCTACGGAGAACTGAGCTGGGGGCACGTGACCACAGGGAATCAGCAATGGCAGATTGGTGAAAGCACCATGCTGGGCATCGAGATCAGCAATAACAGCGCAAGGAGGGTGGCCGACGTAGTTCAGGTCTACTTGCACGATCCCGTGGCCCAAGTGACCCGCCCGGACATTCGGCTGGTCGCGTACCGGCGGGTGAACCTTGAACCAGGAGAGAAAGCAACGGTGAATTTTTCGCTGCACTCGGATTTGACCTCTTTCGCCGGGCTCAACCTGCAGCAGGTGGTGGAGCCAGGAGAGCTGGAACTGCGCATCTCGCGCTCCAGCACGGACGTGCACGCCGTGGTCCGGCGGACGCTCGTGGGACGCCAACAAATTGTTGGTGCAAATCGCGAACTCATGGCCACCAGCGACGTCCACGTTCAATCCCTCTCCCCGTTCGGGGAGCAGCGATGAGCTCAAGCGCCCTCGCGAACGAGATCGGCCGCGGCGTACTGTCTCGGATGACGGCCAGCGTGTATCGACTTCTTGTGCTGGCGGCTTTTCTCGTCCTGATGTGCGGCCCAACACTTGTGGTGTGGACCTTGTTGGGCGATCCAGTTTCCAACGCTGCGTTCTTCGTTATTGCGCTGCTGCCCGTGGGGCCTGCTCTCTCGGGCGCCGTGTATGCCCTGCGTGCTTGGGCAGCGTCGCCGGACCTGTCCCCGTCCCGTGCCTTGTGGCGTGGATACCGGCTGAACTTCCTTGACACCATGAAGTGGTGGGCTGTGGTTGTTGCCGTTGCGCTGGTACTGATCGTCAACATTGTCTTTGCGAACGCAGTTCCCTTCGGAGCAGCTTTTCGACCGGCAGGAATCATCGTCTTGGGTCTGCTCGGTGTCTGGGCTGGGCATTTGCTGATCGTCGCCTCCTTGTTTTCCTTCCGCACGCGCGATTCGATGCGGATCGCCGCCGTCGAACTTTTCGCCCAGTGGAAGGTGAGCCTGGGCCTTTTGTCCCTCCTGGTTGTTGCCGTGGCCACGGTGCACCTTGGTACGGAACTGGCCCTGCTTGTCCTGGCATGGGCCTTCATTGGCATTCTCTGGCTCATTGCACAACCGCTCATCGCGGACGTTACTCGGAGGTTTATCAAGAATGACTGAGATCCAAACCATTGCTATGTGGGGCGGGACCAATCCCATTTTGCCGGGGTTCTATCCGGATCCGTCCGTGTGCCGCGTCGATGGGGACGATGGAACCTGGTTCTATTTGGTGAATTCAACCTTCGAGTATTTGCCCGGACTGCCCGTGCACCGCTCCCGAGACTTAGTCAACTGGGAAGTCATTGGTCATGTGATTGACCGACCAGGCCAGATAGATCTCTCGACCGTGAAAGATTCCGGCGGCTTATTTGCGCCGACGATCCGGCATGATGGAACCCGCTTCCTGTTGGTTTGCACGCTGGTGGGCGGGACCGAGGGAGCGTCGGGGAACTTCATTGTCACGGCGGACAGCGCGGCCGGTCCATGGTCCGATCCCATCTGGTGGGACATGGACGGAATCGACCCCTCCATCATGATTGATCCTGACGGCAGCATGTGGGCCCATGGGACCAGGCTGGCGCTGTTCCCCGAATGGGACCAACAAACCGAGGTGTGGGTGCGCCGGCTCGACAACGAAACGCTGGTGCCGGACACGGATGAGACCATCGTCTGGTCCGGGGCCTTGCGCGGAGCCATCTGGTCGGAGGGGCCGCACCTGTTCCGTCGCAACGGGTTTGTGTACCTCCTCGCGGCCGAAGGCGGCACGAGCTTCCACCATGCGATCGTCGTGGCACGTGCAGAGTCGCCGCTGGGTCCGTTCACCGGGAATCCCGCTAATCCTGTACTGACGCACCGAAATCTTGGTCGCGCATCGCCAGTGACAAACGTTGGCCATGCCGACCTCGTCGAGGCGCGAGATGGCAGCTGGTGGGCTGTTTGTTTGGCGACGCGCGCCTGGGACCGATGTGATTTGCTTGGGCGGGAAACGTTACTGGTTCCGGTGACATGGGAATACGACTGGCCCGTCTTTGCCCCGGGGGAAGGACAATTGCCCCAAAATCCCCAAGGTCTGCAGAACTTGACCGGCCCAGAGCACTTGCCCGCTGACGTCGCGAACAAGCCGACCGCAATCGGTGTCGAAGATGTCATGGCCGTCCGGCGTCACCCATCGGAGATCCTCACAGAAACTCAGAGCTCCGGGACGTTCCGCCTCCAGGCCGGGGATGGTCTGACCGAAGCCAGTCCAGCATTTCTAGCCCGACGTTTGACAAGCCTGAGCACCCGCGTGCAGATCCGTCTGGTCAATGCCAGCGAAGGGGTCGGCTCCGGTCTGGCCTTGCGCTACTCAGCCACGGCATTTATCGCAGTCACGGTGGGCAGCGGGACGGTGAGTATCGAAACCACCTCAGCAGATGCTCCTGCTGGCTCCACACACACTCCCTGGCTGACACTGCCCCAAGGGGCGGGCAAAGGTGTTCTTGGCTTTGAAGTTCATGGAACTAGTGCTGTTGCCGTATGGGAACCGGACGATGGTGAAGCGGTGCGGTCTGAAGTGCTGGATATCTCCCACCTGTGCGCCGAGAACAACGGCGGGTTCGTCGGAGTCACCTACGGGGCATTGGCGACGGGGGATGGCGGTTTCGCCGACTTCGCGGATCTCCAGGAGGGGCCTTGAGCGAAGCGTTCGGCTACCTGCTGGTCCATTTCGTGGAGGACCCGCTTGAGCACAAAGAGAAAATCTTCTTCTCGCTGAGCGAGGGGGATGATCCGCTGGCCTGGCGGCGCTTGAACGGAGGCGAAGCCGTCCTTGAATCTTCGGAGGGGACCGGTGGTGTTCGGGACCCCAACATAGTCCGGGGACCTGATGGGATGTTCCACATTCTGGCAACCGATTTGCGCGTGTGGCGGCCGGAAGGACCCGACTGGTGGGAATTCAGGCACCGAGGCAGCCTAGATGTGGTGATTTGGGACTCCACTGACTTGCTCACCTGGTCGGAGCCACGATACGTGAGGGTGGCTCCGGAAGGTGCCGGCATGGCATGGGCACCGAAGTCAGTCTATGATCCGGTTTCCGGTGATTTCTTAGTTTTCTGGTCCTCCGGACTCAAGGAGTCCGGGACGCTGACGTCAGCCGAGACGGGTCCCAGCAAGATTCTGGTGGCACGGACCAAGGACTTCGTGAAATTCACCGTTCCGCAAGTTTACTTGGAGCTTCCGGGTGGGGTCATCGACATGACCTTGCTCGTCACGGACACCGCCGTGCACCGTTTCGCCAAGCACGACGACTCCGCCCCCCTGTCACTTCAGGTGTTCCACCAAAGAGGATCCTCGGTTTTCTCCAACGATTTCATCACCGTGGCCCAGAACGTGGGGCACGAGATTTCACCCAAGGTGGAAGGGCCACTGGTTTTCCGCAACAACCATGAAAACCTTTGGTATCTCTGGGTGGATCAATACGCCCACATGCCGCATGGATATCACGCCTACAGCACCAGCAACTTAGAGTCGGGCGACTGGCAGCGCATGCCCGGTTTTAACCTGCCAAAAAACACCAAACATGGCGCCGTCCTCCCGCTTCAAGCGGACGAGTATCGTGCGTTGAACGCTTTTTATCCACGGTAAGTCATAAGGGAAAGTCCCCGAGGAAGATAACCATGACAGCTGATCGCTACGCCCATCGCAGAACCAATGCCACCATCACGGTGACCGATACCCGCGGCAACCCGGTTCCTGGACAGCCAGTACGGGTAAAACAGGTGCAGCATGCCTTCGGTTTCGGGTGCACGCCCCCAGCGATGGACGACCGGGAAGAGCAAAGTCGAGAACTTTGGCGAGGGCTATTTGATACGGCAACACTCGCTTTTTACTGGGGACGGTACGAGCCCACTCGTGGCGTCACTGAACGCAAAAAACTGCTCCAATCAGCCCAATGGCTTGCCAGTCGCGGGGTGCGGCTCAAGGGTCACCCGCTGGTGTGGCACACGGTGAAGGCGCCTTGGGTGGACCCGCTTCCGCTACCTGTTGCCGAGGAACTGCTGCGGGGGAGGATCCGCCGAGAAGTCCAGGATTTCGCTGGGCTCATCAACTCTTGGGACGCGATCAACGAGGTTGTCATCATGCCGGAGTTTATCAATGAGCCCGATGGCGTCCAGAATGCCATTACCCGGATGTGCGCTGACAAGGGACGTGTGCCGATGGTGGCGCTTGCTATCGATGAGGCGAGGAGCCAGAACCCGGGGGCGCAGCTGATCTTAAACGACTTTGATCTGGGGCCGCGGTACGAACAACTCGTTGAGGAAGTCCTCGATGCCGGTATTCAGATCGATGCTATAGGTCTGCAATCCCACATGCACAAAGGGTTCCGCGGGGAAGACCAACTCAATGACGTGTGCCAGCGATTCGCCAGGTTTGGGCTTCCACTGCATTGGACCGAGACCACCCTCCTTTCCGGGGACTTGATGCCCTCGCATGTGGGAGATCTCAACGACTACGTGATTGATGACTGGCCCACAACTACAGCTGGAGAGGAACGTCAGGCAGCGGAAATTGTCCGCCACTATTCAACTCTCGTGGCGCACCCGGCGGTTCAATCCATTACGTATTGGGGCTTTGACGACGCTAGGGCATGGCTCGGTGCGCCAAGTGGGCTGATCCGGCTCAATGGCTCTCCGAAGCCGGCCTACACAGCACTTCAGGACCTCATCCGCGGGAAATGGTGGCTGGATCCGATTGACATGGTCACGGACGGAGACGGACGCATCAGCCTTGCCGCCTTCGCCGGGCGCTTTGAAATTGATTCAGGCAAGTCCAAAGCAACTGTCCAGTTGCCCGTTGGAGAAGCGCAACTGGAGATACCGCTGCCAGCCTAGCAACGACGTCGAACACCAGGGCAAAACGAGACGGAACTCCTTCACCGGCTCTTCAAGGTCCCCGGGGAATGGTCTGCTGAGATGAATGCGCATGCTGCCATTCGGGCGGCACTTCTCAAGAGGATACGCGATTTGTAGTTGTCCGGATTTCGATGGCCCCGGGCGTGTTCGCTTGATGTGTTTTATTGCAGCGTTGTTGGTTTCTACTTTGGCTGCGGTTGCACCAGTGACGATGAGGACTTCGATCTCGGCCCACCACCGGCACACGGTCCGGTAGAGCCTGTTTGTTTCCGGCATCGCGGCGCGTGCCACGATCAGTAAGCGCGTTCTTGGCAGCACCCGCGTCCTCGAGGGAGCTGGTGTTCAGCAGCAGAGTGCGAAGCTGTTCCTTGACCTGCCGGGCGGCTTAGAGGCTGCCAGTCGGATCAATCATCGGCGGAGAATACCCCGGCCAGCCGGTGGTGGCCCTGTTCTGGAAGGTTCCCGTCCGCCCGTGGCCCCGCCGGACCCAAAAAATCAGGTCGGTGCCGCTCCACCCAGATGGACGGGCCACCGAAAGGCACAACGACCGAGCCAATGGTCAGATCAAGGCTGAAATGACATCCGGATGGATTGGGACCATCCTGCCAGCGGGTACCATACCTGCCAAATTCAATTAGACACCAAGGCTTAGCCAGCCGGAGGTGCCGTGGACTCCCTGATGACCAGATCCGTGCCTAGCTCAACTCTGGGCGAAGCAATCGGCTTACCACGGGCCATGGAGATCAACGTTCGTGTGGCCAGCATCGCCATCTCAGCGAGCGGCTGGTTGACAGTGGTAAGTGAGGGCGTGAGCCAGTCCGAAACGGGCAGGTTGTCATACCCGATGATGGAGAGATCACGGGGAATGAGCAGCCCAAGTTCACGGGCCGCGCGCATCACTCCCAGTGCCTGGTAGTCAGAGCCGGCGAAGATGGCTGTAGGGCGTTTCGGGCCCTGGAGGAGTTCAAACCCATGTTGATATCCGGCCTCCTTTTCAAAGTTTCCCCAACGAATCAACGCCGGGTCGTAGTCGAGTCCCACCTCGTCATGGGCGCTCTTGAATCCGTCAACGCGCGCCCTGCTGCAGAGAACATCACTCGGCCCGGAAATCACGGCAATTCTTTTGTGACCGAGCCCAATGAGGTGCCGGGTTGCAACTAGGCCGCCGTTCCAGTTGTTGGAGCCAACGGTGGGAACATTTGATGCGGGTTCACCATACGCATCGATGACGACGTAGGGTATGGAGCGCGCATCAAGTTGCTGGCGTTGAGCCTCATCGAGTCCGGAGAGGACCAGCACCACTCCGATGGAGCGGCGGGCCATGATGTTCTCGAGCCATTTCTTGGACGGTCGGTGTGATCCTCCCAAGTGTGAGAGCACAACGCCGATGTGTTCTGGCCCCGCGGCCTGCTCAACTCCCCGAATAATTTCAAGAGCCCAGCCGCTGCCCGTTTCGTGAAAAACGAGATCAAGCAGGTCAGCTGATCGGGAGGTGGAATTCGCAGCAACGGGCTTGCGGTAGTTATGCCGTGTCAGTGCTTCCTCAACCCGAACCCGTGTCTGCGCGGCAACGTCTTCCTTGCCGTTGAGGACTCGGGAAATCGTGGGAACGGAAACGCCCAGCTCATCGGCGATTTCAGCAATCGTGATGCGTCCTTTGACCATCTCAGCTTTCCTCCTGTCCCCTCAAAACTATCGCTGGACTCAATGATACTTACGGCAGGCAGCAATACGGATAGAGTTCCGGCTGGTGCTTCGCGCCGGTCGCGGCCAAGTCCGGCAAAGGGGCATCGAAAACCCTCGGCCATAAACGGCTCTTCCAGGTTTCCAGGGAAATAGGTTCATGTTGTAGCTAGCAGCGGACTCGTGGTCCTAATGCGATGAGGGAGCGGCAAGCGCGAGGAATTCCCGCATCCTTGGGTCTCGACCCCGGCAGCGGGAACTAATACCACTCACGAAAAATCTCTGGAATATGCGTCACTATCAGGCCCTGTTCCATACTCCTCTGCACGCCGGCAACCTGGCTGGTGTCCGTTCCGGGCATGTATCCGGAATTTATGTCAGGTGAGCGGCGCCTGGGTCTTCGCTGATGCTGTAGACGGTTTGGAAGGGAAGACGCGGAACCGTCTCGCCTCGAAGCAATTCTCCGGACCTAGGCTCAGCCACGATAGGTGAGTGCGAGTTTGTCGCCCCGACAGAACCCTCTCATCAGTAGGTAATAAAGGCCTTTTCGAGCTCTCCCCGGGCAACTTACAACGCCGATAACGGATATTCCGTCAACCTGCCTCGGCAGGGCGCACCCGTGCGTGCTGATGACGCGGCCGGAACTGGTGGCGACTCTGATCCGTCCATGGCTGGGGTCAATTCGGGTTATCCACGGCTGGAAATTGGGAGCCGTTGGGGGAGCTCCCTGGCAGCGGTAGCGGTGGATAACCTTTGAGAATTGTCCCCGGCTGTGGGCGGCGGCAACATACTTGTCAGGTGGGGGTGTACTACAGGCGTACGCGCTTTTGGACGTGGAGTTTGTCGGCGTGGAGGAACAGTCTGCGGGTGTCTGCGCCGTTCGGGGTGAACCAGAAGACGCTGCCGTCCAGGGCGACCATGTCGACGATTCCTGACGCCACGAGTTTCCCGTTCTTGTAGACATTTAATTGGTCGCCACGTTGTAGTCGTGTCCAGTGGGGGACCGGTTCTGTTTGGCGGGCTGGCATGGCCATCCTTTATTGTGCTGACCGGACGGAGCAGCGGACTGATACTCACGTCGTGTTGGGAGCTTTCGGGGAACAAACGAGAAGGCGGGCTGAGAGTTCAACCCGCCTTCTCTTGGCGGTGGGTTAGATCACGACGAACAGGAGCCAGGCCAGCAGGGGTGCTGCGACGATCATGGACATGCCCCAGATCATCATGCCGCGGAAGGTTTTTTCGCGTTTTTCTTCTTCGGTGTTGGCTACAACGAGCGCCCCGCCCGTGGAGAAGGGGCTGGAGTCTACGGCCGATGCGGCGATGCAGAGCGCGATCACGAAGCCCAGGACGCCGATGGAGCCGGTGGTGAGCAGGGGTGCTGCCAGTGGGACGAGTACGACGAACATGGCGTTGGTGGAGGCGAAGGCTGATACCACACCGGCAACAACCAGCATCATCAGTGCTGCCAGCAGGGGTGTGCCGATGCCGGCGACGGAGTTGGCGAGTTCTTGGATGACGCCGGCGGTTTCGAGCATGCTGATATAGGTGACGATGCCGCCGATGAGGAGGATCACGTTCCAGCCGATGTGTCCGAGGGCTTCCTTGGAGTGCTGCGGGTAGAGAGCTGACAGTGTCACGGCGGCGGCGAGGGCGAGGAATCCGACGTCGAGCTTGAAGCCCAGGGCCCCGACGAGAATGCTGGCCATTAGCACTACGGTGACGATTTTCTGGCCGGTCCAGGTTGCTGTCTTTGTGATGGTTCCGGTGCCGCCGCCGAGGTATGAGGTGGTGGAGTCCGCGGTTTCTTCTTCGCGTCCGCGGCGCATCAGTTCGGGTCCGCCCAACAGGATGAACGCCACTGCGTTGATGACAACGTTTGCGATGAAGGTCCAGAGAAAGAGCTGGCCGGCGTCCACCGAGACGCCGACTTTGTCCAGGACGCCGTCGACGATGTTGTAGTACACGGCGATGGGGGAGAACCCGCCAGCATTGGTGCCGTTGATGATGCACAGGCCCACAAGGAGCGGGTTGATCCTGTAGCGCTGGGCGAAAGCCAGCCCGACGGGGATGAGGATCGCGTTCGTCGCTGCCGAGAGCGCCCCCGAGCCGGTGATGATGGCGGCAAGGATGAAGAAGACCCAGGGGACCAGGGCAACCCGACCCCGAACTGCTCCCACGGCGCCTCCGACAATCTGGTCAATAGTGCCGTTGGCCCTGGCCATGCCGAAGAGGTAGGTCACGCCTAAGAGTGTGATCAGGAGGCTGCCCGGGAAGCCGGAGGCGATCCCGGATGCTGTCTGACCGAAGTACAGGACGCCCAGCAGGAAGGCGACAACCAGGGCGACGGCGCCCATGTTGATACTGCGCCACATTGAGAGGCCGAAGATAAGGACAAGGCCGGAAACGGCCACGAGTTCTTGCATGGCTTAGTTGATCTCCACTTGGTATCGGAATGATGATGCCAGCCCGTAGGACTCGCGGTACTCGGCGACGTCGCCGGTGTGGGTGCGTGCGATGCGGTTGATTTTGACGAGGGGATCCCCGGCTGCGCAGTCCAGGAGTGCGGCCTGAGGTTCGGTGGCCTGGGTGACCGAGAGTTCCTCGGTTGCTGAGCCGATAACGAGGCCAATCCGGTTTTCGTATTCCGGATACAGCAGGCTCCCGAGTTCAGCGGGGTCGATGTCGGCGATCGGCTGAAACTTCGGCAGCGGTAGCCAGATGTCTTCGACGAGGAAGGGTGTATCTTGCCACAGACGCAGCCGGTGCAGGTGCAGTACCGGAGACTGTTCCTCTAGATTTAGGGCCGCGGCCACCTCGGCCGGGGAGTCCTGCGTGTTTCGTTCCAGGATGCGGCTGCCGGGTGTCTGGCCCGTTCCTCCGTGCATCCGGAAGAAGCGGAACAGAGAGTTCTGGAAGGTAGCCCGACGGACATACGTGCCGCGTCCCTGATGGCGCTCCAGGAGTCCCTCAGCGGCGAGCTCCGCAAGGACGCGCCGCAACGTACCCACCGAAATGCCGTACTCCTCAGACAGAGCAGATTCGGCCGGCAGTGGTGTGCTGCTGCCCCACTCGTTCGCCCGGATACGCCGGATCATGTCGTCTTTGACCCGGGCGTGCAGAGGCAGACGCTGATCGGTGTGTGCCAGTGCTGGGGAGGCAGAAGCTTGTGTCATGCCTCACAGCCTAGAGCAGATTCCTTTATAGGTCTAGTCCTATAAAGGTTTAGCAGATTGAGCTACAGTGATTCCATGTTCCGAGCCTCTGCACCACTGGTCGACACCCATGCGCACATCTTCTACCGGGGACTTACACCTACCGCCAACGCAAGGTACGTCCCGCACTACGATGCGACACTGGACCAGTACTTGAGCGTCCTGACTGCCCATGGTGTGGCACGGGGGGTCCTCGTGCAGCCAAGTTTCCTGGGTTCGGACAACAGTTACCTTCTGACTGCGTTGGCGGCGGAGCCAGACAGGCTCCGGGGCGTGGTCGTGGTTGACGACGCAACCCTGCAATGCGAACTTTCAGAGGAAAGGGTGCGCGCTCTGGACGCGGCGGGCGTGCGGGGCGTCCGCTTGAACCTCGTGGGCCAGCCTGTTCCTGACCTCTTTTCCGCCTCTTGGATGGTTGCGGGAGAGGTGATGGCGGACAGCAGGTGGCACTTGGAAATTCAGGCATCGGGGCAACAATGGCTCGAGCTTGCTCCCGCCCTCTCGGCGTGGCCCACAAAACTGGTCATCGATCACCTCGGCCTGCCCAAACGAGAACACCCCGGGGCGATCGAAGCGGTATTAAACCTGGCCGGGCTCGACAAGTGCTGGGTAAAGGTATCCGCTCCTTACCGCTCTTCCTACGACCAGGCGGAGTCGATATTTTCCCTTTTCCTGAAGCGTGGTTCCACTGACAGGCTCCTCTACGGCAGCGACTGGCCATTCACACGTCACGAAGACAACGGCTACCCGGAACTCCTTGCATGGGCCCGGAAACTCGCGGGCGAGGAACTGCTCAACCGCATGATGACCACAAACGCCTACACACTTCTTGAGTGGCCGGCAGAATCCGACAACCTCGTTGCTGAGCCGATACTCCAGCGCCCTAACTAAAAACGCCGAAAACGGTATTCCGTCAACCCGCCTCGGCTGGCATACCCTGCTTGCTGACCACGCAGTCGGAACTCGTGGTGACCCTGATCCGTCCACGGCCGGGGCCAATTCAGGTTATCCACGGATGCAAAATTGGAAGCCGTTGGGGTAGCTCTCTGGCAGCAATAGCGGTGGATAACCTATGAAAATTGTCCCCGGCTGTGGGCGGACGGACCTGATTTCCCGTTCAAAACGTAGATCAATTCCCTTTGCTCGGAGGACCGAGCAAAGGGACCGTGTGTCAGCTTTGGCTGTGCTCTTCAATGACGAGACGGCCTCGGAGCTACACCATCCGGACGCCATGGGGTGGGAGCCGCTGGTCGTCGAAGCTTGAGTGCGCAGATCTAGTTTCCCCTCGACACGATCGCTGTCAGTTCCAGGTACGGCGGATGTACGTTCCTGGTTGTTGTTCTATGACGCGCCGGCTGTGGGCTCCGTCCTGCATCAACCACAGTAGAGATCCGTCGGCCATGACAGCTTCGACGCGCCCGCGGTCGGTCATGCTGCCGTGAGTGTGGACTTCGACGTCCTGGCCGGTCAGCACAGTCCAGTCGTCAACAGGCTGCCACGGTGCGAAAGAGTGGATGTTTGTTTAGTCTTGATTCGGCGTCGTGCTTGTTTGCATGTCGTCCTCGAGCTTCATGCAGCAGGACGCTGAGCAACTTTGTGACGGGGAGCATAACGTTCGCGAATGATGTTTGTCTTTTGAGCGTCTACCCGAACAGGACGGCGGCTTCGTCGTAGCGCTGCTGCGGGACGGTCTTGAGCTGGCCCAGAGCTTCATGGAAGTTGACGTGTTTAATTTCCGTTCCTTTGAGGGCCACCATGGTGCCCCACTTGCTTTGCATGATCGAGTCGATGGCGGCCATGCCGAGCCGGGTGGCCAGGACCCGGTCGAAGGCGGACGGAACGCCGCCGCGCTGGATGTGGCCGAGGATAGTGGCGCGGGTTTCGATGCCGGTGCGGGCTTCCAGTTCCGGGACGAGCTGGTCGGCGATCCCGCCCAGGCGGGGACGGCCGAAGGTGTCCAGGCCGCGCTCGGAATAGGCCCCGTCCATATGTTCGGGAATGAAGCCTTCTGCGACGACCACCAGGGGTGCGCGGCCACGGTGGTGGGCTTCCTTTACCCACTGGGTAATCTGGTCGATGCTGACTTCTTGTTCGGGGATGAGGATGGCGTGGGCGCCAGCCGCCATGCCGGCGTGCAGCGCGATCCAGCCCACGTGGCGGCCCATCACTTCGGCGATCATGCACCGGTGGTGGGATTCGCCGGTGGTCCGCAGCCGGTCGATGGCTTCGGTGGCGATCTGCACGGCGGTGTCGAAGCCGAAGGTGTAGTCGGTGGCGTCGAGGTCGTTGTCCACGGTCTTGGGTACGCCCACGATTTTCAGTCCGGCGTCGGTGAGGCGTTTGGCGGCGGCCAGTGTTCCCTCACCGCCGATGGCGATGATCGCGTCGATGCCGAGGCGGTCCATGTGGGCCTTGATGACATCCGGGCCGCCGCCGTTGTCGAACGGGTTGGTGCGTGAGGTGCCCAGGATGGTGCCGCCCTGTTTGGCTATGCCGCGGACGATGGTGCGGGGAAGGTCGATGATGTCGCCCTCCACCACGCCGCGCCAGCCGTCGCGGAATCCGACGAATTCGTGGCCGTGGATGGTGATGCCCTTGAGCACGGCGCCGCGGATGACCGCGTTCAGTCCGGGGCAGTCGCCACCGCTGGTGAGGATTCCAATTTTCATGCGTGATTCCTAGGTTCAGTTGCCATGTTGGAAAGGGGCCATCAGAAAAGCCCAAGACAGGCATAAGGCTGATTTCGCCCTATCGCCTTCGTGTACTACCAGGTTGTTCGTTCGTAGCTCATGCCGCAGGGAACATTTGGGTCAAGGCTTACGATGACCGTTCCCGGAGCCGTCCGGGTTACCAGAATTCCCTGCTTCCGATGCCTCGCACAAACAGAGAGTTCTTGGACGGCGGCCTCCACGGCGGCCTCCAAATGGGATCGCGTGTGTGCGTGGATGGTGATGGAATCGTGTTGCGTGCGTTCATGCTCGTGGAAGTCCGTGCAGGTGGAATTCTCTGTCTGCATTTATCCACTGCTCCTACAGTTCATTCGCGGTGGGATATATAGCCCTGGGAGTTGTTCTTCTGCCAGCGCCAGTGGTCTTCGCACATTTGGCCCACGGTCTTGGTGGTGGACCAGCTGAGGTCGGCCACAGCGGAGGTGGCATCTGCCCAGAAGGCAGGGAGGTCTCCGGCGCGGCGGCCGGTGAGCTCATAGGGGATGGGCTTGCCCACGGCCTTCTCAAAGGAGCGCAGGACCTCCAGCACGGAGGAACCCTTACCGGAGCCGAGGTTCCAGCGGAACACGCCGGTGGTGTCCGCGATATGGTTCAGGGCCGCGACGTGCCCTTCCGCCAGGTCCACCACGTGGATGTAGTCGCGCAGGCAGGTGCCGTCGGGGGTGTCGTAGTCGCCACCGAAGACCATGAGCTTCTCTGGGCGGCCCACAGCCACCTGGGCGATGAACGGCACCAGGTTGTTGGGGATACCCTGCGGGTCCTCGCCAATCCGTCCGGAGGGGTGTGCACCCACCGGGTTGAAATAGCGCAGCAGGGCTATGTGCCAGCGCGGGTCGGCGGCGCCGAGGTCGGAGAGGATGTCTTCGATCTGTTCCTTGGTGCGCCCGTAGGGGTTGTTGGCCCCGATCTCCATCTTTTCCACATAGGGGATGGGGTTGTGCTCCCCGTAGACGGTGGCCGACGAGCTGAACACGATGGACCGGACGTCATGCCTGTCCATCACACGGATCAGGTTCAGAGTGCCTACAAGGTTGTTGTAGTAGTACTTCAACGGCTTCCGCACGGATTCGCCCACCGCTTTGAGGCCAGCGAAGTGGATGACGGCCTCGATGGCTGCGCCGGCAAAGACCTTGTCGATGGCGGCCTCGTCCACCAGGTTTACCTGATGGAACTCTGCGGTCTTGCCGCTGAGTTCGGCTACGCGGCGCAGCGACTCCTCGCTGGAGTTGACCAGGTTGTCGATGACGACCACGTCGTGGCCGGCTTCCTGCAGGGACAAAACAGTGTGGGAACCAATGTAGCCCGTGCCCCCTGTGACCAAGATTTTCATGAACGGGTGCGGGTTGGGTCGGCTGGTATCGCTTCAATATTCCAGCTCGCGGTATGACTCTGCCCCGGGAGGAGGACTATGAGGTCCGTCCTAGTGTTGAAGGCATTAGGCGGACAGGTCATTGGTTCTACTGCCAGGCCAGCTCTGCTGGATTCCGCATCAGGGAGGTCGGCTGTGTGTATCTGCACCCAGGGGCAGTCCCGACCCCATGTCATCGAAGTTCCGGACCCGTCCCATGTAGTCAGGCATGCGGTTGAGTAACCTTCGTTGTCACGTACGAGATCAGTGAACGCATGGTCGAGTGTTGTGGAACCGATGAGGCGGGGGGCAACAAAGTCGTAGTGTCGATCCTCTGAAACGTCGCTAACTCCTGTAGGTATCAAAAGGTCCGGGCTGACTTGCTGCACTTTTCGTGCGGGCAGTTCGAGAATCCAGTCGTCGACCCGGCCCTCCCCGGCGACCAAGTATGGGTGCCCGGCGGCCCCGTAAGGTGCTGAGCCGGGGCCGGTGTTGGTGGCTGTAACAGTGGTGTGCAGCCCGGAAAAATCCAGCTGGTAGGACACCTGTACGTCCAGGCGGAAGGGGTAACCGCTCCTCGCTTGAACGACGGTGGACAGAATGACCGAGGACTCGTCCGACTTAACCGGGCACCAGTCTTCCCAGGCCAATAGGCCATGAAGTGCGTGGCCCCGGCTCGGTTCGTTGACACCGAGCTGGTATTCCACACCTTCGAATTCATACCGTCCCGCGATAACCCTGTTAGGCCAAGGCACCAATACTGCCCCTCGGTAGGCGGGGCGGACCTGATGTTCCGAAAAGGGGAGAATCAGGTCCCTGCCGTTGTAGCGCAAGGAGCGTAACGATGCACCGACGCTGGCTATTTCGGCGGTGTAGGGGCCGCAGCGCAGCGTGGTCTGCCTACCTGAGATCGGAACGGTATCGGCGCTCATCCTGGACATCACGAGGCTGGTCATTCGGAGGCCGCCAGGCGGAAGGTGAGCGTCCGCGCCTCCGGCGCCAAGGCGGACTCGGGCCAGACATCAGGGCCACACGAGCGGGTGCCGAGCCCGTGCTGAGCCGCGTCGAGGTATAACCATGAACGCGTGGCCGGAGGCAGCTCATGCGGGTGCCGGGCCGCGGCGAGCTCCTGGGCCGTGTACCGGCTCAGGGTGAAGCCCGGCAGGCGGCCCCGCGAGTCCGCGAACGCGTCTACCCGTACCCACGGCTCCGAGCCCCGGAGCAGGTCGAGGGAGCGCATACCTCCGCGGTGACCGGTCTCCTGCGGGCACGCATACGGCACGGCGAGCTGATCGATCCCGGCTGCGTACCGTCCCACAAGCGCGGCTTCGAGGCTGTCAGGGTAGGACTCGTGCGGTCCCAGCCCGAACCATGACGCCGCGTCCACGTCGGCGGGCAGCCCGAACCGCACACCGACACGGGGCCACACACCGTCCCAATCGGAGGACGGCAGAATGTCCACCCGCAGCCACAAACCTTCGGGGTCGAGAATCCATTGCTCCTCGACGGTGACGGTGCGCACCTGGTCCGCCGCGGCGTACCGGGTGCGCACGCGGAGGGCACGGTCATCGAGCACTTCGACTGCCTCAACACGCCCGTGCAGCCGGTCCAGACCGGCCGCGTGCCAACGCGCTGCCGACGACGGCCCGGGAGCTCCTACACCCGGGATGCCGTCTGCGTCTGGTGCCCAAGGGTCGGTGTCGATGTATCCGCCCCGGGATTCGCCGCGGTCATTGTCCGTGGGCGCCCGGAACAGCTCAAGCCGGGGCCCATCCACAGGGAGGCCAGCGAGTGTAACGAGCCGCCCTTCATCGAAGACTGCCGGCCCGAGCTCCAGGAGCCCGGCGCCTTCTCCCGGCCGCCAATTTCCGCCCAGGAGCCCGGCTGCAAACGGCAGCGGGCGCCTCGCGGGCGACGCGAGGCGGCCCTGCGCTGAGGCGACTTCGTGCCCGGAATGCGCCCACCCGGCATCCTGCTCGAGGACCGCCTCGACGGTCACCCATACCTCTCCAGTGCATCCCTCGGCGGACACCGGAAGGGGGACCGCGGCCGAGGCGCCAGGGGTGAGTGGGCCGCCGTCGAGCCCATCGACGGCGAGCTCACCGGAGGCGACTGGTTCGCCGTCGTCCTCGATCCGCCAGCGAAAGACCATGTCTCCCAGATCCGCGCTGTGTCGCAGGTTGGTCACCCGTATAAAGGGCTTGCCGCCCGGCTCGAGCCCGTCAAAGGCAAGTCCCACGGGCGCCACGACGGTCTTGAACTCATATAGTCCCGGCGAGGGCGTGGAGTCGGAGAGGATGAGGCCGTCGAGCACGAAGTTGCCGTCATGGATTTCCTCGCCGAAGTCGCCGCCGTAGGCGAAGTATTCGGTGCCGTCCGCGGTACGGGCGGCGATACCGTGGTCGCGCCACTCCCAGACGAACCCGCCGTGCAGCCGCGGGTATTTCGCGATGAGGTCCTCGTACAGCGATATGTTCCCGGGCCCGTTGCCCATTGCGTGGACGTACTCGCACAGAATAAACGGCTTGGTCCGCTGCCGCGCCCCCTCGGCAGGGGAGCAGCCCAGCAGCGGTGTGGTGTCGCCGTCGCGGCCGATTGTATCCACCTCGGGCAGTGTCGCGTACATGCGGGAGTACACGTCGGTGTACGCGCCGGCGTAGTCGTTCTCGTAGTGGACTGGTCTGCCCGCATCCCGTGCATGCACCCACGCGGACATAGCGGCGAGATTCTGTCCTGTGCCGGACTCGTTGCCGAGGGACCACATGACGATCGAGGGACGGTTCTTGTCCCGCTCCACGGTCCGTTCGATCCGGTCAAGGAGCGCCTCGCGCCACATCGGCTCGTCGCTCGGGTTCCGGGCCCAGCCGTGCCGCTCGAACCCGTGCGTTTCGAGGTCGCACTCGAGGATTACCCAGAAGCCCATCTCGTCCGCGAGCTCGAGCAGTCGCGGGTGGGGCGGGTAGTGGCTGGTACGGATTGCGTTGACGTTGGAGCGCTTCATGAGCGCGAGGTCCTCGCGGGCGAAGTCCTCGTCGAAGACGCGGCCGAGCGTGGGGTGGGTCTCGTGGCGATTGACACCGTGGAACACCACTTTGCGTCCGTTGACCAGAAATTGGTCTCCCACGATTTCTACGGTGCGGAAGCCGATCCGCAGTGACACCGTCTCGGCCTTGCTGGCCACGGTCGCATCGTAGAGCCGCGGGGTTTCGGCGGTCCAGGGCTCGACGGCAGAAACAGGTACCGGTGCAACATCACCGGGATTGGCCCACTCGACGTCGATGCCGAGCTCGGGTACGCGGAGGCGAACAGGGTACGACGATGCCGGCGCTTTCACTTCCGGTTCCAGGGTCCCCGCCCCGTCGTTGTAGCCGGTCCGGAGCCACACGTCCTCGATGCCATCGGCCGGGCGGGACAAGAGGGTCACCGAGCGGAAAATGCCCGGCAGCCACCACTGGTCTTGGTCTTCGAGGTAGCTGGAAGCGGACCATTGATGGACGCGGACTGCGATGGTGTTGGTACCTGTGCTGACGGCGTCGGTGACGTCGAACTCCTGGGCGAGGCGACTTCCGGCGCCCCATCCGATCTCTGTGCCGTTGACCCATACCTTGTACCGGGATTCGACGCCGTCAAAGCGCAGGACGACGCGGCTCTCGCCGCCTGTGTCGTCGGCCTTCCAGCCGTCGGGCAGCTCGAACGTACGGCGATAGTCCCCGGTGGGGTTTTCGTCGGGGACGAACGGCGGGTCGATTGGGAACGGGAACTGCACGTTCGTGTAGATCGGGCGGCCGTACGATCCGTCGCCCTGGAGCACCCAGTGGGAGGGTACGGTGAGCGAGGCCCACGTAGAGTCGTCGTACTCCGCAGCGGCCATCGCCTCCGCGGCCTCCCCCGGGGACAGCACCCCACGCCCGCCGGGTGTTCCGGGGACTCCCTTGAGGAGTCGGAATCGCCATTGCCCGTCGAGGGACAGGGACGGGGCGTCGGTGTGAAGCCAGGAACGGGCCGGTTCTCGCCGTCCTTCTCCCGGGCCCGGGTCGGTGACGTAGGCGGTGGAGGCTGTGGCCTCCGCTGGACGGGGGCTCATTTGACGGCTCCTTCTGTGAGGCCTCCACGCCAGAAGCGCTGAAGGACGATCATGGCGATGGCGAGCGGGATGACAGACAGCAGTACGCCGCCGGTGGTCAGCTGGTAGAACTCCGGGAGCCGGTCTGCCTGGCTAAGCCAGTTATTCAGACCTACCGTGATGGGGAACAGCTTCGAGTCGGAGAGCATCACCAGCGGCAGGAAGTAGTTGTTCCAGATGCCCACGAGCTGGAACAAGAACACCGTCACCAGGGCGGGAGTGAGAACCCGCAGCCCCACGGAGTGGAAGATGCGAAGTTCGCCCGCGCCGTCGATTCGCGCAGCCTCCAACAGCGCCGGATCCACTGTTGCCTGCGCATAAACCCGACACAGAAACAGGCCAAACGGCGAGACGAGTGAGGGCAACAGGACGCTCCAGTACGTGTTGGCGATGCCGAGCTGGCTGAAGAACAGAAACAGGGGCAGGGCTGTGGCGGTGCCGGGGACGAGGACGCCTCCGAGGACGAGCCCGAAGATGAGACTGTTGCCCCGGAAGTTGTACTTGGCCAAGGCGTAGCCGCCAGCAGCGGCGAAGTACGTCGCGGCCAATGCGCCAACCCCTGCATACAGAATTGAGTTGAGGAACCAGCGCACAAAGACGCCGTCCCCGTAGGAGAGGACGTTCGCCAGGTTGTCCCATAGGACGAAATTAGGCGCGAACAAGAAACCGTTGGTCGCGAACAGGTCTCCGCTGGTCTTGGTCGCAGCGACCACCACCCAATAGACCGGGACCAGGAAGTAGAGCGCGGCTACGACAAGCAGCCCCGTGACAAGAATCGTTGTGGAGCCCGGGCGTCGGCGCCGCGTCACAGGTGGCTCCCCGGCGACGCTCTGGGGCCGGCTAAGGGTGGGAGTGGCAGTCATGAGGACTTCCTGTTCGTGAACCGGAGGAAGGTGAAGGAGAGGATGAAGGCCGCGAGGGCAATGAGCACGGCCTGGGCTGCGGCGACGTTGTAGTCGTTGTATGCAAAGGCAGTGGTGTAGGCGGAGAGGTTCGGGGTGTATTGGCTGTCGACGGCCGGAGCCACAGTCTGAAGGACTTGCGCCTCGGCGAAAAGTTGAAGCGTGCCGATGATCGAGAACACCGTTGTGAGCACGAGAGCGGGCCGGATAAGCGGCAGCTGAATGGTCCACGCGACACGGAAGGGCCCGGCACCGTCCACGCGCGCAGCTTCATATATCTCGCCGGGGATCGACTTAAGCTGGGCTATGACGATGAGCATGTTGTAGCCCGTGTAGCTCCACGTAACGATGTTGGCGATGGACCACAGCACGGTGTCCGGGCCGAGGAAGTTCACGGTGAGGCCTACGGACGTGGCAGCGTCCACGAGCGGGCTCAGGCCCGGGACGTAGAGAAAAGACCAGAGAATGGTCGCGATGACACCCGGCACGCCGTACGGCATGAAGTAGGCCGCGCGGAAGAACCCGGGCCACTTAGCCGAGGCCGACTCCAGCAGGAGCGCAAGGACTGTACATAGGGCGATCATGACAGGAACCTGGACCACGCCGAAGAGCAGTACGCGGCCGATCGAGGCGAGGAAGCTACCGTCCCCGAGGGCGCGGGCATAGTTCTCGAACCCCGCAAACCCGGAGTGGACGCCCGTCTCGCCGAAGAGGCCACTGCGGGTCACTTTCGTAAAGCTCGAACCGACAGCAGCGATGATCGGGAAGATGAACGTGAGGGCAAAGAGCGCCAGGAAGGGCGCGAGCAGTATCCAGGGTGCACGGGTGACGACGCGGCGCTGCTGCCTTGCCCGTCCGTGCCCCTCCCGCTGGACTGCTGACGGATGTGCTTGTGCGGTATCTGCCGTGGCGCTCATGCCTGCTCCTTCCTAATCGTCAGACCTTTGTTCCTGAAGGCGGTCATGATCTGCTGCTCGGCGGCTGCTACGGTGTCGACTAGGCTCGTGCCCGATGCCTTACGGCGGAACCCGTCGCCCAGGATGTTGAAAGACTGCGTGGTGACGGGCCACCAAGACCAGTCCATGTTCTGCGACTTACTCGCCGGCACGATCACGTCCTGGTTGTAGTTCTGCCCCCCGAAAAAGTCGGAGGGCCTCTCGCGCTTTGCACCGATGATGCCCGGCACGGGCGACCATCCGATGCCACTGTTGGCGATCTCGGCGTCGATGCCGGCCTGCGTGGACGTCATCCAGACAGCGAACTCGAGGGCCTCGCGGGGGTGCTTGCTGTTAGCCAGGACCGCCGCGGTGGAGCCGCCGAGGTAGCTTGAGCCATACCCTCTGGGGTCCCAAATGGGCATGGGCGCCACGCGCCACTTGCCCGCTCCGCCGCTGACGCTCTGCACAAGGGCATCGGCCCAGCTGCCGCTCGTGAGCGACGCGAGCTCCCCCTTCGCAGCCGCCGCGTACCAGCCGGGGGTGAAGGGTCCATAGGCGGTGGTGACGATGCCGTCGTCGATTGCCCGGTCAAAGAAACGCGCGACGTTCAGCGTTGAGTCGTCGGTCATGTTGATGACCCATCCGTCCTCGGCTGGGCGCAGCCAGGAAGCGCCAGCCTGTGCGGCGAAAGAGACGAAGTAGGAGGTGTCCGCGAGAGAAAAGCAGTCGATGTAGGCGTTGGCACCGCGGAGTTCCTTCCCAACGGCTGCCCACTCCTCCCAAGTCACCGGTGCCGCCGCGCCTACCTTGGCCAGGACGTCGGGGCGGTAGAACGTGGCCATCGGCCCCGAGTCCTGGGGGATGCCGTAGACGCCCCCGGAGAAGCTCACCTGGCTCCAAAGTGCGGGGTCATAAAGGTGTGCGTATTCACGGGCACCGTAGCGCGAGAGATCCACGAGCCCGTTGACGAGCATGAACTCAGGAACGGTACGCATTTCAACCTGCGCTAGGTCAGGGCCGCCGCCCGCCGCTAGCGCGGCGTAAAGCTTGGAGTACCCACCACGGTTGCCGCTGGGGATCCAGACCGTCTCAACCTGGACATTGGGGTGGCTCGCGTTCCAGATATCGGCGACCTTCTGAACATTCTTGAGCCAAGACCAGTACGTGAGTGTCACCTTCTCACCGGTACTGGCCGCAGGAATGGCAGGTGCGGCATTGACGGAAACAGTGCCCGGAGTGGCGCATCCGGTGAGAAGGGCAAAGGCGGAGGCGCCGAGTCCACCGCAAAGGAGTTGTCGTCGTGTCAGAGATGGCATGAGTCCCACTTCGTTATGGTCAGCGCCGCGGACACGGCGCCGGGGCCGTGCGGCCCGACGTGACAAGGCTAACACAAAAGCTGAGTGAATGCTCAGTTTTTAATGAAACTAGACTGGATTCCATGACTAAGAAGGCGAACGCACGCTCAGGCCCGCGCGGCCCCTACGCCAAGACCGCTGAGCGCCAACGGCAAATTCTTGAAGCCGCCGTAGAGGTCTTCGGGTCACGGGGCTACATCGGCGGCAGCATCCAGGACGTCGCGGACCGGGCAGGGATCAACCAGACCACGCTCCTCCACCATTTCCCCACCAAGGCTCAGCTGCTCGTGGCGGTGCTCGAGTACCGCGACCGGATCTCCACGAGCACCCCGGGCACACGGGAGCGGTTTGCCGAAACCATCGTGCGGCAGGCGAAACACAATGAGCGGATTCCCCACCTCGTAGAGCTCTACTCCGTCCTCTCCGGAGAAGCCACGACTGAGGACCACCCGGCCCGTAACTACTTCGTCCAACGCTTCGCCCGGCTTCGGAAGGAATACAGTGGGGAGCTGCGGTACCTCGCGAGCATTGGCCGGCTTCGGCCGGGCGTCGACCCAGATGTCGCGGGCCCTACCATCGTGGCTCTATGGGAAGGAATTCAAACCGAGTGGCTCCTCAATCCTGACACCGTGGACGTGCCCGGCATCCTCAAGGGCTACCTCGACCTGATCCTTGTGCCGGAAGAAAATGCAGGGTGGTCATCTGGTACCGAGACCCCCGTGGAAGCGCTGAATACACTTTGAAGACGATGCTTCACTAATCGGTTCCCGATAGAGGCGGCCGCCGTTCCCCGCCACGGGGCCACGGCAACGCCGAGAATGGATATTCGGTCAAGTAGCTATCGGGTAATGCCACGAAGCAGGAGCCGTGTGAGGGTTCCCGCACGCCTTGCCCGTAAAAGTTTCTCTGAGGTCGCCTCGCCCTAGAGCAGCGTTGGACAGGGTGACGGGGAGCGCGGGCAAGTTGCGGCGCCGGTCTGGCGTCAGAATAGCGCGAAATTCCGCATTGTTGACGGTGGCTCATGATGTTCTCAGATCCCACCCTGACAGTTGGAGGGGCAGGAAACCGAGCTGCGGTAGCCCGAGAACTATCAAAATAGTCCGAAGAATCAGGTCTTGATGGAAGTCGCTTAGCGAAGGGGCGGGTGATGTCACCTCCTGCGGTTCGTCAGGTGTCTGAGAACCAGGCCGGAGCTCCACCTACGGGGCAAGTCTTCCCACGTCAGGCGCCCCGACGTCAGGTTGGGGTGTGCCCCAATTGGACAAAAACTCCTGGCCCAGATCTGGGGCACCGGATCCCTGCTTCCGGTTTGAAATCCCGGGAACCTAGATTTTCACCTCGTTCATGGGGATGCGGACGCCGCGTTCATTGGCGACCTCGAGGGCGCGGTCGTAGCCGGCGTCGGCATGGCGGATGACCCCCATGCCGGGGTCGTTGGTGAGGAGGCGTTCCAGCTTTTGGGCGGCGAGCTCGGTGCCGTCGGCGACGGAGACCTGGCCGGCGTGGATGGACCGGCCGATGCCCACTCCGCCGCCGTGGTGCAGGGACACCCAGGTGGCACCGGAGGCGGTGTTCAGCAGGGCGTTCAGCATGGGCCAGTCGGCGATGGCGTCCGAACCGTCGGCCATGGCCTCGGTCTCGCGGTACGGGGAGGCAACGGAGCCGGAGTCCAGGTGGTCCCGGCCGATGACGATGGGCGCTTTGACCTTGCCGTCCTTGACCAGCTGGTTGAACAGCAGCCCGGCCTTGGCGCGTTCACCGTAGCCAAGCCAGCAGATGCGTGCCGGCAGGCCTTCGAACTCAACCCGCTCCTGCGCCGCGTCGATCCACCGGTGCAGGTGCTTGTTCTCCGGGAACAGTTCCTTGATGGCCTCATCGGTGACGCGGATATCCTCGGGGTCACCGGAGAGGGCCACCCAGCGGAACGGGCCAAGGCCCTCACAGAACAGCGGCCGGATATAGGCCGGGACGAAGCCGGGAAACTCGAAGGCCCGGGTGTACCCGCCCTTGCGGGCCTCGTCCCGGATGGAGTTGCCGTAGTCGAACACCTCGGCGCCGGCGTCCTGGAATTCCACCATGGCCTGGACGTGCCGGGCCATGGAAGCCTGGGCCTTCTTGGTGAAGCCTTCCGGGTCCGCCTCGGCTTCCCGGTGCCATTCCGCCACCGAGATGCCCTCGGGCAGGTAGGACAGCGGATCGTGCGCGGAGGTCTGGTCAGTGACGATGTCCACGGCCAGTTCACCCGCTTTATGGCGGCGCAGGATTTCCGGGAATACCTCGGCGGCGTTGCCCACGTAGCCCACGGACCAGCCGCGGCGCTCCTCCTTGGCCTTGAGGACCTTGGCAATGGCCGCGTCGAGGTCCGTTTCCACCTCGTCCAGGTAGCGCTTGCCGGCGCGGCGGCGCAGGCGGGTCTCGTCGACGTCGACAATCAGGCACGCGCCCTCGTTCAGGGTGACGGCGAGCGGCTGGGCGCCGCCCATGCCGCCGCAGCCGCCGGTGAGGGTCAGGGTTCCCGCCAGGATGCCGTTCTCGTCCCCGGTGAGCTTGCGGGCGATCGCGGCGAAGGTCTCGAAGGTGCCCTGCAGGATGCCCTGGGTGCCGATGTAGATCCAGGAACCCGCGGTCATCTGCCCGTACATCATCAGGCCCTCGGCCTCGAGCCGGCGG
Source organism: Arthrobacter sp. AK04 (assembly GCF_021129155.1). Taxonomy (GTDB): domain Bacteria; phylum Actinomycetota; class Actinomycetes; order Actinomycetales; family Micrococcaceae; genus Arthrobacter; species Arthrobacter quantipunctorum. Next base: position 102,910 of record NZ_JAJOMC010000011.1, read on the forward strand.
AACTCCGGCCACGTGGCCCAGTCCCCTACAAGGTTGGAGTTGGCCAGCAGCACCCGCGGCGCCCACTCATTGGTACGGAACACACCCACTGGCTTGCCGGACTGCACCAGCAAGGTTTCGTCCTTTTCCATGGTCTCCAGCGTCCGGGTGATCGCGTCAAACGCGGCCCAGGAACGGACGGCCCGGCCGGTGCCGCCGTAGACCACCAGGTCGTCCGGGCGCTCGGCGACCTCAGGGTCAAGGTTGTTCATCAGCATGCGCAGCGGCGCTTCGGTCTGCCAGGACTTGGCGGTGAGCTCGGTGCCGCGGGCTGCTTTGACCGGGCGGGCACCGGTGGTGAAATCGGCGGGTGCCATCATGGCTCCTTAAGGAAATAAAGTGAACTGACTTGTGACTTTTGTTTTTGGACGCGGGGGACTGAACCGCCTTCACCGGGTGTGATGTCAGGGACTCAGCGAAAGTGCGCGAGTGCCAAACCCAAACGGCAGTCAAACCGGTGCGCGAAGTTATTCCTCCATGTCGGGGAACAGGGCACCGTCATAGCTGGTTGGTACAAGGTCCTGTGTCACGGGAGGTGCCTCCTGCCAACGGCTGCCACGGGAAGAGGCACACATGCGCTCAGGCAGAGGATCCGTTCGCTGCTTCATTGTGGTTCACCTGATTGTTGACTTGTTGGCGGTAGCGGAACCAAGAGGGATGGCGGTCACAGCGTTTAGGGAGATTGATCTGACGCTGCGGAAGCGCCCTAAATTGGAGATCGAGAAGGTGGACCTCGATTAGGCGTTGGACCTGCAAACTCCGCCGCGCCCAAGTTTGGTGTCTTCCCAGGCGGAGAGTTGTGGAGAGCGCTGGGGGGGGGGGGGGGCGCGCCCCGCCGCCCCCCCCGTGCCTGCTCTCCGCAGCGTTTATAAAACCCCCCCCGCGGGGGGGGCCGCCCCCCCCCCGCGGCGGGGGGGGGGGGGGGGGGGGGGGGGCGGGGCCCCCCCCGCCA
>NZ_JAJOMC010000110.1 GCF_021129155.1 Arthrobacter sp. AK04
GGAGGCCGCGACGGCGGCGCGCGCCGCCTCGCCTTGCCGGTATGCGTTCTCCACCTCCGCCGTCGTACCTTTGAGCGACGCCAACTGCGCTGTCAGGTGCGCGCTCCGTTCCTTTTCCTCCGCCGCCTTGCGGGCCAGGCCGTCCTGGGCCGAGCGGGCCGCTCCGAGCCTGGCTTCCGCTTCAAGGGCCAGGCGTCCGCGCTCATCCTTTGCGGCCTGTTCCTGGGCTGCCAGTGCAGCAGAAATTTCCCCTGCGGCCCGCGCCTTATGCACGAGCGCGGCGGTCTTGTCCCCCACGATCTGCACCACGTTGAGCCCGTGCACGGTGTTGGCCTGTACAGCGTCCAGGGCAACAAAGAACCCCATGTTCGTGCCGCCGGTCTTGTATGACTGGGCCGCCAGCGCACCAAGTTCCTTCCTGTACTGGACCAACTCCGAGTCAGCGTGTACTGCCTGCGCCGCAAGGGCCTCCACCCTGGCAGCGGCGGCCTGCAATGCCGCGTGGGTGGCTGCATACTCCGCCGCCGCCTGCACCGCTGCGGAGCCGGCGGCCTCGGATTGGTCCTGGAGGCTGGACAGCAGGCCATCAATTTTGGCGATTTCCGCGGCCTTTCCGGCCTCGCTTTCCTTCGCGTCCTGCACCTCCTCCCAGGACGGGTAATCCCCGGGACTGCTGTCCGCGGCGGCTGCCGGCACCAGCCACAGACTTCCTGCCAGGGCACACGAAAGAAGCGCCACGGGCAGCGGCGCCCTGGATTTGGTAACGAACCGGGACATAGTCCGGAAGCCTACCGCCTTGATCCGCAGGTTGAAGGCGGACGTTTCTACATCGTTATGGAGCGGAGGAAGTTCCGTTTCACCGAACAGGGCCGGGACGCGGGTTTTTTACAGGTGCTGGTTGAACCAGGCAAGGGTGTCGTTCCACGCGGCCGTGGCCTGGGCTTCGTTGTAGCGGTCGCCGGTGTCGTTGTGGAAGGCATGGTCCACGCCGGGGTAGACCGTGAGCTGGTGGACAGCACCGGAGGCTGCCAGTGCATCCTTGAGTTCGGGCATGGGGCCGGTGATGCGTTGGTCCAGTTCAGCGTAGACGCCGAAAACGGCTGCCTTGATGTCCGGCACTTTGGCCAGGTCCGGGGCGGGCCCGTAAAACGCCGCGGTGGCTTTCAGCCCGTCCAGTTCCGCTGCCGCCTGCCAGGTGATGCCGCCACCGAAGCAGTAGCCGGTCATGGCAATGCGTCCGCCGTCCACGAAGTCCTGGGCCTGGAGATACTCCAGGGCCGCTGCGAAGTCGTCCACGTGCCGCTGGGCGCCGGCCTGGGTGAGGGCACCGGGTACGGCGTCGCGGTCCATTCCGGCCGTCCCGCCTTCACGGCTGAGCAGGTCAAGCGCGAGGGCGGCGTACCCCTCCTTCGCGAAGCGGCGCGCCACGTCTTCGATGTGGGGCGTCAGTCCGCGGTTCTCGTGGCAGATCAACACGGCAGGGCTGCGACCGTCCCGCTCCGGCCTGGCCAGGTAGGCACTGACGGAGGTGCCGCCGGACGGAAACTGGACGGACGCCGTCGTCAATCCTGGCGCCCCCTCTGGAACGGAGAGCGGGCTCTTTGCCCCGGGGACCGCACCCGATCCCGCAGTCCCGGCGGTCCCGGCAGCGGACGTCGGGGACGGTTCCGGGGTGGGCATGGGGTCGGTACTCCGCGGCACCTCGCTGGGGGTGCAGCCCACCAGCAGCATAGCCGCCGACGCTGCCGCCATGCTGCCGGTAATGAAGGCAACCCGCCGGGTAAAGGTGCGCTGGCTCAGCGCACCGGACTTGTAATCGTCGAAGAATTCCTCAATCAGGTATCTCTCATACTTGCCAAGCTGCATCACAGTGCCTCCTCGTAGGGTGCCGAACATACTCCTCCCCCGGGCACGTAAAGAACAAGCTCCCAAGGGCGGCTCTGTTCTTCCTTTACTTCTTTGTGACAAATAACACGTCCCGAAAGATCGGCGCGCCTGCCCGCCAGGCGTGCAGCGCTGTGGCAACGCGAAATCCAGTTGATTGCGTAATCGAGAGCCGCGCCTCGCATGTTATCCAAATGTGACAATGGGCGCTTAGTCAGGTTATGGTCTTCAGGTGTCCCTCCCAGACGGGACATTCCCCGTCAGAATGCCGAGCCCTGCCACTGACCCGGGAACCAACGCTTTCCAGCTGGCAGGGACGGGGGAACCAAGTTTCCGCGGCCTTTTGAAGGCCTTGGGGTTAAGTCGATAGCGCGTCCGTTCCATTCGGAAGTGTTACCGGCCGGGTATCTCCAACCCGAACCCGACAGCTCACCCCGCAGGCATGGGAGAGGCGATCAACTGTGTCAAAAAATTCCACCACTGCCCGTCACCGCGCAACCCCGGCCCGCTCCATCGCGATCGAAGGACTGGCTGTTTCGGCCAAGTCCCTGGGCCGTCCGGCGCTCGCCGTGGCAGCAGCCTCCGGCATTGCCTTCGGCGTCGGCGCCCCGGCCCACGCCGGTGTGAACGGTCCGGACACCACCGAGACCGCTAGCGTCCAGGCTTACGCCGCACCTGCTCCGGCAGCCGCAGCCCCCGCCGCAGCAGCCGGCACCACCCACACGGTTGTATCGGGCGACACCCTTGGTGCCATTGCGTCGCTCCACGGCGTAAGCCTGAATGACGTCCTGTCAGCCAACGGGCTCTCGGTTTCCACCATCATCTACCCGGGCGACCAGATCCAGATTCCTGCCGCGGGTTCCGCCCCGGCTGCCCCGGCGCCGGCCTACGTTGCACCCGCTGCAGCACCGGCACCGGTCCAGACCGCTGCTGTTACCACCCCGGCGAACACCGGCATGAACATGTCCTACGCGTCCGCACCGGTTGCAGCCACCGGCAGCGGCGCCGGAGCAGCCATCCTGGCCAACGCCTACGGCCAGCTGGGCCAGATCCAGGACTGCACCGCCATGGTGGAGAAGGCCCTGCGCACGGTCGGCAAGTCCGTCGGCGACCTTGCCCCCGGCCAGTTCTACCAGTACGGCACCACCGTGGGCACCCCCGCCCCCGGCGACCTGGTGATCACCGCCGGCCACGTGGGCGTTTACGCCGGCGACGGCCAGGTTGTCAGCGGCGGCGTGAACGGCAACCAGACCGAGGTTCACTCCATCAGCTGGCTCAGCGGCGCTTCCTTCGTCCGCGTGGCATAGTCACCACGGACACAGGCGCAGCTGGCCCGTAAGGGCCAGGCCACTCCAGACAAGGGGGGGGGGGGGGGGGGGGGGCGCGGGGGGCCGCCGGGGGGGGGGGGAGCAGGGCCGCGCGCCCCGCCGCCCGCCCCCCCCCGCCGCCCCGCCGCGCACGCGCCTCCCAG
>NZ_JAJOMC010000111.1 GCF_021129155.1 Arthrobacter sp. AK04
GGGTTGGACCAGGTGCGGGGCTGGGCGGGGGCGTTCACCTGCGACCAGTCCGAGTAGACCTGGCCCCAGACGTCCGTGCTCCAGGCCTGGTTGAGTTGGTCCAGGCTGGTGTACTTCTGCTGCAGCCATTCACGGAAGGCCCGGTCCGCGTGGGGGCCGTAGGAGACGGGCCCGTATTCGTTGTTGACGTGCCACATGCAGAGGGCGGGGTGCTTCGCGTACCGCTCCCCCATCTTCTCGGCCATGGCCAGGGACTTCTCCCGGTACGCGGGGTGGGAGACGTCGAAGTGCTGGCGGGACCCGAAGCCGAAGGTGGTGCCGTCCGCCAGGACCGGAAGGATGTCCGGGTGCTGGGCAACGAGCCAGGCCGGCGGAACGGCGTCAGGGGTGGCAAGGTCCACGCCGATGCCGTTGGTGTGCAGCAGGTCCATGATCTGGTCCAGCCAGCCGAAGTCATAGACGCCATCCGAGGTTTCCAGCCGACTCCAGGAAAAGACTGCCAGGGTGACCAGGTTGACCCCCGCCTCCTTCATGAGGCGGACATCCTCCTGCCACACCTCGCGGGGCCACTGCTCCGGGTTGTAGTCCCCGCCGTACGCTATGCCGCCCAGCCTCTCGTGCAGGCGTTTAAGGCGGACTTCGGGGGTGCTTGCGTGAGGCTCGCTGGTCATCATTGTCCTTCGGTAGGCAAGTGGCCGCCGGCTCCCCACCGTTGCGACCTGCATCACACGAAGAAACTATCGTAAAGTTTCAGCAATAACAACAGTCTGATGTGAACCGAAAGTACCTCCCAGGCCACAGCAGGAACCGCCCCCGCCCGACAAAGCACCCCGAGGCCCCAGCTCGGCTGCCACAATCAGGCGCGCAGCACCGTCAGGCCCACCCTTTCGGACCGCCTGCGGAAACTATCGGACCCTCCGGAAGAACTGTTACCCCCGGCACACTTCCTTGCCGCACTTCCGGAACAGGAGCATACTTATTAGCAGGACTAATTAGCAGTGCTAAGTATTTTCAGGAGGCGCAATCCCGGCGTGACCACCACCGACATCGAGAACCGCAAAACCACCGGAACGGCCAGCCCGGACAGCCTGGCCATCGAACTCCGCACAGCCGTGATGCGCACCTCGCGGCGGCTCCGCGTCGAGGCCACCGGGGACGCCATCACCCCGGGCCGGTACACGGTGCTCGCCCTCCTCAACGGCAACGGTCCCAGTACCCTCCGCGCCCTTGCCGAAAGCGAGCACGTGCAGGCCCCGTCCATGACGCGGATCGTCAACGCGCTGGCGGAGCAGGGGTTCGTGTCCCGGGCGGCAAACCCCGACGACGGGCGGCAGGTCCGCGTGGACATCACCGACGCCGGCCGGGCAGTCCTGGCCGAGGCCCGGAACCAGCGGACAGCCTGGCTGGCACAGCGGGTGGCCGGACTGAGCGAAGAGGACCGGCTGGTCCTGAGCCGCGCGGCGCAGATCATGCAGGAAATGAGCGGCAAATGAGTGCCATGTTCCGGGCCCTGGAGAACCGGAACTACAGGATCTGGGCCAGCGGTGCACTGGTGTCCAACATCGGCACCTGGATGCAGCGGATAGCCCAGGACTGGCTGGTGCTGACCGTCCTCACCAACTATTCCGGCGCCGCGGTCGGCATCACCACCGGCCTGCAGTTCCTTCCCATGCTGCTCCTTGGACCGTACGGCGGAGTGCTGGCAGACCGCTACCGCAAACGCGTGATCCTGCTGTGGACCCAGGTGGCCATGGGCCTGACCGGCCTGGCACTGGGGCTGCTGGTGGTCACCGGTACCGCCGAACTGTGGCACGCCTACGTGGCCGCCTTATGCCTGGGAATTGCCAGCGCCGTGGACGCGCCCTCCCGGCAGGCTTTCGTCTCCGAACTCGTGGGCCAGGACAACATCTCCAACGCGGTGGCCCTGAACTCCGCGTCCTTCAACACGGCCAGGCTAACCGGCCCGGCCATCGCAGGCGTACTGATCGCCTGGGTGGGGACGGGGCCGGTGTTCCTGCTCAACGCAGCCAGCTTTGGGGCCGTCATCATCTCGCTGTTCAGGATCCGGGCCTCGGAACTCGCTCCCGCCGCGCCGGCCAGCAGGGGCAAGCACCAGGTGGCGGAGGGTGTCCGCTACGTGCGCAACCGCCCCGACCTGATGCTGATCATGGTCCTGGTGGGCATCCTCGGCGCCTTCGGGATGAACTTCCCCATCATCAACGCGCTCATGGCCACCACCGAGTTCGGGGTGGGCGCCGGCGAATTCGGGCTGCTGGGATCCATCATGGCAGTGGGCACCCTGGCCGGGGCGCTTCTTGCCGCACGCAGGGCCGGTCCCCGGCTGAGGTTCCTGCTGGGCGGGGCGCTCGGGCTTGGCGCGTTCACGCTCCTGGGCAGCGTGTCGCCGTCGTTCTGGTTCTACGCGGCAGTCCTGATCCCGGTGGGCCTAGCGTCTATCACCTTCCTGAACAGCTGCAACACCAGCATCCAGCTCTCGGTGGAGCCCCAGTTCCGCGGGCGGGTGCTGGCCCTGTACCTCGCCGTGCTGCAGGGCGGAACCGCCGTGGGCGCTCCCCTGATGGGCTGGATCGGCTCCGAGTTCGGCGCGCGCTGGTCAGTGGCGGCCGGGGGAACCATCGTGCTGCTGGCGGCCGTGGCCGCCGTGATTGTGGTGAGCCGGCGCAGCAGCCTGAGCTTCCGGGATAACGTCCGCATGGTGTTCCGGCGGCGCCGCGAGCCTGCCGTCTAGCGTCAGCAGATCCAGGCAACGGACGACGGCGGCGCCGGACTTTTCCATGGACGCACCCAAGGAGGGGCTGCTTCGGCGGCCCCTCCCCGCCGTCGTACGCTCTCAACTCCGCCGGCAGTAACGCCGCAGTAACGCCGGCGGGGTTTAATTCCGTTGGACGCAAAGGCCTCCCCACGGTCGATGCTTTCCCTGGCCGGCCGGACCTCCAGGGCTGGAACCCAGGCAGTACAGATAGTGATGGTGCGAGATGCACATCTGCAGCCGCCGCCCGGCTGCCCTCATCTGGGCGGTCTCCCTGTCGCTGCTCCTGCCTGCCTGCATGGCGACCAGCGGTGGTGATGAGCCAGCTGCCAGCAGCACGTCGCAATCAAACCGGGCCACTGAGCCCGGCGGTTCTAGTGGCAGCCCCACCGCCGGCGGAGAACGCAGCCCGTCCCAAGATCCGCAACAGGGCCAGCCACTGCCTGCACCTGGGGAGCAAAGCCCCGGTCCCGGACAGCCGCCGGCCCAACCACCGGCCCAGCCACCCGGCC
>NZ_JAJOMC010000112.1 GCF_021129155.1 Arthrobacter sp. AK04
CCCCCCCCCCCCCCGCCGCCCCCGCGCCCCCCCCCCCCCCCCCCCCCCCCCCGCCGCCCCCGCCCCCGCCCCCCCCGCCCCCCCCGCCCGGCGCGGCGCCCCCCCCCCCCCCCCCCGTCGTTCCTTGAAGTTTTTGTCCAGATATGCAGGCTCCCCCACAGCTCAACCCTGCATACGTGGATAAAAACTCCATCACTTTGCCCTTAAAGTTGCACTGGGTTGATATCAGTGCAAAACTTTACTTCGTGACTGATAGTGCAGAATTTGAGGGCGGCCTCCGCGAGCGCAAACGGGCAGCTACCCGGGCCGCGATCACCTCGATCACCCGGAAGCTGACTGCCGAACGCGGCCTCAGCGGCTACACCGTGGAGGAGGTCTGCGAGCAGGCGGGGATTTCCCGCCGGACGTTCTTCAACTACTTCCCCACCAAGGAAGACGCCGTCCTCGGCCACATCGACGATGACATTCCCGCGGACGTCCTGGAGGAATTCATTGCGGGCGGGAACGCATCGCCCGCCGGGGAAATCTCCCCCACGCTGTTCCAGGACCTCGTCCGGCTCTCCCTGAGGCTGTCCGAACACATGGCTGCCTCGGAAGAGGAAACCCGCCAGCTGATCGGCGTCGTCAAGAAGGAGCCACAGCTGATCCTGAGGATCATCGGAGTGACCGAGCAGCGCGAAGCCCAGTTCGCCCGGGATGTCGCCCTGCGGGAAGGCGTGGCAGCCGACCACCCCGTGGTGCAGATGGCTGTGGTCCTGCTGGGGACCATTGCCCGGAAAAGCAGCATGGCCTACTTCTCCGACGGCAACACCCGCCCTTACGCCGAGCTGCTGATGGAAAACATCTCTGCCGCAAGCCAGCTCTTTTCACAGCCATTCGAACTCCCGGTACCCGCAGAAGGACACGCATGAGCACCGCCACCAGCCCCAGGACAGCAGCCGGCCCGCTGTTGCTGACGCAAAAACGCATCTGGGTCATCTTCTCCGCCCTCATTGCCGGCATGCTGCTCTCCAGCCTGGACCAGACCATCGTGTCCACAGCCATGCCGACGATCGTGGGCAAGCTGGGCGGAGTGGAACACCAGGCCTGGATCACCACCGCGTACCTGCTGGCCACCACCATCGTGATGCCCATCTACGGCAAGTTCGGAGACGTGCTGGGGCGGCGCAACCTTTTTCTTGCGGCCATCGCCCTCTTCACCCTGGCGTCCGTGGGCTGTGCCCTTGCCACTGATTTCTGGGGCTTCGTCATCTTCCGCGCCATCCAGGGCCTGGGCGGCGGCGGGCTCATAATCCTCTCGCAGGCCATCATCGCCGACATCGTGCCGGCGAAGGACCGCGGCAAATACATGGGTCCGCTCGGTGCCGTCTTCGGCCTCTCCGCCGTGGCTGGCCCCCTGCTCGGGGGCTTCTTCGTGGACCACCTGACCTGGGAGTGGGCCTTCTACATCAACATCCCCATCGGCATCGCAGCGTTTGCCATCGCATGGTTCACCCTGACCCTCCCGAACAAGAGGGCGGAAAAGCGGATCGACATCCTGGGCGTCATCCTGCTCTCGGCCGCCACGACGTGCCTCATCTTCTTCACGGACTTCGGCGGCAAGAAGGACGAAGGCTGGGACTCCCCGCTCACGTGGGCCTTTGCCGCAGGCATGGTCCTTTCCGCGGCCGCGTTCGTGATGGTGGAGCGCCGGGCCGAAGATCCCATCATTCCCCTGAGCCTGTTCCGCAACCGCATCTTCGTCAACGCCACGGCCATCGGCTTCACCCTGGGGCTGGGCATGTTCTCCGCGATCGCGTTCGTCCCCACCTTCCTGCAGATGTCCTCGGGCACCTCCGCGGCTGAGTCCGGCCTGCTGATGCTGCCCATGATGGCCGGCCTGATGGGCACGTCCATCTACTCCGGCATCCGCATCTCCAAGACCGGCAAGTACAAGATGTTCCCCATCCTCGGGGCGGCTCTGACCATGGCCGCCATGCTCTGGATGACCACCCTCGCCGCCAGTACCCCCATCTGGATCATTTGCGTCCAGCTGTTCATCTTCGGCGCCGGCCTGGGCCTGATCATGCAGGTAGTGGTCCTGGTGGTGCAGAACTCCGTCCCGGCCGACCAGATCGGCACCGCCACAAGCACCAACAACTACTTCCGCGAAGTAGGCGCCGCCATGGGCGTGGCCGTGTTCGGTGCGATTTTCACCAACCGGCTCTCGGAGTCCCTCACCAGTGCCTTTACCGGCGCCGGAGCGTCGGCCGATCAGGCAGCCCAGTCCACCAGCACGCTGGATCCGCAGGCACTGGCCCAACTTCCGGAGCAGCTGCGCGATGCCATCGTCACCGCCTACGCCGAGTCCCTGGCCCCGGTGTTCTGGTACCTGATCCCCTTCATCGCGGCGGCCCTCATCCTGGCCGTCACGCTGAAGCAGATCCCGCTCTCGGACACTGCCGGCATGGTGGCCCGCGGCGAGGCCGTGGGCGGCGAGGAGGCCGAACGGCTGGCCGCGGCACTGATCGGGCCGGCAGCAGGTGCCGATAAGGCACCTGACGCTGGGGATGGGGACAGCATCAAGGACGACGACGGCGGGCTGGTCTCCCAGCGCAGCTGACCGCCGGAGTACTCCTGCCCGCCGCGGCACAGGAGTGCCTGAGGAACCACACAGGGGCGCCGCAATCTTGGGGGTTGCGGCGCCCCTGTGGCGCGGTCAGGGCTCGAAGTGCGCGGCCTCGGCGGGCGCAAGGGCGCGGTGGATGCTGGTGAGGTGTCCGGCCATGAGTTCAGGCAGTTCATCGAGTCCGAACCAGCCGACGGCCAGGGACTCGTCGTCATTCACCCGCGCAGTCCCGGACACGTAGCGGCACAGGAACACAACGTCCAGGAACTCGCACACATCGCCGTTGGGATAAGTGAAGGGACCTACGGCCCCCACGGACACCACGCGCTCCGGTTCGGCCACCACCGCCGTTTCCTCAAAGATTTCCCGCACCAGCCCGCGTGCAGGCTGCTCGCCGGGCTCGAGCATGCCGCTCACCAGGGCCCACTGCCTGTTGTCTGCCCGTTGGGCCAGCAGCACGCGGCCCCCGGCGTCCACCACCACGCCCCGTACGCCCGGGACCCACAGGGGATCGGTGCCGATTTTCTTGCGAAGCTTCAGGACGTAGTCAGGCGCAGGCATTGTGCCAGCCTACCGAACCGTCTGCCTGCGTTGCC
>NZ_JAJOMC010000113.1 GCF_021129155.1 Arthrobacter sp. AK04
GCGGAGGCAGGCGGGGGGGCCGGGGCGCGGGGGGGGGGGGGCGGGCGGCGGGGGGGGGGGGGGGGGGGGGGGGGGGGACTGTGCGGCCGGGCCGGCCGCGGGGGGGGGGGCCGCGGCGGCCCGGGCCCGGGCAAGCCACCACTCCCCCGATGTCTGGGCCGGCGCCGCCTCGGGCGGGTCCAGCGGCGTGCGGTCCCGGGCGTCGGCGTGGCCGTGCGGGGTGCCGGCGGTTGCGGCGTAGCCCAGGTCGCGCAGGATTTCGACCGCCGCGTCGAGGCGGCGCCGGCTGAGCTCCAGGTTGTCGGTCCGCTTCGTGGGGGTGTCGTTGCCTTCGTAGGAGGCGTAGCCGTCCACGACGAGCGGGGTGGTGCCGATGTCTGCCTGCCGCGACCGCGCCAGGTCGGTGAAGGCTTGCCCAGCGGGGGCGGCGGTCCGCCCGGACGCGGGAGCCGAGCCGGTGTTGGCCGGGTTGCGCCACCAGGAGTCGGTGGTCTCGCTCGGGAAGGGGTGGTTGAACCGGAAGTAGCAGTCCAGCGTGGCCGGGCGCGCGTCCGCGGGCTGGGTCGGGGTGGCGGAGACCGCCGCGGCACTGCCGGCCATCACCGGGACGGTGGCCCGGGTCCCCGTCGAGGTGCCGCCGGGCCAGGCCCAGTCCGCGGGCACCTCGGGGTCGAGCCGCACGGTCACGTCGGCGGCGCTCTGGGAGACGATGACCATCCGCCCGCGCTCGGGCGTCAGCATCCGCAGGGCGGCCGGGTTCGCGAGCGCCGGGGCGGCGCCTTCCCCAATCGCGGGTCGCAGCGCCCGGAAGGAGACCGGGCCGTGGGAGTGCCCGCCGGCGTCGGTGACCGTGACCCGCAGCTCGACAGTGCCGGCCGCGGGCACCGTCACGGGCAGCCGGTCCCCCGCGACGGTCGGCCCGCCGACGACGTCGATCCTGATGGTGTGCGGGGCCAGCCCGCCCGAGGCATCGACGAGGAACACGCTCTGGTCCGGCGCCTCGACCGCCCCACCGGCGACCGCCGCGATGTGCTGCCCGGCCGGGCTGATAAACCGGGCCAGCACCGTCGGGGAGCCGCCGCGGTTGACGACCTCGGCACTGAAGGCGCCCGTCACGCCGTCGTGCACCCCGATCCCGATCCAAAGGTCCCGGACGCCCGCCGAGACAGCCAGGCCCTCGAGCCCGTTCGGGGCGACGAACAGCCGGACCTCCGGCAGGTGCAGCCCCTGCCACTCGCCGGGGATCGCTCGCGCCCCGGGCGGCAGCCCGGGCGGGTCGGCGAGGGAGGACAGGTCGAGCTCGGCGGTGCGGAACGCGAAGCCGACCGTGTTGCCCGGGCCGATGAGCGCGTGGCCCGGGGTCATGCGGATGAAGGAGTAGATGTCGTCGACGGGGCTGCCCGAGGTCGACGCCGAGCGCAGCCGGGTGCCGACCTCGGCCCCGGCCAGCTGCATGGTCCGGATGATGATGCGAGGCAGGATGAACCGGACCTGCGGATTGGCGGGGTCGAAGACCAGCTGGCCGCGGACGTCCAGCATCGCACCCCTCAGGTAGGGCACGAGCAGCCGTATCCCGGGCACGTCCAGGTCCAGGTGCCAGCCGCCGTCCTCCGTGCCGCCCGGGCCGGTCAGGTGGCGGCCGTACGCGATGGTGACCTGGGTGCCGGTGAGCTCGATGGGCGTGGATGACCCGGCCCCGCCCCAGCGCCCGGTTGCGGGGTCGACGCTGACCCCGGCGAGCTGCGGCACATCCACCGCGACGGAGCGCACGCTCCAGGTGCCATCCACATCGGTGACCTCGCGCGGCGTCAGCCCGGCGGTGTCAATCGCCCTAAGGGCATTCTCCAGCGGATCCAGCGCTCCAGTGTTGCGGACGTCGGACGGGAGATCGTCCCAAAGGCTCATGACAGCGCCGTTCCGTTTACAACAACCAATCCCTCTCGGATTCCCAGGCCTCGTGCGGCATCAGCTAAAGGGTCGAGGCCACTGGCCAGCAGTTGGTCCTGAATCTCTTTCCAAAGTCTGAAATTGGCCATATCAGCTCCCCGGGCATCCCTGAACGCAACGTAAAGGTATTGGGACCCTAAGACGTCAGCGTTACTGCAGCGTTACCCACCACAATTAGGCCGTTGACCGTAGCTCGACGGAGACAGCGTTCGTAAGGGTTGCTGACTATGTCGTCGATGTCGCGGCAGTCCCTGTCGGAGGAGTCTTGCAAGCCGCGTCGCGTGTGATGGTCGGAATGGACGTCGCCTTGAAGGTCATAGTGGGAGGATCGCTAGGATTCGCTATTTCCCGTGGATAGTCTGGGACAGGACGCCACCGGATGGAGGGTCAGTGAGAACGTGATCGAAGCAGTTGCTGCCGTAATCGGCCGGAACAACGTCACCATATCCGGCCGGGATGATGGGCCCGTGATGATGTTCGCCCATGGTTTTGGCTGCGATCAGGCTATGTGGCGGAAGTTGCTGCCCTATTTCGCTGACGATTACCGGCTGGTGCTTTTTGACCATGTTGGTGCAGGACACTCCGACATCAGCGCCTATGACTGGGAGAAGTACGGGTCCCTGAACGGGTACGCGTCGGACCTGCTGGAG
>NZ_JAJOMC010000114.1 GCF_021129155.1 Arthrobacter sp. AK04
ACCCCACCCCACCCCACAGCAGCCTGTTCACCGATCTGGCCCGGCACTGGCGCCAGGCCCTGCAGGTCATCGGCCTCACCGTCGGCCTGACCGTCGCCTACTATGTCTGGGGCGTCTCAACCCCGGCCTACGCCATCAACGTCCTGAAGATCGACGCAACGGAAGCCCTCTGGGCCGGCGTGGCAGCCAACCTGGTCTTCATCGTGGCCCTGCCCTTGTGGGGCCGGCTCTCAGACCGGATAGGCCGGAAACCGGTCCTCCTGATCAGCGGCATAGGCAGCGCGCTGACCTTCTTCCCCGCCACCTGGTTCGTCCAAAACTCGGCCATGCAACTGGGACTCGCCATGTCTGCCATGCTGGTCTTCATCGCCGCATCCGCCTCCATCATGCCAGCCGTCTACTCGGAACTCTTTCCCACTGCCGTCCGCACCATCGGAGTGGCAATCCCGTACGCACTCTGCGTGGCAGCCTTCGGCGGCACCGCCGCATACCTCCAGGCCGGGTTCAGCATCTGGTTCGGCCCCGGCGGCCCCACCGTTTTCGGGGTGTACACGATCGTCCTGCTGCTGATCGGCGCTGCCACAGCGCTCTCGCTACGCGAAAGCCGCGGCATCGACCTCAGCACCCGCTAGCCAGCGGCCCACACCATTGCCCCTGCCACGATGGCGAGGCGGCACTGCAAGGCATGTCTTAGGGAGGGGAAGGGTTTTCTGAGCTGCGAAACAGTGATTGGCCGGGACCGCCGCTCCCCCGTCCGCCGGGTAGGTTCCGCGCCGGACTCCCGCGGGATAAGTGACTTTCAGCCCCCGAGTGCCGAAGTGCTTGCCTGCCTGTCCACCGTTCAAGGTTCCGTCCGCAGGGGGCTTGCCCGGGGGGGTGCTCCTATCCCCCAGCGCACACACATCGGCCTTCACCCATAAACCACGGACAGCCAAGGACGGGAGCCAGTACGTTGTCCTTGCCGGCGTGATGACTGCCGGCAGCAGGCCGGGCTACATAGGAAGATTTGGCAGAGCTGCAAAAAGACACGAAGGATGCGTCCCATCTGATGGCCCGCTTGCATGCCAGACCGCAACTGACCGGGCAGCTGCGCTTGGCTCGTGACTGCGTCAGCCTGGCCTCTAGGTGGCAGTGGTTTCCTGCGCCTTCTTGTGGAACCATTCGATGTGCTCTTGCAGCAGCCGGGCCGCCAGTTCTCCGTCGCGTGCCTGAACTGCGTCGAAGATGCCGTGGTGCTGGGTCCGGAGTGTGGAAATGACGTCAGGCCAGGCGTCCATGGCGTTCATCGCGCCTTTGACGTAGCCGACGATGGCACCGCTGAGGGATTCCATCATGGTGGCCACCACTGCGTTGCCGGCGAGGGAACTCAGCGCCACATGGAACCTCGCGTCCAGCTCATGGAACGTTTCAAGGTTTATGTCGGGTTGGTCCATGGCGTGCAGTAGTTGAGCGGCCTGCTCCAGGTCTTCCTCGCCACCGGCTCTGTTCGCGCCGGCCCGGGCTGTCCAGGTTTCGAGGAGGATGCGGGTCTCCACGATGTCTGCGACCGGAAGTGTGCTGCTGGCTACGTGCAGCCGCAGTGCGGACGAGAGTCCGGCGGATGGGTCGGAGACGACGATTGCACCAGAGGTGGGTCCCGATCCGACGGAGCTTCGCAGTATTCCCATGGCGTCGAGGACGCGGATTGCTTCGCGGACTGAGGCCCGGGAGATGCCGTAGTTTTCGGCCAGTGTTCGTTCGCCGGGGAGGCGGTCGCCGACCTTGATTTTGCCCGAGCGCAGGTCCGCTTCGATGTCTTTGAGGAGCGCGTCATGGGTGCGGCGGCGTGGGGTTGCTCCTGCTTCAACGGTTGGCACGGGCGGTTCCTTAATGCGCGGGGGGGGGGGGGGGGGGGGGGGGGGGGGGGGGGGGGGGGGGGGCGGCCGCCGCCCGGCGGGCGCGCGCGCGGCGCGCCCGGCCGGGCCCGCAGGGGGGGAGGGGCGGTGGAGGAGGCTCGG
>NZ_JAJOMC010000115.1 GCF_021129155.1 Arthrobacter sp. AK04
CTTCCTTCCCCTGCAGTCCCGCCGCCCGCCCCGCCCAGCCCGCCGCCCGTCGTCGTGCCTTCCTTTCCCGGCGGCGCGGTCAATGACCCGGCAGGAGCCAAAAGCTACGCCTCCGGCAGGCTGGGCGCGCACGGCTGGGGCCAAGACCAGTTCCTTTGCCTCGCCCAGCTGTGGACCAAGGAATCGAACTGGCTGACCACCGCCACAAACCCCTATTCCGGCGCCTACGGAATCGCCCAGGCCCTCCCGCCGGGCAAGTATTTAAGTGCCGGCGCCGACTGGCTGACCAGTTACCGGACGCAGATCGACTGGGGGCTGGGCTACATCCGGGAGCGTTACGGCTCGCCCTGCGCCGCCTGGAACCACTCCATGGCAAAGAACTGGTACTGACCCCGCGTAGGCTTTTCCCATGCCCGACTATGAACGCTTCCGGATGATGCTCGAGGAGGAGCGGGAACGGAAGGTGGCCCTGCTTCCGGCGCTGCGCGCGGACATCGCCGCCGCGAACTCGGCACGCCAGGATTCGAACGTAGACGACGAACACGACCCGGAGGGCTCCACTATCGCATTCGAGCTGTCCCAGGCGTCAGCCCTGCTGAAGCAAAGCAGCGCGGGGCTGGACCAGGTTGACGCAGCCCTGGCCAGGATCGCCGCCGGCACGTACGGGACCTGCGCCGTCTGCGGGGAAGCCATTGCCGAAGGCAGGCTGGAGGCACGCCCCTGGACCCCGTTCTGCATCCGCCACGCATCGGCAGGCCGCAACCAGTGAGCAGCGGCGCCGGCCCGGTGATGGCTGCTGCAGAATTCATTGACCGCACGCTGCAGAATGAGGGTGCCTGGTACCGGGCGGACGACGTCGAGGGCAGGCTGGGCGGCCAACTCTCCTCTTACGGCTCCTCCGTGGGCGCGGTCCGCGGAACCGTCCGCGACGCCCTGCGGAAGTACAAGGACCTCGATCACGACGCCGTTGTGCAGCTGGCATCCGCCCTGTGGGGCCAGCCCCGCCCAGGTTCCAGGGCGGTTTTTGAACGCCGGCTCGCCGCCATTGTGCTGCTGCAAACCAGGGTGCCGCTCCTGCGCCACTCGGACCTGACCCGCATGGAGGGGTTCCTGCGGTCCGCCGGGACCCGGGAACTGACGGAACCCTTGCTGGCCGACGTCCTGGCGCCGTTCCTGGCCCGGCTCGGCGGGCGGGACCGGCAACGCGCAGATGTTGTCCTTGCCCGATGGCGGACGGACGCCGACAGCCAGCTGCGCACCGCCGCCGCCTACATCCACCAGCAAGCCGCCCCTGAAGCCCCACCACAAGGAGATACCCATGAGCGATCCCTATAACCTCGACCGGTTCGTTGCTGCCCAGGAGAGCGGCGGCGCTTACGATCAGGCCCTGTCAGAACTTCAGCTGGGCAGGAAGTCCGGCCACTGGATGTGGTTCATCTTTCCGCAGGTCGCAGGCCTGGGGCACAGCGAGATGTCCCGGCGGTACGCCATCAGCTCCCTCGCTGAAGCGCGGGAGTACCTGGACCACCCGGTGCTGGGCCCTAGGCTGCTCGAGTCCGCCCTTGCCGTCACCAACCACTCAGGCGTCCCGGCGGAGGACATCTTCGGGAACATCGACGCCCGGAAGCTGCACTCCTCCATGACGCTGTTCCTCCGGGCAGCCCCGGGGGAAACGGTGTTCAAGACCGTCCTGGCCCAGTTCTTCGACGGCCAGCCCGACGCCGCCACCGACGAGCTGTTGGCCGAGAC
Organism: Arthrobacter sp. AK04; assembly: GCF_021129155.1. Classification (GTDB taxonomy): domain Bacteria; phylum Actinomycetota; class Actinomycetes; order Actinomycetales; family Micrococcaceae; genus Arthrobacter; species Arthrobacter quantipunctorum. The sequence continues at coordinate 1,750 of NZ_JAJOMC010000115.1, forward strand.
GGACGAAAAATAGGGGCCGAACCGTAACAGCGACGGGGGGGGGGGTGGGCCCCCCGGGCCCGCGCCCCCCCGGGGGGGGGTGTTTTTTGGGGGGGGGGGGGGGGGGGGGGGGGGGGGGGGGGGGGGGAGGGGGGGCGGCGGCCAGCACGGGGGG
>NZ_JAJOMC010000116.1 GCF_021129155.1 Arthrobacter sp. AK04
CTTGAGTTCTAGCGGTCGTTGCAACACCCATAGATTTTGGGAGTTGCAACGACCGTGCCGCATTTAAGCGATGTTTCAGCGGAGACCCGGAAGTACGCGAGATCGACTGTTCAGCAGAGGGAAGAGTTCTTCCGGGTTTTTGACCGACTCGGAAGTGCGACGTTGGCCGCGGCAGAACTGGGTTTGAACCGGAACAGCTGCTATCAGTGGCTCCGCAAGGCTGGCCTCACTTCCGGGAACACCGCATCAACCCGGCAGGCAGCCAGAGCCAAGTACACGCCCGAACAGAAACGGGAGTTCTTGGGCGTTCTCGAGCGGGAAGGGAGCGTGACTGTTGCGGCAGCTGAGATCAGCCTGAATGTAAATACCGCGTTCCGCTGGGCACGCGAGGCGGGCATTTCCAGCCGACCGGTGAGTCATCGCAGGCGGGTGGAGTACCTGCGCTTACGGGACCAAGGACTGAGCCGGCGCGATGCGGTCAAGGCCCTGGGCGTTCCCCGCAGCAGTGCACGGGAGTGGGAGCTTGGGGTGAGGAAATCCGGCGGTCGACGCATTTATCCAGCTGGACAGAGAATGCACTACAACCATGATGTGGATTCTTCGACACTTCCTGCCGTCCCCGACAAAAGGCAGCAGACCCGGCCTGTATCGATCTCGATGCTTGAACGGCCCATTGACCCGAGGTTTCTGTCGCTGCAAGAACGCGAAACCATCCGGGACCTGAACGCCACTGGGGCTTCGCTGCGTTCAATCGCGGCAGTGTTGCAGCGATCGCCGTCAACCATTAGCCGGGAAATCGCCCGTAACGGCCACCCGGGCGTTGGCTACCAGCCGTATGCGGCGCAACGTCAAGCTGCCTCACGCCGCGCCCGGCCTAAGACCGCGAAACTCGCTGGCGAATCGGACCTGAGCAACTACGTGAAAGAGAAACTGCTCATACGCTGGTCTCCAGAGCAGATCAGCCACACGCTGGTCGAAGATTTCCCCGAACTGCCGGAGATGCGTGTGTGCCCAGAGACGATCTATCAAGCCCTCTACGTCCAGGCCCGAGGCGGACTCAAACGCGAAATTCAGGCCGCCCTGCGCACCGGCCGGACCCGCCGCAAACCCCACAACACCGGCGAACAACGCATCTCCCGCTTCACGGACCCCATGGTCATGATCTCCGAACGGCCGCCCGAGGTCCAGGACCGTGCCGTCCCCGGCCACTGGGAAGGCGACCTGATCACCGGGACACTAAACCAGTCCGCCATCGCAACCCTGGTCGAACGCACCACCCGGTACGTCATGCTCGTGCACCTGCCAAATGACCACACCGCCGAAACCGTCTGCGACGGCCTCGTCCGGACCATCAATACCCTTCCAGCGCACCTACGCGGCTCACTGACCTGGGACCAGGGCGCCGAAATGGCCGGACACCGATCCTTCACCATCGCCACCGACATGCCCGTCTACTTCTGCGACCCCGCAAGCCCCTGGCAACGCGGTTCCAATGAGAACACCAACGGCTTATTGCGCCAGTACTTCCCCAAAGGCACGGACCTGTCCGCCTACGGGCCTGAAGACCTCGAACACGTCGCCCAGGAACTCAACGGCCGCCCACGCAAAACGCTCGGCTGGAAAACCCCAGCCGAGCGTTTACGTGATTTACTACTAACCACCTAACCAGCAGGTGTTGCAACGACCCCTAGAAACCGCCA
>NZ_JAJOMC010000117.1 GCF_021129155.1 Arthrobacter sp. AK04
GTCCCTATGTTCTTCGTCAAGCTGCTGTTGGTGATTTTGCCTGGTAGAGGGTGCCGTCGCGGAGCATGGCGTAGAGGGTGTCGCAGCGTCGCCGGGCGAGGGCGATGAGGGCTTGGTTGTGGTGTTTTCCTTCGGCTCGTTTTCGGCCGTAGTAGGCGCGTGAGAGCGGGTCTTTGAGGGCCGCGAACGCGGAGAGGTAGAGGGTGCGTTTGAGGACTTTGTTGCCTTTTCGGGAGGCGCGGTTACCGCGGATTGATGACCCTGAGCGCCATGTGACGGGGGTGAGGCCGGCGTAGGAGGCCAGGTGCCCGGCGGTGGGGAAGTCTTTGCCGGCGACTTCGGTGAGGATCCGTGCTGCGGTCCTGATGCCGACCGCCGGCAGGGACATCAGGACCTGGTGAAGAGGGTGGGCCTCCACGAGGGCTTCGACTTGGGCGTAGACGGTGGCGCGTCCTTCATGGATCCTGGCGAGCATGTCTGCCAGTTGGGGCAGGACGATAGTCGCGGCGTTCGTGCCGACCACGGTCACCGTTTGCTGGCCGATGGCCTCGATGATGTCTTCGGCGAGGCGTTCACCCATTCGGGGCGCGAGCTTGGTCAGCCGGTTCGCGATCCGGCGCCGGCCGGCGTGGCGGAGCGCTTCGGGCGTGGGCCAGGTCCGCAGCAGATCCAGGACCGCAGGATGGTCCAGCCGCGGGCCCAGGACACGCTCCAACGCAGGGTGGATTTGGGTCAGCAGCCCGCGGATCCGGTTCGAGGTCGCGGTGGCCTGTTTAGCCAGGTCATCATCGAAACCGCACAGCATGCTCAGCTCAGCGAGCTGGGTATCGGCGAGCTGGACCGAGCGCAGGGTATGCGGCATGGTCCGCGCGGCGTCCGCGATGATGAACGCATCGCGTGCGTCCGTTTTTGCTTCCCCGTGATGCAGGTCCGCGATCCGGCGCATCGCCAAACCCGGAAGGTAGCCGACCAGGGTCCCGGCGGCCTGGGCCACGGCAACCGGAAGCGCACCGATCGTCGCGGGCTGATCGACCACGACCAGGATCCTGCCATGATGTTCAAGCCCCGCCAAGATTTCCCTGATCCTGGCCTCGTCATTGGGCAGTGCCCGGTCCAGCAGCCTTTTCCCGGCCCTGTCCAAGGCAACGGCGTGATGCTCACCTTTGCCAACATCCACACCAATGAACACTTCAACGTCGTCGTGGTTTCCGATCACCTGGCACCTCCAGCCGTAGTCCCTAACTCACGTACTGGCCCACCACGGTGTCAGGGCCCGGCACCCACGTTACGCACGACGTTCCACAACTGTCCTGCCCCTATTAGCGGTCTCCCCGGCACCTGCCAACCCCGGTGACAACACTCTCAGGATCATCATCAACAGAGCGTTGCAATCATGCCGGGATCAGCAGGCCAGCACACCCACATCCTGCAACAGGAAACGGGCTAAGAAAAAGGTAACGAGCGTC
>NZ_JAJOMC010000118.1 GCF_021129155.1 Arthrobacter sp. AK04
CCCCCCCGCGCCGCCCGGCCCCCCCGCCGCGCTCCCCTCCCCCCCCCCCCCCCCCCCCCACCCCCCCCCCCCCCCGCCCGGGGCGGTGGGGGCCGGCCCCCCCCCCCCCCCCCCCCCCCTACCTGTTGCTTCTTTGGCAGGTGGTACGTCCCGCCCCTGGTTAGAGTTTGTCGAAGTCTGCTTCGTCCACCGTTGAGGCGGTTGCTGCTGAACCCGAGGCGCCAATGGCGGGCTTTGAGGAGTTGCCGGACTTCAGGGCCGCCAGGCGTGCTTCGATTTCAACCTGCTCACCAAGGTCCTCAAGCTGGTTGAACTGCGCGTCCAGGCTCGAGGCGGCGAGTTCCTGCTGGCCACGGACCTTGGCCTCTTCGCGGCGGATCTTTTCCTCGAAGCGGCCTACTTCGCTGGTGGGATCCATGAAGTCGATGCTCTTGATGGCGTCGTGAACCTGGGACTGGGCGGCAGCGGTCTTCGACCGGGCCACGAGTTCGTTCCGCTTGCTGGTCAGCTCGTTGAGCTTGCCCTTCATCTGGTCCAGGCCGGACTTGAGCTTGTCTACGACTTCGCGCTGGGAGGCAATGCTGGGCTCTGCTCCCTTGGCTTCGTTTTCGGCGGACATCTGGCGCTGGAGGGCCACCTTGGCAAGGTTGTCGAACTTCTCAGCATCAACCGTGTCGCCGCTGGCACGGTATTCGTCGGCCTTCCGCGAGGCCGCGAGGGCTTTGTTGCCCCAGTCCTGTGCGTTCTTGACGTCCTCGCGGTAGTCGTCCTCGAGCATCCGCAGGTTGCCGATGGTCTGTGCCACGGCGGACTCGGCCTCAGCGATGTTGTTTGTGTAGTCCCGGACCATCTGGTCCAGCATCTTCTGGGGATCCTCAGCGTTGTCCAGCAAAGTGTTGATGTTTGCCTTAGCCAGCTGCGCGATACGGCCAAAGATGGACTGCTTAACCATGTTGCTACCTTTCGTCCTGCTCTGTGGTGACCACTGAAATCAGTGAACAGTTTTGTTGTGGCTTATGCGGGCGCGGGCCCGGGAGGCCTGATACTTGGCCGTGGCCTAGAAGT
>NZ_JAJOMC010000119.1 GCF_021129155.1 Arthrobacter sp. AK04
ATCAGGGAACAGGGCACTGAGCGTGCCCAATTCATCATGCGGAGCCTGCTGCAGCGTGCGGGTGCGCAGAGCGTCGGGGTGCCGATGGTGACCACGACCGATTACGTGAACACGATCCCGGTGGACCAGGAAGCCGAGTTCCCGGGCAACGAGGAGTACGAGCGCCGGTACCGGGCGTACATGCGGTGGAACGCCGCGGTGATGGTCCACCGTGCGCAGCGGGCGAACATCGGTGTGGGCGGGCATATCTCCACCTACGCCGGCGCCGCGACCCTGTACGAGGTCGGGTTCAACCACTTCTTCCGCGGCAAGGACCACCCCGGCGGCGGGGACCAGGTCTTCTTCCAGGGCCACGCCTCCCCCGGCATGTACGCCCGCGCGTTCATGGAAGGCCGGCTTTCGGAGGAGGACCTGGACGGGTTCCGGCAGGAAAAGTCCAAGGAAGGCCACGCGCTCTCCTCCTACCCGCACCCGCGGCTGATGCCGCACTTCTGGGAATTCCCCACCGTGTCCATGGGCATCGGGCCGATGAACGCGATCTACCAGGCCCAGTCCAACCGGTACCTGCACAACCGCGGCCTGAAAGACACCTCCGACCAGCAGGTCTGGGCGTTCCTGGGCGACGGGGAAATGGACGAGCCCGAATCCCGCGGCCTGCTCCAGCTCGCCGCGAACGAGAACCTGGACAACCTGAACTTCGTGATCAACTGCAACCTCCAGCGCCTGGACGGCCCGGTCCGCGGCAACGGCAAGATCATGCAGGAACTCGAAGCGTTCTTCCGCGGCGCGGGCTGGAACGTGATCAAGGTCGTCTGGGGCCGGGAATGGGATGACCTGCTTGCCCGCGACACCGACGGGTCGCTGGTGAAGATCATGAACGAAACCCCCGACGGGGACTACCAGACCTACAAGGCCGAATCCGGCGGGTTCGTCCGCGAGCACTTCTTCGGCAAGGACCCGGCCACCAAGGA
>NZ_JAJOMC010000012.1 GCF_021129155.1 Arthrobacter sp. AK04
ATCACACCGCCGGGTACACTCGGACCCGCCGATCAGGAACGTGGCTTCCTTGTCCTCCCAGCACTCGAAAATGTTGGGACAGCCGGCCTCCTCACACACCGTGTGCAGGCCCTCTTTCTTGACCAGGTTCTTGAGCTGGACAAACTCCGGGCCCATCTGGACCTTCGCCTTGATCCACTCCGGCTTCCGCTCCACCGGGACAGCAGAATTACGCTGTTCAACGCGCAAAAGCTTCCGGCCTTCAGGTGCCAATGTCACAGTAGAGCTCCTTCGGGGGTAGCGACCAGGGCGTCTTCATTCTTGCGCAGTTCTTCGGTAATGCGGTCCACCAGGTCGGCCGGGGCAACGTCATGGCCGGTTTCCTGGGTGATAGTAGTCACGCCGGCGTCAGTAATGCCGCAGGCGATGATCTGGGAATAGGGGGCGAGGTCGTTGTTGCAGTTGATGGCGAACCCGTGCATGGTGACGCCCTCATGCACCCGGATGCCGATGGCTGCGATCTTCCGGTCGGGGCCCTTGCTGTCCGCAGTGATCCACACTCCGGCCCTGCCCTTAATCCGGACCGCGGAGATCCCGTAGTCCGCCAGTACCGTGATGATTACGGCTTCCAGGCGTTCCACGTAGTCGCGGATCCCTGCCCGGTTCTTCAGCTTGATGATGGGGTATCCCACCAGCTGGCCGGGGCCGTGCCACGTCAGTTTTCCGCCGCGGTCCACGGGGACAACCGGGGTACCGTCGAACGGCCTTTCATGATCCTCGGTCCTTTTGCCGGCCGTGTAGACGGCTGCATGTTCCAGGAGGAGGACAGTGCTGGGGGCCACCCCCGCGACCACTTTGTCGTGGAGTTCGCTCTGGATCTGCCAACCCTGGGTGTAGTCGACAAAATCGGGAGCAAGACCCAGCTGTGAAAACTCAAGAGTCATGGCATCCAGCTTAGACGCCGTGGCGTCCCTTGCCCGGTTTAGTGCTTAAGCTCACCCACCTTCCGGTGGTACGTCACATGCGGGCAGGAGCATGCGGCATGCCAGGGCGCAGCCTGTGGATAACTTCTGCACGGGGAAATGGATTCGAGTAGACATGTCCTATGGAAATTTCGGAGGTGCCAGAGGTTCCCGGCTTCGCCGTGGGACGGCTCCTGGGCCGCGGAGGAAGCGCGACGGTCTGGCTGGCCAGGGAAAACCGGACCGGACGGGACTTTGCCGTCAAGTGCTTCCACCCGGGCCAGGACGGGCCAGCCGGCAGTGACGCGGCCACGGAGGACGCCGTCCGGCGCGAGATCCGCATCCTGTCGGTGCTGGACCACCAGCACCTGGTCAAGGCACACGACGCCGTCCGGCTTCCAGCGATGCCGGACGGCGGTACCGCCCTGGTGATGGACTACGCGCCCGGCGGGTCACTGGCCGCACTGGTGGCCAGCCGCGGGAAACTGAGTGTTGGCGAAACGGTGACGGTGCTGACACCCATTGCCCAGGCCCTTGGGTATCTGCACAGCAAGGGGTTTACCCATTCGGACGTCTCGCCGGGAAATGTCCTGTTCACCGGCCAGGGAAAACCCCTGCTGTCCGACGTCGGTATAGCGCGCATGCTGGGCGACCCGGGCTCTGCTGCCGCATCAGGAACACCGGGCTTCGTGGACCCGTCCCCCGTGGACGCTGTGCGTGGCCTGCAGCCCGAAAGGGATGTCTATTCGACGGCGGCGCTCGGCTGGTTCTGCCTGACGGGCCAGGCTCCGCCCAGGACCTCTGCCCGGCCGCCGCTGCCCCTCCTGGTCCCGGACGTTCCGCGGGAGCTGGCGGCTGCCCTGGAGGCAGGCCTGAAGGAGGACCGGAGGGGCCGGCCCACGGCCGCCGCGCTGGCTACGGCCATCTACCGCAGCGCGTCGCCCCGGCCGCTGGACCTCGCGGCCTCTGTCCATCCCACCGTGATTCCGGAGCTGTTGACCCGCCGGCAGGTTTCGGCAACGTCCCGGCCGCGGGCGGCTGCGGAGAAGTGCAGGGCAGCGGGCAGGTGGATCGCCACGGCCAAATGGTCCGGCCCGCCGTTTTCCGGGCTGCGCATGCCATTTCCGCAACCCGTCAAGGACCGCCGGCCTTCCGGCGGGAAACATGCCGGCAGAGCACAACCCGGCACAGCACGAACCGGGGGAGCACAGCCCGGCACAGCACAAACCGGCACGGCACTCTCCGGTGCAGTTCAACCAAGCACCGCTCGACCCGGCACAACACAACGGGGCACGGCACTGTCCGGCGCAGTTCAACCGGGCGCGGTTCAACCAGGTGCAGTTCAACCAAGCACGGCTCAGCCCCTCACGCCCCTATCCGGTAGGGCCCGATCCGGCAGGGAACGGCGCCGCCCGCCTTTGCAGCTGCGCGTACCGCGGCTGCGGGGCGTCCTTGCCTCGGCGGCCTTGGTGGGGGCAGCCGCGGCGTGGTGGGTTGCAGGAGCAGCGGGACTGCCGGCCGTTCCTGCTTCTCCGACGGAGTCCGGCATCACGCCCGAGTCCGTCATCGCGCAGGAATCCGACCGGGAACGGGGGATCGGCACTGCAGCAGCGGGAGCCCCGGCGACTGAACCAGCGCAGGCCGCCGCCGGCCGTGGAGCTGAAGGGGAAAGCACCGGCGGTGACAGCCGCACGGCGGTTGCCAGGCAGCAGGCGAGGGCGTCGGACCCCAGCCAGGCCGTCCAAGGACTCGCTTCCCTCCGGGACCTGGCCTTCAGCACCGGAGACCTCGGGCTGCTGGACGAGGTGAACGCAGAAGGTTCGCCGGCAGCGGCCGCCGATGAGCGGACAGCCGAGCGGCTTCGCAGCTCCGGGCACGTCCTCGCCGGGTATTCCAGCACCCTTGCAGACCTCCGCACGGAGGACGGTGCTACCGCCGCGCGCGCCCTGGTACGGGTGCGTTCTTCTTCCTCCGCGTATGAGGAGAGGGATGCCGGGGGCATCGTCGTCGGGGCGGGCCCTGCCGGCACCGGCCGCCAACTCCGGCTGCTGCTCGTGGCAGTGGACGGTACATGGAGGATCAGCGAGATCCTTCCGGGAGACTGAGCCTCGCGGGCCCGGTTTTCCCTGGCCCGGGCCGCTGTGCCACTGCGCCCACACTAAGCAGGCCGTTAAAACGAACGCCGCGGAGCATCCGCCCTGATTTCGGCCCCCCCGTTAATCCCTGCCGGCAACCCACTGGGCGGCCTGTGCCACCGTGGGATGCCGCCACACGAACCCGGCCTCCAGGAGCACCGCGGGTTCCATACGCTGGCTGGACAGCAGGAGTTCTTCCGCCAGATCGCGCATCAGCAGCCGAAGCACAGGGGCGGGGACCCGCAAAGCGGCGGGCCGGTGCAGCGCACGGGCAATTTCCCCCACCAGGGTGTCCACGTCAGCCTGTTCGGGGGCGCACAGGTTAACCGGCCCGCTGACCCGGGACTCCAACAGGAAAAGGAACGCCGCCGAAACATCCGGCAGCGTGACCCACGGCCAGTACTGCCGGCCGTTCCCCAGCGGCCCGCCCACGCCCAGCCGGATCAGGGGAAGCAGCTTGCCAAGGGCTCCGCCCGACCGGCTCAGGACAACACCCGTGCGCGTGGTCACCACCCGCACCCCTGCCGGGGCCGAACGGGCCGCTTCCTCCCACTCCACGCAGATCCGGGACAGGGTCCCTGCGCCCGGGGGCGCCGATTCCCGAAGAACCGTGTTGCCGGCGTCGCCATAGTAGTTCGAGCCGGACTGGCTGATGAAGGCCGCGGGCGGGGAATCCAACTGGCGCATCGCTTGCGTAAGTGTCCGCGTTGAACCAATCCGTGAGCTGAAGAGCTCCTCCACCCGTTTGCGGGTCCAGGGCCGGTCCCCGATGCCGGCGCCGGACAGGTTAACCACGGCATCCGCCCCGGCCAGCGCCTGCGGATCCAGTTCACCGGCCGCGGGATCCCACCTGACCTCGGACGCGGAGGCCGGGTTCCCCCTGACCAGGGACACGACGTCGTGTCCGGCCTTCGTGAAGGTTTCTGACATGGAAGTGCCGATGAGCCCGGAGGCGCCGGCCATGACGATGCGCATGGTCCATCTCACCACGCCGCAGCGCCTGCGGCACCTCCCGACAGGCCGCAGGACGGTTGACTATGATCAAACGATGACCTTTTCGAGCTACTTCCGTTTCCCGCATCTGCACGGCGATCTGGTCACCTTCGTGGCCGAGGACGACGTGTGGATTGCGCCCCTGGGCGGCGGCCGCGCCTGGCGCGTCTCGGCGCTCCAGTTACCTGCCCGCAACCCCCGCTTCACCCCTGACGGGAAGAGGCTGGTGTGGTCCGTGGTCCAGGGAACAGCGCCGGAAGTGGTATCGGCAGAGGTCGACGGCGGCGGGTACCGGCAGCTGACCTTCTTCGGCCACAGCACAACGCGGGTCAAGGGTTTCACCGCCGGCGGTTCAGTGGTGGTCACCAGCGCGTTCCGCCAGGCCGAAAGCAGGCACACCCACGCCTACAGCGTCCCGCTGGAGGGCGGCTGGGCCGAGGAACTCCCGTTCGGGCCGGTTGAGTCAGTGGCCTTTGGCCCGGAGGTGGGCGACGAACGGCCTGTGGTGGTGGGCAGCGTGCTGTCCCGCGAACCCGCCTGGTGGAAACGGTACCGCGGCGGCACTGCGGGGAAGCTGTGGATCGATGCCGACGGCAACGGGGAGTTTGAACGCCTTGTGCCGGAGCTTGACGGCAACCTCGCTGATCCCATGTGGGTGGACGGACGCATTGCCTTCCTTTCGGACCACGAGGGCTACGGCAACCTGTATTCGGTCCTTCCCGGCGGGAAGGACCTGCGCCGGCACACGGACCATGAGGACTTCTACGTCCGGCACGCCGCCACCGACGGCAAGCGAGTTATTTTCGAATCCGCCGGCGAGCTGTGGGTACTGCACGATCTCGGCTCCGACGCCGTTCGGCTGGACATCACCCTTGGCTCCGCGTCCCAGTCCAGGCGTCCTGCACTGCTCAAGACCGCCAAGCACCTTGGCGCGGCGGTGCCGGACACCACGGGCTCCGCCAGTGCAATCGAATCCCACGGAACCATCCATTGGCTCCGCCACAAGGACGGGCCGTCCCGGATCATCGAGGCGACGCCGGGCGTCCGTGCCCGCCTGCCGCGGCCCCTGGGCGACGGCCGGATTGCCTACCTTGCCGACCACGGCAATGTGGAGGCGTTGTACATCAAGGAGATCGCGGCTCCTGTGCCGCATGCCGGGATCGGCGGTGCGGACGCGGGGCAGGAGGCCGCGGCAGCCCGCAGCACGGCGGACGTCCCCGCGCCCGTGTCCGCAGGACGGGAAGAAGCAGTGATCCTGCCGCAACCGGTCCCGGCAGCCGGTGCTGCCGCGCTCGCCGGGAACAACCCGCGGGCGGGAATTAACGCGCAGGCCGGAAACACGGCGCAGCCCGGAAACACAGCGCAGGCCGGGAATACGGTTCCTGCCCACGCCTCGGATGAGCAGGCCGACGTCGCCCCCGGGGCCGGTACCTCCGCTGCGGAGGCGCAGGCGCTTCCGGTTGAGACCCGCATCGAGTTTCCCCGCCCCACGCGGGCCAGCGCCCTGGAAGCCAGCCCTGACGGAAACCGGCTCGCCCTCGGCACGTCCTTCGGCGAGGTTTACGTGGCGGATACCCGCACCGGGGAACTGACGCTGGTCTCCAGCATCGGCGAGGGCACGGTTGCCGACCTCTCGTGGTCGCCGGACTCGCAGTGGCTCGTGTGGTCAGAGCCGGTCACGTCCTTCGGTTCCCGCAGCAGGCTGCGGCTGGCCAACGTGGCCACGCCGGGATCCGCCCCGGTGGATGTCACGGACGGCCGCTTCGGAGACAAATCCCCGGTCTTTACCCCGGACGGGAAGTTCCTGGCGTTCCTGTCGAACCGCAGCTTCGACCCGGTGTACGACGGGCACTCCTTCGACCTCTCCTTCCCCAGCCCCATCAAGCCGTACCTCGTGGCACTCTCTGCTGACACGCCGTCGCCCTTTGGCCCCGCGGTAGACACCGAGGCGGGGAAAGTTGTAGCCGCAGGGGGAGAGGGGCCGGCGCAGGACGCGGAAACGGCAGCACCGGCAGTCCGGGTGGACGCCGAGGGACTGGCCCACCGGGTCATCACCGTTCCCGTGCCGCAGGGTAACTACACTTCCCTGAAAGCAACTGAGGGAGCCCTGCTGTGGCTCGACTGGGCCCTCGCCGGGGTCACCGGCGACGGCAAGGCCAGCCAGGACGACAAGGACGCCCGCCCCAGCCTGGTCCGGTTCGACCTTGCACGGCGCAAGCAGACCACCCTGGTGGACGCACTGGACAGCTACCGGCTGTCGGGGGACCGCAGCAAGGTGGTGCTGGTCTCCGACAAGCAGGTCACGGTGGTCCCCGCCGACGCCAAAGCAGATGAGGAATCCGGGAAGCTGGTCAAGGTGGACCTGGGCCGGATCCGGGTCATGATGGACCCGCTCAGCGTGTGGGGCCAGGCGTTCGACGAGGCCTGGCGGCTGCAGCGCGACTTCTTCTGGACCGAGGACATGGCCGGCCAGGACTGGGATTCCATCCATAGCCGCTACCGTCCCCTGGTGGGGCGTCTCGGCTCGCACGATGACCTGGTGGACCTCCTGTGGGAACTGCACGGCGAATTGGGAACCTCGCACGCCTACGTCCGGCCGGCCCTTGTCACCGAGAACGGCAGCCACGGCCAGGGACGGCTGGGTGCGGACCTGGCCTACACATCCGGCGGATGGGAAATCACCCGCATCCTTGCCGGCGAGTCCTCCGACCCGCTGGCCACCTCGCCCCTGACCCGGCCGGGCGTCGGCGGCAAGGCGGGGGACATCCTGCTCGCCATCGATGGCGTACCGCTGTCCGAAAGCGTCACGCCCGCCATGCAGCTGGTCGGAGCTGCAGACCGCGCCGTGGAGCTGACCCTCCTGAACGGTTCCGCGCACGGTGCCGCGGCAGGCACCCAGCGCCGCGTCGCCGTCGTGCCCGTCAAGGACGAGGAGCGCCTGCGGTACCAGGAATGGGTGGCCTCGAACAGGCGAACCGTCCGCGAAGCGTCAGCCGGCAAATTCGGTTACCTGCACATCCCGGACATGATGGCGAACGGCTGGGCACAGCTTCACCGTGACCTTGACACCGAGACCGCGCTGGACGGACTGATTGTCGATGTCCGGCGCAACCGCGGCGGGCACACCTCGCAGCTGGTGGCAGAGCTCATCGGACGCAAGGTCACGGGGTGGAGCATGCCGCGTGGGGAAAAGCCGCGGACGTACCCCCACCACGCGCCGCGCGGACCGGTGATCATCCTGGCCGATGAGTTTGCCGGCTCCGACGGGGACATCATCACGCAGGTGTCCAAGCTCAGGGGGATCGGCCCGGTCATCGGGACGCGCACCTGGGGCGGTGTCGTGGGCATCGACAACCGCTACGCCCTCGCTGACGGCACCGGCGTGACGCAGCCGCGGTACGCCACCTGGTTCGGCGGCGGGGTGGGCTGGAGCGTGGAGAACTACGGCGTTGACCCGGACATCGAGGTCACGTTCCCGCCCCATGCCTACGCGGCGGGCCGGGACCCCCAGCTGGAGTACGGCATTGGTGCGCTGAAGGAAATGATCCAGGAACTGCCCACGGACCGCCCGCCGGCCCGCGAAGGGTACCGCCGGCTGCGTCCCGCTCCGCTGCCCGCACGCCGCCAGGGCAAGTAGTCCCGGCAGCAAGAGCAGCAGCGCAAAAAGCCCTGCCTGGCCGGAATGGCCAGGCAGGGCTTTTTTACTGTTGCCGGATCAGGACTCCAGGGTCGCATCCAGGGTGATGTCGATGCTGGCCAGGGCGCCGGAGACGGGGCAGCCCACCTTGGCCTCGCCCGCGATCTTCTGGAATTCCTCCTCGGAAATGCCGGGGACCCTCGCGGACATGGTGAGGTGGCTGCCGGTGATCCCCGTGCCGGGGACGAACGTCACGTCAGCCTTGGTGCGGACTTCCTCCGGTGTGTGGCCCGCCTTATCGAGCTCGTTGCTGAAGGCCATGGAGAAGCACGCGGCGTGGGCTGCGGCGATGAGTTCCTCAGGGCTGGTCTTGCCGTTGGCCGCTTCGGTGCGGGCCTTCCAGGTGACGTCGAACGTGCCCAGGCCTGAGGTGGCCAGGCTGGTGGTACCGGAACCTTCCGTCAGGTTGCCGTTCCATACTGCGTTTGCTGAACGTGTTGCTGCCATGTTCACTCCTCAGGTCGATGTGTACCGGGGCAGGCTGCTGCCTGGACCCGCCGTCTCCCATCCTAGGGACAACACCCTCGGCATGCACCGGCTGTCCGCTGTCAGAGGATTATGACCAGGGCATTAAACAACCACGGCGACGCCCCCGCGTAGGGAAGCGTCGCCGTTGTGCTTTATCGCACGGACCTGCTACTGCCAGAGCGTCGCGATGGCGATGTTCAGCAGCGCGAGTCCGCCTACGCCGTGCGCCAGGCCTGCGCTGATGTCCTCGCCCTTCTTGTACTTGCGGCGGCCAATGAAGGCGAGCACGCCAACAGCAAGGGCCACCGCGAACTTGATGCCGAGCTTGAAGTAGTTGGCGTCCATGTCCAGGGCCGGGATAAGCCCCATCAGGGCGACGCCGGTCAGCAGCTGGAGCATGGCGCCGTCGAACTGGCGGGGGTGGACAGTGGGCTTCTTCATCTGGCCGATCCAGATGCCCACGATCATGGCTGCGCCGACGATGTGCAGGAAGACCACAATGTTATAGACGATGTTCATGGGACCAGTGTAGCCAGTTCTACCAGCCGTAGTAGCTGGCTCATGCGGGGTGCCCCGTCCGCCGTGCTCCACGGGCCGGCGCCCGCAGCAGCACCCGGATGGTTAAACGACGACGGCGGTGCAGGCCGTCCGGCAGGTTTCCCCGCCGTTGCCCGCACCGCCGTTGTGCGCGTTGTGGCTGTTACAGCCCCAGGTCCGCTTCGAAGGCGCCTTCTTCAAGGCGTGCCTTCAGGGTCTGGAGGAAACGGCCGGCGTCCGCGCCGTCCACCAGGCGGTGGTCGTACGTCAGGGACAGGTACATCATGGAGCGGATGGCGATCGAATCGTCACCGTTCTCATCTGCAACCACCACGGCGCGCTTGACGATGGCGCCGGTGCCGAGGATGCCCACCTGTGGCTGGTTGATGATCGGGGTGTCGAACAGGGCCCCGACCGAGCCGATGTTGGTGATGCTGAACGTGCCGCCGGACAGCTCATCCGGGCCGATCTTGCCATCGCGGGTGCGGCCGGCGACGTCGGCGATCTTGCCCGCCAGGCCGGCCAGGTTCAGGCTGCCGGCGTCGGAAATGACGGGAACCAGCAGGCCCTTGTCGGTGTCGACGGCGATCGCCAGGTGCTCGGCGTTGTGGTACGTGATCTCCTGCTTGTCCTCGTCGTAGGCAGCGTTGAGCTTGGGGTGCTGCTTGAGGGCCTCGGCGACAGCCTTGGCGATGAAGGGCAGGAAGGTCAGCTTGACGCCGTTCTGTGCCTGGAAGGAGTTCTTGGCGCGGGCGCGGAGCTTGGCGACCTTGGTCATGTCCACTTCGTGGACCTGGGTCAGCTGCGTGGAGACCTCGAGGGATTCACGCATGCGGCGGGCGATGACCTGCCGGATGCGCGGGGCCTTCTGGGTGGTGCCGCGCAGCGAGGAAGCAGCCTGGCCTGCGGACGCGGAGGCTGCCGGGGCGGAGGCTGCCGGAGCGGCGGCGGCCGCGGGAGCTGCCTTTGCCTCGGCGGCGGCGATGACGTCCTGCTTGCGGATGCGGCCGCCGACGCCGGTGCCGGAGAGGGAGGTGATGTCCACGCCGTGCTGGTTTGCCAGCTTACGGACCAGGGGAGTCACATAGCCCGACTCGGACCCGCCTGCCGCTTCGGCGGAAGCCGGCGCTGCTGCGGGAGCCTGGGGAGCGGGCTCAGCCTTGGGGGCTTCCTGCTTGGGTGCTTCCTGGGCGGGAGCGGCCTGCGGTGCGGGTGCCTCAGCCTTCGGCGCTTCCGCCTTGGGCTCTTCCTTGGCCGGTGCCTCGGTGGAGGGGGCCTCGGCCGGGGCGGCGGCAGCACCCGAGCCGATGACGGCGAGGACGGAGCCAACCTCCGCGGTCTCGTCCTCATTGACGCGGATTTCCTGGAGGGTACCGGCCACCGGGGAAGGAATTTCGGTGTCGACCTTGTCGGTGGAAACCTCCAGCAGGGGCTCGTCCACCTCCACGGCGTCGCCAACCGCCTTGAGCCAGCGGGTGACGGTGCCTTCGGTGACGCTCTCGCCGAGGGCGGGCAGGGTGACCTCGTGGCTTTCGCCGCCGGCAGCCGGTGCCTCAGGGGCGGATGCTTCCGGCGCGGGTGCTTCTGCGGGGGCGGGCGCCTCGGTGGATGGAGCTTCGGCGGGAGCCGGTGCCTCCTCGGCGGCCGGTGCTTCTTCCGCGGGGGCCTCTTCGGCGGGTGCGCCGCCGCCGGAGCCGTCTCCAATGCGGACCAGGGGAGCGCCAACCTCGGCGGTCTCGTCCTCGGCCACGAGGATTTCCTCAATCACGCCAGCTACAGGAGAGGGGATTTCAGTGTCTACTTTGTCGGTGGAGACTTCGAGCAGCGGCTCGTCCACCTCTACCCGGTCACCTACCTGCTTGAGCCAGCGGGTGACGGTTCCTTCGGTGACGCTCTCACCGAGGGCGGGCAAGTTAACGGATTCAGACATGTCGTCCCCGTTCTCCTTATTGATCTTTAGTGCGGATGAATGCTGCCTGTTGGCCAGCCTAGTGCACCCGGCATTCCGTGCCGGGCGCACCAGGCCCTTGGGTGTTGGGGGAGACTAGCCGTGAAGGGGCTT
Source organism: Arthrobacter sp. AK04 (assembly GCF_021129155.1). GTDB lineage: Bacteria > Actinomycetota > Actinomycetes > Actinomycetales > Micrococcaceae > Arthrobacter > Arthrobacter quantipunctorum. The sequence continues at coordinate 10,834 of NZ_JAJOMC010000012.1, forward strand.
GCCAGCGAGTGCCATGTGGGCTTCGCCCAGGGACTCGTTCTGGGTGGGGTGGGCGTGCAGCAGCTGGGCCACATCTTCCGGGTACGCTTCCCAGTTCACGATCAGCTGGGCTTCGCCCACCTGCTCGCCCATGCGGGCGCCGATCATGTGGACGCCCACCACGGGGCCGTCCTTCTGCCGGACCAGCTTGACCAGGCCGGAGGTGCCCAGGATGGAGCTCTTGCCGTTGCCCGCGAGGTTGTATTCCTGCGTCTGCACCTGGTCCTCGCCGAACTTCTCCTTGGCGGCCTTTTCGGTGTAGCCCACGGTGGCGATCTCCGGCTCGGAGTAGGTGACCTTGGGGATGTTGATGTCCTCGACCACCACGGGCTTCAGGCCGGCGATTTCCTCGGCCACGAAGATGCCCTGCTGGTAGCCGCGGTGCGCCAGCTGGACGCCGGGGACGATGTCGCCCACGGCGTAGATGTTGCCGACGCCCGTGTGGAGTCGCTCGTTGGTGATGACGAAGCCGCGGTCAATGGTGATGCCCGCTTCCTCGTAGCCCAGGTTGGCGGTGACGGGACCGCGGCCCACGGCGACCAGCAGCAGGTCTGCCTCGAACGTCTTGCCGTCCACCAGGGTGACCTTGACGCCGTCGTCATTCTGCTCGACGCCCTGGAAGAACACACCGGTGGAGAACTTGATGCCGCGCTTCTTGAAGGCACGCTCGAAGTTCTTGACGATGGTGGCGTCCTCGTTGGGGACCAGCGAAGGCAGGCCCTCCACGATGGTGACGTCCACGCCGAAGGACTTCCACACCGAGGCGAACTCGACGCCGATGACGCCGCCGCCCAGGATGATGGCGCTCTTGGGGATGAAGTCCATGGTCAGGGCCTGGTCGGAGGTGATGACCTTGCCGCCGAGATCCAGGCCGGGAAGGGTGCGCGAGTAGGAACCGGTGGCCAGGACGATGTTCTTGCCCTTGTAGGCCGTGCCGTTCACCACGACGGTGTCGGTGCCCTGGAGCTTGCCTTCACCCTCGATGACGGTGATGCCCTTGGACTTGATGAGTCCCTGCAGTCCCTTGTACTTGCCCGCGATGATGCCGTCCTTGTACGCGTTGACAGCGTTGATGTCGATGCTGTCAAGGGTGACGTTCACGCCGTACTTGGCGGAGTCGCGGGCGTGGTCGGCCAGCTCCGCTGAGTGCAGGAGGGCCTTGGTGGGGATGCAGCCGTTGTGGAGGCAGGTGCCGCCCAGCTTTGCCTTCTCCACGAGGCCGACGGTGAGGCCAAGCTGTACTGCCCGGAGCGCTGCGGCGTATCCGCCGCTGCCGCCACCGAGTACCAGGATGTCGAATTCTTGCGCAGTTGCCTGATCGGCCACTAAAACGCTCCCTCGCGTGAACGATGACGCGGTCCTGCGCATCATCTGGTCTTGGAACTTGCACTGCCGTGATTATGCCAGCAGGCCGATTCTCTTGCATTTGTGACTACCGTGGTTCACCTTAGCGAACCACTTATCCATGCTCCACCCTGGCACCACGTTTGTGGAGCGCTTGTGTCGAGTGTCACGCGGCTTTGTGGCACAGGGATCACCGGTCCCGCAAAGCCGCGTGACAGCACGCCGGAGGCGCGGCCAAAGGGGTCAGGCGGCAGCCAGGATGTCCTCCACGTACGCCACCAGGGTGCGGACCGTGCAGCCCGTTCCCTGCTTGTGCGTGTAGCCATAGGGGCTCCCGTTATTAAAGGAGGGCCCGGCGATGTCGATGTGGGCCCAGGGGATCTGTTCCCCGTCCTTGCCCTTACCCACGAACTCGCGGAGGAAAACGGCGGCGGTCATCATGCCGCCGTGGCGTTCGCCGATGTTGGCGAGGTCGGCGACCTGCGAATCGAGGCTGGGGCGCAGTTCCTCGGGGAGCGGCATGGGCCAGACGAGTTCGCCGGCCCGGTCCGCTGCTGCCTTGAGGGGGCCCGTCACGCTGTCTGATCCCATGACGCCGGCGGTCCGGTTGCCCAGGGCGATCAGCTGCGCGCCGGTGAGGGTGGCTACGTCGATGATGGCATCCGGGTACTCGCGGCTGGCGGCGACGATGCCGTCGGCCATCACCAGGCGGCCTTCGGCATCGGTGTTCAGGACCTCAACGGTCTTGCCGCCGAACATCGTGAGGACGTCCGCCGGGCGGGAGGCGGCACCGGAGGGCATGTTCTCGGCGATGCAGAGCCAGGCGGTGGCCTTGACCGGCAGGCCAAGCCCCGCGAGGGCCAGGACAGTATTAAGGACGACGGCGGCCCCTGCCATGTCGCTCTTCATGTCGCCCATGCCGAGGGCGGGCTTGATGGAAATGCCGCCGGTGTCGAACGTGATGCCCTTGCCCACAAGCGCGATCTTCGAGGTTGCTTTGGCCGGGGAGTACTCCACCTTCACCAGGCGGGGCTGGCGTGCGGACCCCTTGCCCACGCCCATGATGCCGCCGAAGCCTTCCTTCTCAAGGCGTTTCTCGTCCCAGACGGTCACTTTGACGGGGAGCCCCTTGGCCAGGTCCTTCGCCGCCTCGGCGAAGGTCTCCGGGTAAAGGTGGCTGGGCGGCTGGTTGACCAGGGACCGGGTGGCGTTGACCGCCCTGCCAATCAGCGCAGCCCGCTTGAGGACTGCGTCCAGTTCCTTCTGGCCGTCCAGTTCAGTGAAGATCACGGCGTTGCGGACGGGGTCCTTCAGGCCGTCCCTGGAGGACCGGAACTCGCTGAAGGAGTAGGCACCCAGCGCTGCACCCTCAGCCACGGCCTCGACATCGGCGATGGTCGCCGTCGGAAACGCCAGGGCAACGGTGGCAAGGCCGGCGAGCTGGCGGACGGCGGAACCTGCTGCCCGCCGCAGGGCTTCCCCTGCCAGGGGCTGCGAGGCTGACACCTTGCCCACCCCCGCCAGGACCAGCACGCCCGCGCCGGTCTCAGGCAGGCCCGGCAGGCGCACCAGCTGGTCGGCGGCGCCCGTGATACCGAGGGCCTTGAGGGAATCAGCCAGCGCCTCGGCGGACCGGGCGGTCAGCGGGTTGTCCAGGAGGACGGGTCCGTCCGCACCCTGCCCCACACCTATGACGACGGCGTCACTGGGGCTTTTCTTCAGGTCCCGCGAGAGGGTACTAAGGTTGATTTCAGTATTCTTGACCACGCGGATCAGTCCTCGATTCTCGAAAGATGTTCGGGCAGGGGTGCATGTTCGGCGCTCTGCCATGGTTGCCCGGGTACGGCCGTTCGGAACGCAGTCCGGGTGTCTGCGGGCCCGCCTGGCAGGCCAGTTCCGATCGTAGCCCGTCCGTGTCTGAGCTGGTGAATTTCGTGAGAGGTGCGCCACAGCCGGCGCCGGAATGCCCGGCTGTCCCGGGGCGTTGTACAGAATGTCCACCCGCACCTGTGAAAGGAACATGCCGTGCTTGAACGGATCTCCGGCTCCCTGCTGGACCCCGATGCGCTCTATGCGAGCAACATTGAGCTGTTCCACAGCCCTGAACTCCGCGGGCTGAACCTGGTGATGGGCTTTACCGGATTTGCCGACGCCGGCCACGTGGTGAAGCAGATCAACGCCGAACTGCTGGATTCCCTCGATGCGGAGCCGGTGGCCGTCTTTGATGCGGACCAGCTCATTGACTACCGCTCGCGCCGGCCGCACCTGACGTTCGTGGAGGACCACCTCCAGGATTACCAGGAGCCCAGGCTGGCCCTGTACCGGCTGATGGACGGGCTGGGCAAGCCCTTCCTGCTGCTGGCAGGGTTCGAACCGGACCTGCAGTGGGAGAGGTTCGCCCGCGCCGTGGTGGGCATCGTGGAGAAACTGGACGTGAACCTGGTGACCTGGATCCATTCCATCCCCATGCCCGTTCCCCACACGCGGCCGGTGGGTGTGACGGTACACGGCAACCGGCCCGAGCTGATCGAGGGCATCTCCGTCTGGAAACCCACAGTTGAAGTCCCCGCCGCGGTGGGACACATCCTGGAGCTGCGGCTGGTGGAGGCAGGACGCAACGTGGCCGGCTACGTCATCCACGTTCCGCACTACCTGGCGGAGGCGGAATACCCCACCGCCGCCGTCGCAGGCCTTGAATACCTGGGTGCCGCCACATCCCTGATGCTGCCCTCTGACAGGCTCCGTGAAGCAGGCCGCGAGGTAAGCCGGCAGATTGCGGAGCAGATCGACGCCTCCGAGGATGTCCAGCAGGTGGTGTCGCGGCTCGAGGCCCGCTACGACGAGAAGGCCGAGGGCACGGTGCGCCGGTCGCTCCTGGCCGATGAGAACGATGAGCTGCCCAACGCCGACGACCTCGGCGCTGCAGTGGAGGCGTACCTGGCCAGGGAGAACCCGGGCCAGTAAAGGGCTGGACCGATAAAGCCTGCGGCGTCCGCCCGGGCATAATGAAGTGGTGACTGCACCCCGCGCCTGGATCATCTGGACCATCGGAATTTTCGGGTACCTGGTGGCCGTGGCGCAGCGGACGTCCTTTGGCGTGGTGGGCCTGGAAGCCACCGAGCGTTTCCAGGCCAGCGCGTCAGCCATCTCCTTCTTCACCGTCCTTCAGCTCCTTGTCTACGCCGGGCTCCAGATTCCCGTGGGGCTGCTGGTGGACAGGTTCGGCTCCCGTGCAATGGTCGCCGGCGGCGCAGTACTTATGGGCCTGGGCCAGCTCCAGCTCGCCTTCGCCGACAGTATCCCCGGGGGAGTGGCCGGCCGGGTCCTGGTGGGCGCCGGGGACGCCATGACGTTCATCTCCGTGATCCGCCTGATTCCGCTCTGGTTCGCTCCCGCCCGGGTACCCCTGGTAACCCAGCTGACCGGCATGTCCGGCCAGCTCGGCCAGCTGTTCAGCGTCATACCCTTTGCGTTCGTCCTGCATCTCGCCGGCTGGACCCCGGCGTTCCTCATGCTGGCCGGGATGTCAGCCCTCGCCGTCGTCCTTACCCTGGTGCTGCTGCAGGACGTCCCGCCGGGAACCGCGCGCCCGCACGCCCAGCAGGGGCTGCGGGCCACCGGAGCGTCGCTTGCCCGCGCCTGGCGCCAGCCGGGGACGCGCCTTGGGCTCTGGAGCCACTTCACCATCCAGTTCAGCGGCACCGTGTTCGCCATGACCTGGGGCTACCCGTTCCTGCTCTCCGGGCAGGGATTGGACGCCGGAACGGTTGCGGCCCTGATGGCCCTCTACGTCGCCGCCGCGATGGCGGTGGGGCCCTTCATCGGCCGGTTCGTTTCCCGCCACCCGCTGCGGCGTTCCACCATGGTCCTGCTCATCGCCGGGGCAACCGCCGCCGCGTGGGCTGCTGTCCTGCTGACCCCCGGCCGCGCACCGCTGTGGATGCTGGCCGGCCTTGTGGTGGTGCTCGCCGTCGGCGGCCCGGGATCCATGATCGGCTTCGACTTCGCGCGCACCTTCAACCCTGCGCACCGGATCGGTACGGCCACGGGAATCGTCAACGTGGGTGGGTTCATCGCCGCCCTTGTTGCCATCTTCCTGATCGGCTTGGTGCTGGACATCCTGTTTGCCAGCGGCTTCTCCCAGGGCGTCCTCTACGGCCTGGATCCTTTCCGGATCGCACTGAGCGTCCAATTCCTGCTGCTGGGGTTCGGGGCGGCAGCCATGCTGGTCTGCCGGCGCAAAGTGCGGCGGCAGATGGCCGCCCAGGGCGTGGTTGTTCCGCCGCTGCGCAGCGCGCTGGCCCGCCAGCGGCGCGAAAACCTTGCCCGGCGGCGCGGGTCCGCACTCCCCGACGAATGACACTGGTCCTCCACAGGCCGGTGCAGGCGCCGGTTTCCACATAACAGTGGCCCGCACTGTCGAGCGGGCCTTGGTCCGCGAATGCTGGAGCCATGACACCTCCAGAACGGCTCACAGTCCGCGGCCCGGAAGACATCCTGGGTTTCATTCCCCACTCGCTGGGATACTGGCCGGCCCAGAGCCTCGTGGCCATGACCCTGCAGGGCAAAAGTCTTGGCGCTACCCTGCGGCTGGACCTGCCGGGACGCGAGGTCCTGGCCTCGCCGGCACAATTCCTGCTGGCCGTCCGGCGCTACCTGGAGGCGGACAAGGAGGCTGACGGCACATTGCTGGCGTTCTTCACCAGCAATGGCAACGCGTCCTCGCCGTCCCGGTATGACGGTCTGCTGGCCGGCCTGGACGCCATGCTGGAAAAGGCTGGGATGCCGGTCCGGGAAGCCTGGTACGTCGGCGAGGATTTCTGGCGGGAGGCGTGGTGCGTGGATGCTTCATGCTGTCCGGTGCCGGGCCGCCCCGTCCAGGAAATCCGTGACAGCATGCTCAACACCGAGATGGTGTACCGCGGAAGCAGCATTGGCCCGCAGCCGGAGGAGCAGCTGCCGTCCGTGCTTCCGGTTTCAAGCCTCCACCTCGCTGCCGTCCGCGAGGCTGAAGCCGCCTGGTCCTCGCAACTGGACCTTCGCCGGGCAAGCAGGCCGCAGTTCGATGCGGTCCTCGGGCTCTGGTGGGCATTGCTGAGCCGCCCCCACGGGGAAGCCTGGGTGCCTGAAGCGGACCGCGACGGATTCCTGCGGGCGTCGTTGCTGGTCCCCGCTTACCGGGATGCCTTGCTGATGATGGCGGCAGCAGGCGTCCGGGCTGCCGAAGCCGGCGCCGGACAGGGCGGGCTCTTCCGGGGCGGGTGCCCCCTCGACCCTGTAGCGCCCCAGGAGCACTTGCCGGGCGCCGGGGCGTCCGCGGACGGGCTGCAGGGCGGAGCAGTGCAGGAAGAACTGTGCGGGCAGGAAGAACTGTGCGGGCAGGGACTGCCCGCTGAGGGCATACCCGCCTATGGCGACGTCCTGATGGGCGTTGCCCCGGCCGCCCCGGACTGGGACCGGCTCAACGCCCTGGACCTGGCCCTGGAGCAGCTTGCCGCAGCGGGCGGACGGGCGGCGGCCGCAGCGTTCACGGGCAGGGGCTGGATTGCCTGGTGCCGGGGACGCGGCTCCTATTCGGCGGCTTATCTCCGGCAGGCCCTTGAAGCGGAACCCGGATACCGCCTCGCGGAACTGCTGCTGGAACTGGTCCGGCGCGGAACACTGTGCGGCTGGGCGGCGCGGAGGGAAGCCGCCTGGCAGAAGTTCGGCCCGGATGCGGCGTGACGGCCGCCGGAAGAATACCGGCGGCGGCGGATGGGGCAGGACCGGCGGGTCCGCCGCGGGCGGGCGAATGACGGGGAGGCCCGATTCGGGGAAAACATGAGACAATGGAGGCCGAGACCCGGTTGGGTCCGTGTATTGAGCGCACATTGGTGAACCCTCCGGGGAACATAACAGCGGCTCCGGCAGTTGTCTTAACAGACTCTGCAGGCCGTGGTGGCGCTTGGTTTTCATCACGGACTTGACAGGGTCATAGTGGTGTTGCCCGTATGGTGATTCCACAGACCACCGCTAGAAAGGTTTTCTGTGACCCCGTCTTCCACGAAGAAGGACCCCGCCGCCCAGGACGAACTGTCCGCCGAGGAGAAGCAGGCGGCGACCAACGCCAAGCGTGCGGCTACGCGGGCAGCCAACAAGGCGTCGGCCGGTGCGGCAGCAGCGGACGGCAAGCCCGAGCCCAAGAAGCGCGGCCCCAAGCCCGGCGCGAAGGCAGCAGCTGCAAAGTCCGCTGCCGGTGACACCGACGACGCAGAAGAAGTCGAGGAAGACCTCGACGACATCGTCCTCGAAGGACCCGAAGTCATTGAGGAGGACGCCGAGGCCGATCCCGCCAAGGCAGTCGCCGGCTCAGGCAAGGGCTTTGTCTACTCGGACGCTGACGACGACGACGCCCCCGTCCAGCAGGTCATGTCCGCCGGAGCCACGGCCGACCCCGTCAAGGACTACCTGAAGCAAATCGGCAAGGTGGCACTGCTCAACGCCGAGCAGGAAGTGGACCTTGCCCTCCGGATCGAAGCCGGGCTGTTCGCCGAAGAGAAGATCAACGCGGACGACGGTTCCATGGATCCGAAGTACAAGCGCGAGCTTGAATTCATCATCCATGACGGCAAACGGGCCAAGAACCACCTCCTCGAAGCCAACCTCCGCCTGGTGGTCTCGCTGGCCAAGCGCTACACCGGACGCGGCATGCTGTTCCTGGACCTGATCCAGGAAGGCAACCTGGGCCTCATCCGTGCGGTGGAGAAGTTCGACTACACCAAGGGCTTCAAATTCTCCACCTACGCCACCTGGTGGATCCGGCAGGCGATCACCCGCGCCATGGCCGACCAGGCCCGGACTATCCGTATCCCGGTCCACATGGTCGAGGTCATCAATAAGCTGGCCCGCGTCCAGCGGCAGATGCTCCAGGACCTGGGCCGCGAACCCACGCCCGAAGAGCTGGCGCTCGAGCTGGACATGACGCCTGAGAAGGTTGTCGAGGTCCAGAAGTACGGCCGTGAGCCCATCTCGCTGCACACGCCGCTTGGCGAGGACGGCGACTCCGAATTCGGGGACCTCATCGAGGATTCCGAGGCCGTCGTGCCTGCGGACGCCGTGAGCTTCACGCTCCTGCAGGAACAGCTGCACTCGGTCCTGGACACCCTGTCCGAACGCGAAGCCGGGGTTGTGGCCATGCGCTTCGGCCTGACCGACGGACAGCCGAAGACTTTAGACGAAATCGGCAAGGTCTACGGAGTAACGCGTGAGCGCATCCGCCAGATCGAATCGAAGACGATGTCCAAGCTCCGCCACCCCTCGCGGTCGCAGGTTCTCCGGGACTACCTCGACTAAGAACCAGAACATCTGGAAAAGCGGCCTGCCGGCTGCCTGCCCTTCGCGGGTGCGGCAGCGGGCAGGCCGCTTTTGCGTTCCCGGGAGATGTACGAAGCGGGACCGGTGCCCCTGTCTGGGTCCCGGCGGACGTCCTCCAGGAGGTGGGCTTTAAACGAATTGGGACCCCACCTTCCGGTGGGGTCCCAACAGCTTGGGGAAGCTAGTCGATTTCTACGGCTGCCTTCTCGTGAAGCTTGCCCGTCTCATCGTGCCAGCCGGAGCTCAAGGGCTTCAGGGTCGCCTCGACTGCACGGGCGTGGTGGCCGCAGAAGAGCAGCTCACCGCCGGAGGACTCCAATACAACCCGGACATAGGCCTGAGCTCCGCAACGATCGCACCGGTCCAGTGCATTGAGTGTGCGGTCTGCCACTGCTGTTGTCATGTCGGCCTCCTTAGTAGATCAGTACGTCTATATAACCAGCATTCGTAACAAAACCATCGCAAGGATGGGGCAAGTTCGCTGTGCGCGTATCCGCAATGTTGGCTCAAGAACGTCCAAGCAGCGTTAGGGGGCGCCGACGTGGCGCGGTCCACACCCTCCTCAAGGTGTGGCAGCCGGACCGCGGGCGCCGCGCCGACTACCCTAGAGGAAGCGACCCCAGCCCGCTGTCTTACGTCCCTGAAGGAGCTCACCACCAGTGGCACCAAGTTCTGATTACACTGCCCGGCACCTGTCTGTACTGGAGGGCCTGGAGGCCGTCCGCAAGCGCCCGGGCATGTACATCGGTTCCACCGACTCCCGGGGCCTCATGCACTGCCTCTGGGAAATCATCGACAACTCCGTTGACGAGGCACTGGCCGGATTCGGCCACGACATCAAGATCATCCTGCACTCGGACAACTCCGTGGAGATCCACGACGACGGCCGCGGCATTCCCATCGACAAGGAACCCAAGACGGGCCTGACGGGCGTCGAGGTGGTCTTCACCAAGCTGCACGCCGGCGGCAAGTTTGGCGGCGGCTCCTACACAGCCTCAGGCGGGTTGCACGGCGTGGGCGCGTCCGTGGTCAATGCCCTGTCTTCCCGCCTGGACGTCGAAGTGGACCGGGGCGGGAAAACCTACAAGATGTCCTTCCGCCGCGGCGAACCCGGGCGCTTCAAGGACAACGGCTCCAAAACGGATCCCGCCGCACCCTTCACCCCGTTCGTTGACGACTCGGTCCTCGACGTCGTGGGCAAGGCCAAGCGCGGCGTCACGGGTACCCGGATCCGCTATTGGGCCGACCGGCAGATTTTCACCCCGGATGCGAAGTTCTCCTACGAGGAACTGGCCGCCCGCGCCCGGCAGACCTCCTTCCTGGTTCCCGGCCTCAAGCTGACGGTGCGGGACGAGCGGAGGGTCCCGGGAACTCCCGGCGAGGCGGGAGCCCACGAAGAGGTGTTCCATCACGACGGCGGCATCTCGGAATTCGTCGAGTTCCTCGCCGCCGATCCGGCAGTCACCGATGTGTGGCGGCTGCACGGCTCCGGAAAGTTCAAGGAGACGGTTCCCGTCCTGGATGAGCGCGGGCACAGCCAGCTTGCCGAGGTGGAGCGGGACTGTGAGGTGGACGTCGCGCTGCGCTGGGGGATCGGTTATGACAGCACGCTCCGCAGTTTCGTCAACATCATCTCCACGCCCAAGGGCGGAACCCACCAGTCCGGATTTGAGCAGGCCCTGGTCAAGACCTTCCGCAAAGCCGTGGAAACCAATGCCCGCAAGCTCAAGGCCGGCAACGACAAGATCGAAAAGGACGACATCTTCGCCGGCCTGACCGCCGTCCTGACCGTACGGCTGGCCGAGCCGCAGTTCGAAGGCCAGACCAAGGAAATCCTGGGCACATCGGCCGTCCGCGCCATCGTGGCCAAGGTGGTGGAGCGTGAGATCAGCGCCAAGCTCAGCTCCGCGAACCGCAACGACAAGGCCCAGTCCGCCCTGCTGCTTGAAAAAATCGTCAGCGAGATGAAGTCCCGCATCTCGGCCCGCGTGCACAAGGAAACCCAACGGCGCAAGAACGCCCTGGAAACCTCCTCCATGCCCACCAAGCTGGCCGACTGCCGCACGGACGACGTCGGACGTTCCGAACTGTTCATCGTGGAAGGCGACTCGGCGCTCGGAACCGCCAAGCTGGCCAGGTCCTCCGACTTCCAGGCACTGCTGCCCATCCGCGGCAAGATCCTCAATGTCCAGAAGGCGTCCGTGGGGGACATGCTTTCCAACGCCGAGTGCGCCGCCCTGATCCAGGTGGTGGGGGCCGGATCGGGCCGCAGCTTCGACCTCGCGGCCGCCCGCTACGGCAAGGTCATCCTGATGACTGATGCCGACGTCGACGGCGCGCATATCCGCACGCTGCTGCTGACCCTCTTCTTCCGCTACATGCGCCCCATGATCGAGGAGGGCCGCGTCTTCGCCGCGGTCCCTCCGCTGCACCGGGTGGAGGTCATCAACCAGGGCCAAAAGGCCAACGAAATGATCTACACCTACTCGGAGGCGGAACTCCACGTCCTGCTGGGCCGGCTGGCGAAGGAGGGCAAGCGGTACAAAGAGCCCATCCAGCGCTACAAGGGCCTGGGCGAGATGGACGCGGAGCAGCTTGCAGAGACCACCATGGATCCCCGCCACCGGACGCTGCGGAAGGTGGGCATCGAGAACGCCAAGCAGGCGGAGGAGATCTTCGACCTCCTGATGGGCTCGGACGTTTCCCCGCGCAAGGACTTCATCATTGCCGGCGCCTCAAGCCTGGACCGGGAGCGCATCGACGCCTGACGGCCGCAGGCGCCAGGACAGGTTTCGGCGCGGGCATGGGCGTCGGCGCCGCAGGGGGAGGACGACGGCGGGACTCAGCCCAGCAGGCCGGGCACCACGAGCAGTGCGGTGGGCAGCGCCAGAAGGAGCACGGATCCCGCCATAACGATGCTGCGGACCGGCGCCGGCAGTTCGGGCCGGGGCGAGAGCAGCCTGCTGACCCGTGAGGCGGTGGTCCGGGCGGAGTCCGCGCCGGACGTTCCGGCGGCGGCGTCAAGCCCGGAGAGCGCCAGGCTGGAAACCTCCTGCCGGAGCTCCGCGCCGCCGGTGTTCCCGGCCGAGCCGCTGGCCACAATGGCGATGGCCTTGATCAGCGTGGCCTTGCTTTCGGTCTTGAGCGCGACGTCGTCGGCCAGCATCTCGATCAGCGAGTTCACGGATTCCTGGGCGAGGCGGGTGGTTGGCAGCCACGGCAATGCCTGCCGCCAGGCGGCGAAGGCCCACAGCAGCAGGTGGTGGCGCTGGCTCAGGTGGGCGTTCTCATGAATCAGGACCGCACGGAGTTCTGCCGGCTCAAGGGCCGCCATCAGGCCATCCGAAAGGACAGTCACGGAACGGGCGCCGCCGGGAAGGCAGTACGCCACGGGGGAGTTGTGGCTGATGACCAGGGTTCCCGTGCCCTCAGCGGACGGCGAGGCCAGCAGGGACAGCAGTTCGCGGTGCCGCCGCCGCTGGCGCTCAATCTTGTAATAGGTCAGCAGGAGCGTGAACACCAGGTGGGCGGTGAGCAGCGCCGCCGCGGACAGGGCGAAAATATGCCAGAAACCCAGGGCCGTGGTGGGGGCGTTGTACAGCACCATGCCGGCCAGCGCCCGCAGGCCTGCGATCAGGTTGTCCCCGATCGGCTCCAGGCCGTACACCAGCATCGCGCCGATCATGGACAGCCCGCCGGCCAGCGCTATCGCCTGCCACAAAATCATGGCAGTGAACGGTGAGCGGGCGGGCCACTGCGCCCGTGAGAGGAGGACAGGCACCGGCCACGCCAGGACTATCGCAAGGACCGCCAGCAGGTACGAGGCCCAGAACATGGTCCGCTAGAGGTGGCCAAGCAGTTTGCGCAGAGTCTCGGCTTCGCCCTCGGACACGGACCCGATAAAGCGGGCCAGCACTGCCTCGCGGTCCGGAGCCGAGCCCAGTACCTCGTGCATCAGCTCGGCGGTGTGGTCCTCGCGGCTCGAAACAGCCTGGTAGCGGTGCGGACGGGTGCCGCGTTCGCGCTCCACCAGGCCCTTCTTCTCCAGCCGGGACAACACGGTGAGCACGGTGGTCACGGCAAGTTCCTTGCCCTCGTGGCCGGCCGCGCCGCCCTGCCCTGCGGAGGTCTGCGCGAGCCTGTCGCGCAGGGTGTTGGCTGTGGCTGCTTCCTGGCCCGCCCAGAGCAGATCCATCACTGCCCGTTCCAGTTCACCAAGACTAGCCATTGCACTTTTCCTTTGTTCCCCGCGCCACCGCCGCCCGTGCGGCGGTGACTGCATGCATTGTTTGAACTACAACTTCCAATTTACCCGGTTTTCCCGCGACTTTCTACGTTGGGTAGAACACGTGGCGTGATGCCGCCCTTGCCTGGCGTGACGGGGGAGTGGAAGCTGGTTTTTACACCGCTGCCGACGTTGTTCTACACTCGGTAGAAGTTGGATTTCTACAAAACGTAGAAGATCCGCATCCGCCGACACGAGGGACCGCCTTGGACGCTATGGACGCGCTGGAAATCGCACGCTGGCAATTCGGTATCACCACCGTCTACCACTTCATGATGGTCCCGCTGACCATTGGCCTTGGCCTGGTTGTCGCAGTCATCCAGACCGCCTGGCACCGCACGGGCAACCCCGAATACCTGCGGATGACCAAGTTCTGGGGAAAGCTGTTCCTCATCAACTTCATCATGGGCGTGGCCACCGGCATCGTCCAGGAGTTCCAGTTCGGCATGGCCTGGAGCGAATACAGCCGGTTCGTGGGCGACGTCTTCGGTGCGCCCCTTGCCCTGGAAGCGCTGCTGGCCTTCTTCGTCGAATCCACCTTCCTGGGCCTGTGGATCTTCGGCTGGAAGCAGCTCAAGCCCGGCATCCACCTGGCGTGCCTGTGGATCGCCGTGATCGGGTCAGTCTTCTCCGCGTACTTCATCATCGTGGCCAACAGCTGGATGCAGCACCCTGTGGGCGTGGAGATGGTCGACGGCCGGCCGGTCATGACCGATGCGTGGGCCGTCTTCACCAACAACACCGCACTCGTCGCCGTTCCGCACACCCTCTTCGGTGCCCTCGCAGTGGCCGGCGGCTTCCTGCTGGGCATCGCCTGGTACCACCTTTGGCGGAGGCGGCGCGACGGCGTCGACACGGTGGGTGCCGACGGCAAAGTGATCCCGGGGGAAGCGGCGGATATTCCCGGCCGCGACCGCGACGACCACAAAGTCTGGCTCCGGTCCCTGCGCATCGGCGCAGTGGTGGCCATGATTTCCTTCGCCGGCACCGCCCTCACCGGGGACCTCCAGGGCAAACTGATGTTCGAACAGCAGCCCATGAAGATGGCCGCAGCGGAAGCCGCCTGCCATGACGGCACCGGCTTCTCCGTCCTGAGCATCGGCAACCTCGGTTCACAGGACTGCGATGACATCGTTGCCCTGATCGAAGTACCAGGCATCCTCTCCTACCTGGCGAAGGGCGACTTCACCACCGAAGTCCAGGGCGTCAACAGCCTCCTGCCCCAGTACAAGGAGGCCTACGGGACCCACCTGCCGGACAACCCCATCTACGGCGAACGCGCCGGCCAGGAAATCGACTACCTTCCCGTCATGGAGGTCACCTACTGGGGCTTCCGGATGATGATCGGCTTCGGCGGACTCGCCGCCCTGGCAGCCCTCGTGGCCCTGTGGATCACCCGCAACGGGACCGTACCCGAATCCCGGTGGCTCATGCGGCTCGCCGTGTTCGGCATCCTGGCGCCGTTCGGGGCCAACGCGGCCGGCTGGATCTTCACCGAAATGGGCCGCCAGCCGTTCGTGGTGGCCCCCAACCCCGATCCCAGCGGCATCGACCAGGTGTTCATGTTCACCGCCGCCGCCGTTTCACCAGGGGTTACTGCGGGAGAGCTGCTGGCCTCGCTGGTCACCCTGACGGCGGTCTACGCAGTCCTGCTGGTGGTTGAGGTCAAGCTGCTGGTGAAGTACATCCGCGGCGGAGTGGTCTCCGCCATGCCGGAGCTGGTCCACGCGCCTGTTGACGAAAACGAGGACGCCACCCCCGGATCCGGTGGCCCCGGCGGCGGCAAGCCCGGCGACGACGTCCTGGCCTTCGCCTACTAAGCCGCGCACGAAAAAGCAGAGGAAACAAAGAAATGGAACTGCTGCCAACCGTCTGGTTCATTGCCATTGCGGTGCTGTGGACCGGGTACCTCTTCCTGGAGGGTTTCGACCTCGGCGTCGGAATGCTCATGAAGCTTTTCGCCCGCAACAACACCGAGCGCCGTGTCCTGCTCAACACCATCGGTCCCGTCTGGGACGGGAACGAGGTATGGCTCCTGACGGCCGGCGGCGCCACGTTCGCCGCCTTCCCGCTCTGGTACGCCTCCCTGTTTTCGGCCCTCTACCTGCCGCTGCTGGTGGTGCTTGTTGCCCTTATTTTCCGGGCGGTTGCCTTCGAGTACCGGGGCAAGGTGGACACCGACCAGTGGCGTGCCCGCTGGGACTGGGCCATTGCGCTGGGATCCTTCTTCGCGGCCTTCGGCGTGGGTGCAGCGCTGGCGCTCACCACCACAGGCCTGCCTTTGAACGCCAATGGCGACCGCGAGGGAGGCCCGCTCGCGTGGTTCAGCGGATACGCCGTGCTCGGCGGCCTCGCCGTCGTGGGCTTCTCGCTGCTCCACGCCCTGGCTTTCCTGGCACTGAAGACCGACGGCGACGTGCGGCACCGGGCACGGGCCTGGTTCGTGCGCCTGCTCCCCGTCCTGCTCCTGCCCATCGCAGCCTGGGCGCTCAGCATCCAGTTCCTGGACGGCAAGCCCTGGACCTGGGCCCTTGTCCTGCTGGCTGTTGCCGCCGCAGCCGCAGCCTGGGTGTGGGCCCGCAGGGGAGCGGAAGGCAAGGCCTTTTCCGCCCTTGGAGCGTTCCTGGCCCTGGGATCGGCGTCGATATTCGCCGCGGTGTTCCCGGTGGTTCTGCCGTCCACCCTCAACGAGGCCTTTGACCTCACCGTTTCCAACGCCTCCTCCTCGGACTACACCCTGGGGCTCATGAGCATCGTGGCGGCCTTCGGGCTTCCCCTTGTCATCGCCTACCAGGCCTGGACCTACTGGGTGTTCCGCCGCCGCGTCAGTGCAGCGCACATCCCGGAGGCCCACAGCTTCCTGCCGGCCATCGCCGCCAGGGCTTTCACAACGAAGGGCTGACATGCGGCCAAGTTTCCCTCCCGGCCCGGCCACCCGCTCCGCCGTCTACCTGCTCGGCCTGCTGGCAGCCCTGAAGGCCCTGTCCCTGGTCCTGATGGGCCAGGCCGTGGCCTCGGTGCTGGCCGGGCTGGTGGCGGGGGATCCGGACTGGGCAAGCCAGGTTGCCCTGGGGCTGGCCGGAGCGGTCCTGCGGTCCCTGACCGTCTGGGGCCAGGCCGTTGCTGCCCGGCGGGCCGCCCTTGGCATCAAAGAGGAACTGCGGGCCGGGCTGCTCGAACGTGCGCTGCGCAACGGAGCCAGGGGAACCGGCCCTGCCGACGGCGGGCTCGCCGTCCTGGCAACCCGTGGACTGGACGCACTGGACAACTACTACACCCAGTTCCTCCCCGCACTGGTGAACTGCGCGGCCATCCCGCTGCTGCTGGGAGCACGGATCCTCTTCGCCGACTGGGTCAGCGCGGTGGTGATTGTCCTGACCGTACCGCTGGTGCCGCTGTTTATGGTGCTCATCGGCCGGTACACGGAGGACAACGTCCGTGAAGCGCAGGCTGCCCTGGGGAGGCTGTCCGCCCACATGCTGGAGCTGGCAAAAGGCCTGCCGGTCCTGGTGGGGCTCGGACGGGCCACGGCCCAGCGGAAGGCCCTCGAGGAGATTTCCGAGGAATACCGCACCCGCACCATGGGAACCCTGCGCACCGCTTTCCTCTCAGCGCTGGCACTGGAACTGATCGCCACGATCTCCGTCGCCGTCGTGGCAGTATTCATCGGCGTCCGGCTGGTGCACGGGGACATGCCGCTCGAGGCAGGCCTGCTGGCACTGATCCTGGCCCCGGACTGCTATCTCCCGCTGCGTGAACTGGGCACCGCCCACCACGCCAGCGACGACGGGCGGGTGGCCCTCGCGGAAACCACCGCGGTCACCGAAGCCCCCGAACCCCGGCCGCTAGCCGCTGCCAGGGCGGGACGGCCCGGCGCCCCGGTTACCGTCACAAACCTGGCCGTGGACTACAGCGGACGGTCCGGCCCCGCCGTCGGCCCCCTTACCTTCACCGCGCCGCAAGGCAGGATCACTGCCCTGGACGGAGCCAGCGGCGCAGGAAAAAGCACGGTCCTGGGCGTGCTCGCGGGAACCATTGGGGACGGAGCCGGCACCACCGTCACCGGCACCATCCAGGGCCTAGACCGCGCTGCACTGGCCTGGGTGCCGCAGCATCCGGTGATGCTCGCGGAAACCGTCCTGGGCGAGGTGCTGCTGTACCTTACCGGGGACATCGAGGGCTCCCGCGGCCACACCGGGATGGAAGCCGCAGCCCGCGCATGCCTGGCCCGCGCCGCCGCCGGCCACCTGGCCCACCAGCACCCCGCGGAGCTGAGCCCCGGCGAACTGCGGAGGGTGGCACTCGCCAGGGGGCTTGCCCGTATTGAGGCCGGGGCCACGGTCCTGCTGCTCGATGAACCCACAGCCCACCTGGACGATGCCTCGGCCATGGTGGTTGAGGACGCAATCCGCCACCTCCGCGGACGCGTCACCGTCATCCTGGTGGCGCACAACGGGCGCACCCGCAACCTGGCCGACCACCTGGTGCCCGTGGCTGCCCACGCGGAACCTGTCCACCCCGAGCCTGTCCGGGCAGGGGAACCAGGCCTGCGGGCCATGGTGCACGCTGCCGCCGCAGGGATTGCGCCCGGCGCTGAAGCGTCCCCTGGCGGCGCGGCTGCGGGCCCGAAGCAGGCCGGGCACGGCTTCGGAACTGCCCCGGCTACGGGAACTGCCCCGGCCCCCGGAACGGCTCCGGCCTCCGGTACTGCTTCGGCTGCCGGCACCATTGCCGGTGCCCGGAGCGCTTCCGGAGACCGGCAGCCGGCAGCCAGGCTCCTGGCAGCGCTCCTGGCGCCGGTCCGCGGGAAGTTCACGGCCGCCGCCGCCGTGGGCACCCTGGCGGCCGTCTTCGCCGTCGCGCTGTCCGGCCTGTCCGGCTGGCTGATCATCCGTGCCAGCGAGCAGCCGCCCATCCTGTACCTGCTGACGGCCATCGTCGGTGTACGGTTCTTCGGGATCGGGCGGGCCGTGCTGCGCTACTGCGAGCGGCTCCTGCTCCACAACGCAGTGTTTGCCGCCCTCACCCGCCTCCGGGGACGTCTCTGGGAATCCCTGAGCCGCAGGGCCCTCGCTCTCCGCCGCCTGCTTCAGGGCGGCAACGTCCTGGGGACGGTCATTGACGACGTCGACACCGTCCGCGACCTCCTGCCCCGCGTTGTGCTGCCGCCGGTCACAGCGCTCGCAGTGTCCGCGCTGGCCCTGGCCACCACCTGGCTGCTGGTCCCGGATGCGTTCCCGGCCGTGCTGGCCGCCGCGGCAGCGAGCCTGTTCCTGGCCCCGGCGGTGGCGCTGTGGGCTGACCGGAAATCCGCCAGTGCCGAGCAGGTCCTCAGGTCCGGGGTCCTGCACCGGATTTCGGCAGCCCTTGATGCCCGCGCGGAACTGCATGCCAACGGTGTTGCGGCTCCGGTGCTGGCCGGACTGCGCGCCCAGGACCGCAGCGCCACCCGGGCGTCCCAGCGGTCAGCCTGGGCCGACGGCCTGGGGCACGCAGTCACCACCGCCTCCTGCTGCGCGGCGGCGTTCGCAGCCGCCTGGCTGGCTGCTCCCGCCGTGCTCGAAGGCCGGATTGCCCCGGCAACGGCTGCGGTGGTGGTGCTGCTGCTCCTCGCGCTGGTGGAACCCTACGCAGCCATGACGACGGCGGTGCGCCAGTTCCCGGCGCTTCGGACAGTCATGCGCCGCGTGGCGGCCTCCGGCGCCCTGGACGCCGCCGCCGGCCCGGAAGGCGTCCCGGATGACGGCCTGCACAAGGTGCCTGCCCGGCGCAACGGTGCTCCCGGCGTCGAACTTGCTGACCTGGCCGTGGCCTGGCCCGGCGGCGCTCCGGTGTTTTCAGGGCTCAGCGCTGTTGCGGAACCCGGCCGGTGGCTGGCTGTCACCGGGCCATCAGGCTCCGGAAAGTCCACCCTGCTCTCGGTCCTGCTGGGCTTCCTTCCTGCCGCGGCGGGTACCGCCAGTGTGACCGGCCGGGCCGCGTGGTGTCCGCAGGAAGCCCACCTCTTCGACTCGACCATCCGCGGCAACCTGCTGCTGGGCAGGTCCCCAGCGAACGGCCCGTCGGGGGACGGGGAGCTACTGGACGTTCTGGCGTCTGTGGGACTTGCAGGCCTGGTGGAGCGCCTGCCAGCCGGCCTGGACACCAGGATCGGTCCGGGCGGGGCATTCCTGAGCGGGGGAGAGCGCCAGCGCCTGGCCGTGGCGCGCACGCTGATGACGGGCGCGGAGGTGATCCTGCTGGATGAGCCAACAGCGCACCTTGATGCTGAATCGGCCCAGGCCATGCTGGCCGACCTGCGCGCGGGGCTCGCCGGCCGGACCGTGGTGCTGGTGACCCACAACCCGGCTGACATCCACCCGGAGGATGCGCGCCTGGTGCTGGCCGGTTCCGGCAACGCTGGGGGCACGGGACGGGCCGAAGCGCCGGCCTATGCCGTGGTGGCTGAAGGTGGTCAGCCGTCCACGTCGTGAAGGTGGTGGACAACGTCGTGCAGGAAGTACTGGGCCAGCGTCAGGACGGTGAACTCCGAACCGTTGCTGCGCAGCCCCTTCCGCCCCCACTCTGATTCCCGGACCCCGGCGAAGGACTCCGCCGCCTGCTTCCCCTCAGCCGTCAGCTCCGCGCTGACCACCGCCGGATCCGCGTTGGCGTAGTCCTTGTCGATCGCCGTCTGGTCCTGGTCCCAGTTCTCGAAACGTGCGTCTTCCGAATCGAGCATGAGGTTCAGCCGCTGGTCAAAAAGGCTGAAGACGTCCCGGACATGGCAGGCATACTCCAGCCCAGACCAGGTGTCCCCGTTGGGCCGTTCCGCCACGTCCGGCCTGCGCAGCACGGCACGCCAGCGGGGCAGCATGTTCTCGATGCTCCCCGGAACGGTGGAGGGCGTCACCGTTCCGGCGTCGAACGAGCATTCCGGGCAGGGACGGGTCAGGACCCAGGTCCAGTCCTTCTCATCAGGCACGATAGGCATGCAAGCAGTCTATGGCCGGATCAGGCAGTCTGGGCGGGGTCGGCCCACGCCATGGCGGGACCCACCACATCCACCGGCTGCGACAACGGGACGCCAGAGCCGTCCCGCCGGCCATGCTCCTGCGGCAGGGACCTTGCAACCCCGGCGGCTGAGGCGGCCTTGGCCGGACCGTGCCCCGCCCAGGCCAGCAGCAGCGTGTCCTCGCCCTTCAGGAAGCGGTGTGCCCGCACGCCGGCTGTTGCGCGTCCCTTGACGGGGTACTCGGAGAACGCCGTGACCTTCGCCGTTCCCGGGGCAGTCCCGGGAAGGGCGCCTGTTGTCCCGGCGATGGTTACCACCACTGCGGCCTCGTCCTGGGGCTGGACCGCGCCGAAGAACAGCACCCGGTCACCGGCCGCCAGCTTGATCCCCGCCATGCCGCCGGCCGTACGGCCCTGCGGGCGAACGCTGGCCGCTCCGTACTTCAGCAGCTGGGCCTGGCTGGTCACTAACACCAGTACGGCATCATCAGCTCCCGCCGGCACCACGTTGACCACGAAGTCCTTGTCCTTGAGGGCTATGACCTCCCAGTCCTCCCGGTTCAGGGGGTAGTCAGGCTGCACCCGCTTCACCACACCCTGGGAGGTGCCGATTGCCAGCACTTCGTCAAGCGGCACGAACGCCACCAGGGTTTCCCCCTTGAGCAGGGTAAGGAAGTCCTTGGCCGGAACCCCGCCGGCGAGGTTGGGCAGGCCGGACATGGGCGGCAGCACCGGCATGTCCATTACCTGGAGGCGCAGCATCCGCCCCAGGGAGGTGACCGCCGCGATCTCGCCGCGCGCCGAGGTTTTGACCACGGAGGTGAACACATCGTGTTTTGCCCGGGGGCCCGCCTCCGCCAGCGGCTCCTGGTTGCTGGTGCGGGCCACCTGTCCCGAGGTGGTCAGGATGGCCCAGCAGGGATCGTCGGCGATTTCCAGGGCGAGCGGCGCCGCCTTGCCCTTCTTCCCCGCCGCCAGGGCAAGATCGGCAGCCACGGTCGGTGCCACGGCCTCGGATTCCAGCAGGACGGTGCGCCGCGGAGTTCCATGCTCCTCGGCAATCTCGCCCAGTTCGTCGGACACCAGGGTCCGGAGCCGCTCCTCGGAGCCCAGGATCGCCTCGAGCTCCGCAATCTCGCGGCGCAGCTCGTCCTGCTCCTTCTCCAGCTCGATCCGGGAGTACTTCGTCAGCTGGCGCAGCCGGAGTTCCAGGATGTAGTTCGCCTGGATTTCCGTGAGGTCGTAGATGGACATCAGCCGGGCCCGTGCCGCCGCCGCCTCATCGGAGGAGCGGATGATCTGGATGACCTCGTCGATATCCACGATGGCGATGAGGAGGCCCTCCACCAGGTGGAGGCGGTCCTTCTTCTTGCCCAGCCGGAACACCGTCCGGCGGCGGACAACGTCGATCCTGTGGTTGACGTAGACAGACAGCAGCTGCACCAGGCCCAGGGTTTGGGGCTGGCCATCCACCAGGGTGACGTTGTTGATGCCGAAGGAGTCTTCCATTGGCGAGTAGCGGTAGAGCTGCTGGAGGACGGCGTTCGGGTTGAAGCCGTTCTTGAGCTCGATGACCAGCCGCAGGCCGTGCTTGCGGTCGGTCAGGTCCACGATGTCGCTGATGCCGGTCAGCTTCTTGGCGTTGACGGCGTCCTTGATCTTCTCGATGACCTTCTCCGGGCCCACCATGTAGGGGAGTTCGGTGACCACCAGGCCGGTCCGCCGCGCGGACAGCTGTTCCACCTCCACCTTCGCCCGGGTCTTGAACGATCCACGTCCCGTGGCGTAGGCGTCGCGGATGCCGTCCAGCCCTACGATCCGCCCGCCGCTGGGCAGGTCCGGGCCCGGCACGAACCGCATGATGTCATCCAGGGTGGCGTCCGGGTGGGCAATCAGGTGCCGCGCCGCGGAGATGACTTCCACCAGGTTGTGCGGGGCCATGTTGGTGGCCATGCCGACGGCGATGCCGGTGGCCCCGTTGACCAGCAGGTTGGGGAACGCGGCCGGAAGGACGTCCGGCTGGGTGAGCTGGTTGTCATAGTTGGGGACGAAGTCCACCACGTCTTCGTCGAGGTGGTTGGTGAGCGTCAGGGCAGCCGCGGCGAGCCGCGCTTCCGTGTACCGGGGGGCCGCGGGGCCGTCGTCGAGCGATCCGAAGTTGCCGTGCCCGTCAATCAGGGGCAGCCGCAGCGAGAAGTCCTGCGCCATGCGCACCATGGCGTCGTAGATGGCGGTGTCGCCGTGCGGGTGCAGCTTGCCCATGACCTCGCCCACCACGCGGGCACTTTTTACGTGGCCGCGGTCCGGGCGCAGGCCCATGTCGCTCATCATGTAGAGGATGCGCCGCTGCACCGGCTTGAGCCCGTCGCGCGCGTCCGGAAGCGCCCGGGAGTAGATCACCGAATAGGCGTACTCCAGGAAGGAACCTTCCATTTCGGAGGTGACATCGATGTCCACGATGTTCTCCGTGTAGGGGGTGGTGTCTTCGGGCGGGGCTGAGCTTTGGCGGCGGGCCATGGGGTTGGTGAATCCTTCTGCAGAGCTGTGCAATGGGTTTGTTGGGCGCAAGCGGCGGTGCCGGGGGAGTTTTTGGCTAGGCTAAGCCTATGGTGGAACAGCCCGTGGACGGCGAATATCCGGAACATTGGGAAGCCGATGTCGTGCTGCGGGATGGTGGAACGGCGCATTTGCGGCCCATCCACCCCTCGGACGCGGACGCCGTCCAGAAGTTCCACATGGGACAGTCGCAGAATTCAATCTACATGCGCTTCTTTGCCTTCAAGGCCAAGCTTTCCAGCAAGGAGCTCAAGCGGTTCACCGAGGTGGACTACCGGGACCGGGTTGCGTTCGTCATCACCATCGGCGGTGAGATCGTGGGAATTGGCCGGTATGACCGGCTGGACGACCCCACGGAAGCCGAAGTGGCGTTCAACATCGCCGATTCGCACCAGGGGAGGGGAATCGGTTCCATCCTGCTCGAACACCTTGCTGCCGCCGCCCACGAGAACGGGATCCGCCGCTTCAGCGCCGAGGTGTTGCCGGAAAACCGCAAGATGCTGATGGTCTTTTCAGACGCCGGCTATGACGTAAAACGGCATTTCGACGACGGCGTGGTCAGCCTGGAGTTCAACATCGACCCCACCGAAAAATCACGGGCCGTGATGGAATCCCGCGAGCACCGCGCGGAGGCGAGGAGCGTCCGGGACCTGCTGACGCCGTCGTCCATTGCCGTGATCGGCGCGAGCCGCAAGTGGGGGACCGTTGGCTACCAGCTGCTGGAGCACATCATCGAAGGCGGCTTCCACGGGCCCGTGTATGCCATCAATCCCGAGGCCCTGGAACTGGCCGGCATGATCTCCTACGGCAAGCTCTCGGAGGTCCCGGAGCCCGTGCAGCTGGCCGTCGTCGCCGTGCCGTACGAGGAAGTGCCCGCCGTCGTCGCCGACTGCGCAGCGGCAGGGGTAAAGGGCCTGGTGATCGCTTCGGCAGGTTTCGCGGACGACGGCGAACGCGGCCTGATGCGGCAGCGTGACCTGGTGCGGCAGGCGCGCGCCAACGGGATGCGGGTGATCGGACCGGCGTCCCTGGGGATCGTGAACACGCACCCCGCGGTGTCGCTCAACGCCTCGATGGCGCCCGCACTGCCGCTGCGCGGCGGGCTGGGGCTGTTCTCCCAGTCAGCGGCCATCGGCGTTTCGCTCTACGCCGCTTCCAGCAGGCGCCGGCTGGGCCTGTCCACCTTCCTCTCCGCCGGAAACCGCGCGGACGTGTCGGGCAACGACATGATGCAGTACTGGGAGGACGACGCCGACACCTCCGCCGTGGGCCTCTACCTGGAATCGATCGGCAACCCGCGTAAATTTTCCCGGCTGGCACGGCGGCTGGCCCGCATCAAGCCGGTCATTGTGGCCAAATCCGATGCCATGGGGCTGCGGCTCCCGCCCGGCCATGCAGTGCGCACCACCCAGGCGCCTGCAGGTGCCCTTGACGCGATGCTCCGCCAGTCCGGGGTCATCCGGGTGGAGACCATAGAGCAGCTCGTGGACGTGGCGCAGGTGGTGTCCAACCAGCCGCTGCCCGCCGGGCCCGGGCTGGCCATCTTCAGCAACTCCCAGGCCCTGGGGAAAGTGGTGGCAGACAGCGCCTCGTCGCATGGACTCAGCGTTGCCCGGCTGGTGACAGGCGTGGACCTCGACGCCGGCCAGTCAGTCGCCCTTCCAGCCCTGCGTTCGTCCCTGCTCGCAGCCCTCGAGTCCGATGCCGTGCATGGGGCCGTCGCGGCACTGCTCCCGGCCCGCGGGCTCACCGTGGACAACATCGCAGAGGTGCTTGCCGAATGTTCGGTGAAGTCCGGAAAGCCCGTGGTGGCCGCCTTCACCGGGATCCTGGATCCCTCGATCTACGTTGAGGGCATGGTGGGCTCCGTGGGGCAAACCGTGCCCTGCTTTTCCAACCCGGGCGCTGCGGTGGCCGCGCTCGCAGCCGTGGTGCGGTACTCGGAATGGGTCTCGCGGGACCACGGGCACTTCGTGGAGCCTGAAGGCTGTGATCCGCAGCGCGCGCGGGCTGAACTGGAGGGCCTCCTCCGCGACGTGAAGGGGGAGCAGCTCAAGCAGCTGGACCCGGCGGCCACGCGTTCGCTGCTGGGCCACTACGGCATCTCCGTGCTGCCTTCCCTTGGCTTCGACACACCGGACCAGGCTGTTGAAGCGGCGGACATGCTGGGCTGGCCGGTGGCACTGAAAACCACCGACCCCTCGCTGCGCCACCGGCTGGATCTCGGGGGAGTCCGCCTGGACATCCAGGACGCCGAGTCCCTGCGCCTGAACGTGCTGCAGATGCGCCGGACCCTGTCCCGGTACGGTGACCCGGCGCTGGAAGTGCAGAGCATGGCGCCGGTAGGGCAGGCCTGTACCTTCCGGGCCATCGAGGACCCGCTCCTGGGGCCGGTCATCTCGTTCGGCCTGGCCGGGGACGCCGTCAACCTGCTGGACGACTGGGCGCACCGGGTGCCGCCGTTGTCCGCCGCAGACGTGCACGATTTCATCCGCGGGCCGCGGGCGGCCCGGAAGCTGTTCGGCTACCAGGGCCTGCCGGCAGTGGACGTCGCAGCCCTTGAGGACCTGGCCGGCAGGCTCGCCTGGCTCAAGGACAGCCATCCGGAGATTGCGCTGGTGGAATTCAACCCGGTGCTGTGCGGCGTGTCCGGGGCGGTGATCCTGGCCGCGGATGTCCGGATCGGCAACGCGGCCCAGCGCACAGACAGCGCCCGCCGGGCCATGCTGGGCTGACGCGGTTAGCAATGTGGAGGGCCGATCTGTGAAAATGGGGGAATGAGCTCACAGCCTCCCGCGTCGGCGCCCGAAACGCCCGGCAATGAAAACCAGGCAGTCCGCCACAGCTCACACAGCCACAGCGCCCAGGGCCAAAGCCTGGACGGCGCGCTCCAAAAAGCGGGCTTCTACCCCCGCCTCGTGGCTGACGTGGTGGACGACGCACTGGACGGCCGCGAGTGCGTCGCCCACCTGGTGCACCTGGAAACCCACTTCGACCGTGCCGAGGTGCGCCGCCACATCACCGTGCTGGTGCTGACTGCGGACATGCTGGTCATCACCCACGTGGACGACCAGCAGCTGGATGAGGCGGGTGAGCAGATCGTGGCGCAGATCTCCACCGAGTCCGTGCCCGTGGCGCAGATCCGCTCGGTGGTCCTCAGCTACATGTACGCCCAGCCGCAGGACTACAAGCCTTCAGACCCGGTCCGCGAAGTGACGCTGTCCATAGCATGGTCCGGCGGCCAGCGGCTGGACATGGGCCCCGCCAGTTGCGGGGATCCCCAGTGCGAGGCGGACCACGGGTACAGCGGCACCATTGCGCAGGAGGACATCGTCCTGCGGATCAGCGCCGAGGCGGACGGACTGCAGGCCGTCCAGGATGCCAAGCTTTTTGCCCGCGCACTGCGCGCCGTGAACACGGGCTCCGCCGCCCCGGCGCCCCACATCCAGTCACTCCCGGCCCGGCCGCGTTCAGGCGTGTTCGGCAACCGGCTAAGCCGCGGGCACCAGCAGCGCTGAGATGCCGGACGAACGACGAACAAGCAGCAACGTCCCACCAGCCGGCAACACCACAGGAGCCCCTTCCAGCGACGCGCCTGTCGTGGCAGGCGCCTCCGCCAGCCGGCCGGTCAACGCACCTGACCTGCCGCCCGCTCCCGCCTACGGACGGCGGTCCGTGGCGGACGTGCTGGCCAGCGCCGCAGCCAGCCTTGGCCTGGACGGGTTCACCAACACCCTTGGCCTTCCTGCCGCCTCCCGCGTGTGCGTCGTCGTCGCCGACGGTCTTGGCCGGAACCTGCTGAAGCAGAAATCGGCCCACACCCCGTTCCTCCGGTCCGTCATCCAGGCCGGCCAGGGTGAGGTCCCCGTATGGCTTGATTCGGCGTTCCCCTCCACCACCGCGGCCGCCCTGGCCAGTTTCGGCACCGGACTGCCTCCGGGCCAGCACGGCATGGTGGGCTACGACGTGCTGGATCCGGAACAGGACAAGGTGGTCAACCTTCTTGGCAACTGGGACCCCGGTGTTGACCCCCTGGCCTGGCAACCGTTCCCCACAGTGCTGGAGCGCGCCGCCGGCCAGGCGGCAGTGACCACCGTCAGCCTTCCCCAGTTCGGGGACTCGCCCATGACCCGCGCCGCCCTCCGCGGCGGCGCCTTCGTGCCCGCCACCACCTCCCACGCCCGGACCGCTGCCGCCGCCGAGGCCCTGGCCGCGCCGGGTCCCGGCCTGATGTACTTCTACCTCAACGAGCTGGATAAGGCCGGGCACCGGTACGGCTGCCAGTCGCAGGAGTGGGAACACCAGCTGGAGGAGCTGGACGCCGTGATGAAGCGGCTGAATGCCTCCCTGCCGGCGGGCACCAGCATCCTGCTGACGGCGGACCACGGCATGCTCGACGTGCCGGAGCAGCAGCGCATCGACTTCTCGGCGGATCCGCAGCTGGTGGAAGGAGTCCGCCACACGGCGGGCGAACCGCGGATGGTGCATCTGTACCTGGAAAACACGGCCGATCCCGGTGCGCGGGACCGGCTCCTCGCAGCCTGGCGTTCCCGCTTCGGCAACCGCATCTGGGCCTTCACCAGGGACGACGCCATTGCCGCAGGCCTTTTCGGCCCGGTCCGCCCCGCCGTCGAGGGCAGGATTGGAGATGTGATGATTGCGGCCCGGGACGAGCTGGCCCTCTACGACACAAGGCGTGTCCGGCCCGCCGCTATGGAAGTCGTGGGCCAGCACGGATCGCTGACCAAAGCTGAGCGGGAGGTTCCGCTGCTGTGCTTCACCGCTGAGGGCAGGAGCGGCCGCCGTGGCTGAGCTCGTCTTTTTCTCCGGCACCATGGACTGCGGAAAGTCCACGCTCGCGCTGCAGATGGACCACAACCACCGGGTCCGGGGCCGGGGCGGCGTCCGCTTCAGTCGCAACGACCGCGCCGGGGAGTCCCGTATCTCCAGCCGCCTTGGACTGGAAACTGACGCCGTGGAAGTGGTGGACGGGACGGACTTCTGGGAGGAAGTCATGCGGCGGCGCACCCAGGGCCAGCGCGTGGACTACCTGATCTGCGACGAAGCGCAGTTCTACACGCCGGCGCAGGTGGAACAGCTGGCGAAAGTCGTGGACGAGATCGATGTGGACGTCTTTGCCTTTGGCATCACCGCTGACTTCCGAACCCGGCTGTTCCCCGGCTCCCAGCGCCTGATCGAACTCGCGGACCGGGTGCAGGTCCTGCAGGTGGAGGCCCTGTGCTGGTGCGGCCGCCGGGCAACGCACAATGCACGCACGGTGGACGGCGTCATGGTTACCGAGGGCGCGCAGGTTGTGGTGGGCGACGTGGACATGGCAGTTGACGGACCGGCCGCCACGGCGGCAGGCCACATCCCCGTTGTGGGATACGAGACGCTGTGCCGCCGCCACTTCATGCGCCGCGTCACGGCACATGGCGCCAACCTCATGGCCGAACAGGACCAGCTGCTGCCGTTCGAGGTGGATGCATGCCTGTGGCGCGGCACCGGCGGTAACGGCGCCGACGCCTAAGGCCGGGTTCCCGTGCTGCGCCAGGCGCCGGCCCGGGAGTCAGTCCCCGCGGGTACCGAAGACGATTTCGTCCCAGGACGGAACGCTGGAGCGCTTGGGCCTGGCCGGCTGGCGTTCGGGAGCACCGGCCTCAGGCAGTTGCCCGGTGGTGGGGGAGGAGTCATCGTTCCGGGCCGGGCGCTTCGGGGTGCCGCCCAGCAACTCGTCCAGTCCCGCACCGCTTGACGTGCCGTTCCCGCTGCCCTGCGCAGCGTCTGCGGGGCCGGCGGCCCGCTGCGGTGAAGCCACAATGGTGATCTCCCGGGTGTCGGTGCTGACACCGTTGTGCAGCCGCAGGTTTTCGTCGGCGGGTTCGTGCTGCGGAGGCAGGAGGCTGAGCCGGGACAGCATGGACGGCCGGGCATCCCGCCGCCGGACAAAGGAATCGCCCTGGGCGGCAGGAGCTTCGGTGCGGTCAGGCTCCGTGCCGGCGTCGTGTTCTTCCGCTTCGGGGGTGACCTCGGAGGGCCGGGGGTGGGCTGCAGGCACACCGTTGGTCAGGAGCAGCGCCAGGGCGTCGTCGGAATCCTCATCCACGCCAAGCCGCTGGCCCCGGCGCGAACGCAGCATGTCCAGGAGGCCGTCGGATTCCTTGTCCTTGGCGGCTGCCTGGCCGGCGTTGCCGCCCTGGTTCCCCGGAGCGGAGTCGGCATCGGTCTCAAAATCAAAGGGCCGGTCCGAAACGGCGGACAACCTGCGTGCCGGGACCGGCCCGTCCAAAGGCTCCAGCTCACTGAGCTGCTGTGCCCAGCGGTTGGCATTATGCAGGGCCTTCCGGGCTGGGTTGAAGGTCCACAGCGCCGGCGGCTCCTCGCCGATACCCGGAGCGCCGCCGTTCTTCGCCTCGAACGTGGCAGACACAGTCCACGTTCCGTCCTGGCGGCGCCAGGAATCCCACTCCACGGAGGCGGGGTCGATGCCATGCGCCGACAGGCGGTGGGCCACCATGTCACCCAGCGTCGCCGGGTTGTCGCCAAATGCCGAGCGGTAGATGTCGTGCCCGGGCGAGGGCGCGGCCACTTCCACCTTGCGGGCCTGCTGGGCCACGTATTCCCGTTCCGCAAGGACCGGGCCCTCGTACCGTTCAACCTTGGCCAGCGGCAGCCCGGAAGCCTCGGCCACGTCCGCCGCCGTGGCTCCGGCCCTGATCCGGGCCTGGATGTCCCGCGGGGACATGGGAACGGAAGGCCGCTCGACCCGCGGCTTTACCGCAGACCTGCTTGCCGTCCTCAGCGCTTCATCGATCGGCAGCTGGAACATCTCGCCGCCGGCCCCGCTCAACAGGAGGTGAGTCCCGTCGTCGTGTACGCCTACAAGCCGTAGATCCTGCATACAAATCCTCCACCCTGGCATTACTATCACTCGAAACTTTGCCATCCGGGGGCCGTGTTTTGGCTCAAGGGGCAGGGCGCGCCGCGATATTCCGGGACATCCGGCTGAATGTCGGCGCCGAAGGCTACTGCCGCGTGAGGGCTGCGGTCAGCTCATCGGGGCGGCGGGTGGAGGCCAGCCAGTACGGCGTCGGGTCTGCGGGATCCGTGATCTCAACCTTGACCACTGGATCGATCCAGCCCCGGATGCAGAGGTAGGCCAGGCCGTTCAGCCGTGTGCCGCGTTCCGCCGTCGCTTCCTGGCCGCGGAACGGCTGGGCGGCGCCCACGTAGCGGCGCTCGATGGTGGCCCGCCCCACGGTGAGTGTTTTTTCGGTGACCACGATGCTCGGGGTGGAAAGGACCAGGAGTACGGCGATGATGGCAAAGAGCGCCACTGCAGCCGTGTACCCGGCGGCCGCGCTGATGGGAGCGAATACCAGGATTCCCGCGCCGGAAACGCCTGCCGCGATGATCCAGATCCATGCGTTCGGCCACAATTTCTCGCGATAGATTACTGCAGCCTCTGCGGAGGGAGTGCTGGGAACGGGCGCGGCTGAGCTGGATTCGGGCATGGACCAAGCTTTCCACCTTTCCCTGGCTATTTCATCCCGGCGGTGCCGTGCCAGCCCCGCACGGCGCCGGCCGGGCGGTTCCGTGGCAGACTGCACGCCGTCGGCGGCCGGCCGCGGCCTAGGCTCCATCCGCGGGCGCGGGTTAGAGTGAGTAACTGTGACTGATCAATCCGCAGCAGTAGACACCTTTCCTCCGGCGCACCCTGCCGGGGATGCGCCCCTTGCCTCAGCCCCTACCCTGCAGGTCCAGCTGAAGATGCTGGACCCTGGCCTGGAAGCGCCGTCCTACGCGCACCCGGGCGACGCCGGCGCTGACCTTCGTGCCAGGGAAGACGTTCTCCTGCAGCCGGGGGAGCGCAAGCTCGTGCCCACCGGAGTGGCAATCGCCCTGCCTGAAGGGTTCGTGGCCCTTATCCACCCCCGCTCCGGGCTGGCCACCAAGCACGGGCTGACGATCGTCAACGCCCCGGGAACCGTGGACGCCGGGTACCGTGGGGAAATAGCAGTCACGCTTCTGAACACCGACGCGACCGAGCCCATTGAGCTGCACCGCGGCGATAGAATTGCCCAGATGGTCATCCAGCGTGTGGAATACGCGCAGTTTATCCCCGTCAACGATTTGAGCGTCTCCGTGCGCGGTACCGGAGGATTCGGATCGACCGGCGGTTTCAAGCGGCCTGGCGCCTGAGGCACAACATTTTTCCCTTCCGGCAGCTTGCTGCCGGGCAGCGGCAGAGCACGACGGCGGGACCCCCTGGGGCCCAGACCGGCACATTTCATAACTAAGGAGACACCCTCATGGTCTTTGGGCTCGGCAGGAAAGCCAAGAAGGAAGAAGCATCCGCACCGGATGGTTCCCTGACCACCGCGGAGTCCCCGGAGGACGTGGAGGCCGGCTCGGGCGTCCGCGCCAACGGACCGTTTGATGAATCCGAAATCACCAGCCGCGACGGCTACGTGGACCTTGGCGCGCTGCTGATCGCCCCCAGCGAGGGCCTGCAGCTGCGGCTCGAGGTGGAAGAAGCCACCCAGCGCGTGGTGGCCGTTACCTTGGACCTGAACGGATCGAGCCTGCAGCTGCAGGCATTCGCCGCTCCCAAGACCGAAGGGTTGTGGGATGAAATCCGGGAGCAGATCGGCCAGTCCGTCGGAGCGCAGGGCGGCCAGGTCGAGGAAGTCGACGGCGGCTTCGGGACTGAACTCGTGGCGAAACTCCCCGCCGGGCTGCCCGATGGCAGCCAGGGCTACCGGGTGGCGCGCTTTGTTGGCGTCGATGGCCCCCGCTGGTTCCTCCGCGGTGTGCTGGGGGGCCCGGCGGCCCTGGAACGAGCGGCCGCCGAGCCGCTCGAAGCCCTCTTCAGGCAGGTTGTGGTGATCCGGGGCGGCAGCCCCATGCCGCCCCGGGACCTGCTGCAGCTCCGGCTGCCCAAGGACGCAGCCGCCACCCCGCCGCCTTCCGCCACCCCGCCGCCGGCCTCCTCGCTCCAGGAACCGGAACGTGGTCCGGAAACCACACAGATTGGCTGATTCTGCACCGGAGGGCGAGCCCCGGCACCACGCCGGCACGCTTCCCATCAGCCAGCTTCCGGACAAGGGCCGGGTCGCCTGCCAGGGGCGCGTCGAATCGGTGACTTTCCTCCCGGCAGACCAGGCTGCCGCCTTCAGCGCCATGGTGTCCGACGCCGAGCCGGGAAGGCTTGCCGCCCGGGCCGGTGGACGGCGCGGGAGGCTCCGCGTTGTGTGGCTGGGACGCCGGCGCGTGCCGGGCATTGAAGCCGGCGCGGAGATCCGGCTGGAAGGAATGCTTTCCATGAACAACGGACTGCCCACCATGTTCAACCCACGCTACGAAATACTGTCCCGCCAGGAGGACGAATGACCTCGCCCCAGCCCGACCCTTCCGCTGGATCCCAGGGCCCGGATTCTCCCGGCCACGGAGGAAAGCCGGCACCTGGCCAGGAGCCGTCTCCCATGGCGGGCCTTGCAGCGGAATATGCCGCAAAGGCAGGACTGCACCGCACCCATGACGGCCGCGTGGATGTCCTGAGGAGCGCCGGCGGCGTCCAGGGCATTGCCGAGAGCATCGCCCCCGGGCTGGTCTTCCTGGTGGCGTTCACCGTCACCCGGGAACTCACTCTGTCCCTGGTGGCGGCGCTTGCGTCCGCAGCAGTCTTCACAGTAGTCCGGCTGGTCCAGCGCAAGCCGCTGACACAGGCACTCGCCGGTGTGGTGGGCGTGGGCATTTCGGCCTGGCTCGCCAACACCACCGGTAAGGCAGAGGACTTCTACCTGCCCGGTTTCTTCACCAACGCCGGGTACATCCTGGCGATGGTGCTCTCCATCTTCCTTAAGTGGCCGGTAGCGGGCCTGCTCTTCGGTTTCATCCGGAACGAGGGCCTCGACTGGCGCAAGGACCCGGCGCGGGTCAAGGCGTACCAGCTGGGCACCTGGATCATCGTCGCGGTCCTCGCGCTTCGGCTCGCGGTGCAGGTTCCGCTATACCTCATGGGTCCGGACGGACTTGCGGCCCTGGCCACCACCCGGCTCATCATGGGCGCACCGCTCTACATCCTCGGCGTCTGGATCGCCTGGCTCGTCACCCGGCCCAGCCCGGCAGGGGCCGGGCCGGAGCACACAAAGGCTGCCGGAAACTAGCCGTCGAAGCCGTCGTCCTCCGGGCCCTGCTGCTCCAGGTGGCCGGCCTCGTCGGCGGGCCGGGGCTGCGGCGGTTCCGAGGAATCCGGGGAGAGCAGTGCGCGCAGTTCGTCCTCGGCGGCGATAGTCGTTACGAAGAACAGCTCGTCCCCGCCGTCGATCACGTCATCGCGGCTCGGCGTGATGGGGGCGTGGTCCCGAAGGATGGCCACCAGCGTGGAGTCCTCCGGCCACCGGATCGCACCCACGGTGCTGCCGATGACGTGGGAATCGTGCGGAACGGTGAACTCCACCAGTGAGGACACTCCGGTCTGGAGCGTGAGGAGCCGGACGAGGTCGCCGATTTCCACGGCTTCCTCCACCAGGGCGGTCATGAGTTGCGGGGTGTTGACTGCAACGTCCACACCCCAGGAATCGTTGAACATCCAGTCATTCTTGGGGTTGTTGACCCGCCCCACGGTGCGGCCCACTCCGAACTCGGTCTTGGCCAGCAGCGAGACCACCAGGTTGACCTTGTCGTCTCCCGTGGCCGACACCACGACGTCCGCGTCTTCAACCCTGGCTCCCTGGAGGGTGCTCAGTTCGCAGGCGTCGCCCACCAGCCAGTGCGCCCCCCGCAGGCCGCTCCGTCCGATCACTTCCGGTTTGAGGTCGATCAGGAGGATCTCGTGCTTGTGCGCCAGCAGTTCCCTGGCGATGGACGATCCGACGCTTCCCGCGCCAACGATCACGACTTTCACTGGGACTCCTTGGCAGGTGCTTTGGCCAGGATCTGGGCAACCCGCGAGCTGCGGTCCACCTGGAGCATGGCGTGCACGGTGTCGCCGTCCTGGTACGCGGTGCCCGCGGCCGGCAGGATTCCCTCGCCGAAGCGGGTCAGGTAGGCGATCCGGATGTCCGCGGCTTTTTCGATGCTGCTGACCGGGTGCCCGATCCACCCGGGGTCGAGGTCGAGTTCGGCCAGCACCAGGCGGCCCGAGGGTTCGCGGAAATCACCGGCGAGGTGCTGTTCGGGCAGGATGCGCCGGAGCACTTGGTCCGCACTCCAGCGGACCGCCGCCACAGTGGGAATGCCCAGGCGCTGGTAGATCTCTGCACGGCCGGGATCGTAGATCCGGGCCACCACGTGGGGGACGTGGAACGTTTCCCGGGCCACACGGGTGGCGAGGATGTTGGAGTTGTCACCGCTGGACACCGCCGCAAATGCGTACGCCTCCGAGACCCCCGCCTGCTTCATGGTGTCCCGGTCGAAGCCAACACCGGTGACCTTGCGGCCGGTGAACCCCTGCCGGAGCCGGCGGAAGGCGCGGTCGTCCTGGTCGATGATGGCCACAGAGTGCCCGGCATCCTCCAGCGTGTGCGCCAGCGTCGCCCCCACCCTGCCACATCCCATGATCACGAAATGCGCCACGGTGTTTCTCCTCTGTAATCCTGTCAAGGTCCTGCTGCTAGAACTCTACCGCCAGCATCCGGGCTGCAGCCGTCCGGCGCCCGTCATGACATAGTCCGGGAATCAGACTAGCTTTGTGGGGTGCTGACAATATTGAACGCCGCCAAGCGTGTGCTGGTGGGCCGGCCATTCCGAAATGACCGGCTGGCCCACACGCTGCTTCCCAAGCGGATCGCACTTCCCGTCTTCGCCTCCGACGCCCTTTCGTCCGTGGCGTATGCGCCCGATGAGATCCTGCTCACCCTGGCGCTGGCGGGCGTCAGCGCCGTGGCGTTCTCGCCCTGGGTGGGCCTGGCGGTCATGGTGGTCCTTCTCACCGTTGTGGCTTCCT
The DNA here is from genome assembly GCF_021129155.1 of Arthrobacter sp. AK04. GTDB lineage: Bacteria > Actinomycetota > Actinomycetes > Actinomycetales > Micrococcaceae > Arthrobacter > Arthrobacter quantipunctorum. The sequence continues at coordinate 45,354 of NZ_JAJOMC010000012.1, forward strand.
ACCGGCAAAACGTCCACGCCTACCCCTCCGGCGGCGGCGACTACGAGATTGCCGGCGAAAACCTTGGCAGGTACGCCGGCCTCACCGTGGCTTCGGCGCTGCTGGTGGACTACGTCCTGACTGTTGCGGTGTCCATCTCCTCGGCCGCCACGTACCTCACCACCGCGGTACCGTCGCTGCACGGCAACCAGGCGGCCATTGCCGCCGTCGGCGTCGCCGTCCTCGCACTGGTGAACCTGCGCGGAGTGAAAGAGGCAGGCACGATGTTTGCCCTTCCCACCTACCTCTTCATGGCCTCCATCCTGGGCATGACGGCCGTGGGCATCTTCCAGGCGGCCACCGGGCAGCTGGGGGAGGCGCCCTCCGCCGCGTTCACGATCGTCCCCGCTCCCGGGTTCGACGAAGGGCTGGTGGGCCTCGCCGGAGCCTTCCTGCTGCTGCGCGCCTTTTCGTCGGGCGCTGCGGCGCTGACCGGCGTCGAAGCCATCAGCAACGGCGTGCCCAACTTCCGTCCCCCGAAAAGCAAGAACGCGGCCACCACCCTGCTGCTGCTGGGCGTTATCGGTGCCACCATGCTGGCCGGCATCATGTACCTGGCCAACGCCACCAAGGTACACATCGTCCTTGACCCCGCCACGGAGTTCCTGCTCAACGGCAGCCCGCTCCCGGAGGGGTATATCCAGACACCGGCCATCAGCCAGATCGCGCACACCATCTTCGGACCGGGATCCATACCGTTCTATATCGTGGTGGCCGCAACCGGCGTCATCCTGGTCTTCGCGGCCAACACGGCCTTCAACGGCTTCCCCGTGCTCGGCTCGATCCTGGCCCAGGACGGCTACCTTCCCCGCCAGCTGCGGACCAGGGGCGACCGGCTGGCCTTCAGCAACGGTGTCCTGGCCCTCGCCGCGGGTGCACTGGTGCTGATCCTGGCGTTCAATGCGGACGTCACCAAGCTCATCCAGCTCTACATCGTGGGCGTGTTCATCTCCTTCACGGCCAGCCAGCTGGGAATGATCCGGCACTGGGGCCGCCAGCTCAAACTGGCCAGGGACAAAGCCGTCCGCCGCCGGATGTTCAAGTCACGGATCATCAACAGCATTGGCTTCGGCATGACCGCCACGGTCCTCGTCATCGTCCTGGTGACAAAGTTTGAGCAGGGCGCCTGGATCGCCCTGCTCGCCATGGTCATCCTGTTCCTGATTATGTGGAGCATCAGGGCCCACTACGACAATGTGGCCAGGGAGCTGGCAGTGGATGAGGATTCCTCCCCGCGTGCCCTTCCCACGCGGGTCCACGCCGTCCTGCTGGTGTCCCATGTCCGCAAGCCCGTGCTGCGGGCACTGGCCTACGCCAGGGCGTCCCGGCCCTCCCGGCTCGATGCGGTGACAGTGGACATTGACACCGAAGAGACCGCGCAGACTGTGGCTGACTGGGAAAAGCTGGAGATTCCGGTGCCGCTGACCGTACTGGCGAGCCCCTACCGCGAGACTGTCACGCCCATCATGGAGTACGTCAAGCAGATGCGGCGGGACTCGCCACGGGACCTGATAGTTGTGTACATCCCCGAATACGTGGTGGGCAAATGGTGGGAACAGCTGGTCCACAACCAGACAGCCCTCCGCATCAAGACCCGGCTGCACTTTGAACCAGGCGTCATGGTGGCGAGCGTTCCCTGGCAGCTGAAATCATCCGAAGAAGCCAAGAACCTGCAGGACGTCCAATGAGCGCGAAGACCCAGTTGCAAACCAACCACCAGGCATCGGCAGGAGCGATGGGCGCTGAGATAGTGCTCGACGTCGGCCCGGTGGCCCATGGCGGCCACTGCGTCGCCAGGCACGAGGGACGGGTAATTTTCGTCCGGCACGTCATACCCGGCGAGAAGGTGCGGGTACGGCTGACCGACGCAGAAGAGACGGCCAAGTTCTGGCGGGCGGATGTGGTTGAGGTTCTTGAAGCCTCCCCGGACCGCGTGGACCACTTCTGGCATGCGGCCGATTCGCTGCGGGCGTGGGGCCACGGGCATCCGCCGGTGGGTGGGGCGGAATTCGGCCACATCTCCCTGGCCCGGCAGCGGGCCCTGAAGGCAGAGGTGCTGGCTGAACAGCTCAGGCGCCTGGCCGGCCTCGAACAGGTTCCCGGCTGGGCCGGCACCAGCGTGGAGGCAGTTGGTGGAGCTTCCGACGGCGGGGACGGCCTCGGGTGGCGGACGCGCGCCAGCTTCTCGGTCACCGCGGGCGGGAAGCTCGGAATGCACGCGCACCGCTCCACGGACATCGTTCCCGTGCGGGAGATGCCGCTGGCCGTTGATGCCATCAATGCCCTGCGCCTCTGGGACATCGACCTGCAGGGCATCGACCGGGTGGAAGTGGCGGCCCCCGCCAACGGCTCGCGTCCGCTGGTGCTGCTGGCGCCGGCCCCGGGGACCAAGCCCAAGCGGCTCAACGCCGTCGCAGCCCAGCTGCCAGCCGAGGTGTCCGTAGCCTCTTTCGACCCCGCGACCGAAGCCGTGCAGCAGCTGCGGGGCCGCACGTGGGTGCAGGAAACAGCGGCCGGCCATGACTACCGGGTCACCGGTGCCGGGTTCTGGCAGATCCACCGCGACGCGCCCGGGGCCCTTGTGGGGGGCGTCACAAAATTCCTCCAGGACGGCGGCTTTCTCCACGCCGGCGCGGTGGTGGCGGACCTCTACGCGGGAGCAGGACTGTTCACTGCCGTGCTGGCGGATGCCGTGGGGGAGACGGGCTCCGTCCTGTCGGTGGAGGGGGCTCCGGGAACCAGCCGGGACGCGCGCAAGAACCTGCACGCAGCGCCCCAGGTGGAGATCATCCAGGGCAGGGTGGAGCGGGTCCTCCGCCAGAAACCGCGGAATTTTGACGCGCTGATCCTTGATCCGCCGCGTGCAGGCGCAGGGAAGGCAGTGGTCCGGCAGTTGGTCGATGCGCAGCCGCGCGCCATTGCCTACGTGTCCTGCGATCCGGCGTCGTTCGCCCGGGACGTGGGGTACTTCCGCCAGGCCGGCTGGGACCTGTCCGGACTCCGGGCCTTCGATCTGTATCCCCACACCCACCACCTGGAGACAGTGGCCCTGCTTGCGCCGCGCGACTGAGGAAACGGTCCATGATGCCACCGGGGTTTTCGACTACGATGGCCGTAGTAGTCCCACGTCGCGCTCCGTAATCACGGCCGGCCGTGTGCAATTTCGGGCCCGGATCTAATTAGGGCTTCCTAACTAGCAGGCGGTCAACCGCGCGACAAAGATGAAACTGTTGCGAGAGGAGTCCTGCGATGAGCACTGTGGACAGCTTCGGTTCAAAAGGCAAACTTAATGTAGCCGGAACCGAATACGAAATTTTCCGGTTGAACTCCGTTGAAGGTGCAGAAAACCTTCCGTTCAGCCTCAAGGTATTGCTTGAAAACCTGTTGAGGACCGAGGACGGCGCGAACATCACTGCCGATCACGTCCGCGCCTTGGCAGGCTGGGATCCGAATGCCCAGCCCGATACAGAAATCCAGTTCACGCCGGCACGCGTGATCATGCAGGACTTCACCGGCGTTCCCTGCGTGGTTGACCTGGCGACGATGCGCGAAGCGGTCAAGGAACTGGGTGGCGACCCCAAGCGGGTCAACCCCCTGGCGCCTGCCGAGATGGTCATTGACCACTCGGTCCAGATCGACGCCTTCGGCAACTCCGGCGCACTGGAGCGCAACATGGAGATCGAATACCAGCGCAACGGGGAGCGTTACCAGTTCCTGCGCTGGGGCCAGACCGCGTTTGACGACTTCAAGGTCGTCCCGCCGGGCACCGGCATCGTGCACCAGGTGAACATCGAATACCTGGCCCGCACGGTCATGACCCGCGACGTTGACGGCGCGCTCCGTGCGTACCCGGACACCTGCGTGGGCACCGACTCCCACACCACCATGGTTAACGGCATGGGTGTCCTCGGATGGGGCGTCGGCGGCATCGAAGCCGAGGCCGCCATGCTGGGCCAGCCTGTCTCCATGCTGATCCCGCGTGTCGTCGGCTTCAAGCTGACCGGCTCCATCCCGGCCGGCGCCACCGCCACCGACGTGGTGCTCACCATTACCGAGCAGCTCCGCAAGCACGGTGTTGTGGGCAAGTTCGTGGAGTTCTACGGCGAAGGCGTTGCCGCTGTGCCGCTGGCCAACCGCGCCACCATCGGCAACATGAGCCCGGAATTCGGTTCCACGGCTGCGATGTTCCCGATCGACGACGTCACCCTGGACTACCTGCGCCTCACCGGCCGTTCAGACCAGAACGTGGCACTCGTGGAGGCCTACGCCAAGGAACAGGGCCTCTGGCACGATCCTTCCCGCGAGATCAAGTTCTCCGAGTACCTGGAACTGGACCTGTCCACGGTTGTTCCGTCCATCGCCGGCCCCAAGCGCCCGCAGGACCGCATCGAACTGACCGAGGCCAAGGACGAATTCCGTCACGACCTGAAGAACTACGTCTCCCACGACGCCAACGCCGGCACCCTGGACGAGTCGCTCGAGGAATCCTTCCCGGCTTCCGACGCCCCGTCCTTCACCGGGGGAGCAACGCACATCTCCGACACCGACCGCGAACCCCCGAAGTACTCGGCAGGCCACGGCGGAGCGGGACGCATCTCCCAGCCGGTTCCGGTCAAGATGGCCGACGGACGCGAGTTCGAACTGGACCACGGTGCGGTCACCATTGCATCCATCACCTCCTGCACCAACACCTCCAACCCGTCGGTCATGCTGGCCGCGGCAGTCCTGGCACGCAACGCCGTGGACAAGGGCCTAACCTCCAAGCCGTGGGTCAAGACCTCCGTTGCCCCCGGCTCGAAGGTTGTCACCGACTACTACGAGAAGTCGGGCCTGACGCCCTACCTGGAGAAGCTTGGCTTCTACATCGTGGGCTACGGCTGCGCCACGTGCATCGGCAACTCCGGCCCGCTGGAAGCCGAAGTTTCGGAAGCCATCCAGGCCAACGACCTCGCCGTCGCGGCCGTCCTCTCGGGCAACCGCAACTTCGAAGGCCGCATCAACCCGGACGTCAAGATGAACTACCTGGCCTCCCCGCCGCTGGTCATCGCCTACGCCCTGGCCGGTTCCATGGACTTCGATTTCGAAACCGACGCCCTGGGCCAGGACAAGGACGGTAACGACGTCTTCCTGAAGGACATCTGGCCCAACCCGGTCGAGGTCCAGCAGGTCATTGATTCCTCGATCGACAAGGAAATGTTCGCGAAGGGCTACGAGGGCGTCTTTGAGGGTGACGACCGCTGGAAGGCGCTCGACACGCCCGCCGGCGACACCTTCGCCTGGGATCCGAACTCCACCTACGTCCGTAAGCCCCCGTACTTCGAGGGCATGCAGGCGCAGCCGGAGCCGGTCAAGGACATCACGGGCGCCCGCGTTCTGCTCAAGCTGGGAGATTCGGTCACCACCGACCACATCTCCCCGGCCGGTTCGTTCAAGTCGGACACCCCTGCCGGCCAGTACCTCCTGGCCAACGGCGTGGAGCGCAAGGACTTCAACTCCTACGGTTCACGCCGCGGCAACCACGAGGTAATGATCCGCGGAACGTTCGCGAACATCCGCATCAAGAACCAGATCCTGGACGGCGTCGAGGGCGGCTTCACCCGCGACTTCACCCAGGACGGCGGCCCGCAGGCCTACGTTTACGACGCCGCGCAGAACTACCAGGCAGCCGGCACCCCGCTGGTGGTCCTGGCGGGCAAGGAATACGGATCCGGTTCCTCCCGTGACTGGGCTGCCAAGGGTACCGCCCTGCTGGGCGTCAAGGCCGTCATCGCCGAGAGCTACGAGCGCATCCACCGCTCCAACCTCATCGGCATGGGCGTCCTGCCGCTGCAGTACCCGGCCGGCGAGTCCGCAGCCACCCTGGGCCTGTCCGGCACGGAAACGTTCTCGGTTGAGGGCGTCACCGCCCTGAACGAGGGCACCACGCCCAAGACCCTCAAGGTCACGGCAACCGCCGAGGACGGCAGCTCCACGACGTTCGACGCCGTCCTGCGCATCGACACCCCCGGTGAAGCGGACTACTACCGCAACGGCGGCATCCTGCAGTACGTCCTGCGCCAGATCTCCGCGAACTAGCGGTAATTGCCAAGCAGGCACCACCATCCCGAAGCCCCGGCCGGTCACCGACCAGCCGGGGCTTCGGCTGTGCAGGTACGTCTGGTCGTGCGGACCAAGGCGTTAGAGTTAAACGGCACGTCTACCACCTGAAGGAGGGGTCAGTGGGAATCTTGGAGACCATCCGGAATCCGCAGGACCTGAACGAGTTGTCAGAAGACCAGCTGAAGCAGCTGGCTTCGGAGGTCAGGGCCTTCCTGATCACGAACGTCTCCCAGACGGGCGGGCACCTCGGACCCAACCTCGGCGTGGTGGAACTGACGCTTGCCGTGCACCGCATCTTCGACTCGCCACGTGACAGCATTGTCTTCGACACCGGCCACCAGTCGTATGTCCACAAGCTGCTGACCGGCCGCCAGGATTTCAGCACCCTGCGCCAGGAGGGCGGAATCTCCGGCTACCCCTCCCGGGCCGAATCCGAGCACGACATCGTCGAAAGCTCGCACGCTTCCTCGTCGCTGTCCTGGGCGGACGGCATCTCCCGTGCCCGCCAGCTCACCGGCGAAGGCGACCGGTACGTCATCGCTGTGGTGGGCGACGGTGCGCTGACCGGCGGCATGGCCTGGGAAGCCATTAACAACATCGCTGCGGACAAAAAGCGCCGCGTCGTGATTGTGGTCAATGACAACGGCAGGTCCTATGCGCCCACCGTGGGCGGTTTCGCGGATTACCTTGCGTCCCTGCGCCCCACGATCGACTCCTTCCGGACGGCACCGGCCTACGAAGTGGCACTCGACTGGTGGAAGAAGAAACTCCAAAACGGGGGACCTGCGGGCCAGTTCACCTACAAGAGCCTGCACGCCATGAAAAAGGGCATCAAGGACTGGTGGGCCCCGCAAGGCATGTTCGAAGACCTTGGCATGAAGTACATCGGTCCCGTGGACGGCCACAACCTCCAGGCAATGGAACACGCACTGTCCACGGCCAAGCACTACGGCGGGCCCGTCATTGTGCATGCGATGACCGAAAAGGGCCACGGCTACGCCCCCGCCCGCGCCCACGAGGCAGACCAGTTCCATGCCGTCGGCATCATCGACCCCGAAACCGGCGAGCCCACCGGCGCCGCCGGCGCCCAGTCCTGGACCTCGGTCTTCGCCGACGAAATCGCAGCCATCGCCGATGAGCGGAAGGACGTCGTCGGCATAACCGGCGCCATGCTCATCCCCGTTGGCCTGCACAAATTCGCGGCCCGGCACCCGGACCGCGTGATCGACGTCGGAATTGCCGAACAGCACGCACTCACATCCGCCGCCGGCATGGCCTTTGGCGGGCTGCACCCCGTGGTTGCCGTCTATGCAACCTTCCTGAACCGGGCCTTCGACCAGCTCCTCATGGACGTTGCCCTGCACAAGGCCGGCGTCACCATCGTCCTTGACCGCGCAGGCGTCACCGGTCCGGACGGGGCCAGCCACCACGGCATGTGGGACATGTCCATGGTCCAGATCGTCCCCGGACTCCACCTTGCAGCCCCGCGCGATGCCAGCCGGCTGCGCGAGGAGCTCCGCGAAGCCGTGGCAATCGGCGACGCTCCCACCGTGGTCCGCTTCTCCAAGGGATCCGTGGGCGCGGAAGTGGAAGCCCTGGAACGCCTCAGCGACGGCGTTGACGTGCTGGCCCGGCGGCCCAGCGGCTCCACAGAAAACGATGTCCTGATCGTCAGCGTGGGTGCCATGTCCGAACTCGCACTGGACGTGTCCAACCGCCTCGGCGCGCAGGGCATCAGCACCACCGTGGTGGACCCGCGCTGGGTCCTGCCCGTCCCGCGTTCCATCATCGCGCTGGCGTCGCACCACCGCCTGGTGATCTGCATTGAGGACGGCGTCCGTGCCGGCGGCGTCGGTTCGCGGATCCGCCAGGAAATGCGGGCCGCGGGCGTGGACACCGCCCTGAACGAGGTGGGCCTTCCGGTCGAATTCCTGGACCACGGCACGCGCCCCCAGATCCTCGAACGCGTGGGCCTGACGGCCCAGCAGATCACGCACGACGTCGTTGCGCAGGTTCTCGGCACAAAGGTTCCCTTTGCGCGGCCCCTGCCCGGCCAGCAGCACCCCACCACCGGAAGCCTTCCGATTCTGTGAGGGGAGAGGCTGAACTGAAATACCCCGGTCTCCTGGGGGAACCTGCAGGAAAAAACCACCCGGGGGCAACGCGGGTACCGGAGAACCTTCATCCCGGCCAGCTGGTGGTCGCCCGGAACCGGAAATGGAACGGCAAAGCCCACTGGGTGGTACCCGGACGCTACCTCGGCGAGGACCGGCACGGCTGGTGGATTTTCCAGGGAACCAACGAATTCTGTTCCCGTCCGGGCGCGGCGTTCTACACCCAGTCTGATGCCGTGCTCCTTGTGCCGCGCGAAGGCGACTGGGTGGCCACGTTCTACGACGATGCCCACCCGGGAGGTGTGCGGGTCTACATTGACCTGGCCGTGGCCCACGAATGGAGCACCATCCGTCCCGCCGTCACCGAATTCCACGTCATCGACATGGACCTGGACGTTGTCCGGACGGCCGGCAGGGGCGTGTTCATTGACGACGAGGACGAATTCGCCGAGCACCGGGTGGCCATGGATTACCCCGCCGCACTTGCCGAATCCCTCGAGGCTTTGGCGGGCCAGCTTTACCAGGCCGTAAAGGCGCAGAACGCACCGTTCGACGGCACCGACGTCGAATGGTTTACCAAGGGACGGTCATGAGCGGAATTGTCAGGGTCTACAAGCGCGACGACGAGGGCACCCTCCATTTCAGGGAGGCCTGGTATGACGAGGACTACAGCCAGTTCGTGATGAACTACGGCGCTGTGGGCCACCAAAGCAAAACCGAGGAGACAGATGTCTCCACGCCCGAGGCGGCGGAGAGCCTCCTGGACGCTTTCGCAGCCCAGTGCGCCGAGGACGGCTACGCAGAGATTCCGGAAAAGGAACAGTTCTGGGTGGTGGCCCAGTTCGCGCTGAAGACCCGTGAGGGCACCGACAGGGACCGCTATCTGGAGGAAAAGGCCACCGACGCGCTCATCAGCCACCTGGCCTGGCGCGGACTGGGGACGGTGGAACGTTCCGAATTCACGGACTACAAGCTCAACATCTTCTGCCTGTGCCCGGAGGTGAACAAGGCCGTCAACGCCGTCAAGGTGTGCATCCGCGGCGAGGACCTGGACTTCACCAAGCTGAGCATCGGCGCAGCCCCCTTCGCCGAGCCTGGCAACTTCAAGCTCAAGTATTCCGCCAAGCCGGCTGCCGGCTTCAGCCTCTAGGAGCACAATGCCCACGTACCGCCGCCTCGGAAAATCCGGCCTGACCGTCTCCGCCGTCGGCCTGGGCTGCAACAACCTGGGCCGCGCCAACACCGCCACCGAATCCCAGGAGGCCACGGACGCCGTGGTCCACGCAGCGATCGACGCCGGGATCACGCTGTTCGACGTCGCCGACACCTACGGGCGGGAACCCGGGCTCAGCGAGGCGATGCTCGGCAAGGCGCTCGGCGCCAGGCGGGCGGACGTCGTCCTGGCCACCAAGTTCGGCATGGACATGAAGGGTGCCAGCGGCCCGGACTTCGGCGCCCGCGGCTCACGCCGCTACATCATCCAGGCCGTGGAGGCATCGCTGCGGCGGCTGGGCACCGACTGGATTGACCTCTACCAGTTCCACACGCCGGACCCCTTGACCCCCATCGATGAGACCCTGTCCGCACTGGACACCCTCGTCAGCAGCGGCAAGGTCCGCTACATCGGCCATTCCAACCGTTCCGGCTGGCAGATCGCCCAGGCCGAGTACGTTGCCAGGGAACTGGGCTGCACCCGCTTCATCTCCACGCAAAACCACTACAACCTCCTGGACCGGCGCGCCGAGCTTGAGGTGACGCCGGCTGCGGAGGAATTCGGCCTGGGCGTCCTGCCCTACTTCCCGCTCGCCAACGGACTGCTGACCGGCAAGTACTCGCCCGGCCACGCCCCGGACGGATCGCGGCTCAGCCACACCCGCCAGCACCTGGTCCACGACGCCGACTGGGACCAGCTGCGCAGGTTCGGCGATTTCGCCAGGGACCGCGGCCTGACCGAAATCCAGGTGGCCTTCTCCTGGCTGGCAGCCCAGCCCTCCGTGGCCAGCGTCATCGCCGGTGCCACCACGCCGGACCAGGTCCGCCAGAACGCTGAATCAGCCGGTTGGGTGCCCTCGGAGAAGGACCTCGCGGAGCTGGACAGTATCTTCCCGGCCGCTCCGAAGGTCGCCCTGTTCTAGGACCGGGATGACCGCCTTCCTGCTGGACGTGGACACGGGCATCGACGACGCCCTTGCCCTGGCCTACCTTGCCGCCCTGCCGGACACAGAGTTCGTTTCCGTCACCGCAACACCGGGAAACGTGGACGCGGACCAGGTGGCACGCAACACCCTGGCGTTGCTCGAACTGTGCGGCCGGCCGGGTGTGGAAGTGGCCATCGGCGCGCGCAAGCCCCTGGCCATACCGCTGATCACCACTCCCGAGACCCACGGACCCCAGGGGATCGGCTACGCGGTCCTGCCTCAACCCTCCGGTGCGGTGTCTGGGCGGAACGCCGTGGACCTCTGGGTTGAACACGCCCGCCGCCGCCCAGGGGAGCTCACCGCCCTCATCACTGCGCCGCTGACCAATTTTGCGCTGGCCCTGCGGAAGGAACCGGCACTTCCCCGCCTGCTGGCCGGGGTGGTGATCATGGGCGGCAGCTTTTACCACCAGGGCAACACAACGCCCACGGCCGAGTGGAACACCCACGTTGACCCGCACGCGGCCAAGGAAGTGTACGCCGCGTTCCGCGGCCTGCCGCAGGAGAAGCTTCCTGTTGTGTGCTCGCTGGATACCACCGAGCGGATGGAACTGCACCCCCACCACGTGCGGCAGCTGGCGGAAGCGGCCGGTGCGCGCATCCCCGAACTGGTGCTGCCCGAACAGCCGGAAGGACTGCGCAGCACCTCGGACAACACTCTGGTCCGGCACCTGTCCGACGCCCTGCGGTTCTACTTCGAGTTCCACCGGCACTACGACCAGGGATACCTGGCCCATGTCCACGACTTCTTCGCCGCGGGCGTGGCAGCGGGAACCCTGGAGTTTGAGGCCCGTCCCGCCACAGTGGACGTCGAGACCGGCTCGCCGCTCCTGATGGGCACCACCGTGGCAGACTTCCGCGGACTGTGGGGCTCACCGCCGAACGCACGCGTGGTCTCCGCCAACCATCCGGCAGCGGCCTTCCGGGAGCTGGTCTCCGCTGTGGGCGGCCTCGCCGCGCGGGTCGGCTGAGGGGACCGCTGACGACGGCGGGACTACAGCGGGGCGTCCTCCGGCAGGTCGGTGTCCAATGCCAGGAGGGCATTTTCCACCACTTCGGTCAGGGCCGGGTGGATCCAGTACGGGCCCCGGGCCAGCTCATGGACGGGCACGGACCCGGCCATGGCCTGGACCAGGGGCTGGAGGAGGATGGACGCTTCATGGCCCAGGATGTGGGCACCCAGCAGCCTGCCCGAGGCCCGCTCGGCCACAAGCTTCACCACGCCTTCCCCGTCCTCCATGGCCCAGCCGTAGGCGGTGGTGCCATAGTCCTGGACCGCTGTCACCACGTCGGTTCCCGCGGCTGCCTGTGAACGGGCCTCTGCTTCGGTGAGGCCAACCGATGCCACCTGCGGGTTGGAGAAGACTGCGGAGGGTACGGCGGTGTAGTCGATGCGGCGCAACCGGTCCGGGTGTTCCAGGTTGTGCGCCACCACGCGTGCTTCCCGGTTGGCCACGTGCTTGAGCTGGTACGGGTTGGCCACGTCGCCCAGGGCGTAGACGCCGTCCAATGGGGTGCCGCGGGAAAGGATCCGCAGGTTGGCATCCACGGCCAGGGTGCCGTCGTCGTTCACATCGAAGCCGGCGGCCTCCACGCCCAGCCGGTCCGTGTTGGGAACCCTGCCGGTGGCCATGAGTACAACATCCGCAGGGACGTGCAGCGGCCGGCCGTCGGCATCGGCAAAGTTCACCACAACGGTGCCGTTGCCGTTGTCCTCGATGGACTGGAGCGAGAAGCCCAGTTCCAGCCTCCAGCGGCTTGCCGCCGCCGCCGCGAACCGCCCGGAGATTTCGGCGTCGTGGCCGCGCAACAGGCGCCTGGTCCTGTTGACCTGGGTCACGCTGGAGCCGAACCCGTGGAAAATCCCGGCAAACTCGGCAGCGATGAAGCCGCCGCCAACCACCACCACCCTTTCGGGCAGCCCGTCGATCCGCATCACGGTGTCCGAGGTATGCACCTGCGGCAGGCCGATCCCCGGCACCTCGGGCAGGACCGCCCTGGACCCGGCGGCAACCACAACCTGCCCGGCCGTGATGTCGACACCGGATTCGGTCCGCAGGGCCCGCGGGCCGGTGAAGCGGGCGTATTCCTCATAGAGGTCAACGTGGTCCAGCTCCGTTGCCCGGTAGTCCCGGCCGGCCGAGGAGATGGAGTCGATCCGGCCAAAGATCCGGTCGCGGATGGCATTCCAGTGCACTTTGTCCAGGCTGAGGTCCACTCCAAGCCGGGCTGCCTCCTGGTGCGCCGCGGCAAGCCCGGCCGGATACACGTACATCTTGGTGGGAATGCACCCCACATTGAGGCAGGTGCCGCCAAAGACGCCGCCGTCAACCAGGGCCACCCGCTTGCTTTCCCAGTAAGGGGTGATCAGGGAATTGCCGGAGCCGGATCCGATGATGGCAAGGTCATAGTGGGGCATGGCAGGTCTTTCCGACGGCAGCGGCAGGCGGATTTTGCCTGTCCGGGCAGTCTAGGCCACTCCGGGCAGGATGCCCCGGCAGCGGTGCGGCGCCAGTAGAATAATCGCGGACGGAACAGGCGCAGCAGCCTGCCGCCAGCTGCCGAGGTGACATACGCAGCGTTCCACCGGCCCGGTTTCCCGGGCCCTCCACACGCACCCTGAAGGAACCCCATGTCGCCCTCCCTGACGCTGCCCGCCCCGGCACCGGCTGCCGCCCGTAAACGCCGGCTGCTGGAAATTCTCGGCGCGGCGGCCATCGCCGCCACCTATGTCTACCTTGTCCTCAACCAGCCGGCCGACATCACCGGCGGGCCCGGCAGCGCGTCCGCCCTGATTGCCCTTTCCGGATTCCTGGTGGGCGCCATCCTGCTGATCGTGGCAGTCCTGCCGGCGTTGCCGGCCTCCACCGTGGTGCTGATCCCCGTGGCACTGGTGTTGAACATCGTGCTGGGACAGTTCGTGGGCAGCACCCTGGTCCCGTTCTACCTCGATGCAATCGGCACGGTCCTCATCGCCGTGCTGGCAGGACCGGCCGCAGGCGCCGCAACCGGAGCGCTCAGCAGCATTGTCTGGTCCTTCTTCAACCCCACGGTGCTGCCGTTCGCAGCCGGCGCCGCACTGATCGGCTGCCTGGCGGGACTTGCCGCGCGGCACGGGATGTTCCGCCGCTTCTACCTCGCCCCCGTGGCCGGTTTTGTCACCGGGATCATCGGCGGCGTGGTGTCCGCGCCGGTGGCGGCCTTCGTCTTCGGCGGCACCTCCGGGGTAGCCACCGGAGCAATCGTCAGCGCCTTCCGGTCCATGGGGGACACACTCCTGGCCGCCATCACCAAGCAGGCCCTGATCTCCGATCCCATGGACAAGGCCATCGTCTTCACCGTGGTGGCCGTCCTGGCCTACGCGCTTCCCCGACGCGCGCGCCTGCAGTTCCCGTTCGTCCGCCGGCACCGTGTGCTGGCCGGCACGTCGCCCGATCAGGGCTCCTGACCCCCACGCCCATGCGCCTGCACCCGCTGACTTCCCTGGCCGCCGCCGGCAGCACGGCAGTAATAACGACGGCGGCAGCCAGCTGGCCGCTGTCCCTCGCCGTCATGGGTGCTGCCGTGGTCCTCTCGGCAAGGGGAGGCACGGCACGGCAGCTGCTGCCCGCGGCTGCGGCAGTGCTGCTGCCCCTGGGCTTGTCGCTGCTGGCCATGCATGGGCTGTTCTTTCCCGAGGGCCGCACAGTCCTGGCCGAGTGGGGAGTTGCCCGCATTACCACCGAGGGCCTTGTCTTCGCCCTGGAGCGGGCAGCGCAGCTGGGGGCGGTGGTCCTGAGCTTCCTGGTGTTCTCCTTCAGCGTCAGCGTGCCGGACCTGGTAGCGGTGCTGTCCTCCCGCGGTGTCCACGGACGGTTCGCCTTCGTGCTCGCCTCCACCCTGACCCTTCTGCCGGCCATCACCTCCCGCGCGGAACGGATCCGGCAGGCCCAGGAGTCCCGTGGACTGGTGGTCCGCCGCGGACTGCTGCACCGCGCAGCGGCGTTCCGGCTGCAGGCGGTGCCGCTTGTTCTGTCGCTGATCGAGGATGCCGGAACGCGGACAGCCGCCCTTGAAGCGCGGGGCTTCAGCAATCCCGGGCCGCGGACCAGCTACCGGGACGTTCCGGATCCGATCCGCCAGCGCGTACTTCGGGGTGTGCTGCTGGCGGCCGCTGCAGCCGCGGTTGCTGCGCGGCTGCTGCTGACCCGGGCGGGAAGCTGAGCCATGTCCGCCACCCACCCGATGCGAACCCAGCCGGTACTGTCAGCCGGAATCCGGAGCTTCACCTACCACGGGGATGAGGCCTCGGTCCTGGAGGGGATTGACCTCAACCTCGCCCCCGGAACGTTCACGGCCATCCTCGGAGCGTCCGGAAGCGGCAAGTCCACGCTGGGCCGGCTGCTGTCCGGCTGGCTTCCCCCCGGAACCGGTGGCACCCTCCGCGGTTTCCTGGAGCTCGCAGGCACGCGCCTGGACTTCGGCGGTGACACGGACCCGCGGATCAACCCGGCGGAATGGGGCCGGCAGGTGGGCTTCGTTCCCCAGGACCCTGCCGCCGTCCTGTCCACCGTCCGGGCAACGGTGGCGGAAGAACTGGCGTTCGGACTGGAAAATGCGGCACTGGAACGGCGGGCCATGAAAGCCACGGTGGAACACACTGCCGGCCTCCTGGGGCTCTCGGAGCTTCTGGGACGGAACCCCGCCGCGCTGTCCGGCGGCCAGCTCCGCCGCCTCGCCATCGGCTGTGCCATCATCACCGGGCCGCGGGTGCTGATCATGGACGAGCCCTTCGCATCGCTGGACAGTGCCGGAACTGCCGAACTGGCACGCCTGCTGCAGGACCTCGCGACGGCCGGTACCGCCGTCGTGGTCCTCAGCCAGGTGGTTGACGCGCCACTCCTGGACGCCGGAACCTGGGTTCTTCTGGCGGACGGCAGCGTCATGGGGAGCGGAACGCCGGCCGAAATGGGGGCCGGCCCCGGGCTGCTGCCGTCCGGTATCCGGTACGCCGGCGGCGGGACGGCGCCGGGGCAGGGCCACAAGGAAGCCGTGCAGACGGAGACGCTGCCGCCGCGCAACGATGGCGGCGTTCCCGCACTTGAGCTCCGCGGCGTCTCCTTTGGCTACAGCGCCCGGGGCAAGGAAGCGCAACTTAGGAACATGCGGCGCCGGGACCTGGGCGGAAAAGCGGCAGGCAGCGCTCTGGTGCTGCAGGGCATCAACCTGCGCATCCATAGCGGCGAGATCGTAGCGGTGACCGGGCCCAACGGGGCAGGAAAATCAACGCTGCTGCGCCATTTCAACGGACTGCTCCGGCCCACCGCGGGCCGCGTCCTGGTCCACGGCAGGGACATTGCGGGGGTGCCGCCAGGGGAAGCGGCCGGCTCCGTGGGCCTGCTGTTCCAGCAGCCCCGGGACCAGCTGTTCGAGCGGACCGCCCTCCGCGAAGTGCGCTTCGGCCTGGACCGCCTGTTCCACCCCGGCGAGGCAGCCTCCCGGGCCCTGGAAGCACTGTCCGCCGTCGGCCTGGCAGGGGCGGAGCACACGCACCCAGCCGAACTTCCCGCCTCCGGCCAGCGCCTCCTCGCCCTGGCCACGGTCCTTGCCCGCAAACCGTCAGTCCTGGCCCTGGACGAACCCACCGTGGGGCTGGACGGCGGCGGCCTCGCCCTGCTGGACGCTGCGGTGCGTTCCGCGGCAGGGGAGGGCGCCGCCGTCGTGCTGGTCACGCATGACCTTTGCTATGCCCGCGCTGCTGCCCACCGGGTGGTAGCGCTCGACGGCGGGCGGCTGGAGGGCTGATCAGGCGGGACGGGACGCCACTCCCGGCGGCAGGAAACGCCTGCCGTTGACGCGCTCGGAGGCTCCCACCCTGTCGAGGTAGGGGGTGATGCCGCCGAGGAACATGGGCCAGCCCGCGCCCAGGATCATGCAGAGGTCGATGTCCTCGGGAGCGGCAACCACGCCTTCGGTGAGCATGAGGCCGATTTCCTCCGCCAGGGCGTCCTGCGTGCGCCGCAGCACCTGCTCCGATGTTGAGGGGGAGGTGCCGAAGGACATCAGTGCCAGCGTGGATTCCGGGATTTCCTGCGATCCGTCCGGGCCGGCCGCCCACAGGCCCTTCACGCCGTTGTCGATGAGCTTCTGCAGGTTGGCGGAGACCGTGAAGCGTTCGCCGAAGGCCGCGTGCAACGATTCCTGGACGTGCTGGGCCACGGGCAGGCCCACCATGGCGCCGAGGGTGAAGGGCGTCATCGGCAGGCCCATGGGGCGGAGGGCGTTGTCCGCCACCTCGGCGGGGGTGCCCTCATCAAAGGCGGCCGTGACCTCGCCCATCAGCCGCAGCAGGATGCGGTTCACCACGAACGCGGCGGCGTCCTTGACCAGCACCGCTGTCTTCTTCAGTCCCTTGGCCAGTTCGAAGGCGGTGGCCAGCACGGCGTCGTCCGTCTTCGGAGCTCGGACGATTTCCAGGAGCGGCATGACGGCCACGGGGTTGAAGAAGTGGAAGCCCACCACGCGCTCCGGATGCTGCAGGTCCTCCGCCATGGCGGTGACGGACAGCGAGGAGGTGTTGGTGGCCAGGATGCAGTCCGGGGAGACAACGGCCTCCAGTTCGGCAAAGACCTGCTTCTTGACGTTCAGTTCCTCGAACACGGCTTCAATCACAAAGTCCGCGTCAGCGAAAACCTCCTTGGATACGGAGCCCGTGACCAGCGCCTTGGTCCGGTTGGCGGCGTCCTGGCTGATGCGCTTCTTGCCCAGGAGCTTGTCCACCTCGGCGTGGACGTAGCCAACGCCCTTGTCCACCCGGGCCTGGTCAATGTCCGTCATCACCACGGGGACCTTGAGCTGGCGGGCGAACAGCAGTGCCAGCTGGCTTGCCATGAGGCCGGCGCCAACCACCCCAACCTTCGTGACAGGACGGGCCAGCTTGCGGTCCGGGGCTCCGGCGGGGCGCTTGGACCGCTTCTGGACGAGGTCCAGGAAGGCGTAGACGGTGGCACGGAACTCGTCGGTCTGCATGAGGTCGGCGAGGGTTTCGCATTCCAGGGCAGCAGACTGTGCCTGGGTCATGGTGCGGTTCGCCTCGAGGATGTCCAGGACCTTTCCCGGCGCAGGCGCAGCATTGGACGTCTTCGCGTCCACGAAGGCCCGCCCTGCCGTGACGGCGGCATCCCAGCGCGCGGCGGTTGCTGGGTCGGCGGGATCGACGGCGTTGGTCCGTTCCGGGACCACGTCGCCGGAAATCACGCCGGCCGCCCACGCAAGGGACTGCTCCAGGAAATCCGCAGGCTCGAACAGGGCGTCCGCGACACCCAGGCTGAACGCCTGGGGTCCGGTCAGGGTCCGGTTGTTGCTGAGCGGGTTTTCAATCATCACCTTGACGGCGTTTTCCGGGCCGATGAGGCGCGGCAGGATGTACACGCCGCCCCAGCCCGGGACCAGGCCCAGAACGGCTTCCGGCAGCGCAAGTGCGCCTGCTCCGGTGGAGACTGTGCGGTACGTGGACTGCAGGGCAATCTCCAGCCCTCCACCCAGTGCCGCGCCGTTGATGAAGGCGAAGCTGGGGACCCCCAGGCCGGCCAGCGTGCCGTACACATCGTGGCCCAGCTGCGCCATCCACAGCCCGTGCTCGCGCTTGTCCAGGTTCTTGACGGCGGAAAGGTCGGCGCCCGCCACCAGGTAATAAGGCTTGCCCGTTACTCCGACGCCGACGATCTCACCCCGGGCCGCGCGGTCCCGGAGACCCTCCAGGACCTGGCCGAGCTCCACCAGCGTGTTGGGCCCCAGTGTGGTGGGCTTGGAATGGTCCAGGCCGTTGTCGAGGGTGATGAGGGCGAACGTGCCAGGGCTTGGTTTCCCGGCAGGTGCGGGGAGTTCGATGTCCTGGACGTAGGAATGCGTCACTGTTTCGTTGGGAAACAGGTCGGCAAGTCGGGTGAAATCTGCGGCGCTCATGCGGCTCCTTCGGAAACGGTGTGGGTGGCGGAGTTTGCCGGCCGGGCTCCGCTGTAATGGGCATGGTGGGGGTTTTCCCAGATCACCGTGGCGCCCATGCCCAGGCCAACACACATGGTGGTGATGCCGTAGCGCACGGAAGGGTCTTCCTCGAACTGCCGGGCCAGCTGGGTCATCAGCCGTACGCCGGAGGAGGCCAGCGGGTGTCCCACTGCGATGGCGCCGCCGTAGCGGTTGACCCGAGTGTCGTCGTCGGCAATGCCAAAGTGGTCAAGGAAGCTCAGGACCTGGACGGCGAACGCTTCGTTGATCTCGAAAAGGCCGATGTCCCCGATGGAAAGCCCCGCGTTCTTCAGGGCCTTCTCGGTGGCGGGCACCGGGCCGATGCCCATGACTTCCGGCTCCACGCCCGCGTAGGCATAACTGACCAGGCGCATCCTGACCGGCAGTCCGAGCTCCGCGGCGGTGTCAGACGAGGCCAGGACAGCGGCGGTTGCGCCATCGTTCAGGCCCGCGGAGTTACCTGCGGTGACCCGCCCGTGTGCCCGGAACGGGGTGCGGAGGCCTGCGAGGTCGGCCAGGCTGGTCCCGGGCCGCGGCGGCTCGTCCACGGTGTGCAGCGACCATCCCTGGCCGGGCTTCATGGCTGCCACCGGCACCAGGTCCGGCTGGATGCGGCCGCTGCCGCAGGCGGCCTCATATTTGGCCTGGGATGCCACGGCATAGGCGTCCGTGCGTTCTTTGGTGATCGACGGGAAGCGGTCATGCAGGTTCTCTGCGGTGTTCCCCATGTTGAGGGCGGCCGGGTCCACCAGCCGCTCGGACATAAAGCGCGGGTTTGGATCGGCGCCCGAGCCCATGGGGTGGTTGCCCATATGCTCGACGCCCCCCGCCACCGCCACGTCATAGGCTCCGAAGCCGATTCCGCCGGCCACGGATGTCACGGCAGTCATTGCCCCGGCGCACATGCGGTCAATGGCGAACCCGGGAACCGTCCTGGGAAGGCCGGCGAGCAGGGCGGCGGTCCGGCCCAGGGTGAGGCCCTGGTCTCCGGTCTGGGTGGTTGCAGCAATGGCCACCTCGTCAATCCGCTCCGGCGGCAAGGAGGGGTTCCGGCGCAGCAGTTCGCGGATGCATTTCACCATCAGGTCATCAGCCCGGGTGCCGGCGTAGATGCCCTTTTCCCCGGCCCTGCCGAACGGTGTGCGGAGGCCGTCCACAAAGACGACGTCCCGGACAGTGCGCATGGATGCGCCGCTTTCCTGGTGGCTCACGTATAACTCCTCATCGAGACGTAGGCGCCGGCTGCGTGCCGGAATGCGGCAGGCAGCCTGGCGGCAATACTCTCGATGTTACTCGCGAGTAACTTAGCCCGCAAGGCCCCGGGTTGAAGGGACGCTCTCTCATTTAATGCGCCTTTTTGGCTGGCGCTCGCTCACTCTCTTCAGGAAAGTGAGCGAGCGTTGCCAATATTCACGCATTAACCGATAGAGCGTTTGGCGACCCGGTTTGGGGCCCGTGGCCGCCGGCGGCCTTATTGGCCGGCTGCGGCTGCGTCCGCTCTGGGTTCCTTGGCGGGCAGCGGCTGGGGGTTCAGGAAAGCCTCGGAGATAAGCGGTGCAGCCAGTTCCACCTGCCAATCGCGCGCGCCCAGGGCGCGGAGCTCCGCGGCAATAGCGTCTGTGCTGACATCGGCCGGTGGGCGCCAGGCCACCCGGCGCAGATAGTCAGGAGTCAGCAAATTCTCCAGCGGCAGGTTCAGCTCCTCGGCCCTGGCCTGCAGCAGCGGCCGGGCGGTGGCCAGCCGGGCAGCTGCCGCCGGATCGCGGTCGGCCCAGACCCTCGGCGGGGGCGGGGCATTGGTGGGCAGGTGCAGCGGCGGGAGCTCTTCGAGGTCGCGGGCTGCGGCTATGCACCGCAGCCAGCGGGGAGCCTCCCGCTGGGCAGCCCGGCCGTGGAAGCCCTTGGTTCCCAAAAGCTGCGGCACCGTGGACGGCATCGCCTTGGCTGCAGCCACCAGCGCGGAGTCCGGGATCAGCCTGCCGGGAGCAACATCCCGCTTCTGCGCCAGGGAGTCGCGCTCCAGCCACAGCTCGCGGACCGCAGCGAGCTGCCGGCGGTCCCGGATCTGGTGGAGCCCGGAGGTCTTCCGCCATGGGTCGACGCGGGCCGGCGGCAGCCCCGCGGCCAGGATCGAGGCGAATTCCTGCTCGGCGTACTCCAGCTTGCCGTCAGCCTCCAGGAGTTCGATCAGCTCCTCCCGCAGTTCCGTCAGGACCTCAACGTCCAGTGCGGCGTACCTCAGCCAGGGTTCCGGCAGGGGACGGGTGGACCAGTCGGCGGCGGAATGCTCCTTGGCGAGACCAAAGCCCAGCAGTTGTTCGATGACGGCCGCGAGTCCCACCCGGGGGAGCCCGGCGAGCCGTGCCGCGAGTTCGGTGTCAAAGAGCCTGTCCGGCCACATGCCCAGCTCGGAGAGGCAGGGCAGGTCCTGGCTGGCGGCATGCAGGATCCACTCGACGCCCCGCAGGGCGTCGTTGATGATGTCCAGGTTCCCGAAGGGCTCGGGGTCGATCAGCCAGGTCCCGGCGCCTTCACGCCGGATCTGGACCAGGAAAGCCCGCTGCCCGTACCGGAATCCGGAAGCCCGCTCAGCGTCAACCCCGGCGGGCCCCGTTCCTGCCGCTATGGCAGCAGCGCAGCGCTCCAGGCCGGACTGCGTTTCGATCACCAGGGGAACGCCGTCCCGGGGTGCTGCGAGTTCAACGATTTCGGGGACGGGGCTGTCAAAGCCTTCCACCGTGATGTGGGGTGCGGTATCAGCAGCCGGGACGCCGGCCGTGGTGTTATCCGGAATGTTTGGGGTCATGATGCCTTCAGTTTACCGGCCGGCCGGTCCGCGCCTGCGTGCAGGCCCGCGTGCGGGCCCGCGTGCGGGCCCGCGTCCGGTCCTGCAGCGCCGTCCTGCGCGCCGCGCGCCGTCTCGACTCCACCGGCGAGGGATCTCAGTTCCGCCGCCTGTGTGTCAGCGGCGTAACGCCGTCCGGAAGCGGTGGCAGGCCGGCGAACGTGCAGACCATGTCGGACCACGCTTCGAGGTGGGCCCGGACGTCGGAAGTGGCAGGTGTCCAGGACGCACGGAGTTCAATGTCGATGGATCCCGGCCGCTCCGAGAGGGTGCCGAAGCTTTCGGAGAGGACACGGGTGGCGGTACCGCCCGCAGCCCGGTACGGCGCCTTGTGGTTTTCCAGTGCCTCCACGAGCCAGGTCCAGGCGACTGTTCCGAGCATCTCGTCGTTGCCCATCTCGGGCTCCAGTTCCGCGCGGATATACGTGACAATCCGGAACTCCCCGCCCCAGACCTCCGATCCGTCCGGATCATGCAAGAGGATGAAGCGGCCGGTTGCCAGTTCCGTGCCGCCGTCATCTTCCGTTCCCGAGGCAGCAGCCAGTGCCATGGCGGCCGGGCCGTGAAGGGGCGTTCCGGGCGTGCCGGCGCCGGGAGCATAAACCTCGGCGCCCAGGGCCACGGCAAAGGGCGCCAGCCGGGCAGGCGCGGGAATCTCCGCCAGGCGGAGCTCCCGGCGGCACTGGGCTTTCCTGAGGGTTCCCAAGGCGTGGAGAAACTCCGGGGGAACCTGGTCAAGTGCGTTCACCTTCGCAGGTTACGCAACTGTGCCGGGCAGGGCGGGTAGGCTCGCCGCCGGTCCCTTGCCCTGGCTGCCGGCAGCGTCAGCCGGCACGCTGCTGGAGTTCCCGGCGGATGGCGTCAGCAAAG
Source organism: Arthrobacter sp. AK04 (assembly GCF_021129155.1). GTDB lineage: Bacteria > Actinomycetota > Actinomycetes > Actinomycetales > Micrococcaceae > Arthrobacter > Arthrobacter quantipunctorum. The sequence continues at coordinate 67,525 of NZ_JAJOMC010000012.1, forward strand.
GAATCCACGTCCTCTTCGGTGGTATCAAAGGAACACATCCACCGTACTTCCCCGGCGGCTTCATTCCAGTCGTAGAAGCGGAAGGATGCGCGCAGCCTGTCCGCCACGCCTTCGGGCAGGATGGCGAACACGCCGTTGGACTCGGTCTTCTGGGTGGGCTGGACCCCGTCGATGGTGTCGACGGCGGCGCGGAGCCGTGCGGCCATGGCGTTGGCGTGGGCGGCGGAGCGCAGCCACAGATCGCCCTCCAGGAGCGCGATGAACTGGGCGGACATAAAGCGCATCTTGGACGCCAGCTGCATGTTCATCTTGCGCAGGTATACGAGCCCGTGGGCGGCTTCCGGGTTCAGTGCCACCACCACTTCACCGAAGAGCAGGCCGTTCTTGGTCCCGCCGAAGGACAGGATGTCCACGCCGGCGTCGCGGGTGAAGGCGCGCAGCGGAACCTGGAGGTGGGCTGCGGCGTTGGCCAGCCTGGCGCCGTCCATGTGGAGCTTCATGCCCCTGGCGTGGATGTGGTCGGCGATGGCGCGGACTTCCTCAGGCGTGTAGCACGTGCCAAGTTCGGTCGTCTGGGTGATGGAGACGGCGAGCGGCTGGGCGCGGTGCTCGTCGCCCCAGCCCCAGGCCTCCCGGTCGATGAGTTCGGGGGTCAGCTTGCCGTCCGGCGTCGGGACGTGCAGCAGCTTGATGCCGCCGACGCGCTCCGGGGCGCCGTTCTCATCCATGTTGATGTGGGCTGTGGATGCGCAGACCACCGCACCCCACCGGGGGAGCAGCGACTGCAGCGAAAGGACGTTGGCGCCGGTGCCGTTGAAGACCGGAAAGCACTCAATCCCGGGCCCGAAGTGCTCCTCCATGAGCTCCTGCAGCCTGGCGGTGTATTCGTCCTCGCCGTAGGAGACCTGGTGGCCGCCGTTCGCGGCCGCCAGTGCCGCGAGGACTTCCGGGTGCACCCCGGAATAGTTGTCCGAGGCGAACCCCCGCACGTTCGGATCGTGGAGGCGGACCCCGGCGGCGGTTTCAGCAGTTGTTGTCATCGCTTTGCTCACGCTTTCAGTCTAGGTAAAGTCGGGCGCCGGTATGTCAGGGCGCCAGCAGCAGCCGGCTGCCGTTCAGTTCAGCGGCCGGGGATAGGAAGAGGCCGACGACGGCGCGCGCCAGGTCCCCGACGTCCGTTGCCCCCGGGAAGGTCCGCCCTGGATGGCTGTGGCGCAGCTCCTTGTCAACCAGGGCCTTGACCACCAGGACGACGGCGGCTGCCGCGCCGCCGCCGTTCCCGGAATCACGGCGGAAGCCGTCCGCCACGGCCATGGTCCAGGCTTCTGCGGCGGCCTTCGCTGCGGCATAGCTGGCTCCTGCCGCCGAGGGCTTGCTGACGGCGGTGGAGGACACCAGGGCGAAGCGGCCGTTCGGGGAGGCGGCGACGTCGTCGTAAAAAACGCGCGAAACGTTGCGGAGCGTCGTGATGGCTCCCCGTTCAAGGAATTCCCAGTCCTCGTCCGTCTGGTCCGTGATGCCGCGTGCGCCGCGCCAGCCGCCCACCAGATGGATGACGGCGTCCATTGGTCCGGCGGCAGCGGAGACGTCGGCCCGCAGCTGCCGGACCTCTTCCATTTGGGCGAGGTCGCACACAAAGGGGGCAACGCCGTCGCCCGCCTGTTCCGCCGCCGCGCTGATCCTGGCCCGGTCCGACCCCACCGTGAAGACGCGGTGGCCTGCTTCCCGGAGCGCGCGGGCCACGGCGACGCCGGACGCTCCGCTGCCGCCGGTAACAAGAACGTTCAGCCGCTGTGGTGCTGTACCCGGTGCTTCCGTCACAGGGCAGAGGCTCCGGTGATCCCGGCAGTGGACTCGATGACAGGGCGCATCTTCTTCTCCAGCGCTTCGTAGAACATGGACAGCGGGAATTCGTCGTCAAGCACCTGGTCCGTAAGGCCGCGGGGCGGACCGGCCAGCGGCAGTGCCTCCGGCCCCTTGGCCCAGACGGAGGCCGGGTGGGGAGTGACGGTCGCGGAGATCAGCTGGTACGCGGCCAGCCAGTGGGCGGTCTTCGGCCGGTCGATGGAGCGCCAGTACAGTTCGTCGATGTTCGCGCCGAGGGCGATGACGGCGTTGGCTACCTCGTCCCAGTCGATGGTGAGCCGGGTGTCCGTCCAGTGCAGGACCCGCTGCTGGTGCAGCCAGGCGAACAGGAGCTGGCCGCCCAGTCCGTCGTAGTTCCGTACCCGGCTGCCGGTGATCGCGAAGCGGAAGATGCGGTCAAAGATGATGGCGTACTGCACCAGTTTGGCGTGGCGCCGCGCCTCAGGATCGGCGTCCTCGTCATTTTCTATCCGTACGGACTCGCGGAAAGCAGTCAGGTCGCAGCGCAGTTCCTCGAGCGAGTACAGGAAGAAGGGCATCCGCTGCTTGATCATGAACGGGTCAAACGGCAGGTCGCCACGCATGTGGGTCCGGTCGTGGATCAGGTCCCACATGACGAAGGTGGCCTCGGTCAGGTCCTGGTCGGCGAGCATTTCCGCCGCGCCTTCGGGCAGCTCCAGGCTGGTGGTCTCGGCTGCGGCTTTGAGGACGCGGCGGAACCTGGCCGCCTCCCGGTCCGCGAAGATGGCTCCCCAGGTGAAGGTGGGGGTCTTGCTGACCGCGACGGTCTCAGGGAACAGAACAGCGGAGTTGGTGTCATAACCGGCTGTGAAGTCCACGAAGCGGATGGGAACGAACAGCTTGTTCGAGTAATCGCCCGCCTCAAGGCCGGCGATGAACTCGGGCCAGATCACCTCGATCAGGACTGCCTCCACCAGGCGGCTGCTGCTGCCGTTCTGCGTGTACATGGGGAAGACCACCAGGTGCTGGAGGCCGTTCCGCCGCTGCTCCTGGGGCTGGAAGGCCAGGAGGGAGGACAGGAAGTCAGGGGTGGCAAACCCGGAGTGCGCCCAGCTGGAAAAGTCCGTGCAGACGGCGTCCAGGTATGCGGCGTCGTGCGGGAAGGCGGGGGCCAGGGCCCGGACGGCGCTGACGATGTCTTCCACCTTGGAAGCTGCCTCGGAATGGTGCGCGGCGTCGGGGATGGAGCCGTCCTGGGCCTGGAGGCCCTGGAGGGCGGTGGCGGCGGCCTTGAGCCGCTTCCAGTCCTGGTTCTCCGCAGAAATCCCGGTGACGGCGGTGGTCAGGGTTTCGGTCATCGTCGGCTGCCTTTCTGGTTGCTTGCTACCTGATGCCGAGCGTAGCAAGCAACCAGTAGGGCTAATGCAGAAAGGGGCTAAGCCTAAGAAAGCTTTAGGCTCGAGTGCGCAGAGAGCTTCCGGAGGAAGCCGGCAGCTGGGGCATTACTTCTCCGGCTCCGTTCTGCTGACCTGCGCATCCTCTTGCGGGACCAGCCGGATGGAGATGGAGTTGATGCAGTAGCGCTGGTCCGTGGGGGTTCCGAAACCCTCACCCTCAAAGACATGGCCCAAATGCGAATCACAGGCTGCGCAGCGGACCTCCACCCGGTCCATGCCCATGGTGCGGTCGTGGATGTAGCGGACGTTCCCTTCCGCAAGCGGTGCCCAGAAGGACGGCCAGCCGCAATGGGAATCGAACTTTTCGTTGCTGGTGAAGAGCTCTGTCCCGCAGGCGCGGCACTGGTAAACGCCTGCCGTGTGGGTGTCCCAGTATTCACCGGTGTAGGGACGCTCGGTCCCGGCCTGGCGGAGCACGCGGTATTCCTCCGGCGTGAGTTCCTCGCGCCATTGGGCATCGCTCTTTTCAACGCCCTTGCCGCCCGGGGCGGAACCGGCGGATGCCGCCTCAGGGGCAGGCACGGCCGTATCTGGGGCCTTATGTCCAAAGATGCTGTTTCCGAAAATGCTCATAGCCTTCCCAACGCTCACGAGTCGCCAATAAATCCCGAGCCCGCGTACAGGTGAAGCACCGGTATGCCCAGCTGGTCCTGTGCCTTGTTGGCCCAGTCCGTATGGAAGGTGTCCGCCACGGCATGCGGCCGGGTAATCACCACCGCCTGCGCAGCGCCGGTCTCGCGGACCTTGGAGACCAGTCCGCTGACGGCCCCGCCGTCCACCACTTCCCCTGTGAGGCCTGAACCCAGTCCTTCCAGGGCCGCCAGGGACACGGACAGGGTCTCGGCTGCCTTGGCACGTTCCTGGGTGGGATCCGGGGCGTGGGAGGTCAACTCCCGGAAGGCTTTGGCTATGTCCAGCAGCGAAAGGTTCTCGAGGAAATCCACCAGCAGGTGCCGCTCGGTGTTCGCCGGCACCAGGACAACCAGGCGGGTATCCGAGCCGTCCACGAGGCGTTCGATGTTCAGGCGGTCGTCCGCCCCCAGGGGTTCTTCGGTCAGGATGACGATGGGTTCACTCATGGCCCTAGCCTAGTCCTGCAGCGCTGCCCTGCGCAGTGGCCGCCACGCCCGTCCGGGGGCCGGCAGGCGGCGGCGGCACGCGGCGGAATGCGGGCATCGGTGCCGGGCCGGTAAGAATGGTTTCATGGCATCTTTCCAGCGAACCCGCCCCGCCCCCGTTCAGAGCGCCTCCGAATCCGTGGGGATGTCGCTGCGCACCAAATGGGCGATCGGCGCAGCGATCGGTGGAGGCGGCCTGGCAGGGCTGCTGGCCACAGGTTCATCCGCGCTCGCCGTGTACTTCGCGCGGCGGGTCATCACGCCGGCACGGCAGCGGGCAGCAGACCAGGAAATGCTCGCGCTCATCAGGGACGGCCAGCGGCAGCAGGCAATTTTTGCCGCCACGGACGACACCACCGTGGACGGTGTCTATGGGTTCTTTTTCGACGGCGGCAAAGGGCACGCGCGGATCGGCCGCATCGTCTCCTACTCGCCCGCCGAGCGGACCGTCCTGCGGGACGTCGAAGCGGTCTATGCCGGCGACCTCTCAAAGGCGCGCCGCGGCTGGTGGAGCGGGGCTGTCCACCCGGACCCTGCCGCCGTCGGAATCCCGCACGAGGAAGTGATGATCGACGTCGACCGGGGGCAGGCGCCTGCGTGGCTCGTCCGCGCCGGCGGAACTGCCCGGACCTGGGCGGTGATGGTGCATGGACGCGGAGCCACGCGCCAGGAGGCGCTGCGCGCCGTAGGCCCGGCCTTGGAGCTGGGGCTTACCAGCCTCCTGGTTTCCTACCGCAACGACGGCCTTGCGCCCTCCGCGGACGACGGCCGTTACGGCCTGGGCTCGACGGAGTGGCGTGACGTCGAGGCGGCAATCGAGTACGCGCTGGCCAACGGTGCGGAAGAGATCGTGCTGTTCGGGTGGTCAATGGGAGGCGCCATCTGCCTGCAAACGGCCGACCTTTCCCGCCACCGCCACCTCATCCGGGCGATGGTGCTCGATGCGCCCGCCACTGACTGGGTGAATGTCCTGGCCCATCATGCGCAGCTGAACAGGATTCCCTCCCTTGTGGGCCGGTATGGCCAGCTTATGCTGGGGCATCCGCTGGGACGGCGCCTCACCGGATTGGCCGCCCCGGTCGACCTGAAGGCGATGGACTGGGTGTCGCGGGCAGTCGAACTCCGCACGCCCACGCTGGTGGTGCACAGCGTCGATGACGAATACGTGCCCTACCGGCCCTCCGCCCTGCTCGCCGAGCGCAATCCGGAGATGGTGACCTTCGAGCCGTTCCACCAGGCACGGCACACCAAGGAATGGAACGTTGATCCGGAGCGGTGGGAAAGCCTGGTCAAGGCGTGGCTGCGGCAGCAGCTGGCACCCAGGCTGAATCCGGGCGCCTTGCCCCCTGTCAGCCCCTGACAAGGTTTACGTCCTACTGTCAGCGCCGAATGCGTTGCGGGACGCTCGCCTGCTCCGGAGCAGTTTCAGCTGAAGCCTGGACCGTCCGAAGGGGTCATGGGATCCGCGAAGTTGGAACGGGTGGGCCGGTCGCGGTCCGACAGGCGTTCTGACCATCGGGCGGCGTGCGGATCGACTTTTCCGCACTTCACGCAGTGGCGCGTGAAGGTGCCGTCGCGGTCCGCTTCCGCCACCCAGTGGTGCCCCAGATTTATCTTGCACAACAGGGCTTTGAGCATGGCGTTTGTCCATAGAACGGAGGCCCTGCGTCAGGCCGGGCCGCCTAACGGCTGAACCGACCAGTGGCGTTGCGTCAGCCGGTCGGGCTGATCCTGCTGCAGGTAGGTGCGCGCCCTGACGGATCTTGTGTGCCTTGAACATAGGCCAGCAGCGCCGGCTTGTTTTGGGGCTATGAGAGAAGTGGCATATTCGGTGCTGAATCGGGTGCACCGATTGTAGCGCCGCAAAAGGGCCGGGGGTATACACGCTGCGGCCCCTACGGGGCGGCAGGCGAGCCGATGGGTGCCGTGACTGCCTGGGTGAGGCGGATCAGGTCAGCCGGCGCCAGCTCTATGTCCAGGCCGCGCCTTCCGCCGGAGACCAGCAGGGTCTGCAGGCCCACGGCGCTTGAGTCCAGCACCGTGGGGGAGGGCAGCCGCTGGCCGAGCGGGGAGATGCCGCCCAGCACGTAACCGGTGCGCCGCTGGGCTGCGGCCGGATCCGCCATGGTAGCCTTCTTGGCCCCCAGGGCGGCGGCGAACGCCTTCAGGTCCAGGGTTCCGCTGACCGGGACGATGCCCACCGCCAGCCTGCCCTCCACCTCAACCATCAGCGTCTTGAAGACCCTTGAGGGATCGATCCCGAGGGCCTCGGCCGCCTCGGCCCCATAGCTGGCTGCTGAGGGATCGTGCGTGTAGGGGTGCAGCACAAAGGGAACCCCGGCCGCGGCCAGCGCCGCCGTTGCCGGGGTTCCCTGTGAAGCATTCCTGCGGGCCATGGTGCTGGTCCGTGCAGCAGCTAGGAGCGCACGCCGGAAGCGGCAGCGACCTTGCGCTTGATCCGTCCCAGCATGGCCGTCATGCCCCGCATGCGCAGCGGCGTGATGGCCCGGGTGAGGCCCAGGAGTTCGGGCATATCGTCCGGGACAGCGAGGATCTCTGCGGCGGACAGCCCGTCCAGCCCCTCGTGCAGCACCCCGGCGAACCCGCGTGTTGTCGGGGCCTCGGCGGGAGCCTTGAAGAACAGCCGCACGGTACCGGCCGGGCCGCCGTCTTTTTCCGTTTCGATGGTGAGGAAGAGCGGCGACTGGCACTCCACAACCTGCTCCAGCAGTTCGGGGTGGTCCTTGAGCCGGTCCGGCAGTTCCGGAAGGCCCTCGGAGAATTCCAGCAGCAGCTGCAGCCGCTCGGGTTCGGACATGGCCTGGAAATCGTCCACGATGGCCGCCAGGGCGGAAGGCAAAGCTTGAGTAGTCATCAGTCCAAGTCTACGCAATCGCTGTGGAACGGGCCGCGTCAGGCTCCGACTGCAACAGGAACGGAACCGCGTTCGGCACCCTTGACGATCGGTACCCGCACGGCGTTGCCCCATTCGGTCCAGGAACCGTCGTAGTTGCGGACTGATTCGAAGCCCAGGAGGTACTTGAGGGCGAACCAGGTGTGGCTGGAACGCTCGCCGATGCGGCAGTAGGCCACGACGTCGTCGCCCTCGGCCAGCCCCGCTTCGCCGAGGTAGAGGGCCTCGAGTTCCTCGCGGCTGCGGTAGGTGCCGTCAGCGGCTGCGGCGCGGGCCCACGGGATGGAAGCGGCGGTGGGAATGTGGCCGCCACGCAGGGCGCCCTCTTCCGGGTAGGCCGGCATGTGCGTGCGCTGGCCCGTGTATTCCTCGGGGGAGCGGACATCGATGAGCGGCTTGCCAAGATGGGCAAGGACGTCTTCCTTGAAGGCGCGGATGGGAGCGTCATTGCGCTCGACGACGGGGTAGTCGCCCCTGGCCGGAGCCGGCTTTTCCCTGGTGAGTTCCCGTCCTTCGGCAATCCACTTGTCCCGGCCGCCGTCCAGCAGGCGCACGTCCTGGTGGCCGAAAAGCTCGAAAACCCACAGGGCGTAAGCCGCCCACCAGTTGGACTTGTCCCCGTAGATCACCACTGTGCTGTCACGGGAGATGCCCTTCGACGCCGCCAGCTCGGCAAACGCGGCTCCGTCCACGTAGTCGCGGGTTACGTCGTCGTTCAGGTCCGTGTGCCAGTCAATCTTCACGGCCCCGGGGATGTGGCCGGTTTCGTAGAGAAGGACGTCTTCATCGGATTCCACCACCACCAGCTCACCGTTGGCGACGGCGCCGCTTTCGACAGCGGCAGCCAGCCACCCGGTGGAGACCAGCCGCTCCGGGTGGGCGTAGGCAGCGAACTTCTCGTTCTGTTCAACGGGGTAGGGCATGATCTTGGCCTTTCATTGAGGACACGGACAGCCTGCTGGACCTTGGCGGCGCCGGCATTGGGACCTGCTTCCACACTAGCCAGCACCCCGGCCGGTGTCCGTATTCCGTTAACAGGACGAAATGTTGCCTTCATCACGCCGGGCCGGCCGGGAGCCTGTGACACAGCATGCGGCGGCAGTCTGTGAGGGAATGGGTATGGGCAAAGGAGACGCCGCATTGCCGGTATTCTTTCTGGGGACCAACCACCAGCAGAACGGACCCCCTTGGTACAGATCGAACAGCTTGCCGCCCGCACTCCGGCAGTTTCGGTGGATGAGCTCCTCAAAGGTTTCTATCCCTCGCCGCGGTTCGGCCAGGTTTCGTTTTCCAGCTACCGCCCCGATCCCAAGCAGCCCAGCCAGTCTGCAGCCGTCAGGGCGCTCGAGGGGTTTGCCGACGGCGTTGGCTCGGCGGGCGGGGGCGGACTGTTCAAGAAGTTCTTCGCGAAGAAGGATGAGTCCCGCGCCGGCATTTACCTCGACGGCGGGTTCGGCGTCGGCAAGACCCACCTGCTGGCCTCGCTGTGGCACGCCTCGCCCGGCCCCAAAGCCTTCGGTACCTTCGTGGAGTACACCAACCTGGTGGGTGCCCTGTCCTTCCGCAAGACGGTGGACGCGCTCAGCAGCTACAAGCTCGTTTGCATCGATGAGTTCGAACTCGACGACCCGGGCGACACCGTCCTCATGTCCCGGCTGATGCGGGAACTGGCAGACGCCGGGGTGAAACTTGCGGCCACCTCCAACACCCTGCCCGGTTCGCTGGGCGACGGCAGGTTCGCGGCGGTGGATTTCCAGCGCGAAATCCAGGTCCTCGCGGACCAGTTCGACGTCCTGCGGATCGACGGGGAAGACTTCCGGCACCGCGGGCTGCCGGCAGCGCCGGCGCCCCTGAAGACCAGTGAACTGTCCTCGCATATGAAGGCGGAATTCGACGGGAAGACGGTGGCCCAGGACGAATTCAGCACGCTGATCCACCACCTGGCAGGCGTGCACCCCAGCCGCTACCGCCAGCTGATTGACGGCATTGACGGGGTGGTGTGGCGCAACGTCCACACCATCACTGAGCAGGCGGTTGCGCTGAGGTTCGTGGTGCTTGCTGACAGGCTCTACGACAAAGATGTCCCCATCCTTGCCAGCGGGGTTCCGTTCGACCAGCTGTTCACGGAGGAAATGATGACGGGCGGCTACATGAAGAAGTACTTCCGCGCCGTCTCCCGGCTCACCGCGCTGGCCCGCGAAGGCCAGAACCACGAACCCTCCTAGTGGAGGTACAGCCTGGTCAGCCCGCTGCACCGGGACTGCGCGGCTTCAGCACCAGGCGAACCACCAGCCCGGCGGCGAGTGCCCAAAACGCCGACCCGATACCGGCGAACGCAAGGCCCGAGGCCGCCATGAGGAAGGTGACCGCCGGGGCTATCCGGTCCTCCGGGTCGGCCAGCGCGGCTGAAACGGCTCCGGCCAGTGTCCCCAGGAGTGCAAGGCCGGCAACTGCCTCGAGCATGCCGGCCGGTGCGGCCGTCACAAGGGCCGCCAGCGCAGCGGAGAACGCAGCCAGCACAAGGTAGGCAAATCCGGACGTGAAGCCGGCAACCCACCGGCGGTGCCGGTCCGGCCCCGCCTCCTCGCCGGCTGCCAGGGCGGCGCTGAGCGCTGCGAGATTGACGGCATGGGCTCCGAACGTTGCTGCTGCCGCGGTGCCTGCACCAGTCACCAGCATGGCCGGACGCCATGGGGTGTCGTAGCCGAAGGACCTGAGGACAGCCACGCCGGGAACGTTCTGCGACGCCATCGTCACCACAAACAGGGGAAGCGCAATACCCGCTATCGCCTGCAGGCTGAAGGCCGGCGCGGTCCAGGCCAAGCCTGGAAGGATCTCCCCGTCACCCAGGGTGGTGCCCCCTGCGGCCAGGGAAATGCCGATCACGGCCAGGGCCACCAGCAGGGCTGCCGGCACGGACCAGCGGGGCGCCAGCTTCATCATCAGCAGCCAGCACAGGATGACCGGCGCAATGAACAGCGGAACAGTCCCCAGCGCCTGGAAGGGAGCAAGGCAGAGCTGCAGCAGGACGCCGGCAAGCATAGCCTGCGCAAGGGTTGCCGGGATCCTCGCCATCAGCCGGCCCAGGGCCGGCACCAAACCTGTCATGGCAATCAGTACCCCGGTGGCAAGGAAGGCCCCGACGGCGGCAGGCCACCCGCCGTCGACCGCTCCGGACGTTGCCAGCAGGGCAGCGCCGGGCGTGGACCACGCAAGTGTCACCGGTACTTTGGAACGCCACGCAAGCCAAAGCACCCCCAGGCCCACGGCCACGGTCAGCGCCAGCAGTCCGGACGCTGCCTGCTCAGGGCTGGCACCCACTGCCCTGAGCCCGGCCAGCACCACGGCGAAGGACGACGTGAAGCCCACCAGCGCAGTGACAATGCCCGCCACAATGGGCCGGGAGTCGAGCCGTGACTGCCCGGGTGGCTGGTGTGCCGTGGTGAAGGTAGGGGATTTCGCCATACGGGCAGGTTACCGGCCCTCTTTCGCAAACCCTTCATCGGCCCGGCACAGGCCGATTAAACGCCAAAGGTGCAGGTGCCGCCTCCCGGCGGGACCTGCACCCCCTTGACGTGCTAGGGCAAGACCCTGGCCAAATCCTGTTACGGAGTCCTGTCAGCCGGCGGAACCGGGTTGACGGGAGTTACCGGCGGAACCTGCTCGGCGGCAGGTGCCTGTCCCGGGGTTCCGTTCTTGTCAATGAGCTTGGAAGCGCCATCCTGGACCTTGTTAACGTGGCCGGAGTACTTGCCTCCGGTCTTGGTGTCAATCAGGTCACCGGCCTTGGTGATGCCGTTCTTGATGGCCTGCTCGTTGCCACGGATAAGACCTTGAGCCTTGCCCTTTAGATCGCCAATTAGTCCCACGAGCACCTCCCTTCAATCGCGGAGCCAGGTCGCTCCTCCGCATTCGATCCTAGCGCCGCCGGGAAGGCCTGCCAAGGAAATTGGGGGTTCCGGGCGTTCGCCCGCAGCGGATGCCGTCCCGCCAACGGGCTCGCTCTGTCTGCTGTGGTTGCCGCGGTGTGGGAACGAACGGTGATGGCGCGTGGGGGAGGGGTGGCCGGGCAAATAAAAAAAGCAGCTCCTGGGGGAGCTGCTGGATGTGGGCGATACTGGGATCGAACCAGTGACCTCTTCCGTGTCAGGGAAGCGCGCTACCGCTGCGCCAATCGCCCGGAACCGGAAGACCGGCCAACGGGATTCTAAGAAACAAGAGAGCGGACGACGAGATTCGAACTCGCGACATCCACCTTGGCAAGGTGGTGCTCTACCAGCTGAGCTACGTCCGCAAATATGGAGTACGTTCCGGCCGGGGCCGGGCGAACTGCCTGAAGCAAGTTTCCTTGCTTGGTGGGCGATACTGGGATCGAACCAGTGACCTCTTCCGTGTCAGGGAAGCGCGCTACCGCTGCGCCAATCGCCCATGTCCATCCGGAGATTATCCGGAAACCATGGTTTTCACCGAGGTGGGTACGGGATTCGAACCCGTGTATACGGCTTTGCAGGCCGCTGCCTCGCCTCTCGGCCAACCCACCGTGTAAGCGTCGATTCCGAAGAATTTTTGCTGTGACAGTGTCCTGCGAGCGGACGACGAGATTCGAACTCGCGACATCCACCTTGGCAAGGTGGTGCTCTACCAGCTGAGCTACGTCCGCATTTTGGAGGCTGATTCCCTGCCGTTCCCGGCATTTCCTCGCGTTCCAACGAGTAAAAACAATATAGGAGGTTCAGGGATTCTCCAAATCGCCAGCGCCCCGCTCACCATTTGTGTCCGTCCTTCCCAGCAATGGCGCGGTTTTCGCGTACTTACAGCCGTGTAATTCACTACGACGGGTGGGTGGCCTGGGTGCCGCGTCCGGCAGTTTGGCGGGACGCGCTGCCCCCTGCCAGCTGTCCGGGATGGCTGCGCGGGCGCCGATTTTTGAATTGGGTGCGGTGTCGGCTAGCATTCAAGTGCACCAGGGCGATTGGCGCAGTGGTAGCGCGCTTCGTTCACACCGAAGAGGTCACTGGTTCGAACCCAGTATCGCCCACCGCACAAAGGTCCGTTTCCGCTCGCAGCGGAAGCGGACCTTTTTTATGCGCGGATCCATGCCTGCAGATTTTGTCGGCCCCCTGTGAAAGAGTTTTTTCCATGACAGCTCCACTCCTTGCCCACGCCACCGAATACGGCCGGATGTACGCCCGTTCAACGTCGGAGCAGTTTTCGGTTCCGTCCATCACCACTGTTATCAGCCAGCAGCCGCACGGGCTGGATGGCTGGTTCGGGTACATGGGCGCCAGCAGCCTGGCAAACGATCCGCTGCTGGCTGACTGCCTGGGAAGCCCTGCCAAAATCCGCCAGGCTGTCAGCCGCGCAGCCAAGGCAGCCGAGGCCTATCGGGACGACGCCGCCAAGCGCGGGGACCGCGTGCATAACTACTGTGAGCAGGTGGCCCTCCGCGCCCTGGGCCGCCCGCACACCATGAAGGAAGCCCGCGAGGCCCTGGCAGCCAACGGCGAGGAAGCCTTCGCGGTGCGCTTTGACGAGTGGTGGGAGCTGTTCCGGGTGGAACCCATAGCCCCGGAAATCACCGTGTGGAACAACGCAGTGGGATATGCGGGAACCCTGGACCTGGTGGCCCGAATCAACGGCCGCGTTTGCCTCATCGACTACAAAACTAAAGGCACCACCCGGGACGGCCTGGTCAAACCGCTCGATGACAAGGTGGTGATGCAGCTCGTCGCCGGGATGAAGGCGGAAGAGAGCCTGGTTGATCCCGAGGCCGGGACCTGGGAGCCGTGGAAGCACGGTGAGGACCCCGTCCTGCTGGCGGTGGCCATCGGCGAAACCGAAGTTCGTCCCGTGCGGGCCAACCCCGACGTCCTCAAGCATCACTGGTGGAAGTTCTGTGCCCTGCGGCGGGTGTGGGAGCTCAACGCGGATACCATCAGCGCCGGTGCCGCGCTGCTTCCCATCGCACCGCCGCCGCTGGCACAGGCGCGCACGGCCTAGCGCTTTGTCTGCTCTTGGGATGTCTGCGGACCAGATGACTGCGCCTAAACTGGACAGGTTCCCTTTACCACCAACTGTAAGGAAATACTGCGCATGGCTATCCTGAATATCCGCATCATCGGCGATCCTGTGCTGCGCACAGTGGCCGATCCCGTGACGGAATTCGGGCCGGAACTGGCCAAACTGGTGGCGGACATGACCGAAACCATGGAGGACGTGGACGGCGCAGGCCTGGCCGCGCCCCAGGTGGGCATCAGCCAACGCGTCTTTACCTACCGGATTGGCGGCGTGGAAGGCCACATCATCAACCCCGTCCTGGAAAACAGTGGTGACTACCAGGAGGACCAGGTGGAGGGCTGCCTGTCCATCCCCGGCCTCGGTTTTCCCGTGCGGCGTTTCCGCTCCACCCGCGTGACCGGCGTGGACATGCACGGAAGCCCCGTCACGGTGGAAGGGGAAGGGATGCTGGCACGGTGCTTCCAGCATGAGAACGACCACCTGGACGGCATCCTTTACACCGACCGGCTTGAGGGGGAGGACCGCAAGGCCGCCCTGCGGTCAATCCGGAACGCCAACTACGGCTCTGTCACCGAGCGGACGGCCGCCAAACGGGCCAAAACGGTCGGGTCCAGTTTCGGCGGCTCCACGCCCGGCTCCAGTTTTGGTGCCGGAGCAGCCGGTAACGCCGGGTGAGGGTCCTCTTTGCGGGGACTCCCGCGGTCGCCGTCCCGTCCCTTAATGCGCTGGTGGAGGCAGGCTTCGACGTCGTTGCCGTGCTGACCCGTCCCGATGCCCCCGTGGGCCGTAAGCGGGTCCTGACGCCGTCGCCCGTGGCTGCGCGCGCAGTTGAGCTCGGCATCGAGGTCATCCACGCAGCGCGCGTGGACGCCGGGGCGACTGCCAGGATTTCCGGCGTAAACCCGGACGTGGCCGCAATCGTGGCCTACGGCGGATTGGTTCCGCCTGCAGCCCTGGCCGTTCCCCGGTACGGCTGGGTCAACCTGCACTTCTCCCTCCTGCCGGCCTGGCGCGGAGCCGCACCCGTGCAGCGTGCCGTCATGGCCGGGGACGACGTCACCGGGGCCGTGACGTTCCTGCTGGAAGAGGGGCTGGATACGGGTCCTGTTTTCGGCAGCCTGACCGAATCCGTTGGCCCGGAGGACACCGCTGGTGAACTCCTGGAAAGGCTGTCCCGCAGCGGGGCGGTCCTCCTGGCCCAGACGCTGTCTGCTATTGAGGCTGGCAAAGCGGCGCCGCAGCCCCAGTCAGGAGAAGTTTCCCTGGCACCCAAGCTGACCCTTGAGGACGGCCACCTCAACTGGAACCATCCCGCGCTTGCCATCGGCCGGCAGGCGCGTGGCGTCACTCCGGAACCGGGGGCATGGACGGTCCTGGACGGACAGCGGGTCAAGCTGGAACCTGTCCGGCTTCGGCCCGATGTCACCCATCTCTCACCGGGGGCACTGTCGCTCGACGGCAAGAGCGTTCTGGTGGGCACGGGCTCTCACGCCGTGGAACTTACCCGGATCCAGCCTGCGGGCAAAAAGATGATGGCCGCTGCTGATTGGGCACGCGGCATGGCTTCCCTTGAAAGCGTGGTGTTCGAATGAGCGGGTCCGGCGGCAATCCAGGCGGGCGCGGCAGCGGCGGTCAGGGCAACACAGGCAAAGGCAGCTCCGGGAAAGACAGTACAGGGCAGGGCCGGGGCAAAGGCGGACCCCGCGATAACAGCCGTCGAAACGCCCAGGGCCGTGAACGCAACCGCGGACCGCAGCGGAACTTCACGGACAACGCCCCCTCCCAGCGCACCCGCCGGGCCGATCCCGCCCGGCTGGTCGCTTTCGAAGTCCTGCGGGCCGTGGCGGCCGAGGACGCCTACGCCAACCTTGTCCTGCCGGCGCGGATCCGCCACCACGGGCTGGACAAGCGCGACGCCGGATTCGCCACCGAACTGACGTACGGCGCCCTGCGCAGCCAAGGCACCTACGACGCCATCCTGGCCCGCTGCGTGGACCGCCCGCTGGACCAGCTGGATCCCGCCATCCTGGACGCCCTGCGCATCGGAGCGCACCAGCTGTTGGCCATGCGCGTACCGGCCCACGCGGCCCTGGACCAGACCGTCGGCCTGGCGCGCGCCGTGATCGGAGCAGGCCCGTCCGCCCTCATCAACGCCGTGCTGCGCAAAGTCGCCGCGCACTCCCTGGACGAGTGGCTGGATGTGCTCGTGGCGGGGGAAACGGACCAGACAAAGATCGCGGCGCTCCGCTACGCCCACCCCGAATGGATTGTCCGTGCCATGCGCCAGTCCCTGGTTGCACACGGGCGCTCCGCCGATGAAATCCAGGACCTGCTGGAGGCGGACAACGCAGCTCCCGTGGTCAACCTGGTAGCCCTCCCCGGCCTTGGCAGCCTGGACGAAGCACTGGAGCGCGGCGCTGCTCCGGGCGAACTCGTTGAGGGCTCCGCGCTTTCCAGCGGCGGAGACCTGGGACGGTTCTCCTCTGTCCGGGAAGGAACCACCCGCGTCCAGGACGTTGGCTCGCAGCTGGTGGCCCGGGCCATGGCATCGGTCGATCTTGGCGGGCCGGCAGGCGGACCTGGCGATGGAAAAGCCGAGGCGTGGCTGGACCTCTGCGCCGGCCCCGGCGGAAAGGCCGCCCTGCTCGGCGCACTGGCGAAGCAACGGGGCGCCACGCTCCTGGCCAATGAGCCCGCCCCGCATCGGGCCAAGCTGGTAAGCCAGGCCCTCGCCGCCGTCCCGCGGGAAACCTGGCAGGTCCGGACCGGCGACGGCCGCGAGCTCGGCACCGAAAAGCCCGGCTCCTTTGACCGCGTCCTGGTGGACGTTCCCTGCAGCGGACTGGGCGCCTTGCGGCGCCGGCCCGAATCCCGCTGGCGCCGGTCGCCCAAGGACCTGACGGACCTTGGCCCGCTGCAGCGCGAACTCCTCGCCTCGGCCCTGGCAGCCGTGCGGCCCGGGGGAGTGGTGGCCTACGTGACGTGTTCCCCGCATCCGGCGGAGACGACGGCCGTGGTTGCCGACGCCCTCCGCAAGCGTGAGGACCTGGAGCTCCTGGACGCCGGGGCAGCTCTGGACGCCGTCAGCCTTCCGGGGAAGCTGGACGCGGGCCACGAGTCCACGGCGCAGCTCTGGCCGCACATCCATGGCACGGACGCCATGTTCCTGGCGCTCATCCATAAAAAGGCCTAGGCGAAAGCAACAACAGACCAGTGAAAGGCAACCCCGTGACGCAATGCTGCATCAACCCGAGCATCCTCTCCGCCGACTTCGTCAACCTCGAGGCCGAACTGCAGCGCATCAGCACCGCTGACGCCGTGCATGTGGATGTCATGGACAACCACTTCGTCCCCAACCTGACCATCGGACTGCCCGTGGTGCAGCGCATCCAGGCTGTCAGCCCCATCCCCCTCGACGCGCACCTCATGATCGCCGATGCCGACCGGTGGGCGCCGGGATTTGCCGACGCCGGCCTGGCCTCGGTCACCTTCCATGCCGAGGCATCGATTGCGCCGGTGAAGCTGGCGCGCGAACTTCGCAGCAGGGGATCAAAAGCGGGAATGGCGCTCCGGCCCGCCACACCTGTGGAGCCGTACCTGGACATGCTCTCCGAGCTGGACATGCTGCTCATCATGACCGTTGAGCCCGGGTTCGGTGGACAGGCCTTCCTGGACCTCACCCTGCCCAAGATCCGGCGGGCAAGGGCAGCCATCGACGGGTCCGGAGCCGGCGTGGCCATCCAGGTGGACGGCGGCATCACGGAGGAAACGATTGTCCGGGCAGCAGAAGCCGGCGCCACCATCTTTGTTGCCGGTTCCGCTGTTTACGGCGCTGACGATCCCGCCGCAGCCATCGAACGGCTCCGCGTCCAGGGCTGCCGTCCGTTACGTGCGGCGTCTGCGGAATAGCCGGGAGCCCGCGCCTGTTATGGCACAATAGCAACACACATACGTGCTCCGGGGTCGGTGTAAGTCCGAACCGGCGGTGACAGTCCGCGACCCGCGAGCCGGTGCCTTCCGCAAGGAAAGCCCGGCAGACGGTTGAACCGGTGAAATTCCGGTACCGACAGTTAAAGTCTGGATGAGAGAAGCACGTACAGCTGTATCTGTGGGGCCGTCCCGGTCCCGCAGCCTTCTGCTGTCGTATACCCCCGGAGCCATCGCGGTTCGAGAGGGAAGGAACGACACAGCATGAACCCCCAGCGATGGCTCTTAACTGCCGAACGTCCCGCCGCTTCAGCGCAGGACGCAGCCGCGGCGATGGTCGCGGCATGACGGCGGCCAACCAGTTTCCTGGAACCGCCGCCGCCGCCACCGCCCTCCATCCGGGCCACCCGCTCCAGCCCGCCGACGGTGTGGTGACCGCCTTCAGCGCCGGCGAGACCCGGGCCATGGAGGCTGCACTGCAAGCAGCCCTGCGGGGCCCGCGCGGGGCCAACCCCCTGGTGGGCGCCGTCGTCGTCGATCTTGCCGGCAACCACCTGATCACCGGGTTCCACCGCGGTGCCGGCACCGCCCACGCGGAGGCCGATGCCATAGCCCAGGCGGCAGCAGCGGGCCTGGACCTTTCGGGCTGCACCATGCTGGTGACGCTGGAGCCCTGCGACCACCTGGGACGCACCGGCCCCTGCACGCAGGCGATCATTGCCGCCGGCATCACGGACGTGGTGTACGCCGTGGACGATCCGCATGACCCTGCAGCGGGTGGAGCGGCAACGCTGCGTGCCGCCGGCGTGCGCGTCCGCAGCGGCCTGGGAGCTGCTGAATCCCTGGACCTGAACCGGCAGTGGTTCGAAGCGGTGACGGCAAAGCGGCCTTTCGTCACCCTCCACATTGCCCAGACCCTGGACAGCCGCATTGCTGCCCAGGACGGCACCAGCCAGTGGATCTCTAGCCCGGAATCCCTGGCGGACAACCACTCCATCCGCGGGCGGATCGACGCCATCCTGGTGGGGACCCAGACCGTCCTGGTGGACAACCCCCGGCTCACCGCCCGCGACCCGCAGGGAACGCCGGCGCCGAACCAGCCGGTACGGGCTGTCATGGGGCTGCGGGACGTCCCCGGCGGGGCCGCCGTGCGCGGAACGGACGGGCGCGTCGCGCACCTGCGCACCCGCGACCCCCACGAGGCGTTGTCCCTGCTCTATGCGTCCGGGACGCGCCACCTGATGGTGGAGGGAGGCTCGCGCATACTGAGCGCCTTCCTTGCCGCCGGGCTTGTTGATGAACTCATCGTGTACCTGGCGCCCACCCTGCTCGGCTCCGGCACCCCCGCCCTGGACGGCCTTGGAATCACCACCCTCGGCGACGCCCAGCAGTGGGAATGGGACGAGTCCGACGGCGGTGCCGTGCGCAGGCTGGGCCGCGACCTGAGACTTCACCTAAGACCGCAACGAACCGTTGCCCTAGACCCCCAACCATCCCGCGGAACCGCGGAGCAAGCCCAGGAAGGCCACTGATGTTTACCGGAATTATTGCCGAACAAGGGCACGTTCTGTCCGTCGAGAGGGACGGGGACGCCAGCGCCACCCTCCGGCTGCACGCACCCGGCAGCACTGAAGGGCTTGCCCTGGGCGGCTCGGTCGCCGTGAACGGGGTCTGCCTTACGGCCACCGAGATCAACGGCACCGAATTCAGTGTCGACGTGATGGGGGAGACCCTGGTCCGCAGCACCATCGGGGAACTGGCGCCGGGCGACTCCGTCAACCTGGAGCGCTGCGTTCCTGCCGGCGGCAGGCTGGACGGGCATGTGGTGCAGGGGCATGTTGACGGCGTGGGCGTGCTGCTGGAACGGGAAGCCCTGGGCAACTGGGAGCGGCTCCGGTTCGGCGTGGCGGCCAACCTGGCCCGCTACATCGCGGAAAAGGGCTCCATCGCCATCGACGGCGTCTCCCTGACCGTCACGGCCGTCAGCGACGCCGCCGAGCGTGAGCCCTGGTTCGAAGTCGGCCTGATCCCCACCACCCTGGCCGAGACCGGCTTGGGTTCCAAGACCACGGGCAGCCGGGTCAACCTTGAGGCGGATGTCCTGGCCAAGTACACCGAGCGCCTGCTTGCCTTCAGCACGCCAGCTTCTGCTGTCCTTGATGGAGGTGCACCGTGAACGCCGTTCTCCGGCTCGAGCCCGAGGCAGAGCACGCAGGCGTTGGGCACGCTCCTGGCGCCCGCGGACTGGACTCCATCGAGGCAGCCGTGCAGGCCATGGCCGCCGGCAGGCCGGTGCTTGTGGTGGACAACGAGGACCGTGAAAACGAAGGCGACATCATCTTCGCGGCGCAGCATGCCACCCCCGCGCTGATGGGATGGACCATCCGCCACAGTTCCGGCGTCATCTGCGTTCCGCTGTCCGGCGACCGGGCGGATGCCCTTGCGCTGCCTCCCATGGTGGCGGTCAACGAGGACGCCAAGGGGACCGCCTACACCGTTTCCTGCGACGCCGCCCTGGGTGTCAGCACCGGGATTTCCGCCACGGACCGGGCCCTTACCGCCAGGGTCCTGGCGGATCCCCACGCCGTGCCGGCGTCCCTGACCCGGCCCGGGCATATATTCCCGCTCCGTGCAGTTGAGGGTGGTGTGCGAGAACGCCCCGGCCACACCGAGGCCGCGGTTGACCTGTGCCGCCTGGCCGGCCTCGAGCCGGTGGGCGTGATTGCAGAAGTTGTTTATGACGACGGCGAGATGATGCGCCTGGACGGGCTCCTGACCTTCGCAGCTGAGCACGGCTGCCCCCTGATTTCCATTGAGGATCTGGCGGCCTACCTCGCAGCGGGGGGAAGCGAACCCACGGAGAGCGCCCGCGAGGTTCCGGGCGGCAAGAAGGAGACACGATGACCTCTTCGACAGCCCGCGGCAGCGGTTCGCCGAACGGCCACGGGACTTCCCCGGAGGGCCTTGCAGCTTCCATGAACAGCCACGGACCCGCTGCCAGCGGGCAGGAACGCAGCGGCAGCGGCGTTGCCCCGCATCCGGTAAGCGGCGGCCCGGTAGTGCAGCTGCCCACGGCCTTCGGTGATTTCGTGGCGCAGGCCTGGACGGACCTGGTCACCGGCGTTGAGCACCTGGCCGTCAGTTCACCCAACCCGCCCAAGGACGGCAAGGCGCCCCTCGTCCGGCTGCACTCGGAATGCCTCACCGGCGACATCTTTGGCTCGTACCGCTGCGACTGCGGGGAGCAGCTTGCCTTCGCCCTGGAAATGATCCAGCAAAACGGCGGGACGCTGCTCTACCTGCGCGGGCAGGAGGGCCGGGGCATTGGCCTGGCCAACAAGATCAAGGCCTACGCTCTGCAGGAGGCGGGCTTTGACACAGTGGAGGCCAACGAGCAGCTGGGGCTCCCCGTGGACGCCCGCTCCTACAACGCCGCAGCTCAGGTCCTGGCGGAAATGGGCCTCCATGAGGTGCGGCTCCTGAGCAACAACCCGGACAAGCAGAACAGGCTGGCACGGGCGGGCGTGAAGGTTGTGGAGATGGTTCCCACGGAGGTGCCGTCCCGCGACGAGAACATCCGCTACCTGCGGACCAAGAAGGACCGCATGGAGCACCGGCTGCTGCTGGACACCCATGTGGTTGCGGTTCCCGTCACCACCCCGGAAACCTTCGAGCACGAACAAGACTGACGCGCTGCGGCACACCACCGGCCGCAGCACCTTCAAGACACACCACCACGACTGAACGGAACAGACTGACCCATGAGCGGACACGGCGCCCCCGATATCGACCTCAGCACCCTCAACCCCGCGGAAACGTCCCAGCTGCGGCTGGCGATTGTGGCGGCAAGCTGGCACACCCAGATTATGGACGGACTCCTGGACGGTGCACTCCGGGCGGCGAAGGACGCCGGCATTGCCGAGCCCACGGTCCTGCGCGTTCCCGGCAGCTTTGAGCTGCCGGTCGCTGCCGCCCGGCTGGCACCGCACTTCGACGCCGTCGTTGCACTCGGCGTCGTAATCCGCGGCGGAACCCCGCACTTTGACTACGTGTGCCAGGCAGCGACGTCGGGACTCACCGACGTCAGCGTGCGCACCGGCGTCCCCGTGGGCTTCGGCGTCCTGACGTGCGACACCGAGCAGCAGGGCCTTGACCGGGCCGGCCTTCCCGGCTCCAAGGAAGACAAGGGCCACGAGGCGGTCACCGCGGCGCTGGCCACCGCCGTCGTACTCAAGCAGTACGGCAAATAACGGACCTGGCGGGACGGGCGCGCGTGTGTATTCGCTCACATCGCGCCCGTCATGCAACGGCCCGGGAAGCGCCCCGTGGGCTGCAGCAAGTAGGCTGGAGGGCGTGAAGAATTTCGAGACGCTGTTCGCTGAGCTCAGCGAGAAGGCAGCCACCCGCCCGGAAGGCTCCCGCACCGTCGCTGAATTGGACTCCGGTGTTCACGGCATCGGCAAGAAAGTCGTTGAGGAAGCAGCCGAAGTCTGGATGGCTGCCGAATATGAATCCGATGAAGCCGCGGCAGAGGAAATCTCCCAGCTGCTGTACCACCTGCAGGTTCTGATGCTCGCCAAAGGCCTGACCCTGGAAGACGTCTACAAGCATCTGTAGCCACCGGTCCGGCGCGCTCCAAGCCGCCGGTGCCCGCCGTGGCCTGCATTGCCTGAACACCTAGACCTCCCCAAACCAGAAAGACCTCCAATGCTGCGAGTAGCCGTCCCCAACAAGGGCTCCCTGTCCGAAGCCGCCTCCGCCATGCTGTCCGAGGCGGGCTACCGCCAGCGCCGGGACACCCGCGAACTGGTCATGGTGGACCCGGACAACGACATCGAGTTCTTCTTCCTCCGCCCCCGCGACATTGCGGTGTACGTCGGCCAGGGAACGCTCGACGTCGGCATCACCGGACGCGACCTGCTCCTGGACGCCGAGGTGGAGGCCGAAGAGCTGCTTCCGCTGGGCTTCGCTGCATCGACCTTCCGTTTCGCGGGGCCCGTGGGGGACTTCGCCAAAGTCGAGGAGCTTGAGGGCAAGCGGCTGGCCACCAGCTACGACGGCCTGCTCCGCGGCTACCTCGCCGGGAAGGGCATCAACGCCAAGGTTGTCCGGCTGGACGGCGCCGTTGAGTCATCGGTCAGGCTGGGCGTGGCAGACGCCATCGCCGATGTCGTCGAAACCGGCAACACCCTGAAGGCTGCCGGCATGGAAATCTTCGGCGATCCCATCCTGAAGTCCGAGGCCGTGCTGATCCGCCGCACCGGCGCAGGCGGCGCCGCGAACGGCACAGCCAAGGAGATCGAGGTCCTGATCCGCCGCCTGCAGGGCGTGCTGGTGGCGCGCCAGTACGTGCTGATGGACTACGACATCCGCAAGGAGCTGGTGGAAAGCGCCGCCGCCCTGACCCCGGGACTGGAATCGCCCACCGTCTCCCCGCTGCGGGATTCGGACTGGGTGGCCGTCCGCTCCATGGTGCCCAAGAAGGAAACCAACCGCATCATGGACGAGCTTTACGACCTTGGCGCACGCGCCATCCTGGTCAGCAGCATCCACGCCTGCCGCATCTGAGCCGGCCCCCGCAGTACCAACCCGCGCCCTAACAACCCAGCGCAGCAAAAGACAGAATTTCCAGGAGTTCCCATGGCAGTAGCAGTACGCGTCATTCCCTGCCTCGACGTGGACGCCGGGCGCGTCGTCAAAGGCGTTAACTTCGAAGGCCTCCGGGACGCCGGCGATCCCGTGGAGCTGGCGCACCGCTACGACAACGCCGGCGCGGACGAGCTGACTTTCCTCGACGTCACGGCGTCCTCAGGCAACCGGGAGACCACCTTTGACGTGGTCCGCCGGACTGCCGAGGAAGTCTTTATTCCGCTCTGCGTTGGCGGCGGCGTCCGCGGCGTTGCCGAGGTGGACAAACTGCTGCGCTACGGCGCGGACAAGGCGTCCATCAACACCGCCGCCGTTGCCCGGCCCGGTGTCATTGACGAAATCACCCGGCACTTCGGCTCGCAGGTCCTGGTCCTGTCCCTTGATGCCCGCCGCACCCGCCCCGGGTCCCAGGCCACGCCGTCGGGCTTTGAAGTGACCACCCACGGCGGACGGACCGGCACTGGAATTGACGCCATCGAGTGGGCCAAGGAAGCCGCGGACCGCGGCGTGGGCGAGATCCTGCTCAACTCCATTGACGCTGACGGCACCAAGGACGGCTTCGACCTGGAACTCATCAGGCTGGTCCGGGCTGCGGTCAAGGTGCCCCTCATTGCGTCCGGCGGAGCAGGGGAGCCTTCCCACTTCCCGCCGGCCGTCGCCGCGGGTGCCGACGCGGTGCTGGCAGCCTCCATCTTCCACTGGGGACCGGACAACATGATGTCCCAGGTTAAGGACGCCATCCGGAACGCGGGCTTCGAGGTCCGCTAACGCGTGTCCCAACCCAACTGAGTAGCGGGGGGGGGGGGGGGGGGGGGGGGGGGGGGGGGGGGGGGGGGGGGGGGGGGGGGGGGGGGGGGGGGGGGGGGGGGGGGGGGGGGGGGGGGGGGGGGGGGGGGGGGGGGG